>JBGAIN010000113.1:0-26933 GCA_044225505.1 Limisphaerales bacterium
GTCGGAAGGGGCTGGATCATTCTGGCCGAAGTGGTCAATGCCGAACAAGGTTTAGGCTACCTGATCTCGATCTCCGAACGGCGCGGACATACCGCGGCTATCTTTGCCATTATCATTGTGATCGTCGTGATTGCGATCGCCTGCGATCAAGCCTGGCGCCTCGTCGGACGCATCCTTTTCCCTTACCGCCACTCGTCCTGACCATGGATGCTCCGTCTCCTGCAACACCTCAACCGACCGCACCGGCCTCAACCCCCGAGAAATCGGCCGTGGCAACGGCTGTGCCGCAACAGGCGCCCGACGTCGCCGTTTTCCGCAACGTCACCAAACGGTTCGGCGACCGGGTGGCGATCGAAGACGTCTCGTTTGCGATTGAGGATCTTCCGGGAAAAGGCGAGCTCATCTCGATCGTCGGCCCGTCCGGCTGCGGCAAATCGACCGTCTTGCGTATCCTCGCCGGACTTCGGCCTCACTTTCCGGCAAGCTCGGGCGAAACGCTTGTGTGCGGCCGGCCGATTGTGGGTCCCGGAGCGGATCGCGGCTTGGTCGACCAAAAGTACTCCTTACTCCCGCACCTTACGGTCTTGGACAATGTCGCCTTTGGGTTAAAACTTCGTGGTGTCTCGCGCAAAGAGCGTCGCGACCGCGCTCGAGACTGGGTCAAGAAGGTCGGCCTCGAATCCTCCGAAGATAAGTACCCGTCAGAACTTTCCGGCGGAATGCAGCAGCGGGTCGCGATTGCTGCGACGTTGATTCTGGGCCCACGCATCTTGCTCATGGACGAACCGTTTGGCGCGCTGGACCCGCGCATTCGCCTGCGCATGCAGGAGCTCTTGATTCAACTTTGGAATGAGCAGCAAGGTACGGTCTTCCTGGTCACCCATTCGGTTGAGGAGGCCGTTTATTTGGGGGATCGAATCTTTCGCATGGCCGCTGGCCCAGGGCGACTGGTCGAGATCTTGCCAATCCCTCGTCCGGATGAACCGCCCGAAGCCTGGCGCCAGAAAAAGTGGTTTGCCGATGCAACCCGGGAGCTTTTGCGACGCCTGGAAACCGATGCTCCAGCGTCCGGTAGCTTAACAGACCGTTCCGGGCCGGGGCGTTAACGAACCAACCGCCACTGAACCAAGCGTAGTGACTAGCAGGTTCCGGACTGCGCGCATTGCTAAACGTGGCGGGGTCCAGTAGGATCAACCAAGTCGCATGGACGAGCAGCAGCCTAAATATCATGCGGAATTCTTGAAGAGCCCACACCATATTTGGCTTGGGCTCCTCACGCTGGGCGCCGGTTTTCTCCTGGCCAGTCCTTTGCCGCTTATCGCTGGCGCCACCGCGTATGCCCTTGGCTGGATTTACATGCCCGACATGCCGCTGTTCAAGAACTGGGTCCAACGTCGCGGCGACTCCGAACGTCGTGCTGCAGCCTTGGCCCAGGTGGAAGACTTCTTAAAGCGTCGTGAAACGCTCCTGTCGGCCCTCACTTCCAGCCGGCGAACCCGTTACATGGAACTCGCGACGGTCTGCCGGGACATCGAGTCCGCGACTACCGAAGGCCAAATGTCGAACTCAGAGCCAGCGACGGATCCGCGCTTGCGCAAGCTCGACGAATTGATGTGGACCTACCTTCGGCTCCTCGGGATTGAAGAATCCCTCGAGCGGTTCCTCGAAACAGAAAGGCGCGAAGATCTCCCGTTGGTCGTGCAAGAAGCGGAGGGAGAAGTCAATTTGCTCTCCCAGGAAATTGAAGCGCTCAAAGCCAAGGGCCCCAGCGCGACCTTGGATTCAAAGCAACGACTATTGAGTTCCCGCATGGAGCGGTTGGGCGTCCTGCGCAAGCGCGTCGAACGAGTCAACACCGCGGGCGATAACCTGGCCTTAGTGCGTTCCGAACAAGAACGCCTGGTAGAACAAATCAAGCTTGTTCGAGCGGACGCAGTAGCGGCTAAGAACGCGGAGACTCTCACCGCTCGCATTGACGCCACGGTGGAGCACTTGGACCAAACCAATAAATGGATTTCAGAGATGGATGAGTTCAAGGACCTCGTCGGCGATATGCCTTCCACCGACTTCCGGATCGGCTACGGCACCGCGCCGGTCGCTGCACCGTCGATGCCTATCCCCCCTCGAATCGATCGACGAACCGTCAAGGAAAGAAACTAACTCATGGCCGCGCCGTCGCCCTCCTCTACCACGGATCCCGTTCCTTCGAAATCGCGTGCGGCCAACCGGGAGAGGCTACCGCTCCAAGGTTGGGCGCTGGATCTGGCGCGGCGATGGAACAGCGAAGCTTATTCGCTCTTTCTCTTGCAAGGAAATATCTTTGACGTTTTCCCGACTCAAGAAGCTGATGGTGTCCAGTATGTCCCACTAAAAGCCTATCTCGCCAGGCGCATTTTCGCTGAGCGTTCATTCCTGTTATTCTACGATATCGGCGACGGACTTTCCTTCGGCTCCGCCGGGATGCAGAAGCGCTTCTTCGAATGGCTCGAGCTTTTCGACCAGGTCGAAAATACCAATTTCCATCAACAAGGTCCGCCTCGTGAGTTTAACCGCCTGGTCCCGCTGCTACGCCGGTTCTTCCTGCGTGCCGCGGACGAAAAAGGGGATCGGCGCGGCGTGACGCTTATCATCGACTTTCCGGAGAAAATCGTCCCGGCCTGCGAAGAAGCGAGCATGAGCGTGGACGAGCGGATCGCCTTGGTCAGCTTGCTCAAATGGGCGTCTTCCCCGGAGATGCGGCAAACGGACGTGGGCGTTCTGCTCGTCACCGAAACGGCGGGCGACCTGCATCCGGATCTCCTCCAGAACCCGCACATTGCGCAACTCAAGATTGAATTGCCGAACGCCGACGAACGGATGGCCTTTCTCGAGTCGGGTTGGGTCGAAGCCCTCGCGGGCAAGCGTGAGCTTAAGGAGTGGAGCGATCTGCCGTTGCCTGAACTCGCCGTTCGCACGGCCGGATTGAGCCTCCTACGCATTCAGCACCTGCTTTCGGAAGCAGTCCGCAACGGCATCCGCGTCAGCTTTGAACAGGTCGCCGCGGGCAAGAAGCGTCTCATCGAAGAGTTTTGCCAGGGACTCGTGCGCTTCAAGGATCCCAAACCTGGGACGAGCCTGGACCGGGTGGCCACGCATCGCGCCGCCAAAGCCAAGCTCCGAGAATTGGCGTGGTTGATTAAGAACAATAAGACGGACGTTCTCGAAAGAGGCGTTCTGCTGCCGGGCCGAGTCGGTGTGGGAAAATCGTTTCTGGTCGATTGCTTTGCCAGCGAGTGTGGTCTGCCCGTTCTGGAAATGGGCGATTTCCGTTCGAAGTGGGTCGGCGATACGGAACGTCAACAGACCCGGATCCTGATGACCATCCGCGCGCTCGGTCCGGTCATTGTTGTGGTCGACGAGGCCGACGCCGTCTTTGGCACGCGCGAGGCCGACGGCGATAGCGGCGTGTCTGGCCGAGTTTTTGCCGCGTTCGCGGCACACATTGGAGATTCGACGTTGCGTGGTCGGGAACTGTGGATAGCGATGACATCACGTCCAGACCTCCTGGCGATTGATATGAAACGCCAAGGGCGCTTTGGACTGTGCGTTCCGTT
The DNA here is from genome assembly GCA_044225505.1 of Limisphaerales bacterium. GTDB lineage: Bacteria > Verrucomicrobiota > Verrucomicrobiia > Limisphaerales > SIBE01 > JAXMHN01. Next base: position 3,594 of record JBGAIN010000113.1, read on the forward strand.
GTTCCCTGCCCAAGGTCCCGACGATGTCATTGAGCTATTCTCCACCATCGCTCGCGCCAAGAAGATTGAGTTGAGCGACGCTATCCAAGCTTTTGTCCGAACGGAATTAGGACCACGCCCGCTGACGGGCAGCGATGTCGAAGCGATTGTCATTCGAGCGAAGGAAAGAGCGGTCTTGGCGCAACGCGATCAGGACGTGCAATTGGAAGATATCCAAGAGGCAGTGCGATCATTTATTGACCCGCTCGATCCTAATCTCCTGACGTTGCAGGAGCTAGCCGCAGTGCTGGCGTGTTCCGATACGCGTTACTTGCCGGACCAATACCGGGCCGCAGATCGCGGACTTCTCCTGCAGCAGTTCGCCATGGCCAAGGCACGCGCTGGTTTGCGTTGAGCTTGTCGATTCTGGCCGAACCTTTTCAGGGCCGCGCTAAGGACAATACCCGGTCAATAGACTTCCCTCGCCCTCTGAGGAGCCGTCAACGAAGGTAAGCCGCTTCATTCGCGAGAAGTAACCCGTGCCCATATTGCTGCCACGCGCCCGCGCGCGCAGTTCGGGAGCGAACCTCTTCGAAGGCCCCGGCTTGGTTCGGTAGGCTCCGGTCACCAGTTGCCTCGCGCACCTTGACCTCACGGACAAACGCCAATCCCAGCCTGGTTTCCTCAGTCGTTGGCTCACGCTGGTAAAAGAGCTCATAGAGGTATCGAATCCGCGCTTCATCGGATCTTTCAGCACGAAATCGCTCACCTTCGACAATGGAGCGGACCTGGTCCAGCACGACCGCGCTATTCATCAGATAGAGAGCTTGCTGCGGCACCGTCGTCTCGTGCCTTCGGCCGATAGGGGAGTCCGGACTGGCAAAGTCAAACGTATTTAGATCCTCGAGAGGGTCCGCGCGATCGATGAATCCGTAAACAGCTCGACGCGATTTGGACGCCAGTAAGTGTGACTCAGCTCCTTTCGGGATCCGACCGCGGAGACGGCGCGACGGGCGCCGCCCCTGACTGAGGTCGACGGCATGCCCACCTACGGTTAGATCCAAGTTCCCTCCGAAACAGAAGATCGAATCTCGCAATGGCTCGAACTCCAATCGCCGTACATTCGCTCGCCAGAGCCAACGGTTGGCAGGGTCTTGGGAGGCCGCAGGTGCAAGGACTTCGCTGCTGCGTTGATAAACAGCGGAGAGCATGATGAGTTTGTGCAGTCGCTTCGTAGACCACCCCTCCCTCATGAACCGAGCGGCCAGATAGTCCAAAAGGTCCAGATGCACCGGATCTTCCGTTTGCATCCCAAAATCGTCCGGCGTGCTGACCAAGCCCTCGCCAAAGTGGTGCAACCAGATTCGGTTCACCCAAACACGGGCCGTCATTGGATTGGTCGGGCTGGCAATAGCCTGCGCCAACTCCAATCGACCACTGCCCTTTCGAAAGGGCGCCCGCTCTGGTCCGCCAATCACCTGCAAAAAGCGCCGCGGCACCACGGCGCCACGGCTCTCCGACTCACCTCGAATGAAAATCGGCGAATTCTTAGGGACAGGGCTGTCCACCAGGATGGGCGCGCGCGCGGGAGCCCCAGGATGCGACAATTCCAACCGGTCGCTCTGTTCGCGCAGGGCAAAAACGCGGGCCCGTTCTCGATTGGGGAGAAATCGCAACGCCGCGTCGCTGAGCACCGCGGTCATCGTCGCTTGCCAGGCCGGATCCTGGCTCGAGAAGAGCACACCATAGATCGCAGCCACCTCGCCAAGCGTCCGGAAAGATTTGTCCTTAAAAGCGTCCAACACGAATGGATGAATCGGCTCCGGGCGATCGAGATTGCGACCAAGGTTTTGCAATGCGCGCCCCGCCTGGCGGGCGAAACGATCCTCGGGAATACGACTGAGAACATTCCAGACGCCAAAAACACTCCGGGCTTGCCGGCCGCCACCCCGGGCGAGCTGCTGCCAGGCTTTTACCAGGTTCGTGCTTCCCCCCATCTTGAGCACGTAGGCAGTTCTTTCGCTTTCCGGCAATCGGGTGGCGAAAAGGTAAACGCCTGCTAAGCGCTGATAATCTCCATAGACGGTGGCCAGCTGTTGGGTGCGAACCCCGTAAAGTCGTGCGTCCAGGTCTCGACGCTTGGCCAGATAGTCCTTGTAATCCGGGTTGCTGGTGAAGTCGGAGATCTCAGGTTTCAGCAGCGGTTCGACGCTGCTCGCGAAAATTCCATGCAGCGAATAGTAATCCGCCTGCGGGATGGGATCGAACTTATGGTCATGACACCGCGCGCAGGACACCGTGAGCCCGAGAAAAGCCTTGGTTGTGACGTCTATGCGGTCGTTGATGATATCGTTCGGGTTGCCGCTGAAATGATCGCCCAGAGTGAGGAAACCTAGCGCGGCCAACGTCGCGCGATTGGTCGCGCCGGTTAACTGATCCGCCGCCAGTTGTTCGAGAACAAAACGGTCATAGGGAATGTCCTGGTTGAACGCCGCGATAACGTAGTCGCGGTAGGTCCAGGCGTAAGGATAGATGGAGCTTTCTCGACGACGATCGTATTGACCTTTGGAATCCGAATAACGCGCCACGTCTAACCAATGGCGTCCCCACCGTTCGCCATAATGGGGCGAAGCCAGCAAATGATCGACGACCTTTTCGAACGCCTGCGGCGATGAGTCGGCGATGAACTTCTGCACGTCCTCCAACGAAGGAGGCAAGCCAATCAGATCATAGTAAGCTCGCCGGATCAGAGTTCGCTTTTCCGCTGGTGGATTTGGCGTCACCCCGTGTGCTTCGAGTTGAGCCAGCACGAATGCATCAAGTTCGTTCTTCACCAGCGCCCCAGCACGGGCTGGCGAAGGGACGTCCGGATGTGAAAGGGGTAGAAACGCCCAATGCCGATCTGCCCTTGGCCCCTCGTGCACGACGCTTTTTTCGCGTGCGAGGCGAGGATCGGGTGCGCCGAACTCCACCCAGCGGGCCAAATCAGTGACCTGCGCTGGCGTCAACCTCCGGCCATTGGGTGGCATCTGCAATTCGGGATCATCGTAGCGGACAGCACGGACCAACCGGCTCTGATCTGGGTGCCCTGGGACGATTACGGGGCCGGAGTCGCCGCCCTTTTCCCATCCGCCTTTCCAGTCCAATTCCAAGCCGCCCTTGATCTTGCCGCGGCTGCCGCTGTGGCACGAATAGCAATGCTCTACCAGGATCGGACGGATGCGCGTCTCGAAGAACTCTAATGCGGCCGGTGAACTCTCCCAAGGTGCGGCCGTGAGCGGAGCTCCGCAGCGCAACGCGACGACTCCAAGGCTTAACCAATAGGCCCGCTTCATACTCGCGCCAGGATTCCCTGCACCACCGACCCGGCCGTGTCCGTGAGACGAAAGTCACGGCCGCTATAACGATAGGTCAGTCGCTCATGATCGAAGCCGAGCAAGTGCAATATCGTTGCGTGTAAATCATGAACATGGACTGGATTCTCGACGGCCCGCGCTCCGAATTCGTCCGTCTTACCGTAAACGGTCCCGCCTCGCACACCGCCGCCAGCAAGCCAGACGGAAAATGCGCGGTGATTATGATCTCGGCCAGGATCGTCATTCCCATTTCGGTCTCGAGTCACGGTCCGACCGAATTCGCCTCCCCAAACGACCAAGGTTCGGTCGAGTAAACCGCGTTGCTTGAGATCGGTCAGTAATGCGGCGGCCGGTTGGTCTATCTCGCGCGCACTCGCAGGCAGACGTTCCTCTAAATCTTGGTGATGATCCCATCCACCAGCCCAGACCTGAACGAAACGCACGCCCCGTTCCACAAGACGCCTCGCAATGAGCAACTGGCGTCCTTGCTTTGAATCACCGTAGAGCGCTCGAACGCTGGGAGGTTCTCTCCCAACGTCAAATGCATCAGTCGCTTCCATCTGCATCCGATACGCCATCTCGAACGCTTGAATGCGCGCCTCCAGACTCGGATCATTCCGTGTGGTTTCCGCAGCATTGAGCTTCCGCACAAGGTCCAATTGGCGCCTTTGGGCTTCACGGGTGTAAGCCTCGTTACGCAAGTTGGGAATGAGGCCATCGGAGGTGGTCGCGGAGCTGTTGATGCTCGTCGCTTGGAATTGCCCTGGCAAAAAGGATGCCCCCCAGTTTACCGGTCCGCCAGGAGGAGTTCCGCCTCCTGCGCGCAGCGAGATATACCCAGGCATATTCTCATTGGCGCTCCCCAAGCCATAGAGGCTCCATGCGCCCAGACTCGGTCTCGCCGATCGGAGCGATCCGGTGTTCATAAAAACGGTCGCCAAATCATGGGCCGGCACGTCCGTATGCATGGACCGAATCACGGCCATGTCGTCAACCTTTTCACGCAGCGCCGCGAACACTTCGCTCACTTCAATCCCCGATTGGCCACATGGCCGGAATTGGAATGGTGATGGCATGGCTACCCCTCGAAGCCCCGGTAAACTTCGGTCTCGATAATTTGCCAACACGGGCTTCGGATCCCAAGTGTCGACCTGAGAAGGCGCACCTTGGGCAAAGATGTGGATGACATGCTTCGCGCGTGCCGGAAAATGCGGCCCTGGCGCAGACCGGCCCGGTTCCTCGGCCGACGCCGACCTGGCCAGCAGGGTCGCCAGCCCCAGCGTGCCGAAACCCATGCCGAACCGCGCCAGGAACTCGCGCCGAGACAACGGAAGAGATTGGAGATCACTCATAACCAAGCGGCGCCAAAAGCACCGCGCGCTGCTTGCACTCCGGAATCGCGAACTGGCACACCTCCAAACTAGACGAAATCAACAGGAAAAGGTAACGCAGAAGTTTGCCGTGACCAACACCGCCCCTGATTCTACACTCACCCAGTGTCAACGCCTTCTGTCCCAGCGCCCATCCTCCTGCGCCGCGCCGCGAAAGCGGACGCTGCCGCGCTCATCAAACTCATCATCGCCCTGGCGGATTTTGAGAAACTGACGCCCCCGGACGCCGCCGCTCAGGCGCGTTTAGTCGAGCATGGATTTGGTCCACGGCCACGTTATGAAGCGTGGCTGGCCTACTGGGCGGATCGCCAGGATCCTGTAGCTTACGCCATGGTCTTCGAAACCTATTCGAGTTTTGAAGCCGCCCCTACCCTTTACCTCGAGGACATATTCGTACTTCCCGAGTTTCGAGGGCGCGGCGTTGGATCGGCCTTGCTGCAGCTCTGCATCCAAACCGCTCACGACCGGGGTTGTGCTCGCATGGAGTGGACTTGTTTGGATTGGAATACACGCGCCCAGGATACTTACGCCCGGCTCGGCGCGCAAAAGCTCTCGAATTGGTTGCTCTACCGGCTGCCAATCCGGGCGACCAATCCTTCTCCCTGAGCTTGGAACCTGACGACGAGGGCGTTCCTATCAGTTCTGAAGGCCGGCTCGAGCGGAACGTTAGCTCACCTTGATCTCGGCCAGAGACTTGGCTGCAGGACCTGGCCCTTTGCGCGCTCGTGGCGAAACCAGAATGTAGACCACTGGCACAATGAATAGGGTGAGGAACGTGGAGGTTAACATGCCCGACACGACGGCCACACCGAGCGGTCGACGGCCTCCAGACGCTTCTCCCAAGCCGAGCGCCACGGGCAAAATGCCGATAATGGTCGAGAACGCCGTCATGAGAATCGGGCGGAGACGAACCCGCCCCGCGTCGAGCATGGCCTGCGTCGCTCCCATGCCCTGGGCCACTCGCTGATTGGCGAACTCAACCAGCAGAATCGAGTTCTTGGTGACTAATCCGAGCAAGAGCACAATGCCGATAAGGCTATAGACGTTGAGCGTCATGGACGGGATTTCGGGCAGATGGGTCGTCAGCCACGCCAAAGGTTTTGGCAGTTGATCCAGCGGGGCATAAGACTTGATCACAGCGAGCCCGTTGATGAATCCGCCAAACCAAAGCCCACCAAAAGCGCCAAAAAGGGCCAAAGGCAAGGCCAACATGATGACGAAGGGATGGCGCAAGCTCTCGAACTGCGCTGCCAGGATCATATAGACAACCAGCATGGCGAGGATGAGCACCTTCAATGATTCTTTCGAACCTTCCTTGATTTCGTCCGCCTCGCCAGCCCAGCGGTAGGCAACGTCATTCGGTAATAGGCGCGCCAAAATCGCCTCGGTGCGGTCAATGGCAACTCCAAGCGGTACTCCCTGGACCTGGGCGGAAATCGTGACGGCGCGCTGCCGTCCGAAGCGGTTAATAGCGTTCGGCGAGCCTTGTTCTTTAGGCAACAACACGGATGAAGCCGGAACGAGACGACCGTTGCCGGCCCGCACATAGACGTCTGACAGGCTCAAGGGAACCAATCGCCCAGATCGCTCCAGTTGCGCGATGACCTTATATTCCTTGCCCCGTTGATTGTAGCGCGCCACATCGAGACCACCCCAAAGCAATTGCAGCGCCTCAGACGCTTCGCGCACGCTAATCCCCAAACTGGACGCCAAATCACGATCCAGTTGCACAGCGAGTTGGGGCTGTTCGAAGTTCAAGTTGATACGCGGTTGAGCGAGAATCCCTTCCTTGCCCAGTTCGGCCCGGGCTTCGTTGGCAATCTTTTCCAAACGCTCCAGATCAGGCCCTTGCAGAACGAGTTGAAACTGCTCCCCGAAGTCCGCCGCTTTCGGGAGGATGGTGATCGCCTGCACGCCTTTGATCTCTGTAAGCATGCGCATAAAGATCGAGTCGCGAGCGCCGGGACGCGCCAACTGCATCGCGGAGCGCCGCGCGCCTTCTTTTAGCTGCACGAACATGATGCCAAAGTCCGATTCGCCCGGAGCACCTCGCGCGAGAGCAACCGCCGAAAACATGCTCTGGGTGTCCGGAAACTCTTTGACGATCCTTTCTGCCTGGCGGACAAATTGATCGGTGTATTCACTCGTGGCTCCTTCAGGAGCGAACATAATCATGAACACGTACCCTTTATCCTCGTCCGGAAGGAACTCACGAGGCAACAGGCGAAAGAGCCCGAAGGTTGTCGCTAAGGCCACCACGCCTACGATCACAACAATGGCTTTGCGACGAACCGCCCATCCAAGAGACTTCTCATAGCGACGTTCCCAATTACTGAAGAAGTTTTCCAACCATTGGTAGATCCTGCCGTGCTTTTCGGGTTCGTGACGTAGAATCCGGGCGCATAGGGTCGGGGTCAGCGTCAAGGCGACAAACGCGGAGATCACGACGGCGCCAGCTGTCGCGACTGCAAACTCGCGGAAGAGCACACCGGTGGTTCCCGATTGAAAGGCGATCGGGAGGAAAACCGCCACGAGCGCAACGGTAATGGCAATAACCGCCGTCGTGATCTCTTTTACGCCCTTAAGCGCCGCGTCCATGGGTTCCATTCCATCCTCGATATGGCGGAAAATATTCTCGAGAACGACGATGGCATCATCGACCACCACACCGACAGCAAGGACCATCGCGAGCAGCGTCAGAATATTGATGCTGTATCCCATGACGTTGAGAACCAGGAATGTTCCCACCAAGGAGACCGGGACCGCCATCATCGGGATGAGCGTCGAGCGCAAGTTCCTGAGAAAAGCCAGCATGATGAGCAGCACCAGGATGAAGGCGATGACGATCGTCTCCTGAACTTCCTTGATCGCGCGGCGGACATAGGTGGACGAGTCAAACGCCACGCTCACTTGAATATCCTTGGGCAACAGTGGCTTAATTTTTGCGACCTCCAGTTTGACCCGTTCCGCAACATCGACCGCATTCGCCTCTGATTGTTTCACGATCCCCAACCCAACCGCAGGCCGCCCGTCGTACCGGGCCACCGTGTGCTCCTCTTCCACGCCCAACTCGACCCGAGCAATCTCTCGCAGTCGAACGGGCGCCTGGTTGCGATAGGCCACGACCAGATTGTCGAACTGTTCTGGAGTGCTCAGTTTTCCCAACGTGCGCACTGTCATCTCACGTTCATAATTCTCGAGACTGCCCGAGGGCAGTTCGATACTATTGTTGCGAAATGCGAGGATGAGTTCTCCCGCGGTGATCTCGTGCGCAGCCATTTTAGTGGCATCAAGCCGGACGCGGATCGCCGGTCGTTTCTCTCCGCCGAAGTTCACGCCGCCGACCCCCGGGATCGTTTGGAGCCGATCCTTAAACTGGCGTTCTCCGATTTCCGTCAACTCCAGCGTTGAACGCTGAGAACTGTAGAGCGCGATCCACATGACCTCTTGTGCATTGGCGTCCTGTTTGGCGACGACCGGCTCCTCAATATCTTCCGGCATGAGCCGCCGGGCGCGTGCGATGCGATCGCGGACATCCTGCGCAGCCACGTCCACTTGACGATCCAGATTGAACCGGACGGTGATGATGCTGACTTCATCCCGCGAAATGGACGTAAGGGTTTTAATCCCTGGAATCGTGTTGACCTCCTGCTCGATCCGTTCCGTCACTTCCGCTTCCATGACTTCGGAGCTCGCGCCCCGGTAAACCGTGGTGACAGTCACGATCGGAGGATCCACGTCGGGCAACTCACGGACGGGCAAGCGCAAATAACCAACGACACCGAACAGCACGATCAGCAAATTGAGCATGATCGCGAAGACCGGTCGGCGAATACAAATTTCGGGTAGTGACATAGGCGGTTGCCCTGGAATTATCCGGTGGGTTTCTCCGCAGGGGCTACCATCTGGTGGGTGGTCACCTTCATTCCATCGACGAGTTTCTGCGTGCCACTCACGACAAACTCCTGGTCAGCCACCAGCCCTTGCCGGATTTCAACCTTCCCTGGCAACCGGACCCCCAGCTTAACCGGGGTCAGCTTCGCACGGCCGTTTTCCACCACGTAGACCGAGAAATGGTCCAGCGACGGCACCAGAGCGCCTTCCGGCAAAACCACCGCCTGTTCACGGACGTTGACGACCAATTCGACCCGGGCGAACATCCCGGGCTTGAGCAGGTTTTTCCTCGTTGGGCACAACCAACCGCACCTCGGCGGTGCGCGTGTTCTGATCGACTTCGGGATTGATCAGATCGACGATCCCATTGAACGGTTGATCCACATAAGCGCCCACCCTCAGCCGACCGGCCTGCCCCAGACGCACCTGCGCCAACTCCCGTTCGGGAATTCGAAACCGGACCTTGACACGAGAAGCATCCACCAAGGTCACGAGCGGTGTTCCCGCCGTCACGTATTGTCCCGGGCTGATGAGCCGTGGTCCCAACACCCCATCAAACGAAGCGACGATCCGCCGGTCCGTCAGATGTTCCTTTTCCAGTTGTTGCAGGGCAGCTTTGACCGCGACCTGGCTCTCCAACTGTTCCAGTTCCTGCTGTGAAATCGCTTTCGTTCCCATCAAGGTCCGCGCTCGCGAAACATTCGCGCGCGCCAGCTTTTCCTCCGCTTCAGCCTGCGCGAGACCCGCCGTTTCTTTGCGCGAATCGAGTTCAAAGAGAACGTCGCCCTTCTTAACTCTCTCACCCTCTTTGAAGTGGACGGACTCAATTAATCCTGAAACCTCCGGCTTCACTTCCACGCGTTCGTTGGCTTCCACCGTACCAAGGGCAACCACCGTATCTTCGACGCGCGCCAAGGCAGCTTTTTCAATGACGACGTCTGTCGGCATCTCCGGGGGCGCTCCGCCGCCTGAACTCTTGGAGCAGCCCGCCAAGGCGACAGCCGCCACTAAAGCAAGGACCGAACTGCAGATGTGTGACCCATTCATGAAACTCCTATTTCCAGCCACCACCCAGCGCTTTGATCAGCCGCACGGTGGCGAGTAATTGGTCGTTGGTAATCCGAACTTGCGCGAGCTCGTTAATCAGCCGCACGTTCTCCGAATCGACGACTTCCAAGAAGTTGATGGCGCCCGCACGGTAACGCTCCAGCGAAAGCCGGGCTGCTTGACGCGCGGCATTGGCTGCCCGGCGCCGTGCACTCGCCTCGTCCTGCAGAAACCGGAGCGCCGCGAGGCTATCTTCAGTCTCTTTAAACGCCACAAGAACCTTTTGTCGGTAAACCGCAACGCCTTCTTCGTAAGCAGCTCGGGCTCGTTCTAAGGCGGCTCGGTTTCGCCCCCCCTGGAAAATTGGCAAGGTGATGCTCGGCCCAAGCGCCCAAGTCCGGCTGTCCCATAAGAATAGATCCGAGATTTCGCCACTGAGGAACCCGCCCCGCGCAGTCAAATGGACTGCTGGGAAAAAGGCGGCTTGCGCCACGCCGATCTGCGCCAGACGCGAAGCTAACTCGCGTTCCGCCTGCGCGACATCGGGACGCCGTTCCAACAGCGAGGCGGGCGCATCCGCGCCGATGACAGGAACCCTTGGTTCCGTGTCTCCTTTAACCATAGCAAGTTCGAACTGGGACGGAGGTTTCCCGAGCAAAAGGGCCAGCGCATTCCAGTGTTCTGCGCGGCGCCGCTGAGCACTTTGCAGATCAGCCTCCGCGGAAGCCACCTCCACCCGGCCACGTTCCACCTCGAACTCCGTTCCCATGCCCGCGCCGAGCCGCTGCTCAAAGATTTGCAGCGCTTCGCGTCGGAGTTGAATAGCCTGATTCAACAATGCGACTTCGCGCTCCGATGTCTGGAGAGAAAAGTAGGTGGCCGCGACGTCGGCCTGGAGCGAGAGCAGAACTGACTCCCTCGCCGCCACCGCACTCAACGCGAGCTGCTGCGCCGATTGAAAGGAACGCCGTACCCTCCCCCACAGGTCCAACTCGTAGCTTAGATCGAACGGCACCGTCCACTCCTGTTGAGTGAAGCTCGGAATCGGAAAGCCAACTGGACTCGGAGAATTCGCCGACGTGCGATACCGGGTGAAGTTCCCCTGCGCCTGCAAGCTCGGGAAAAAGTCGGCTCGACTGATACGGGCGGCGGCTCGCGCCTGTTCCACACGTGCCAGCGCAGCCTGGAGATCGAGATTTCCAGCGGCGGCCCGCTCTTGCAGGCCGTCGAGCGAAGGGTCTTGAAACACTTGCCACCACGGTCCGCGCGCAACGTCGTCTTTGGGTTCCGCGGGTTTCCAGCGCCAGTCGACAGGCGCTGCGACTTCGGGACGCCGATAGTCCGGACCAACCTTGCACCCGACCCATCCGAGGGTCAGAATGACAGCGAACAAGGTTTCAACCGGACGCGCTCGGAGCCGCCAGGAACCAAAGCCGAGAAACGTCAGTCGTTTTAGCACGAATGGAAAATGGGGCGAATACATACGACCCTCCGCCTCAAGCGGTAGACTTAGCCAGCTCCAACAATTCATTCTGAACTTGCAACCGTTCTTCCGGCCCGATCGGCAGCGTCCGCAACAACTCGTTGAGCCAGAGGCCGTCGACCGCCAGCATAATTAACACAGCGCGCACAGGATTTTGCTTCGATTGAACGAGTTCCTCATAGAGACCCTTTTGCCACGCCCGCACGGGATCCAACAGGCGCGGATCGTTGGCTCCGGCTGCGAGCAAAGCGGCCGATACCCGTTCTCGATCCGGGTGTTGAAGGAATCCAGCGCGGATGTGCGCTTGAAGATCTCCAGCTGGGCTGGACTGCATCTCGTTGGCAAATCTCCGGCGGTCGGCGTCCGCCGACTCCAGCAGCTTGGTGATCATGCCTTGCAACAGAAGTTCCTTGGAGCGAAAATGATACAGAAGCCCGCCTTTGCTCATCCCTGCGCGGGCGGCGACCGCTTCCAAGGTTAAATGAACCGCCCCTTGCTCAGCCACGACGGCCTGAGCAGCTTCGAGAATGACATCTCTGGAATCGGCGGGACGACTCACAACGGAGGACGAGTATACCGTCCGGACGGTACAGTCAAGCCTGGCTCGCTGGAACTCTAGCCTTCGTTCGCCGATAAGGTGGTATGGAGAGTTGCAAACGGCCCGATGATATTGAGCGATTCCGCCTCACACCAGCCGCGATGAGGACAAGGCGACCCCTTCGGCAAATGGCAACATTCAATACCGCCGAAGCGTGAACCGTGACCTCCATTTCAGCAATCATCTGATTGACAGGCGCCCCTGAACAACCCAAAAGCAGTGCAACATCAAGTCAGCGTTATGACAACTGGGCGAAATGAGCCGTGTCCTTGTGGCAGTGGGAAGAAATACAAGAGGTGTTGCTTGCTGCCGAAAGAGATTCGGGGCGGGCGTGACGCTACGCGCGGCGGGAGTTCTGAGCCCGTAGTCAGGGACACCGTGGAAGAGGCCGTTGATCGCGCCATGGAACGCGTGGAACAGGGCGAGGGCACGCAGGTTTTGGCGGAAATCATGCGGCTTTTAGAACGATTTCCAAATCACTGCATGACGAACTACGGGATGGGAGTTTACCAGGCGTTTGTCGCGAAAGCCCCGGAACGCGCGATAGAGTTTTTCGAAAAAGCAATTGCTCTCTCCCCCTCGTTTACTGAGGCGTATTTCAATTTGGGAATGGTTGCCAGGCAAACCTTGAAGATCACGAAGTCGGTCGAAGCATTCCGTGCGGCAGAACGATGTTCGTCAGGTGACGGCATTGCGGAATTGGCTCGCGCTGAGCTTTTGTGGTTCGAGAAGAACCTATTGAAAGATGGGACCTTTCAGTCATTGGATGACTATCTCGCGAATGCGAGACCTTTTGATCGCCCTGGTGTCGAACGATCCGCGAACGCTGGCTAGCGGCGTCCGAGGCCTAACATCCGGCATTGGACCGGAATGTCCCGACCGTCGCCCTTATTACTTCGGATCGGAGCTTGGCTGTGTCCCGAACTGACGCTTCATTAGGCGGAGCATCCAAGCTCGATGGGCTTGAATGAAAGCCGGAAACTCCGCCGGTCGGCCGGGGTCAAATTGCGGTCCAGGCCAGTCGCTAAACTCGATGGGCTGAGGGGCGTCCGGCTTTCCGACAACCTCGGCTGGGGGGAAGTCCTCGTGCTGACCTTGGCAGGCATTGCCTGCCAACACCACGTTGGTGGCTGGGCTCCAGCCCGCGGCGATTTCATAGGCGCCGGTGTGGTAATTGCGCTTGGACTGATGTCCGTAACGGACGATCCCTCCCGAGTCCAAAAAGATTGTTGCTTAGTTCCAAGCCATTGACCCATCCGTCCCAGTCACTGACAAGCAGGAGTTGCACTTCTGACCTGGGCGCGGTGTAGATTGCATTCCGCCAGATTCTGGTCCGTTCTGGTGCCCCGGCCACATGGATGGCTCGCGCCTGATCATGCCGACTGATGTTGTATCGGACCAGCGTTCCGACATTTCCGCAATTCTCGAGGGAATTGCGGCGGCCTGGAGTGCAAACGAGGAGAAAGCCGCCTGCATTATCGTGGCTCAAGTTGTATTCCAGGAGAGTATTTCGCGAGTTGTAATCCGAGTCGAACCCTTGCCCGTCGAGCAGTGTTTTCACACCAGAAGCACGGTTGAGACGGATGACCGTGTTGTCCGTGGACCAAGGCCAAATGCCGGCGTTGTAAGTACCGGCCCGTTCGTTCGCCCCTTGGACGACGTTATGTTCCACGAGGCAACCGTCCGTCGCCCAGGGGGTAATTCCATCCCCGCCGATATCTCCCAGCCAATTGTCTTGAACGACTACGTGCAAGGACGGAAACCATCGGTTCCGGCGGGCATGAAAGCTTTGCGCCACAATTCCGGAGCGATCCACCCGCCAGACAATGTTTCGCTCGATGCGAAGTCCGTCGAAACGCGACGGGACTCGTTCTCCCCGAGTCGAAAAGATGATGCCGCCATTGTGCTTAAAGCGTTGGGTCCCGTTGACGTGGTGGATGAAGCAGTCGGAGATCGTGATGTTGGTGAGGGTTCCCGCGTTGTCGGCCACAACATGGATGCCGCGCCGCGGCGGCGTGTTCGTTCCCGAACCGAGCAGCCCTTGATTGGTCACTTCGAACCCGCGGACGATCACGTGCTGCGCATTGCTGATAATCAAGGCGTCTTCAAACGATCCATCGACATCGATCCGCGGACGAGGGCCGACGCCATGCGCTTCAAAAACGATCCACTGGCCCGATTTCCCTTCCGCGTTAATTGAGAGTGGCTTGGACCAGCGACTGCCGGCAACGAAACGGATAGAATCCCCAGGAGAATAATGCGCTGTGTTGACCTTTTCCAGCGACTGCCATGGTTTGTCCAGTGAGGTGCCCGGGTAGCTGTCATCTCCAATTTGCGAATTGACATAATAGTCAATCGCTATCGTGGTCTGGTCGCTCAGCAGCAGAGCGATGCCGATGTAAAGCATCGCCCTCAACCATTTGGGGAATCGAGAATCCATGGTATCAAATCGCTTTCCGCGATGCGGGCAACGGAACATAAAATCTCTGTGGTTATTCGACTCGCACTCGGTAAATCCTTTGGGACGGCGAGCGCACACATCGGACCATCCGGACCGCCACCCGGATCGAAGCCTTGATCCAAAGGCCCTGGAGATGACGGAGGCGGATTGACAATGATCGTCGCGGACAGGCTCGTTGTCGCACTGACAGGATTGCTGACTTCTACCCCGTAAGCTCCTGTTTGTTCCGGCTGTGCCTACCGAGTAAACGCAGCAAGGTCTTTTGCGCACGGCTTGGTTTAGCCGAACCAAAACGGAGGGCTCAGGGTCCAAAGTTTCGGCCGTCATCCGTTACCGTCCAAGGCGAAGCGTTGCGACCACGGGCCTGTGATCCGAGGCGATTGCGTCGGAAACAACGCGGGAGTCTAATGTCTGCCATGCATCTCGGGGCGAACCGAGGATGTAATCGATGCGGGACGTCGGAGCTTCCGCCGGAATGGTCGGTGCCGCGAATCGTCCGGCAGTGTCAATCCACTTGGATCCTGAGGCCCAGAAGCACTGCATCACGCGGCTTTCGGGGGTCGCATTGAAGTCGCCGACTAGCAGGGTTGGCACTTCCTCGCCGTAGCCGGGAATGATGACATCGGCACTTACCGCGATCCTGGGCTCGTGGTCCTTCCGACCAGGCAACCGAATCACTCGCGGGCTTTCCAACGGCCAACGACTGAGTAGCACCTGGCCATATTCACCGCCTTGAAAGGGCATAGCGGCGCCGAACCATCCATGCATCGAGGTCAACCTGGCGTACTCGATCGACTGATCCACAGCGTGAGTTCGTTTCGCTTTCCGATCCACTTCCTGCAGGGCGACCAGATCCGGCTGCGCCGACCAGATCACGGCCGCGATCCGGTCCAAGTCGAGCTTGCCGTCGACACCCTCGCCGTGATGCAGGTTGTAGGTCATGACTCGCAGCACCGGAGGGTTCCTTGCAACAAGTGGCTGGTTCCTACCGCAAGCCGCGAGAGCCGGCACGAGCAGACCCAAAAAAGAACGCCGATTCATAGATTCAATCAACGGTAGACAAAGACACTCTCCAAAGACAAGCCCATGCGCAGAAAGCCTCGGACGGGGTGGCCGGGGATCGTGAACTCGCCAAAAGGCGACGGACGTGAACGATTGTGCGGAATTCCCGTCGTAGATTGGCGACCTCGTCAAGGGGCTCAATAAAAGCGAGCGTCAATTGCCAATCTCGCGGGCTGCGATGCGGAACGCGGGTTTTGCCAATTTCCCTATTCCCTCCTCGAACTCTCTGTGGCTAAATCGGCGGCGTTACCTATGACCAAAACGAAAATCGCATTACTGGGTGCGGGATTTATCTCCGAGATCCACGCGGAGTCTTACGCTCGGTTCGTCCCGGACGCCGAAGTGGTCGCTGTGTTTTCGCGCAATGCGCAGCGGGCGAAAAAGTTTGCCAAGAAGCACGGGATTGCGCGGGCCTATGCCGACCTCGACCTGGCAATCCGAGAGTCGGGATGTGATGTGGTGGATGTTTGTCTTCCGAACTTCTTGCATGCACGCGCGACGTTGGCGGCGGCTGACGCCAAGAAACACGTGATCATTGAAAAGCCATTGGCCATGACCCTGGAGGAGGCTGATGAAATGATCGGGGCCTGCGCGGCGGCGCAGCGCAAGCTCATGTACGCGGAGGAACTTTGCTTCGCGCCGAAGTACGAACGTGTTCGAAAATTGGTAAACGAGGGGGCAGTGGGTCGCATCTATCAACTGCGCCAATGTGAAAAGCATTCCGGTCCGCACAGTGACTGGTTTTACGATGTGAATCAGTCTGGCGGGGGCGTTCTCATGGATATGGGATGCCATGGCCTGGCGTGGTTCCGCTGGATGTTAGGCGGATCAACGAAAGTGCTGAACGTCAGCGCCCATATGCAGAACGGTCTGATTCATAAAGGTCGGACGCAAGGCGAAGAGAATTCCGTGTGCATGGTTGAATTTGAGGGCGGGGCAATCGGCATCGCGGAAAACAGCTGGGCCAAGCACGGGGGAATGGACGACCGCGTGGAAGTGTATGGAACTGGCGGCGTGGTTTACGCCGACTTATTCATGGGCAACTCAGCGCTCACCTATAGCGAGAAAGGTTACGGCTACGCGATGGAAAAGGCCGGCTCAACCAAAGGATGGACCTTTACGGTCTTTGAAGAAGCGTTCAACCAAGGGTATCCGCAAGAGCTCAAACATTTTATTGAATGCGTCCGAGAGGACAAAGAGCCAGTGACGACAGCCCAGGACGGTCGCGCCGTCCTGGAAATGATGTATGCGGCATACGCGTCCGCGCGAACGGGCGCGAAAATCACTCTCCCTTTCGCGCCAAAAATAGAAAAACCGGTCGACCTGTGGCTTAAGGGACCGAAGACAAAGAAGAACTGAGAATTCAATGAACATTTTGCATTTCGACACTGAGGAGAGTTGGCTGGCCGGAACGATCACCTATTGGCGAGATCGACTGCGCGTCAAACCCAGCTTGAAACACTGCTTGGCGAGCGGCAACACCCCGATCCCGATCTACCGCGCCATGGCACGCGCCTGTCAGGAGAAGCAGGTTTCCTTCGCGGACGCATCGGTTTTTGCCCTGGATGAATTTGGTGGGTTGGCTTCGGACGATGCCGGGCGCTGCAGTAACATGTTACGCCGCGATCTGGTCAATCACGTGGATTTGAAACCCGCTAATTTCCATGTCTTCAATCCCGAAGCAGCCGATCTTCAAGTTGAATGCGCGGCATTTGATCGCGCGGTTGGCGACGGTTTCAATCTTGTCATCTTGGGAATCGGGATGAATGGACATCTCGGGATGAACGAACCGGGATCCGCCGCCGACAGTCCGACCCGCAAAACAGACCTCCACGAGAGCACGATTAGTAGTTCCGCCAAGTATCTCACTCACGATCGCCTCCCTCGCTGGGGGCTAACGGTAGGGATGAGGCAGTTCTTTGCCGCGGATGAGGTTTGGCTGGTGGCCACAGGGGAAGCCAAGGCTGAGATCATTCGCCAGGTCGTGCGGGGTGAGAGTACCGAGGCGGTGCCGGCGTCGCTAATGCGACGTCACCCGAATTGCTCCCTCTTCATCGATGACCGGGCGGCCTCGCGCCTGTAAGTCGTCCAAGCGAAAGTTCTTCAGGCAGGGGGCGCATCCCGTTCTTGGCACAACGCCTTCAATTCGAGCTAGCGAGGCGCTAGACCGCGAGCTCAGCCCCCGGTTCAGTTGGGGACCGCGCGTTGCCACGAAGAGGAATTGTCAAAGGCCAGTGAGGCAGATAGCATTGCAGGCATGATCCCGCCGCTGCCTCTTTCAACTCGTCCGGCAACGTTGCTCGCTGTTTCCATTCTCCTCACCTTGTCCGCGGAACCTCTGAAATCGGCACCGGACTTGGGGATCTTTGACGGAGCCAACGACGTGGGGGCGGTCGGAAAGCCTGGCAGCGCGGAGTTTGACTCTCAAAAGCATCAATACAGGGTGACAGGTGGAGGCGAAAACATGTGGTTTGCCACCGACGCGCTGCACTTTGTATGGAAGCGGGCGTCGGGTGATTTGTCGCTGGCGGCAACTGTCCGGTGGGCACAAGGGGGTGGGAACGCGCATCGGAAAGCATGTTTGATCATTCGGCAAAGCCTGGACGGAGATTCGGCTTATGCTGACGCCGTTGTCCACGGGGATGGTCTCTGTTCGCTACAGTATCGGGAGAATGCGGGGGCACCCACCCGCGAGATCCAAGCGAATCTCTCCGGGCCAGACCGCTTGCGAATTGAGAAACAGGGCGACTTTCTTGCGATGTCGATTGCGCGTGCGGGTGAACCCCTGCAGTGGGCGGGCGGATCGTTCAAAATGCAATTTCGCGAACCTTTTTATGTGGGGCTAGGTGTGTGTGCCCATGACAACCGGGTCCTTGAAACCGCGTTCTTCAGCGATGTCGAATTCACGACGGGGAACGTCAGCACCGGGACGAATGCAGTGTTGGAGAGCACGTTGGAAACCGTGGCAATCGCATCGAAAGATCGGCGCGTCGTGTATCGGACCCGCGGGCGGATCGAAGCGCCAAACTGGTCGCCCGACGGCAACTATTTTCTATTTAACAGCAAAGGAAGAATGCATCGCATCGGGCGCACCGGAAATGACCTCCAGACGCTCGAGACTGGTTTTGCCAATCGATGCAACAATGATCATGGCATATCGCCGGATGGAAAACTCCTCGCCATTAGCCATCATGCAGAAGGCAACCGATCGATGATCTACGTATTGCCGATTGCTGGAGGGACCCCTACGGCAGTCACTACGCAAGGGCCTTCTTACTGGCACGGTTGGTCGCCCGACGGGAAGACCTTGGCCTATTGTGCCGAGCGGGATCGGAACTTTGATATCTACACAATCCCGGTGACGGGTGGAGCGGAGAAACGGCTGACGACAGCAGCTGGGCTCGACGACGGTCCAGATTACAGCCCGGACGGGAAATTCATCTATTTCAATTCCGAACGGACAGGACTGATGAAGATCTGGCGGATGAACGCAGATGGCTCAGAACCTGAGCAAATTACTTCGGGCGAATCCAACGATTGGTTCCCCCACCCCTCTCCGGACGGGAAATGGCTGGTCTATCTTTCCTACGACAAGTCGGTCCAAGGTCACCCGGAGAACAAAGATGTGGTGCTGAAGCTGCGGCCAATAGCGGGGGGCGATGAACAGGTGCTGGCCAAACTCTTTGGCGGACAAGGAACGATCAATGTTCCGTCATGGTCGCCAGACAGCAAGTCCTTGGCCTTCGTGAGTTACCGGATGGTTAGGCCCTAACAAGAGCGTGCTCAGGCGCCACTGGCAGGTTTCACTTGGACCATTGCCGCGCGAATCAATGTCCACCGGTCCGATAGACAGTGCGGGCTCGGAATACTCGGGAACCTAGGCGCCCCTTGCGGACTCCTATCTCGTGCGAATCAAGTTGCGACGAAGGTGGGTTGGGTTTGGGATCGGGCTTTTTCTGGGCTTAGGGCTACCAGACGGCCATCCAGAGACCGTTTCTCTCGTTCCTACCGCCGATAATACTCTCTTCGAGACCAGCCCCGATAATAATTTAGGCGGAGATGCCCAGTTAGCTTCTGGAACCACCGCCAAAGGTCTGAAAAGCCGGGCGCTGATTAAGTTCGACCTGGCAGGACGAATTCCATCCAATGCCGTCATCACCGCTGTCACGTTGCGTCTGCAAGTGATTAAGGAGCCAGCGTTCGGTGCGAAACCATCCGACTTTGAGCTTCGGCGCGTTCTCCAATCGTGGGGCGAAGGGAACAAGAAAGGATCGACAGGAGGCTTAGCGTCGCCCGGGGAATCCACCTGGAAAGCCCGGTCGGCCCCAAGCGGGCTTTGGAACGAGCCGGGAGGAAGCGCGGATTTCGCGGCAACGAGTAGCGCTACCCTGGCTGTGAACGAACCAGGAACTTACACGTTCGCCTCGACGATCGGCTTGGTGACCGACGTTCAGGATTGGCTTCGGCACGCGGAGGCGAATTTTGGCTGGGTGCTGCAAAGCCGCGCCGAAGAGTTGGCACAAACGGCTCGACGCTGGGCCTCGCGTGAGGCTGCCAGCAACCCGCCGATGCTAATCATCGATTACCAACCAAAGGTGGCCGAACTGCGGATGACGAGCATGGTTGTTCATGGAACCAACGCGACCGTGACGTGGACTGGCAACCCGGGTCGTTATCAGCTGCAAGAAAAAGCGAACCTATCGGAGAATGCATGGAAAAACGTGGGAACGGTGCTACACGCGAATTCGACGGATGTTTCCATGGGAGAAGAGCACCGTTTTTTTCGAGTCCTACTTATTGATGGTCAGTAGCTTCAGCGGATGGTCGTCTGGTTCAAGAGTCGTCTCAGGCTCTGTATCATCCGTGTCACTGGAAAGTGACAGGCAGGTAAACTTCACCGATTTCAACGGTACGCCCGCTTTTTTACTTGCGGTACCCTAGGTGGTGACGTTAGAGCTCCATCGTCCTAGGTTGATATCCTAACTCGCATCGCCCGAAAAACCATCCGCACAAGCTCGTGCTTGGGCTAGGTTGTGTGGTCTCGAGAGCGACGCGGCTCAGGCACTTGGGATAACACCAGTGCTCATCCGAAACCCTGAAACTATGACCAAAAAACGAATAGACTGGCACTCGAAAATGCCGCTCGGTCGATGGAAGGCGAGCTCCTTGCTCGGCGCTGCCTTCGCGATTGGGATGATAGCAGCACCCCTCACGACAAACGCGCAACGGTACTTCTTCGAAGGGTTCGACGAATTGACGCTCGGCCCGAATGTCGAAGAAGCATTGGCGGGAACGGCGGTCTGGACCAAGACCCCCCCGGCGGGCTGGACCCTTGATGACAGCAAAATGCCTGGCTTTGGCAACTCCTCCTCCAACGGCGTAACCGAGTGGGCTGGCTGGAGCTTCGCCAACAAGAACTGGTGGGTTAGCACCGCTGGTGATCAACGCCGCTCCGAATTCAGTTTCGGTTCGGGCAATGTCATGATCGCGGATCCCGACGAATGGGATGACGCAACTCACACCCAAGGGTTGTGGGATGCCACGGCTACGGTTGTTCCGATCGGCATTACCAATGCCCCGGCCAACTCGTTGGTTCTGGCTTACGACTCCTCCTGGCGTCCAGAAGCGACCGACGATGGCGAACCCAACTTCCCGGTCGACGCGGACGGCAATCGCATCAACGACCAGACGGGCTATATCACCGCCGCCTTTGATGGGGCTACCGCTACCGAAGTGCAGCGTTGGGATTCGATTGGGGACAGCCCTAACTACCACGATCACATGCCTAATGAATCGGTGATTGTTCCTTTGAACAACCCGGCTGGGGCGAAGAACCTGGTGCTTAAGATCGGCATGGAGAAAGCCGCCAATGACTGGTGGTGGGCTGTGGACAACTTGGCCGTGGGCGTGCCGCCGTTTGCCGGTGGCATTGCTGCGGACGGAGTCAGCTTCACGGTGCGAATCGTGGAAGCCCTGGGCAAGAGCGTGGATCAGAGCAAAGGTGTGACCGCGACACTCGACGGCAAAGCGGTCACCCCAGTGACGTTGACCAAGGATGGCAATTACTTGATGGTCAAGTATTCCCAAGCTCCGGAGATCTTCGTGCCCGGTTCCAAACACTCCGTGAAGCTCAGTTACACGAGCAACGAAGGCAAAGCTCTGGAAGATACCGTAGAATTCGTGGCCCCGAGCTACACCGCCTTAGCAGTCACGCCCAACAGCGTCAAAGCCACTATTACTGAACCGGAATGGTTGAAGGTCGACGAGAGCAAAGGCATCCAGCTGAAGGTGGATGACGCCGCTGTCACGGGCACCACTCCAGTCCGCGCGGACACTCAAGTCAGTGTTTCTTACCTCCCTGCGACAGCGTTTGCGGGCAGTTCCCAGCATTCGTTGAGCGTTACGTTCACTACGGTGGCCGGAAAACAAGTCACCGATGTGGTGAGCTTCACCATTCCAGAAATCGTCAGCATCCCGACTTCTTTGGCGACCGATCCCGGCACCGCCAGCGGTGCTGGCATGCGC
This sequence comes from Limisphaerales bacterium, assembly GCA_044225505.1. GTDB lineage: Bacteria > Verrucomicrobiota > Verrucomicrobiia > Limisphaerales > SIBE01 > JAXMHN01. The sequence continues at coordinate 25,390 of JBGAIN010000113.1, forward strand.
TGGAAGACCTACCAGACCGCTGAAAGCCGCGGCAACACCATTGCTGAGGCCGAAAACCAACTGGCAGGCAAGGCAGGTGCGGACATTCACGACACCACAGGCCAAGGCGCTGACGGTTACTTCGCCATTGACTACGTCAACTTCGATCAAGCCGCGGGTGAAGCCGGCAACTTCAAGGTCTCGGCTGATGCACCGCTAAACGTGGAAGATAAGAACATTCCGGGTATTCCTGGAACAGGCGGTGGAGATGACAACATCTCCGCCCAAGCGCTGACGTTCCTGGATCTGCAACCGGGAGTCTACACCATGGCCGTCAATAGCGATGATGGATTCCAAGTCTCCGCTGGCACGACCAACAGCCCAACCCAAGTGATTCTGGGCAAGTATGACGGTGGACGCGGAACCGCGGACAGCGAGTTCTACTTCAAGATCGACAAGGCGGGCGTTTACTTCTTCCGCTTGCTCTACTTCGAAGGCGGCAGCGGCGCCAGCGTGGAATGGTTCACGGTTAACAAAGATGGCAGCCGCGCTTTGGTGGGTGGCAGCCAAACGGGCGCCGTCAAGGCCTATCGCACCCGCACCGTCGCAGAGCCCACCGGTGGCAGCACTGGTGGCGGCACGTTGGCCAGTCAACGGTACTTCTTCGAAGGGTTCGACGAATTGACGCTCGGCCCGAATGTCGAAGAAGCATTGGCGGGAACGGCGGTCTGGACCAAGACCCCCCCGGCGGGCTGGACCCTTGATGACAGCAATGAATGGGCCTTACACGGCGGTCAGCAATGCCACGTCGCCTTACAGTGTGGCACCGTCCGGATCTGCGTTGTTCTTCATCGCGCAGTAATCCATCCCTGTTTCCAAACGGGGAGATCGAACATCGTTCGGTCTCCCCGTCCTTCTTCCCGTTGGGAGTATGCCGTTTCCCATCCATCTTCGGCAGCGCAATGCGCAACCGATGCCTTCGTTGTGGGAATGGCTGTGCCTCGGACTTCTTGCCCTGAACACAGCGGGCGAGATCGTCCCCAACGATCCACGTCTTCCATCGCTTTCTCCGACCTCGCCCTACGTCGCTTCGCAGGCTTGCCAGGAGTGCCACCCAAAAGAACACGCCAGCTGGCGCCAGAGCTTTCATCGGACAATGACTCAAGTGGCGCACCCGGATATTGTGCGGGGCAAGTTTGATGGGAGCACCGTGCAGTCAGACGGTCTTTCCTACCGAGTTTTTCGAAAAGAAACCGAACTTGCCGCCGAAATGCCGGACCCGGACGTGATGATGTATGTCGTGCAAGGCGGGATGAAACTTTCCCCATCGGAAATCCCGCGAGTTGAAGCGCCGGTTGTCCTGGCGACAGGATCTCATCACTATCAAACGTACTGGGTAGCGAGTAAGCGCTATCCAGGCCTGTTGCAGACGCTGCCGCTGGTTTACCTTCTGGCCGACGAGCGGTGGGTTCCACGCGAAGCAGCATTCCTGCGGGGTCCTTCGGATCACGGGCGTATTATCACTCAGTGGAATCATCATTGTATTCGTTGCCACAGTACCGCAG
>JBGAIN010000114.1:0-26703 GCA_044225505.1 Limisphaerales bacterium
GTGGCGTCAGAACCGCGAACGTGATCGGGTCATTGTCCAGGTCGCTGGCCGCAAGATGCAAGGTTGCTTCTTGGTCCACCTTCGTAACGATCGATTCGTCCTCCACGTCAGGAGGGTTGTTGACGTCCAGGACCGTAAACCGAACCGTCGCCATCGGCCCGTCTTCTTTCCCATCATTGGCGCGGTAGGTAAAACTATCCGTGCCGCTAAAGCCATTGGTCGGATAATAAGTCGCCACTTTGGGGTAGTTCCACAGGGTTCCATGCTTTGGGCTTTCCACAATATTGAAAGCAAACTCCGTGTCGTCGGGATCGGAGGCGTTGAAGGTGATATTCTGGGACCCGTTTTTGTTGAGCGTGAATTCCTGTTCGTCCGCGACTGGCAAATCGTTGACCGGCTTGATGATAATGCGCACGGTGCTGGAATTAGTCTCGCCATGCCCATCACTGATGACGTAACTGAACGCATCCTCGCCAAAAAAGTTCAGTTGCGGGATATAAGTGAGCGTCTGTTCCGCCGTCCGTGTCAGGGTTCCATGCTCTGGGGTCGTAAATTCAACTAAAGTGAGCGGATCTCCGTCGGGTTCCTCATCGTTGGCCAGCACTTCGATATCCGCAACCGTATCTTCGTCGATCAGCAGATGGTCTGGATTGGCGCGGGGCGGATCGTTGACCGGAGCGATCCGAACCGTGACCGTGCCCATCGACATCCCACCATTTCCGTTGCTCAGAATATACGTGAAGATATCAATCCCGTTTGCGTCCGGCTTTGGAGTGTAAAGCAGAGCGCCGTTGGGTAACGGCGTTACACTGCCCAAAGTCGGCCGGCTCACTCCACTGACCCGGACCGGTAGGCCCGTCGGGTCCCGGTCATTGGCCAAGACATCGATTTCGATCGCCGTGTCCTCGACCGTCGCCGCCTCGTCCGGAGTTGCGACCGGTGCTTGATACCCTTCTCGAGCTTCAAAGGATGTGTCGGACGAACTTTCCATCCCGCGCGGATCCCGAGCAGTGAAGCGGATCGTTTCCCGTCCGCGCCACCCTGAGCTTGGCACCTCGATCGTCGCCACGTGCTTGGCCGAAATCGTCACCCTCAAATCGCGTTGCCCGGTCGCCGTCCAAGTGATTTCACTCGCACTATTATCCGCATCTTCCACATACTGATTCAGATCGATCGGAAAGAACGCGGCGCCCACGGGGACCACTTGATCGGGAATCGGAGTCACTACGGGCGGTTGGTCTGGACGTTCCGCCCGGGGAAGAAAGCCGGTGTGTTCCGGACCTGCCTGCATGGCGGGCCACGGAAAATGTTCCGGAGCGAAGGGGGTGCCCAACTCCCAGACGTAAAGGCTGCTGCGGTTTTTCCGGGTGCTTTTCTCCCCGGCCGGCATGTAGGTCCGGTCTTGAATCGAGGTTGCCACAACGTCCAACTTCCCATCGTGGTTCAAGTCCACGAGTGCCACTGGCGCTGCCTTCAGCCAGGCTCCACCCGAGGACTCCGTTACCAAGGCTGGGATCCGATCATTGCCGCTCAGGGATAATGGCTGTCCAACCCCATTCCACGCTTTGACCCCGCCCGCCTTGGACAGATCGCCCGTGCTTAAAACCTGCGACATATACCCGGGAGATGCCAGAACAACATCGGGTTGGCCGTCGCCGTCGACGTCGCCCAGGATTGCTGCAGACTTCAACGAAGAATCACTGATGGGCCCGATGGGCCAACCCTCGGGCTCAAAACCGTCCGCACCCAATCGATGAATGAGGCCGGACTTCCAGCAAGGCAACACGACATCCATGCGCCCGTCACCGTCCAAGTCGCCCAGAGCGGGCGCGGCCGAGAACGACTCCTCGATCAGAACGGGCCACCCAGGCAGCCGCTGTCCGAGATGATTGAACGCGTAAACCCCACCCCGATTGCCTCCGCTCAAGTCAAAAGCCGCGATGATCACCTCGTTTCGACCATCCCCGTCCAGATCGCCGATGGCCGGCGAGGCGACAAAGGTTCCAAAGGTGGGCGCGGTCCAGATCGGGCCGTTCGGATGGTTTAGCTTAAACGCAGCCAAGCTGCCGCAGCCGGAGACGGTCACGATTTCCAGATCGCTCTCGTCGTCCAGGTTGGCGACTGCCGGGTAAATTCGAGGCGCGTCTAACTCGGCGTCACACCACGGCACGTCCCAACCCCGGACCAGGTCGCCGGCCGCGTTCCAAACGAGCAACCGGCGAACTTCGGTTCCGCCGCGCGTCACCGTTCCCTGGGAGAGGCCAATGAGTTCCTGCTTCCCGTCTCCATCCACGTCTGCCAGGACTTTGCCCAGTCCCGAAACCTCCAACCGGAGCGGCCATTTTCCTGGCACAGCTGAGCCGTCCGCACGAAAGGCGAAGAGCTGAGGGTCGCTCCCGGCATCGACGAAGATCTCTTTCTGCCCGTCCCCATCGACGTCACCCACCACGGGAACATCCGCATACGGAATCCCAATCCCCAAATCCTTTGACCAGCGAAGCGTGCCATCGTGCTGATAAACCAACAAGCGCGCGGGCAGTCCGTCGCTATTCCCATGGTCCACCAGGAGAATCTCCTCAAAGCCGTCTCCATCCAAATCCGCCACAGTGAACTCTCGCCAGTCTTCCGCGGGATAGGTCCCGGCGATTGGAATGTACTGAGGCCACCCTGGCATGAGATGGCTATCGAGGTAGATTAAGCGGGTCAAGAACGTCGAGGTCACGCCGTTCTCGGCCTCAGCTGTCAGACGAAGGGTGTAGAACTGGTTGGGCTCCACTTGGCGGGTATCCCAAATCGCGAGAGTGCTATTTTGAATTGCTGCCGGTCCGGTCGTGGTCAAAGCCATTCCAGCACCTTGCCAACTCGCCGGGTCTGCTCCCAAGCCATACTCCAATCGATAGGTCCGGTTTTCACCAAAGACAGTTCCGCGGACAGCGATCTTATCCCCAGCCCGGAGGACGTCATTCGGCAATGGAAAACTGATATGCACGTTGCTCACCTGGACTACTGCACGGTCCACAGCGCGCTCTCCCGCCGCATTGGTTGCCGTCAAACGAATGGTCCAAGCACCTTCTCCTAGGGTGGGTGTGGAGAGATTTAGCACGAGCTTCCCGTCCGTCACTGGGGCAGCAGCTCCTCCCAGGGCGGTCCACTGCGTCGGTTGCGCCCCTGGACCATACTCGACCACGTAACCCGAGAACCCGTCCCCTCGCGCGGTCCCCAAGATATCGACGTCCCCGTAGATCATTTCCGGCAGTCGCAGTCGGACATCGGGAAGCGGACTCTCCACCCGCACCGCAGCAGCCGCGTTGATCCGGCCTGCCCCGATGAACTTGTCCGGAGTGATCAGGTCGACAGCGTTGCGGAGAATGTTCTCCAGTTGATCGTTGGTAAACTCGGGATGACGCGCCAGGACCAGAGCCGCGACGCCCGCAACGTGGGGCGTCGACATCGACGTGCCGCTGTAGAACCCGTAGCTGTTGTTCGGCAAGGTCGAGAAGATATTCTCACCCGGTGCCGCCACATCCACATAAGAGCCGAAATCCGAAAATCGCGATCGTCGATCCTTGGCGTCCGTCGCCGCCACTGCCATTACGTAAGGATAAGCGCCCGGGTAGAACAGGGCGTCCGTATTGTCATTTCCCGCCGCTCCCAGAAACAGCACGCCCGCTCGGTGGGCTTCTTCAATAGCATCTTGCAACGCCTGGCTTCGATCGTTATTCCCCCAACTGGCATTGATAATCCGCGCCCCGTTCGCCACGGCGTACTGAATGGCTTCGATCGCCGTGGAAATCTCACCATTGCCCGTGTCATCAAACGCCTTCAGCCCCATCAAGCTGACCTGCCAACAAACCCCCGCGATGCCGATCCCATTGTTCCCCACCGCTCCAACCGTCCCGGACACGTGCGTGCCATGCCCGTGGTCATCCAAGGGATCCCCATCGTCACTGACAAAGTCATACCCGTGGAGATCATCGATATACCCGTTACCATCGTCATCCAGGCCATTCCCAGCGGTCTCTCCCGGGTTTGTCCACGCATTCGCCGCCAAATCCGGATGGAAATAATCAATCCCCGTATCGATCACCGCCACCACCACCCGCCGATCGCCCGTCCCGAATTTCCAGGCTTCGACCGCCTTAATGTCCGCTCCCAATGTGCCGTCCGCCTGTCCCACATTCTGCAATCCCCAAAGTTGCGCAAAGTCATAGTCATTGGGCGCCACAATCGTCCCGGCAGGTTCCTGGGCAATCTGGAGGCGGTAATTGGGTTCCGCGTAGAGGACGTCCGGATGCCGGCGCAGCCGATCCAAAACCCGTCCTAAATCCGCGTCGGGATCGAGCCGAACCAGCGCCAGTTGATCAAAAACAGAATTCTGGCGAAGTGCGCTCTGGAGCCGCACGGATCCACGGCCAGCGCGTGCCCCGAACCGATGGATAGTGCCTCCCAAAGGAGTCAACACACTCAGAGTTCGCGCTTGGGTAACCGTCGAACGGAAGCGGACCAGGACTTCGCCTCGAACCACCGCGACCCTTTTGTGCCCGGAGGAGGTCAAGTCACCGTCAGGAGCCGAGATATTCACGTATCCATATTTGGTCGCATTAGGTGGGAACGGGCCGCTAATCGGAGGCGGCGCAGCTTGGTCGAATCCCGTCGACAACGTCAGGACCGTCAGGAATAAAACGATCCAATTCACCCGAGTCCGTCCGAATCGGCGCAATCGTCTGTTGTTCAGCAAGTCACTCACGCTTGGCACTGGTTTCGACGCTCACTCGGGGAGCGAGCCGAAAGAGCTCATCTACAATGCCCGAAAGGCACGTTTCGCGCCAACTTTAATGCCAGAAGATCGACAAGATTATCGGCCAGTCCGGAATTCAGGGCGGTGACGGGCAAGAATGCAAGGGACACGGGGCGGTATTCCCCAAAACCTCTCATGCGACCGAAGCGCGCTGAACTCTCCTAGATTCGTATTATACACGGAGATAACACGGGTTTAACACGGATATAACACGGATCATCTCCGTGTTATTTCCCTTTTATTTCCTTTTGATTTCCCTGTTATAATCGAATCCACAGGGGCCAACCCTTCGCCAAGCCTCTCTCATTCCGTCAACCTCAATCGCACCCCAAAGCCCCCGCGGAGATGGACATGCCCGATTCAGAGCAGGACGAATGGCTGGAAGTAAGGGGTGAGATTAAAACCGGGTGAGATCAGGGACCGCGGCTGTGTCGTCAGACCAGCCGCAGAATTTCCGCCTTTTCAAGAGCTCCTCGATCAACACGAGGGGTTTTCGCGGACACGAAGCTGCTGCGGCTAGGCTTCGTCCGACTCGCCATAGCCGCCCCCGGTGGAAGATCTTGCGGCTGACCTCACCGACTTTTATTCATGCCCGGAACGAAGCGTGCCGAATCTGCACGCTTGCCTTCAGCGGTTGCTTGTGAAAATTTTCACGCGCCTTATGGGACACGTAAAACTCCACATTCCTGGCCCGGTCGAAGTGAGCGAAAAGACCTTTCGCGCGTTCTGCTCGCCCATGATCGGTCATCGTGGGCAAGGGTTTAAAGACCTTTACGCTCGGATTCAACCGCAACTCCAAGCGCTCTTTTACACGAAGCAACTGGTCTATCTGAGCACGTCCTCGGCCTGGGGAGTGATGGAAGGGGCTCTGCGCAACTTAGTCTCCAAGAAAGTCTTATGTTGCATGTGCGGGGCATTTTCCGACAAATGGCTCGACGTCTCGCAACGTTGTGGAAAACAGGCGGAAGGATTGAAAGTCGAGTGGGGCTCCCCGATCCGCGCCGAGCAAGTCGACGCCAAACTAGCCACCGGCCAATTCGATGCGTTAACCCTGATCCACAATGAGACCTCAACTGGAGTGATGAGCCCACTCGCGGAGATCGCCGCCTTGAAGGCGAAATACCCGGACGTAATGTTCATCGTAGATTCTGTAAGTTCTTTGAGCGCAACGAAAATCCCGTTTGATAGTCTCGAAATTGACGTCCTCCTGGCCGGCACTCAAAAAGCCTTCGCCATGCCCCCGGGATTAGCCGTCTTTGCCTGTTCTCCAGCGGCCCTGGCCAAAGCGGCAACCATGAAAGACCGCGGGTATTACTTCGATTTCATTGAGTTTCAGAAGAACGCCGAACAGCACATGACGCCGAGCACGCCCAGCATCGGACATGTCTATGCCTTGGCTTCGAAACTGGAAGATATCTTTGCGGAAGGTCTAGAAGCGCGTTACCGCCGGCACACGACCTTGGCCGGAATGACTCGGCAATGGGCTCAGAACCACGGGTTTACTTTATTTCCAGAACCCGGTTTCGAGTCGGTGACATTGACTTGCGTGAACAACGGGGCCAGAGCGGGCGGACGGGTCGTCGATGTTGCGAAGCTGCAAAAACTCGTCAAAGACCAGGGTTTCTTGATTGATGGTGGCTACGGGAAAATCAAAGGCACCACGTTTCGCCTCTCCAGCATGGGCGACGAAACAGAGTCCTCCATGCGACAGCTTTACGCGGCGCTCGATGCAGCCATGCAAAAGTTGTGACCTGGGAAAAGCTTGAACGGCGTTGTCGGCGCGAGGAAGTTCCGCAAGATCGGGCCGGCGTCAACAACTTGCTTGGCTAACAGCACATGCGCGTCCTGGCAATTGATCACGGCACCAAGCGGATGGGAATCGCGTTGAGCGACCCGATGGGAATCGTGGCGCAACCATTTGAATCGGTGCCCGCGGAGCCGTTCAATCAGTTTCTGACGCGGCTGCAGGAGATCCTCAAGGAAAAGGAAGTGGAGCTCATCTTGGTGGGAATGCCCCGCAACATGGACGGGAGCTACGGGCCAGCGGCGATGAAAGTGCGCGAGTTTGTGGGAGTGCTAAACCAAGCGACCACAGTTCCTATTCAGACGTGGGATGAACGGTTGACATCCTCGCAAGCGAACCGCGCACTCATCGAGGCGGACGTCAGCCGCGCCAACCGCCGTGGTAAAGTCGACAAAACTGCGGCCGCTATCTTCTTACAGAGCTTTCTCGATCACCGCGCTGGGCAGAGCTAACAGAGTTGGAAGGATTCGACAGATTATCGCGGTGCTGCGGGAACGTTTGGCTCGTATCAATCCGGTTCAGGATCCTACCAGATGATTCGGCATCAACCTGGCTTTCCGGGCGGGGCATCGCGTTAAAACTGCTCTGATTTGGTTGCCAAGGAGCTGAAGGGGAGGATCGGTTGCCTCTGGGATGCAGCCATAGGAAAAAGACTGGCCACGCAACAGCCAGTCTTCTTCTTTCTGAAAGCAAATAGGGCCGTCGGACACTGGCCCTGGATCTTTCCTCAACCGCCGGTCTGCGCCTTATAATCGGCGGGAGAAAGCAGCGATGCCACTTCTGCAGGATTTGAAAGTCTGACTTTGAAGAACCAACCCGCTCCGTAAGGATCCGTATTGACCAGGCTGGGATCCTTCACCACAGCGGGATTGATTTCTACTATCTCGCCGGTCAGCGGAGAATAGATGTCACTGGCTGTTTTCACCGATTCCACCACCGCGCAAGCGTCACCCGCTTTCAGTTGACGCCCTTGATCGGGCAACTCGACGAAAACAATGTCGGTTAACTCGTGTTGCGCGTGGTCGGTAATGCCAACTGTCGCAGTGTCGCCCGTCGTTCGCACCCACTCGTGGGTCTTGGCATACTTCAGGTCCGCAGGGATCTTGCTCATAGTATCATTTCAGCTGCTGTTGGTCTAAGCACCGCCGAGCGTTTCGTCAAACTGCTTTCCGGTAGATTGGTTTGCGCACGACTTCCGCCGGGGCGGCTTTGCCGCGAATTTCAATGTCGAGAACCGTTCCTGGAGCCGCTAAGTTTGGAGGGACATACCCCAGCCCAATGCCCACGCCCAAGCTAGGACTCTGAGTGCCGCTCACGACACCACCGACGCGCTCAGCCGAACCGGCAGCCAAAATCGGGTAGCCAGGACGAGGGGGAGCTGATTTGCTGGTCATGCGAAAGGCGACACATTTCCGGCTCACGCCCAGAGTCTTTTGCGCAGAGAGCGGCACTCGCCCCACAAATTCCCCTTTCTCCAAGCAAACGAACGAACCTAAACCCGCTTCGAGCGGCGTCGTTTGAGCGTCCAATTCATGTCCATAAAGCGGATAGCACACCTCGGTGCGGAGTGTATCGCGAGCTCCCAGGCCGCATGGCTTTAAACCGAATGAGCCGCCCACCGCCAACACCGATTGCCAGACGGCCTGAATGTGCTCGGCGGGTGCAACCACTTCGAACCCGTCTTCTCCTGTATAGCCAGTTCGCGCCACCCAAACCGAACCGCCGCCAAATCCGAACGCTCCCAGGTCATTCTTCTGCAATGCGCTCGGCAGCTTGGTTGTAGAAGCAAAGCAGCGATCAATAAACTCCGCCACGCGCGGACCTTGGACCGCCACGGCGCCATAGGTGTCGGACGCGTTTCGCAAGGTCACCGCGGATGCCTGCGGGAAGCGCCGCAGCTGCAGTTCCATCCAAGCGAAGTCGTCGTCGATCCGCGAGGCATTGACGATCAGCAGGAAATCCAGTTCGCCGATGCGATAGGCATAGAGATCATCCACCACACCCCCTGCCTCGTTGCACATCAAGGTGTACTGGCCGCGGCCCACCGGGCATTTGCGAAGGTCGTTGGTCAAAGTGCGATTTAAGAACTCTAAAGCGGCTGGACCTGAGACAAAGACCTCTCCCATGTGCGAAATATCGAATATACCAGCGGCGGCGCGCACGGTTTGGTGTTCGTCGACAATACTGGTGTATTGCACGGGCATTTCCCAGCCGCCAAATTCAACGAGGCGGGCGCCCAGCTTGGTGTGTTCAGTCCAGAGCGGTGTTCGTTTCAGCATGAGTCAAGTAAGTCGCTTCAACCCCATTTTTCAGTCCGAATCTGTTCCTTGGTAACTCCCAGTTCTTCCAGGAGCAAGGATTCCGTCGATTCGACCAATTCGTTAGGGCCGCAAGCGTAAAAGACGGTATTAGCGAGTTCGTGCACGTGTTCGGCGATCCAGGCAGCGTTGATGCGGCCCCGTCGGCCAGGCCACGGCTCCTCGGGAGCCAGGCGCGTGCATGTGACATAGAAGTTAAACCTGGAATTGTCCTGTTCCAGCTGGCGAAATTCGTCGTGAAAGATAATGTCCCGAGGAGTTCGGACGCTATAGAGAATGGTAATTTTCGTGTCCAGCTTGCGCCGCGTGGCTTCACGGACAAAACCGCGGAACGGCGTTACCCCAGAGCCGCCGGCAATGCAGACGAGATGTTTGCTCGGTTCAAACATCGGCAGGAATCGCCCCGTCGGCGCGATGACGCCCACACGATGCCCCGCCCGCGCCCAATCCACAATGCGCGTGCCCATTTTACCATCGCGTTTGACCGTCACGTCAAAGAAACCGCGATCGAGAGCGCAAGACGAAAGCGAATAAGCGCGCTTGTACTGCGGATCGTCCGGCCAGCACAGCGTTACAAATTGTCCGGTTCGAAAATCCACGTCATAGCCTTCTGGCCACTTCAGTTTGATCGTTTTTGTATCAGGCAACTCCAGAGTGGCGGATTCAATCAACATTTCAATAATTGGTTTTGCCATAAACGAGCTTGTCTCGGTTCAAGTCGATTTTGCCCAAGGCGCCTCTCGCTTGGGAACTGGTTGTGCCCTGGCCAGCCTTCTGGACAGAGCTGACTTAACTTATACTGAAGAGACGAGAATCCGCCAGCATGAACCCAGAGGCTTCCCGTCGCTGATAGATTACCTGCCCTCTGCGATTGGTCCGGTCTGTTCGGAAAACAGATTCAGGCCAGCCCCTGATAGACCGCCGTTACGGCCCGCGTGATCTTAACCTGTCGCCAAAATCCCAGTCCAAAAGGATGCCCGATGAAAGCAGCGTACCCAATCGAAGAAAAAACAACGCTCCACCCCTCCGACGCAATCGCTCTCAGAGAACGTTTTCGCAATTTTGCGAATCGTGTCGCGTGCGCTGTGGGCAGTCCGTCCGCCTTCCTCATCTCGTCCGGACTTCTGCTCGCTTGGGGCCTCTCCGGCCCGCTCTTCCACTACTCGGACACTTGGCAACTCCTCATCAACACCGCCACGACGATCGTGACATTCCTGATGGTTTTCCTCATTCAGAACACACAAAACCGCGATGCCAAAGCCATTCACCTGAAACTGGATGAACTCATTCGGTCCGTCAAAGGCGCGCGCAATCGCCTGGTTTGCCTCGAAAATCTCAGCGAAGAAGAACTGAAATCACTTGAGGAGGAATTCTCGCGCTTGCGGGACGGCGCTGCCCCCGCATCCCGCCGCCACCGCGAAGCGAGCGAGCGGAAACTCCTTTGAGTTCTGAGGCCCATCCCCTATTCTGAGGTGTGCTATATTCGCGCACACCATGAATCGCGTTGTTTGGTTCATTATTTGTTCTGTCATCGGGCTGGAACTACTGATTTGGGGTCTGTTAGTTCCCGCCCATATCGGCGCCGTCGACGCGGAGGTGCTCGAACAAATCGGCCATCGGAGCCCTTCGCTCAGCGCGGAAGGACTGTCGCTGGTGAACCTAGAGAAAACTGGCCCCGCCCGAATTCTCCTGAAAGCCGCGCAAGCCACGGCGGGTCCGGAAAGGGAAAAGCTGGCAGCGGCCATCACAACGTTCGAGGACGCCCAGCCGAAACTCAAGGTTTTCGGTGCGCCCGCGTTGTATTTGGAAAGGATTCTCGAGAAGGTTACCGTGCCGGGCGCATCGACAAACCAGTCGTTTGTCGAACTGCTCGTTTCGACAGAAGCTCGCGATCGACTGATCGAAAGCCTGCGCTTCTCCCATCGACCGGGTGTCATCGAGCTTTTGAAGACGCGTGAACTCACCAACACCGTGATCTTTCCCCCAGCCTTATCGCCGTCTGGGCAACCGCTGGACGCGGCGATTGTAACGACCGCAGTCCTGTTCCAGCAGGACCAATTCACAACCGCGTTGCGGAATTCGATTCAAGAACTTGTTGCGGAAGCCAACCGTGGCAACCGTGTGGCCGAGTTGGAAAGCATTTATCTGGATCTCCTCGCGCTGGGCAAAAGGCTCAATTGGGGTCAGTTGGTCGCGCTCGTGCAACGCTTGCCCGACATAGCGAGTTTGCAGAATGTGGCTTCTCAGATTCGAGAAAAAGAGGCCGATCTTCCTGTGATCTATTCCGCAGTGTATTTCGCCGATTCGCCCGCCGCCGTTTCGAAGTACCTGACTTACTTCCCAGCGACAGGGATCAAAGACTTGCGTTTCGCGATGCACGCTGGCAGTGGCGCGGTGCGGGAACTCCTGGCGCGGCAAGATCCGGTCTACTATCCAACCTGGCGAGAGAAGGTAACGGGTTATTCCTTCGTGCAGGCCGCTTACCAACCCATGGCACGTCTCGTTGGCAACCAGCCAGGGCTAGGTTTTTTGACCAAGTACGGACTTTGCTTCCTGGGGGCGTTGCTGATGGCACGAGCGGTGACCTACTTGAGTCCTTCGTTGCTCGAAGAGATCATTTCTCACCGTCCAATCTTAACTGGGCCGCAAGTGGCGATAGCGCTGTGCTTGCTTTTCGTGGTATTATTCTTTACTGAATCTTCGGTGACGCGGGCTACTCCGGCAGTCCAGTTTCCACTGCAGATAAAGATTCCGGTGGCAAGAGCGGCTCCTCGTGCAACAATACCACAGAAAAGTAAGATTATGATTGATAGAATTTCTCTGGTTTCCTTGCTGACGTTCTTCGTCATGCAAGCCACGATCTACGTGATCTGCCGTATGAAACTGGCGGAACTCCGGCGCCAAAGCCTTTCCAGCAAATTGAAACTCCGCCTCCTGGAGAACGAGGAGCAACTGTTCGATGCCGGCCTTTACTTTGGCTTTGTTGGGACAGTCGTCTCTTTGATTCTGGTCTCGATCGGCATTATCAAACCGAGCTTGATGGCAGCGTACTCGTCGACATCGTTCGGCATCGTTTTCGTCTCCATTCTCAAGATCTTCCACGTCCGCCCTTACCGTCGCCGACTGATTCTCGATGCGGAGATTGGTGACCGAGAACCTCAGCCCGCATGAATCGATCCGCCCTCATTGTCATCGTCGACTTTCTCCTGATCAGTCTGCTCGCTTTCTCGCGATTGGACGATCCGCAAATCGTCGAGGATAAGGCGGCCCGGCCCGCTGTCCCTAATCTCGGCGGCAATCCCCAGGACCTGGTCGCTGTCCTTAAACTTTCACTCAACAAAGAGAAAGAATCGCGCGAACAGCTCAACGAACAGTTGCGTCAAACTCAAGCCCAACTCCAATCCCGCGACCAAATTCTTGGAGATCGTGAAAAACTGATTCGCGACGCGGAGCTGATGCTCCGTCAAAAGGCTGAGGAGACAGCGCGCCTTTCCCGCGAACGGGCTGCCATCGAACAACAATTTGCCACCACCCAACTGAGCGTTGCCGAACTCCAAAAACAACTCACCAATACACTGACCGAAGCGAGCCAATCCCGGCAGCACTTGGAAGCCGTCCGCAATGACTTGGAAGCTCGCGCGCAGGAAGAATCCATCCTGAAACGCAAACTGACTGAGCTCGAGAAGAACCGGCAGTCCGCCGAAGCCGAGAAGCAGCAACTGGCCACGCAACTGCAGCTGGCCGAAACCGAAAAACGCCTCGTGCGCGAACAGCTCAATTCGGCTGAAGGGACAGTCGAAGCTGAACGCCAGGAAAAAGCAGTCCTCCAAGCCCAAGCCACTAAACTCACCGAACACGCAACCAAACTTGCGCAAGGGGTCACCGAACTCGCGGAGAAATCTGGCGCCCTCACCCAAGAAATCCGGGAGAATCGGCCGCTCGCTCCGAACACGGTCTTCAATGAGTTTGTCACGAATCGCGTGCGTGCCGATTTCCGGGCCGTCCGCAGTGGCGTTTTTGGCCGCGAAGTCAACCGGGAGAAAGAGGCTAAAACCGTCCTGGTCCGGCAAGGGAATCAGGTTTATGCCATTTACCATGTCAACGATACCCCGCTCAGCTTGACCTTCCCTGGGGTGGACTGGGATTGGCTGATTGGCAATTTGCGCCGGGGGAATGCCACCGCACGGATCGAGCGCATGTCCTTTTTGGCGGTGGATCCCCGCGTGGTGGTGGTGCCTGTGCCGGACAGCAAGGCGCGTGAACTCGGCAGCAAGATTTATTCGATTCCGAAAGACCCATTCAAATTCCAGGAAGCTATTCTCGTCGGTGCAAACGAAGCTTACTACGGTGAATGCAAGTTCCAACTGGACGCCGAGAATCCACAATACGTTCATATGCAAAAGGAACGATTCAGCTGGCTCGTCGGCAAATTCGCTCCGTCGAGCGGGGACCTGGTCTTCACCAAGGGCGGCGAACTGCTCGGGGTGATGGTCAATAAAGAGTTCTGTTTACTGCTTACGGAATTCTCACCCGTTTATAACATTCAAACGGGGATTGGGATCGCCGAACAGCAGACTGGTTTGCTCCTGTCACAGCTCTATGGCCAAGTGGCACGCATGCCCGCCAGATTGCAGTGAATCCACCCGGACGGGCGCTTTGCTTTTTAACCTTGCGGATTCCTTGGCAGGAAGACAGCCGCCCAGAGAAACGGTGCGCAGTTCCGTTTTTCCGAACACCTCACCCAACGACGCGTCGCTCCTCTATGACGGATAGCATTCAGCAACTAACCCAGGAGATCATCGCTTTCCGCGATGCCCGGGACTGGCGCCAGTTCCATGCTCCCAAAGAGATGGCTGTCGCTATCGCCGCGGAAGCCGGAGAATTGCTCCAACATTTTGTGTGGCAATCGAACGAGCAATCCCAATCCCGCATCCAAAACCAGCGCGATGACATTGCGGATGAAATCGCTGACGTCAGTATGCTGTTGTTCGAATTGGCGAACGACCTTGGCATTGATCTCGCCAGGGCGATTCGCAAGAAGCTCGCAAGGAACGAGCAGCGTTATCCAGTTCACAAAGCCCGCGGATCAAACCGCAAATACAACGAGTTGTGAACACTCCGCCCGACGAAATCCCCCACCCTTTACCCACTCCGAAGCCACCGCGGCGTCCTCGTTATTCCGGCAAATATCCAAGACAGTTCTCACACAAGTACAAGGAGCACCATCCCGAGCAGCACCCAGCCACGATCGAAAAGATCCTCGCGGCGGGCAAGACCCCTGCCGGAACTCATCGTCCAATCCTGGTGGACGAAGTCCTCCAGGTTCTGGCTCCGCAACCGGGCGAGTTGGGAGTCGATTGCACTTTAGGGTACGGGGGGCACGCCACGCACCTGCTGGCACGCTTGCAGCCAGGTGGACGCTTGATTGCGCTGGACGTCGATCCAGCCCAACTCCCACGCACGGAAGCACGACTTCGCGCGGCCGGCTTCGGCCCAGAACACGTGGCTGTTTATCGCAGCAACTTCGCCGGCCTCAGCCAGCTCCTCTCCACACAAGGTATCTCTGGGGCGGATTTTATTCTGGCCGACTTGGGCGTTTCATCCATGCAACTCGATGATCCCGAGCGCGGCTTTTCTTTCAAGCAGCCCGGGCCGCTCGACATGCGCATGAACACGCTGCGGGGGCAACCTGCCTCCGCTTGGATGGCAGCGGTTCGCCCCGAGACATTAATTCAAATCCTACAGAATAATGCCGATGAACCGCACGCAGCTTTGCTCGGACGGAGCTTGGCGGGCCAGCTCCACCCGACGACGGTCGCGCTGCGCGATGCCATCCGACGAGTGCTCGCCCATAGGCCCGTGGACGAGGTCGAGCTCTCGATACGCCGGGTTTTTCAAGCCTTACGAATTGCCGTGAATGATGAGTTCTCAGCCCTGGAAACATTCCTCCGATTTCTCCCAGCCTGCCTGAAACCGAAGGGTCGTGTGGCGATCTTAACCTTTCATTCCGGTGAAGATCGGCGAGTGAAGCACGCGTTTACGGAGGGAAAACGGGCGGGCATTTACTCGGCTGTTGCCCAGGAAGTCGTGCGGCCCAGTCCGTCCGAGCGGCGGGACAATCCACGGTCGTCCTCAGCGAAGCTTCGATGGGCGGTGCGTGCGAAAGAGCCAGCCGCGGAATAAGAGGCGTAAGAACTTCTGCGGCTAGTCTTCGACAGAGCCGCGCTCCATCATTGGGAAACGGACCGCGGCTGTATCCTTAAGGATCAGCCGCCGGTGAGCCTTGACTTCCTCGCCCGTTCAAGGCTCAAAGAAGATTCAAAGATTGTCCGGGCGATTTTGTCCGGTGCTTTCCGATCTTGACACTCGCCCTCCTGAATACTACTCGTATGAGTAGCTTATGGCCGAATTGACGACACGACAACGGCAAGTGCTCGCGTTTATTCAAGCGGCACTCCAAAATGGCCACCCGGCCCCGACCTTGCGTGAAATCTCGGCCCATTTTGGTTTTAGCAGCAGTCGTGCTGCGGCCGATCATTTGGATGCCCTCAAACGCAAGGGAATCCTGGAAGCTTCCACCGGGAAAGCCAGGGCTCTGCGAATCCGATCCCCCTTACACAAGCTGCGAAAGCCCGTCGTGGATATTCCCCTTCTCGGCAGCATTCCAGCCGGTTACGCGGACGGCCGGCAGCAAGACATCCTCCGATGCATCTCGATCGACGCGCAAAGCCTGGGGATCCGGCCGACCCGCCAAACGTTCGCCTTGGAAGTGAAAGGTGATTCGATGATCGGCCGCCATATCGTCGATGGAGACATTGTGATTCTTGACCACGGACGCATCCCGCGCTCGGGAGATATTGTCGCGGCGTTGATTGATCGCGAATCCACCTTGAAAACATTCGTGATGGCAAAAGGGAAGCCTTTTTTGCAGGCGGAGAACCCACGGTATCCGAAATTAATCCCAGCGGAAGAACTGATCATCCAAGGGGTGATGATCAGCTTGGTCCGGCGGTGTTCTTAATCGGTTTAACCTTATTTTCCCATGGGCCATTCGGTTGTCGATTTGCGCAATCTATTGGCGAGCCGCTTTCCTCACCTCAGGCAAGGCGTGGAAACTCCGGGGCCTTCGCCGAATCTGGCCACGGGAATCAGACCACTGGACGTGCTTCTGGGAGGCGGGTTACCTCAGGGCGAATTCACCGAATTGATCGCTTGCGGCAACGGTTCGGGAAGCACTGAAGTCATTCATGAATTGTTGAATCATCTCGCTCGCAGCCGGCAGTTTCTCGCTCTCATCGATGGCTTGGGAAGTTTCGACCCTGGAGCGGTGGAACCGGCGGTCTTGACGCGCTTACTCTGGGTCCGTTGCCGCCAAACCCGGGAGGCGTTCCAAGCGGCAGATCTGCTGCTGCGAGACCGGAATTTTCCTGTGGTGGTGCTCGACCTAAAACTCAATCCACTCCGGGAATTGCGTAAAGTCCAAGCCAGCACATGGTATCGGTATGCGCGTCTGCTGGAGCACAATCAAACCACCGTTCTGGTCATCACCCCTCAGCAACTGGTGAGCGGAGCGAGCTACCGCGTGTCCGTGGAGAGCGCTCTCGGCATTGACGCATTATCTCAGTCGCGGCCAGAACTGCTCTCCTGTTTGCGATTTAAACTGTTACGAGCCACCGCCGTGGCTTAGAGGGGACCTGAGACGTTTTTGATAATCGTACCTCCCGAGGTGAGGGGGTGGATAAAACTCCGAAATTGACCGAACCCTCGCCTGCTCACCTCCGCGGCGACGGGAGATCAAATTTTAAAACGCACTCTAACAGTCGGTTTGAACCTTTGGATAAGCCGCCATCGATCCAATGTTTGCTGTCCTTTTCATCCCCCAGTTCTCGCTGCAAGCCGTCCTCCGACATGAACCCGGGCTCTGGACTCAGCCAGTCGCTTTGGTTGACCCTGCACTTCGTGTTCCGCTGGTTTGCGACATGACCGAAGCAGCCCGGCGAGCAGGGATCGCTCCGGGATTAACTCCTACCCAAGCGATGGCGCGGTGTGGCGAGGTGCTCATACGGAATCGTTCTCCAGAGCAAGAAACTGTCGCCAGGAACAGCCTGCTGCAATGCGCCTATGGTTTTTCCCCTTATCTGGAAGCGACCGAGCCGGGCTTGTGTACCCTCGACTTGCGCGGCTTGAATATTATTTCGCAAGCAACTCCCGCCCGCTGGCGCAATTGGTCGGAAAAGCTGCAGTGCAGTGTGGCCGGTTTAGGTCTTTCGGTCTCCGTTGGGATTGGGGCGACACCTCAGATTGCGCAGCAGGCCGCCCGTTGGGGCAACGGAAGAGAAGTGGTCGATGATCCAAAGACATTTATTGCCACGCTTCCCCTGGAAGCTCTGAACCCGTCCACCGACGCGCGCTCCATCCTGCAACGCTGGGGGATACGGAATGTGGGCGAACTGCTCGCCCTAGGACAAGATGCTCTCTGCGCACGGCTGGGATTGGAAGCGTTAGCGCTGTTTGCTGCCGCTTCCTGCACTACCATTCGTCCTCTCCATCTCATCTGCCCGGCCGAGTCATTCGAGGAATCGTTTCAGTTCGATCCTGAAATCGACACCTTGGAGCCGTTGCTTTTTTTATTGCGGCGATTCGTGGATCAACTGACGCAACGCTTGGAACCGCGCGGTTTCGTGGCGGAGACCCTGGTCTTGCAGCTCGTTTTGGAATCCGGTCAAAAGCTCGTTTCACGTTTGCGCCTTCCCCAGCCGACTCGAGAATCCAACGTGCTTTTTCGGACTTTGCATACGCACTTGGAAACAGTTCGCACCGATTCCCTCGTCCAATCCGTGCGTTTAACGATCGTTCCAGTGCAAGGCACCCAAAAACAGCTTGGGTTATTCGAAACGACCCTTATGGATCCCCACCAGTTTCAGGAGACGCTCGCTCGATTGGCCGCAGCGCTGGGCTCCGATCGTGTCGGGACGCCCGCTTTGGAAAATTCGCATCGTCCCGATACGTTTCGTCTCACGGCGCCCGATTTTGAGAATGCGCCCGTTCCTGATTCCAGCCAATCGCCCTCTTTCTCCCACGTCACACCCATTCGTCGCTTTCGGCCCCCGATCACCGCTGAGGTGGAATGCGATACTTCCTCGTCTTTGCATGCGGCGCGACCGATTTCCATTCGTTGCGCCCTGGCCCAGGGCAAGCTCAAGGTGTTGATTGGGCCATGGCGTGCCTCGGGCCAATGGTGGGACCCGACCGGTTGGGAGCGCGAGGAATGGGACGCGGCAACGCAGGATGGCCAGGTCATCCGGTTGGTGCGTCAACCGGACGGATGGTTTGTGGAAGGAGTGGTCGATTGAATCCTATCGTCCCGTTTTCCCCAAAGACGCTAAGGCTCCCCAAGCTGGCTTCGTCTCGGCCAAACTCAAGTCCAGGTTACGTCGAATTGCACGCCCGAAGCGCCTTTAGTTTTCTTAGGGCCGCTTCCGTGCCTGAACAATTAGTGGAACGTGCTCGCGAATTGAGTTTCGCCAGCCTGGCAGTTTGCGATCGAATGGGCGTTTACGGAGCTCCTCGTTTCTTCGCGGCGGCTCGAGCCCAAAACTTGCGCCCGATTGTCGGTGCGGAACTGACCCTATCGGATGGGAGCATTCTGCCCGTCCTGGTGCGGACTCGCGCAGGATATCGTAATCTCTGCCAACTTTTGACTCGCGCCCATTTGCGGGCTCCGAAAGGCGAAGGGGTGGTGCATTGGGAAGATTTGCCGGAGTTTGCAGCTGGGTTAGTTGCTCTGACCGGGGATGAAGAAGGACCTCTGTGCCGCGCCTTAATCCACAGCGAGTCTCGATCAAGAGTCCCGGCTTTGCTTCAAAGGATGCGCGACGTGTTTGGCTCCGGGAACGTATTTATTGAAATCCAACGACATTTCCTGCGCGGAGAGCGATCGATCAACCAACAGTTGGTTCAACTCGCACGGTCGAGCGGATTACCGTTGCTCGCCACCAATGGGGTGCTCCACGCCACAGCGCTCGGCCGGCAGGCACTGGACGTCTTTACCTGCTTGCGGCATCACACGCACCTGGACGCGGCCGGCAAGCTTCTTTGCGCCAATGCCGAGCGCCATCTGAAAGCGTCCGCCGAAATGGTGGAGCTTTTTGCGGATCTCCCCGAAGCCACAGCTCAAACCGTGCGCTTGGCGGATGAACTCGAATTCAGCCTGGCGGACCTAGGTTACCAATTTCCCAAGTATCCCGTGGGGCCAGGCGAAACGATGGAAAGCGTGCTCCGAGCTCAAACCTATGCGGGAGCTCAGCGACGTTACGGAAGTCGCATTCCCGAATCCGTGCGCCAACTGTTGGAGAAAGAACTGACGTTGATTAACAAGCTGGGGTTCGCCGGATACTTTCTGATCGTCGCGGATCTGGTCAAGTTCTGCCACGACCAAGAGATTATGGTGCAAGGGCGTGGCAGTGCGGCCAATAGTGCGGTCTGTTTTTGCCTGCAGATCACCGCGGTAGACCCCGTGAAATTCAATGTGCTCTTTGAACGTTTCTTAAGCGAAGGGCGTAAAGGCTGGCCAGACATCGATCTGGACTTGCCGAGCGGCGACCGTCGCGAACGTGTGATTCAGGAGGTTTATCGCCGCTACGGCAAGCATGGAGCCGCGATGACTGCCACCGTCATTAGTTACCGGGGACGGAGTGCCGCCCGGGAGATTGGCAAAATCCTAAATCTTCCCGCCGATATTATCGACCGGATCTGCAGCTTGATCGGTCATTTCGAATATCCAGAACCGCTTGACCTTCTCAACACGCTCCAGAAAGCCGGGTTACCTGCAACGCATCCACGCACCCGATCCTTCGTTTCGCTGTACCTTCAACTTGCCAGTTTGCCGCGGCATTTGGGCCAGCATACCGGAGGCATGATCATTTGCCAGGATCAGCTCAATTCCATCGTCCCTCTGGAGAATGCGTCGATGCCCGGACGGGTCGTGGCGCAATGGGACAAAGACGATTGCGAAGACTTGGGCATTATCAAGGTCGACTTGCTCGGTTTGGGAATGATGTCTGTCCTCCAGGACACTCTTCGACTGACCGCGGAACGGGGGCATCCCGTCGACATCGCGCAATTGCCCGAAAAAGATCCTCAGACTTTTGCCTTATTGCAGCGCGCGGATACAGTAGGAGTCTTCCAAGTCGAAAGCCGCGCTCAGATGGCCACCCTCCCGCGAATGCGCCCCAGCTGTTTCTATGATTTGGTGATTGAAGTTGCCATTATTCGGCCCGGCCCAATTCAAGGAGATTTAGCACATCCGTTTCTCCGTCGGCGAACGGGAGACGAAGCCATCACCTATTATGATGACCGGCTCATTCCTGTCCTGCAACGGACGTTGGGAATCCCCATGTTCCAAGAACAAATCCTCCAAATCGCCATGGTCATCGCCGGTTTTACAGGGGAAGAAGCCGAGGACCTTCGTCGAGCGTTAAGTTTTCATCGTTCCGAGGAGAAGATGCAGCGCGTCTTGGTGAAATTAAGATCGGCCATGGAACGGAACCGGGTTTCACCGGATTCCGCGGAACGCATCGCCAAGGCGGTTGGTTCATTTGCGTTGTATGGCTTCCCCGAATCCCACGCCATCAGTTTCGCGTTGTTGGCTTACGCCAGCGCCTATCTAAAAGTGCATCGGGCACCCGAATTTTTCGCTGGTTTGTTTAATAACCAGCCCATGGGATTTTATTCGCCGGCGACCCTCGTCCGCGATGCCAAACGCCATCGCGTGCAGATCCGTCCGGTTTGTGTTGTCCGTTCAAATTGGGAATGCGTGCTCGAACCGGACGATTCCATACGCCTGGGATTACTCCAAGTGCAAGGGATGCGCCGGGAACCAGCCTTGGCCATGTTAGAAGAACGAGCGCGACGACCCTTTGCTTCCGTGGATGATTTCAAAGCCCGCACTCATTTCTGCAAAGCCGAATTGCGCACACTCGCGGAGATCGGAGCGTTGAACAGTTTCGCAGCCCATCGGCGAGCCGCTCTCTGGGAGGTGGAACCACCGCATCGCCCGATAGATTTACTGACCGAAGAGGCACGTCTTCATGAGTCCGCCGTTCCCTTGCGGCCGATGGACGCTCAAGAGCGTATGCGAGCGGACTACCAAGGGCTCCACCTCTCGACCGGTCCTCATCCCATGGCCTTGATCCGTCCGCAATTACAGCGTGTCTGGCGGGCCACCGACCTGGCGCAGGTGCCGGATGGTCGAACCGTGCGAGTGGCTGGCAACGTCATCTGTCGGCAGCGTCCCGGCACCGCCAAAGGCGTTTGTTTCCTGAGCCTTGAAGATGAGACCGGAGTGGCCAATCTGATTGTGCCACCTGCCCTTTTCGAAAAAGAGCGGATGAAAATCACGACCGAACCGTTTCTTCTCGCTACCGGCACTGTGCAACATCGTCACAACACCACTCACGTCAGCGTCCGCAGACTGCAACGGTTGGATTACGCCCAACTCCAATCCCTCGGCAACACCTCCGCCCGCAAGAACTTCTCGTAAGTGACGATGGTTCCCTCCGGAACGCTCGATCGCAGCCGATCCGTTCACCTCGTTTGGCTCAACGACCGGACTTCGTCCGCGGTCAAATGCCGATACTGACCACGAGCCAACGAACCCAAAACCAGCGCGCCGATAGCCACGCGCACCAACCGCAGCACCCGAACGTTCAGCGCCTCCAACAAACGCCGTAAGTGCCGGTTTTTTCCCTCATCGATCCCCAGCTCCAGCCAGCTATTTCGAGTGCCTTGGCGCAACACACTCGCCTTGCGCGCAGCCAGGAAATCTCCTTCCCTCGTCTTCACACCTTCAATCAGCCGCTGGCAGAGCGTGTCCGATGCCAAACAATCGATCTGCACATGGTAAACCTTTTCCACATGAGCGGATGGCGTCAGAATCCGCTCGGCCCAGAGACTGTCGTTGGTGAAAAGAATGAGGCCCTCACTCGCTTTATCGAGGCGTCCCACCGGAGAAATCCAAGGTAACACCGCGTCCCGAAAGCATTCATAGACCGTTTCCCGCCCATCCTGATCCTCGCGGCTCGTCACCAAGCCTCGCGGTTTGTTGAGCATCAGATAAATTTTCGCCTCCGCCCGGATTGGACGACCGTCCACTTGCACGTCCGCACGCGCCAGATCCACCGGGGCTTCTGGGTCACGGCAAACACGCCCATTCACAACGACGCGCCCTTCTAAAACCAAGGCGCGGGCCTGGGCTCGAGAGCAATATCCTAACTTCGACAAGACCCGAGCTGCCCCATGTCGAGGACCTGAAGCAACCGCATCGCGTGATCGCGGGCGCGATCGCATAAGAGATCCGAGAACCTACTTGCGGTGAAAACTCTCCGCCAAGGCCACGGCCTTGAGCATGGCTTTGGACTTGTTGACTGTCTCCTGGAACTCGGCTTCCGGAGCTGAGTCATTGACCCAACCGCCCCCCGCTTGCACATACGCTTTGCCCTCCTTGATCAGCGCGGTGCGAATGGTAATGCAGCAATCGAGGTTGCCGTTGAAGGAAAAGTAGCCCACACACCCCCCATACGGCCCTCGGGCCGTCTGCTCCAACTCAGAGATGATTTGCATCGCCCGAATTTTTGGTGCGCCACTCAGAGTGCCCGCAGGAAATGTCGCGCGCATCAGGTCAAACGGAGTTTTGTCCGGCGACAAACGCCCCTCGACTTGCGACACAATATGCATCACGTGACTGTAGCGCTCAATGATCATCAAATCCTTCACCGCGACCGACGAGAATTCGCAAACTCGCCCGATATCATTCCGCGCCAGATCGACCAGCATGACATGTTCCGCCCGTTCTTTTGGGTCGGCCAACAGTTCAGCCTCATTATCCAGATCTTCCTCGGGCGTCCGACCGCGCGGCCGGGTTCCCGCAATCGGGCGGATTTCGACCTGGCGTTCTTCGCACCGGACGTGAATTTCCGGCGATGCTCCCACCAGGCTAAAGCCTTCCAACTCGAGCAGAAACATGTAGGGGGAAGGGTTGATCGTCCGCGCGGCGCGATAGATGTCCATGGGGGCAGCGCTCACCAGCGTCGAAAAGCGCTGCGACCCCACCACTTGAATAATATCTCCAGCGCGGATGTACTCCTTGGCCTTGAGAACATTAGCGAGGAATTTTTCCTTGGCGACGTTGGATTGAAAGGCCACTTGCGGGACTTCCGCGGGCACGGAGACCAGGGAATGTTCCGACGGCCGCTCCAGCAGCGCGACAAGTCGATCGATCTGGCCGGTCGCCCGCTCGTACGCTGCCGCTGGGTCAGAGCCCTCCTCAATATGCGCATTGACCAAGATCGTGAGCGTTTGCGACACACGGTCAAAGATGAGTAGTTCATCCGTGATCAAGAAATACATCACCGGTGTCTTGAGCGAATCTTCCGGCGGGCGCGGAACGATCGGTTCGATATCGTGAATGAACTCGTATCCGATAAACCCAACGGCACCCCCGGTAAACCGCGGCAAAAATGGGAGCGGCACCGGCCGATACTGCTGCAGGATTCTTTCAATGACCACCAATCCATCTCGCACCACACTGGCCGAGCCTGGCTGGGCTTGCGGCGACACGGAAAATGACTGCCGGAGAGCGCCATGCTCGAAATACTCAATCCGCGTTCCCGTTTGCCTCACGACTCCCCGTGGGTTTCGACCGACAAACGAGTAGCGACCGATATGCTCGCCGCCTTCGACGGATTCGAAGAGGAATGATTCGCCATGCCCACGGATCTTTTGGTATGCGGACAGGGGCGTTTCCAGATCTGCCAGCAACCGACGGGTCACAGGAATCAAATTGCCCTTAGAGGCCAGCTTCAAAAACTCGGATAAAGAAGGAGAGTTCATGAACAAGAAACGACGTTTAGACGGTTAACCGCCGGATACGCCAAACCGACAAGAGCGTGAAAACGGTGACGGCCAGCGCATAGGTGACAATCCCCATCCCGACCGCAAACGGAACCAGGAACCACTGACTGAAATACATGAGCGCGAATCCAATGAACGCGACCAGCGTGGTCTGCCCGACCAAACAGAATAGGTAAACAGACAGCGAGGCTTCTCGCAGTCGCGCCACCATCCAGGAGCGGTAAAGCTCCTCGCCCAGCGAACGCATCAGCCAGGCATTCTGCAAATTCCTTGCCGCGACCAGGTAACTCGTGGTGCTAATCACGATGGAAGGCAACGGCCAAACGGCGAAGGTCGCACAAACCACCATGTTCAACGCAATGCCACCTCGCCACCCTAGCTTCTTGGCAATCGGATTGGCCTCCAGCACCAGATTCGGCGTCGCAATCCAGGTGCTGAGAAAATCCGCTCCCCGCGCCGAGAGGAGAACGGTCAGCAAAATGAAGTAAGCTTTGCTGCCGAAAGGAACGAAGTCTTCCATTACTTCTTGCCGTAAATCTGCTCCGGCGTCTCCAACTGCGGTTCGGTAATGGACTCCGTTTGGCCATCCTTTCCGATAGAGCGAAAGAAACACGATCGGTACCCCTCGTGACAAGCCGCACCAATCTGTTCGACTTGGATCAGAAGCGTGTCGCCGTCGCAATCGAAGGCGATATCTTTAACGGCTTGCGTGTGGCCGCTGCTCTCGCCCTTCATCCAAAACTTCTGACGCGACCGGCTCCAAAAATGGGTTTTCCCCGTTTCAATCGTTTGACGCAAGGAAGCTTGATTCATCCACGCCATCATTAAGACGCGGCCGGTTCCCTGTTCCTGCACGATCGCGGGAATCAGTCCGTCACTGTTAAACTTCAAACGTTCGTAAAAGCTCATTTGCACAATCAACCGTGATTGTTGAATAGAGCAGCGATAAATGCCAGCTTCTTATGCCGCTCATCTCCGCGCTTCTCCTCAAGATCCAACCCCGCGTCCGGAGGGCGCGCCTTTCTGCAGCCGACGCTCAAGATCGGCGAAGGCCCCCGCAGGTTCAACGCGCACGGCAATTCCCCGCTCGACCAGGAATTGTTTTACCTGGCCAACCGTAAATTCCCCGAAATGAAAGATGCTCGCCGCAAGCACCGCGTCCGCTCGGCCTTCTAAAAGCACCGCCGCCATGTGGTCGCATGTCCCTGCCCCGCCGCTCGCCACCACGGGAACACGAACCGCTTCACTAACACGCCGCGTGATCACCAGGTCGAAGCCCGCCTTCGTCCCATCGGCATCGATACTATTGAGGACGATTTCACCGGCGCCAAGTTCGACCGCCTGACACGCCCAAGCCACCGCTTCTAATCCGGTCGGTTTCCTTCCGCCTTGCGCGAAGACTTCCCAACGGTCCGGGGCCACTTTCTTAGCGTCTATCGAGACCACAATGCATTGACTCCCGAACTTCTCGGCCCCTTCCCGGATCAGTCCAGGATTGGCCAACGCCGCGGAGTTGATGCTCACTTTGTCGGCTCCCGCTTGCAGCATGGTTTGCATGTCTGCCACTGTGCGAACGCCGCCTCCGACCGTGAGCGGCATGAAGCAACGTTCCGCGACGCGCTTGATAACATCCACCATGGTGCTCCGGCCATGGGCGCTCGCGGTGATATCGAAGAAGACCATTTCATCCGCCCCCTGCTCGTTATAACGCACCGCCAATTCGACCGGGTCTCCCACGTTCCGCAATTCGCCAGCTTCCGCTTTGCCGAATTGCACGCCGCGGGTGACTTGGCCGGCATGGACGTCCAGGCACGGAATGACGCGTTTGGCGAGCATCCCGGGAATCGTGCTTGGTCACCGTTCCAGTGGCAAGTCTCGAAACACGGGACTGCGGGGCACGACTCTCGATCCCGCCAACGGTGACGTTTGACTGCCGCAACTGGAACCAGGGACGGCAACACCGCCCAGACCGCACAGCGGTGCCGCCGGAACAAAGCGCAGATGGACGCAAACCCACCCAGCTTGAAAACTTAAACTCGTCCAATAACGTCCCCGATGGGATTTGCAATACCGATCCAGAAAGGCTACAAGATCTACGCTCCACTTGCAGATCAAAGTCTTATGACAGAAACGAGGGACAGATCTGAGGCGCTGATAGACAACGGCTCGTCGTGTAAACAGGGTAAACCCAGAATGCGCTTGGTCATCACAAGCTCGGTAGTGCTTGGCATCGTTTGGAATCTCATTGCGGTGTCTCTGTTGGGCGGAAACATCCGCGAAGCCTTTGCGCCGGCGTGGCTGTTGGCAGGCGCTCTCGCCGGTATTGCCGCAGGCCGCTTCACCATTTGGTCACGAGAGCGCCGTTCCGGGAGAGAAAGTTTTCTTTTTGGAGTTGGCACATATTACCTGGGCATCCTTGTTTACTGGATAGGTATCGTTGTCATCCAACGAGTGATTCTGTGCGCCGAGCACGGCGGGTGGACCGATTTCGACCTGCACGACCATATGAAGCTGATCGTCTTCTTCACCGTTTACGGCACGTTGTGGTTCGGGATCATTCTGATTCCTCTCGCGTTTCTCTCGCGCCATCTGCTTTGGAAAATATATAACTGGCCCAGGGCCTAGCAATCGGGTGGGGCAGAACCGCCGCCCCGTGCTGCGGTTTCCAAGCCGCACTGGTAATCAGGACACGCATGCTGCTTGAGGACAACTGACAGTCAACTGTCGCCTAAGCATACTTCTATCGTTCACCTGCGTGCGAATGAAATGGCTTTGCGGAACAGCCTTCGCCCCGCTTTTCGGGTCTGTTTTTAGCCCGTAAGCCACACCGCTTTCCGACAACACCCACATTTCATCACTTACCTCGGTACTCT
>JBGAIN010000115.1:0-26483 GCA_044225505.1 Limisphaerales bacterium
TGCTTGGATCACAAAGGCCTTGAGGCGGTGGTGATCTGCACCGCTGACCATTCTCACGCTTTCATTGCCAATTGGGCAATGAACCGGGGTCTCCACGTTTACTGCGAAAAACCTCTTGCGAACTGCGTGGAAGAAGCGCGCGTCGTGCGAGCAACCTACCTAAAGAACAAGAACAAACTAGCCACCCAGGTTGGAACCCAACGCCACGAACACGAAAACTTCAGTCGCGTTCGAGAATTAGTTCAGGACGGCGCGATTGGCGAACTGAAAGAAGCGGTCGCGTGGGGCAACCGTCAACTGCCCAAACGTGGTTATCTTCCCGCGGAGGGCGAGCCGCCCAAGGGATTTCACTGGGATTTGTGGCTTGGTCCGTCTCCGTATCATCCGTGGAACCCGGCTTACTTTGCGGGCGGTCCCGGCATGAACTGTTTGTCCTGGAATATGTTTTGGGATTTCGGAAGCGGCCAGGTCGGCGACATGGGCAGCCACACCATGGACCTGGTCTGGAACGCGATCGATGCCACCTTGCCCACGGCCGCCGAAGGCAAAGGAGAGCCATTCAATCCTGAGGTCAGTCCAGTCCTCCTGGAAACGCATTTCGATTTCCCGGCCAACGATTGGCGACCAGGAATCCGCGTGGGTTGGTACCAGGGAGGCGTCATGCCCGAGTCTCCCTCGCGTTATCTCGATCTGAATAAGATCGATCATGGAGCGATGTTTGAAGGATCCAAAGGTGTCCTCGTAACCGACTTCACCACCCGTGCGTTGCTTCCAAACCGTGCCGGGTCAGACATGACGTATTATAAACCGCGGGGCAAAGAGGCGATCATTCCCCCCATGGGCAATTTCCAGAAGCAATGGATCAAAGCTTGCAAGGGCGATTTGAAGACCGCCTGTAACTTTGAATATGCCGGCAACATGATTGAAACAATGCTGCTTGGGCTGGTCGCCTATCGTGTTGGGAAGAAAATCCAGTATGACGCCGCTGCCGGACGAGTCACAGACAATGCGGACGCCGACGCGTTGTTGAAGCGGACCTACCGCCCGGGTTGGACGCTTAACGGTTAGGATTCTGACGCAGCGCGGGCGAAAGCGACTTTGCAGCCCCTCCGCGAGAGCGCCTCGCGGAGGGGCCAGCGGCTTCCTCCGCTGCGACTCACAGCGCTCTCAGAATCGCCCGAGCCGGTGCGCCATCGCTCCCGCGAATCTTCAACGGCAAACAGACCAATTCGTAATCGCCCGGCTCAATCGCAGACAGGTTGAGTCCTTCAATGACCCAAACGCCGGCGCCCAGGAGAATCTGATGCGTTTCGACGCCATCTTTAAAGAACCCGCCGATCGAGAGATAGTCGACACCTACTGTCTGGATTTGGTGCTCCACCAACCAACGAGCGCCTTCCTTGGAGATATAAACGAAATCTTCGACAAAATCCGACCGGCCCCAAGCATTCGTCGAGTTCGACGTCTTAAATAAGACCCGATCCCCGCCCTTGAGGCCTTGTCCTTCGAGTTCGGCAGGGCTAATCGCGACCGGATCGTGGATGGCAACGACTCGACAGGGGCCAATGACGGCGTCTAACGGAAGCTCATCCATCCCCATTCCATCTCGAATGAAGTGTTTCGGAGCATCCATATGAGTGCCGATGTGTGCGCTGGTGGACAACGCTGTCAGGTTGCACACGTCTCCGCGATCCAAGCTCCGAACCCGTTCTGCTCGAAACTCCGGGTCGCCTGGCCAATGGGCCATGCCTGGGTAAAGAGGGACGGAGATATCCATCCAGCCGTTGGGATGAGCCGGTTTCATGCGAAAATCATGCAAACGAGATTACCTGTTTGATGCCGCCTTGGCGACCCTGCAGTAGCTCCTTGTAAGCATTTAAAGGAAATCGCCCGCTAATCATGGCGCGCAGTTGGTCAGGCCAACGCTTTTCAAAGACCCCCAA
The DNA here is from genome assembly GCA_044225505.1 of Limisphaerales bacterium. Classification (GTDB taxonomy): domain Bacteria; phylum Verrucomicrobiota; class Verrucomicrobiia; order Limisphaerales; family SIBE01; genus JAXMHN01. Next base: position 1,944 of record JBGAIN010000115.1, read on the forward strand.
ATCATCGACCGCTCTTTGAAAGTCGCGCAGATCCGCGTTGACCGTCCCGAGCACGACCTGGTTCTTCAAGACCAACTCCCGCATGATCCGGTCGATCTCAGTCGGAATCGCGGATTTTGGTGCAGGAATGCCAGTGAAGATGAAAATACCGTTCGTTCCCAGACGCTGCAGCAAGTCAAACGATATCTTGCCAACTCCCACGGCCTCATAGACCGCATCAATACGGCCCACTCGTTCCGCGAGCTGATCCGCGGAACAGGATTCCGATGAAATATATTCGGCGCCCAGGGACTCCACCAACTCCGCCTTCGGGTTCGGTTTCGGCGATCGGGAGTAAACGAAAACCCGGAATCCACAGGTCAAGAACGCCATCGTCCCTAGTATTCCCACGGGGCCGGCCCCGAGAATGACCGCCTGGAGTCCTTTCCCTGGCAGGGTCGGATCGTTTGAAACCACCCAAGGCAAACGCCGCTGAATTTCCCACAGTTGAGCTAAGGCCTTTTCGGCCACGGTCAAAGGCTCAGCCAGAACTCCCACGTCGCGCAGGTGCGGCGGGACGACTGACAGATATTTCTGCTCTTCGACATAGAACGGGGACATGTAGCCATGGCGCAGCTTGATCCCGCGCTCTGTGAAGTCACCGGTCACACAAAAATCCTGACGGCCATTCCGGCAAGGGAAACACTCCGGTCGCTCGCACGGACGGCGAATGGAAGGAACGACCAAGTCACCAGGGCGGACAGTATCGACTGCCGCACCCACTTCCAAGACTTCCCCGAGAGATTCGTGGCCAATGACCAGGTAAGGACTTTCCTGGGGAGGTGTGCCGTACTCAAACGCACAGATCTCTCGATCCGTGCCACAGATTCCGACTTCTAAGGAACGGATTTTGACCTCATGATCCCGCGTGATATTCGGGGTGGGATGTTCCACCAGACGAACACTACGCGATTCTGGAATTACGCCGACGGCTTGCATGAGCGCCCCACTCTATTTGATTTTGAACTTCCAAGCACGCAATCGGAGGGCATTTCCAATGACCACCAGGTCAGATGCTCCCATGGCGAACGCGGAAAATACTGGGCTGAGATACCCCAAAGCCGCCAGCGGTATACCGAGCGCATTGTAGAAGAAAGCCCAGAACAGATTCTGTTTGATCGTTCGCAAGGTCGCTTGGGCCAATTGGAGGGCTTCCGGAACCGCTTGAATGTCGGAATTGAGCAAAATGATATCGGCCGCCTCACGTGCCACGTCGCTCGCGCGGGCCACCGCCACCCCTAAATCGGCCTGTTCCAAAGCGGGAGCATCGTTGATTCCGTCGCCGACAAACGCAACTTTTTCTCCCTGCTGCTGCAACTGCTGGACGAAGTGCGCCTTATCTTCCGGTCGCACCTGCGCGAACACGTGGTCTGGAGCGATGCCAACCTGTTGAGCAACGGCCGCAGCGGTAGCGGGGCTATCTCCAGAAATCAGATAAACGGATTTGCCCTGGCGTAACAAACCTGCAACGACGTTGGGCGCGTGCTCTTTGACGCGATCGCGCAAAGCCAAGACACCGAGCAGGCGTTGGTTTGCGGCCACTCCAATCACGGTCGCCCCGCGGGCGGACCATTCCGTCACAAGGGCATGCGCCGGCGTCAAATCGACCCCCAAAGACTCCAGCCAAGCTGGCGATCCAACGCGCACCCAAGATCCGGATAGTATCGATTCTCCTTTGAGTCGGGCCTGAACTCCCGAGCCGCGCAACTCTTGCCAGTCTTCCAGAGGCAGGTATACGTTCGATAATCCGGCCAGAGCCAGGCTGAGCGGATGCATCGACGATTTGGCCAATGACGCGACGATTTTGTGGAAACCCAACTGCTCTTGCTCAGCAGGAGTCAGGAAGTCCTCGGCCAACTCCAAGCCAATTCGCCCCGATGTCAGAGTCCCGGTCTTGTCAAACAACACACACGTGATCACGCCGGATTTCTCCAGGGCCACTCCGTCTCGAATCAAAATTCCGCGCTGCGCCGCAGCATTTGCTCCGGCCATGATTGCCACCGGGGTGGCCAGCCCCATCGCGCACGGGCACGCAATGATCAACACAGCCGCGGCATGGTAGATAGCCGCCGCCCAGGGACCAACGGGATGATGGGCGCGTCCAAGAATCGGCTCGAACCAACCGCTGATGAATCCAGCCTGCGCCGGAGCCAGCCCCCACGCCAGACCTGTGATCAAGGCAATCAGGACAACAATCGGCACAAAGACGCTGCTCACCCGATCGCCCAATTTCTGAATGTTCGCACGGCTGCTTTGCGCGCGTTGGACCACCGCGATAATTTGCGCCAAAGCGGTTTCTTCGCCCGTTGCCGCAACTTTGGTTAAGAGCCATCCGTGCAGATTGGAAGTGCCCGCATAAACGCAAGCTCCTTTGCTCTTGCTGACCGGTATCGCCTCTCCCGTCAACATGGATTCGTCCACCACCGAAGTCCCTTCCGCAACCACACTATCCACCGGAACGCGATCGCCGGGCTTCACAACCACGGTATCGTCAATGCGAAGTTGAGCAACAGGCACGAGTCTTTCAGCTCCGCCAGGGTCTAACAACCGCGCTTGCGGCGGGGCCAATTCGAGCAGCGCCCGCAAGGAATGGGCCGCCCGTGCACTGACGCGGGATTCCACCCAATGTCCAACGCTGATGAGCGTGATGATCGAAGCGGATTCCATGAAGAAAAGGTGGCCAGTCCACCCGGAAAAGAGCGCCCAGGCACTATAACTGAACGCGGTCGTCGAACCCAGGACCACCAAGGTGTCCATGTTTGACTGCCCGACCTTGAGTTGATTCCACGCCCCGCGATAGAAACGCAAGCCGCACAAGAACTGCACGGGTAGAACCAAGGCAAAGGCGAACCAATGGTACCAACGCTCCAAACCAAAGCCGAAAACCCATTCTAAAATGAGCAAGGGCAAAGTCAGAGCAGTCCCGACCACCACATTGAATTGCCAACCGGAAAAAGGCGACCACACCGCATAGGCCGGAGCAGAACGTTGGGGCGACAGGACTCGAGCGGTGTAACCCGCATCTGATACCGCTTGCAGAAGCGCATCCGAATCTGGCGTGTCGTTCGACTGCCAACTGACCCAGGCCTCGCCCGCTTCCAGTTGAACATCCACGGAGCGCACTCCGGGCACATTCTGCAATGCCGTCACCACGCTGCGAGCGCAATTACTGCAGGTCATTCCCTCCACCGCCAACTCAACTCGAGCATTCGCAGGCAACTGAGGTTCGTATCCTGCTTCGCGGACGGCGCGGAAAACAGCCTCGGAATCCGGTCGTTGGCCCGCTTGCCACTGAACTCTCGCAGCACCGGACTCCAAGTCCACGCTGGCACGATCGACGCCCGGGAGTTCCTCCAGAGCGTTATGGACGTGGCGCACGCAATTACTGCACGTCATCCCGTGGACCTTTAAGTCCGTCCGGGCGGCCACCGCCCCTGCCGAGCTCTCAGCTCGCTCTGTTTTCGCGTTCCAGCCCATACGCCACGACTTAATGTGTGGCTGAAAGCGTGTCGCCGTCAAATTCCCCGTTGACCGGTCGAGACCCATTCCTATACTGACGCTGTTCCGTAAACACAAATCAAAGGGAAATCATGAACACCATCGTACCCCTAATCAGCTCCGGTATCGCCGGTCCGCTCGGAGTGCTGCACCTTCCTCGCCTTTGGCTGAAATCCTCGTTAGAGGCGCGCGGTAAACTCGCCCCTGGTTACCCTGGGCTCGGCAAAGGATACGACCTAATGGTATGCAACGCGCTGGGCCTCAATCCGGACGCCGTGAAGAAGTTCATTGCGGACTCCAAGCCGACGTATCCTCAATTCGAAGCGTGGATTAAGAAACAGCCAGGTGTGCGATTGGATAAGGCGACGATCTACAAGTCGAACCAAGCGATCCTGGGCTACGTTCACGACGACGAAACTCGCCGAAGTATCCTCTCCGCGAATAGCCTCGCTGACGACGGGTCTATCCTTCCCGGCGCTGTTGACCTGAATAACCTGGATGACTGGAAAGAGTTTTGGGATGCCGAACTGAAGTAACTCTCTCGCGGTTGCGGAAGACTACTCCGCTCGAGACTTCAAGCGCAGCTCAACCTTCGAGAAGGCAGCCGGGTCAAAAGTCAGTTTCCCAAAATTCGGGCTCTGTCCGAGGACTTTTCCCGGCTCCCATCTTTCCAGCTCAAACGTAACGGCCCCACCTCGACAGAAGATCGCTCGGGCCGTTTCACTTGTCTTGCCAATCGCATCCGGCCGGCTCCCGGCCAGTTCTATCCGCTTAACGCGGACGAGCGGGATGTCCAAGTCTGTGCCAGCGTTAGAGACCTGAACGTTGTTTGTATCGACAAGTTTCACATGCCCTTCGACCTTGTCGCCATTTCGAAGTCGGACGACATCTTGTCTGGCATCGGTGGCCACGGCGGGTGAGTCTTCCATCTGCCCGTTCCATTCGGAAACTTTCAAGTGACTCAGCTTGAGCCGTCCCTGCCCTTGGTGGACAAAGCGCATTCCTTTTCCCTGTCCCGCGAACTCCTCGGTATCGACCCATTGTTTGATCAATTGCCCGTCCACCAGAAGCGATACACTTCGTTTGGATTTGCTCGCACGAATCTCGACATGCGCCGCATTGCGTTGATTAAAGGCCGGAACGGAAATCTGCCCCAAATAGCGCAAGGGATCATTCTTCTTCACTGGGAGCAAGTTTGCCGAGAAGCTGTTGAGTTGAAGGCTGTAGAATCCCGCGAAATCCGGTTCGGTATCTTTGTTGGCCAAATTAATGGGCTGGAGATAGTCCGTGAACAACGCGATCGCGAGTTGGAACACGCCTTTCCAAGCCAAATCAAATTCGATCAACGCCTCGTCTGGCATCTTCAGATCGCGGGCAATCGAAGCCGCATTCGTGGCATAGAACGCACCGTTGCGATACTTCCACTCGCCCGCATCGCCCAGCGCTGAGACGACTTTGCCAATGGTCCATCCCTCTAATCCAGTCGGGCCTTGAAACAACGTCGCCCCTTCCGGCGGAACGGGCTTGATCACCAAAATGCTCCGACGCGGAATCGTAATTTCACCCGCATACCAGGTCTGGAGCAGCGCATTTTCTGAATCCAGGCGGATGCTACTGCCCTCAAGCTCATCCTGATTATTGAGCTGGACACGGCAGCTCGCCGTCCCCGCTGGAAGTGGACGAGGACGCGATGGAAAATGGATCTCCGCGACGTTATCCGGCAGAAAGTCGATCACCTGTTCCGCATCTGAATGCTGCCAACGAACGCCAGTGGTCGGAGCTAGCGACTGCAAGGCTCCATAGAGTCGATCGCCATTCCTAAAAAGCAGTGCCTCACGGCCTGCTACGGGGCGCAGAGCGTTCTCGGGCGAAGTTTCACCGGTCTGACCGAAGACGAGCATGGCGCCGGCTAACAACGCACCATAGGCTCGAAGACAACCTGCTGCCCGCCTAACAAGAGAGGATCTGGGGAATCGGTTCATGGCAGATCCCACACCTCCTGATCGAGAACTTCCACTTCAGCATCACTCGGTTTGGATCGATTCAAGTTAAATTGGATTTGCCTCACGGACGAAGGCGGAAACGTGACCTCGCCGAAGTTGGAACTGTTGCCCCGGACTACTTCTTGACTCCACTCCGTGAGATCGAACGCGACCGTGCCGCCTCCTGCAAAAAAGGCCCGCATTTCCCAGGGTCGTCCCGCCGGTGGCTTTGCCGATTGAGGACGCAAATAGATCTGATTCACGCGCTGCAGCGGAATCGCCAGAGCGGTCTGGCCGCTCGTGACGGACAACGTACTGTTGGTCAACCGTTCCAGCTTTCCTGTGACACGATCCCGATTGATCAAGCAAACGAGATCGTCCTTCGGAGGTGCGTTCGTGAGGCTTTCCATTCCAAAATCCCCCTCCCACTGCGCGACTTTAAGGTTGCTCAATCGCACGGACGGCCCTTCCAGCTGGGCGAAAAAAACAATCCCGGATCCCTGAGCCAGAAAGCCAGCACCATCCTTCCAGCGTTGGATCAACCGGTCCTCGACCAACAATCCAAGCGTCCCATCCTCTTTATTTGCCCGGATTTCCAGGTGAAGCCGATTGCGCCGTCCCATTTCGGAAATCGCCGCTTGGCCAAGATTCATGGCCCCAGCGCCTCCGGCCACACGCTGCAGGCTAACGTAGCCAGGGCTGAAATAGAACATGTAAGAGCTGGAACTATAATCAAATCGGTCCAAGACACTCGTATAGATGGCCACGATCAAACTGAACTGCCCGTTCCAAGCCAAATCAAACGCGATGCTCGATGAGCCGGTCAGCTTAAGGTCGCGCCCGAGCGTGCCCATTCCAGTAGCGACAAACGCCCCATCGCGGTAATCCCATCCATGGCCTGATTTGCCTTGCACCCAGCCATCGGCACTTGTGGGTCCCTCATACAGGACAGAGTAGCCTTTCGACAAAAACGTGATCGTCTGCAAACTTTCCCGGGGGGCTGAGAGGACGCCTCCAAAGGCTGTGCGCAATTGCGCATGTTCCAAGTCCAATCCCATCAGGTCGCCAAATACCTCGTCGCCATTGTTAAAGCGAAATCGGCAACTGGGCCGATCATCGCTCGGAGCCGGGACAGATTTTTCAAATCGAATCCAAGCAATGTTGGTCGGTCGGAACGAGATTAAGCTCGGGGCGTCGGGATGCTGCCAACCCACCCCCCGATCGACACTCATGGAACGGAGGCGGCCATGCAGTGACGATCCGTCGATGAACTGCAGCAGGTCGGCGGCAGATCGATCCGCCGGTGTCCCCAGGGTCGAACCCGGCAGCGGCACTTCTGCCCCAACCCCCTCGGTCAGCGTGCCTGCGGCCGCAGCCATCCCCATCAACAGCACAACCTGCCAAAGTCGGCTTAGGCGCGTGGCTTTGGAAGGCTTACCGCTCATAGATCGGAAGGTATCGATAGTTCAACGCCAGGGAGAGCAACGAGGCGGCTGTTGAAAAAGTCTGACCAAATTGTCCTTCCCAACTGCCATCGGCGCCTTGGCTGGCACTGAGCGCTTTGATATTCTTGCGATTCCAAGATTGCCAAGCTTGGGGTGAAGCGTGAAAGAACGCCTGGGATCCGTAATAGAGAAAGTACTGCTGGTAATTCAAGTCAGCGGGAGTCTTTTGGAGAAAATCAAAGGCAGCCTTAAAACTCTTGGACGACTTCTCTTTCGCCAAAGCCAACACCAAGCAGCCAATCGCGGTGCGCGCCGCGTTGGGTGAGGCGGCCGACGTATAGCCGTAGCCGCCATCCGCCGTTTGACAGCTGGCAAAGAACTTAAGTGCCTTTTGAATGGCCTCTTCCGGCACGCCAATCCCTGCGTTTCGCGCGGCGAAAAGCGCCACCATCTGCGCGCCGCTAACCGTCGTATCCGCGTCCGTGCTCTCAGGAGAGTAACGCCATGCGCCGAAGGGATTGTTGGCTTGAGAATTAAGAATTAGTCGAACCGCTTGCTGCAGAGCCGGGCCGAGCTGAGGATCATCAACCGCCCCGTACGCTTCGGCCAGAGCGAGCGTCCCGAACCCGTGGTTGTACATGGAGCGTCCGATGTACCCCGTCTTCTTGTTCATCTGCTTGAGGATATAGTTTAACCCTCGACCGATCGGTTGACTAAACGGTCCGAAGTTAGGGTCGTCCCCATGGGCAAGCATGCTAATGACCGAGAGCCCCACCACGGCGGGTTCTTTGCCATACGATGTCTCTCCCCAACTCCCGTCTGGGCTCTGGGTCTTGACCAAATACTGCAGGCCCCGAAGGTAGACGCGCTCGACTTCCGCCGGAGCCACATCGGACTTCTCCATGAACAGCTCCTGGGCAATCAAACCCTCGCTCCAGACGAGCCACAAAACCAGGATCGGGCAAAGGCACAACGCTCTCATGGCTTCCGTTCCAAATTTTCCAGCGCCCGATAGTAATTCTCCAGCGCCTCGCGAAACTCGGTCGGCGCCGTCACGCTGCTCCCACTCGCCCGGCTGACACTGCGCGCCTCACCAGGGCGGGCATTCGGATCCCCTTGGACAGGAGTAGCCGCACGATCCGTCGTGCCGCCCGACTGGTTCGCTCCACCCCGCGGATTGACGCCCATGCCCGGAGAAGCGCTATTCTGCAACGACAACATTTGCATGAGGAATGCCATCTCTTCCGCACTGGGAGATTGCGAAGAACTGCTGCTGGCACTGTTGTTCTTTTGCTGCTGCTCGTTGATCAAGTTGATGACGTCGGAAAGCAGATCAATCGACTTGGTCTGAGCCATATCGACGTCGCGATCCGTTTGCGGTTTGTTGAGCAACTCTTGCACCCCGCCCATCGAATCGATGATGTCTTGCAAGGGAAACTCCAACGCCGGAACCGGATTCTCTCCCTGAATCCCCCGCACCTCTTCCTGGACCGCAGTTTGAGTCTCCGCCAAGCCTTTCGCCTTTTCGACGTAGGCTGGGTCGGACTTCTGCCTGTCGAGCAACCCGGTCCGCTGCCGCAGGTTGACCTCTCGATCCCGAGTGCGCAACAAGCCCAAAAGCACCTTCATCAATGCCTCATCGCCCTGATCGCCCTCCTCCACCGCCCCCCGCCCCCCCGCCGCCCGAGGCCGATTTCGGCTCCAGAAGGTCCGCCCAGGCGGTCAAGCGATCGGACCAAATGCCCAGGTCCTGTATCGATTCCATCGCGATGTTCTCACTAATTAAGCCGCGCAATCGGTCCAGCTCATCACCGATTCGCGAATCGGACATCTCCTTGTTGACCTGACCGTAAGCATCTTTTTGGGTGCGCTCGAAAAAGCGCCCCAACTCGCCCTGTAAGACGGTCGTATCCTTCTGCACATTCCCTTGCTCTCCCGAAAGCGTGCTTTCCACGGATCGAAAACGGTCGGGCAACTCTTTGGGCAGCAATCCGATCGTTTCCGGGACGATCTTCCGCAGGCGTTTAGCAATCCCCTTCTCGTCGGAGGAAAGCTTTCGTAGCCGCTGCGCCAACGTCATTGCCTGGAGTTGATCGAGGCCCTTGTTGACTTTCCTTTGTAATTCTTCGAGAGCGTCGAGGATCTCCTGTTCCTTGTTGGAAGCTGCGGCCAGGTTCTCAGCACGGTTCTCAGGATTTTGTTGAGCCTCTTTGAGCGCTTGCGAAGCCTCGCTCATTTTCTCTTGAGACAACGACTGCATCTCGCGCAGATTCTCGGCCCACTCGCGCAAGTCCTGGTCGGCGAAAGTTGGATTGCGCGTCGCTTCACGCAACGTCTTCTTTCCCTCCCTGGCCAACTGATCTAAATGCGCCGCGTTCTGAGCCTGATCGTCCTTCGCGGCGGCAATCCGCTCCGCGGCGGCGTCCGACTGGAGCTGTTCCTTCGACTGGGCTTGAAGCTCGCGGGTCGACTGCGCTAGCTTTTCCTCCAGTCGAGTGACCTCTTCCAAACGCGACAGAAGTGATTCCAGATTTTGTCGAACTAACTCCGCGTGTCGTTCGTTGCCCATGACATGCACCCGGTAGACCGGAGTGCGTGAAGGTTCGCGGTCAGGAAAAAAATCGACGGCTGCGCCACGCAGTTCCACGATGGAATCCGGCGGCAACCCCAACAAGCTTGGACTAAAGTGGAAAACCTCTTCGAGACGCTTTTCGTGAGGGCTCGGCGCCTCCCGAGTGAACGGTGAGATTCCCGATGAATTGGTGGGACCCACGTCGGAAACGAGCTGCCATTCGAGTCTCAGCTCGCGCACGCCAAAGTCATCGCGCGCCGCTGCGCGAATATCCAGGACTTCGGTTTCTAAAATAGCCGTGTCGCGAAGCAGGTCGACGAGTTCTGGCGTCGCGGGCGAATCTTTGACCGCGTGTATTTGCAGGCGCCAGGGTGCGGCGTTGCTCAAACCAGCTTCATCTCGCCAGCTGAGTGCAACTTCGGGCACTTCCTCCAACGCCAGCGGCTCGCTTGCGAATCGATCCCCAAGGGTTGTCATGGGACGAGCTGTGTTCTCGTTGGCTAATCGCATTTCAGCCGCCACGAGTCCACGGCTGACTTGCCCGCGCAACGTCACGCGGCTGCCTTCGAGGACATTCAACGTGCCATTGGCCACTGCCTCCGTCGTCGCTGGCAATCTTAAGTAGCCTGGCAGTTGGTTATCTGCCATTAACATCGTCAATGACGGTCGATGCGTCGGCACCACGACGATTTGGCCTTCGGCATCTCCCAGACGAATCTTGACTGTCCCTTTCCCCACTTGCCCGGCCATTTTGGCGTAGCCTTGCTGGTCCTGCACCGAGACCCGAATTCGCGGTTGCCGCTCGAACTGCACTCGTCCAGACGTGGGCTTCCACCAGGACAGGTAACCGACCGTCCACCGAAGCTCGAACGGCTCGCCGTGAGGCACGATCAACTGGTCCGGTAGACCACGAAGCTGGACTAGAGTCACTCGCGGGATTTGTGCCCATGGAGCAAACCAACGTTCCGCGCCGTTGAGAGTGACAGGAGCCGAAAGGAAGGACGCGACCGCCATGACTCCAAGTGCGGCCAGAAACATCGTTCGGGCGCGGTTCTCGGGCGCCCGCTTGACCACCGCGGCAAAATCGTACTGTTGCGCCTCCGTTGCGACCTGCTGAATCGCCGCCTGATAGAGCGCTGGAGAGAAATGCGCGGGGCGCTGCGCTTCGTCGGCAAGTTCAACCACTCCGAGCAACCGGTCACCTAATCGTCGATATTCTCTCTGCACCAGGATGGCTAGCCCGCGCTGGGAACGCCGCCGTACAACCCAGTTCTTGACCCAACCCGCCGCGCAGCCCGCCACGCCGGCCCAACCCGCGCCCGCGCAGACTACTCGCACGCTAACTGGGGTCTCCCAAAACCGATCTGAAATATAAAGAACAAGAAATGACGCCCCGAGAACAGAGGCCGCTCGATAGAGGGCTGTCCGCGTTTCAACTTGCCACAAACGCTTCTCCAACCGGGCAAACTGAGCCCGCAACTCCTTCGGCAAGGCTAAGGCGTTGTGTTCTTCGGTGCCGGTCATGTGTCCCAAGATCGCGCTATACCATGCCCGCCAGTTTGCGTCCCGTCCAATAAATCCCTAGCAACACCAGGATGATTCCGCCCCACCATGGACTGCTCCAGATTCGGAGACGCTGTTCGAGAGGCTTGGGTTCTGGCAACAGCGAGATCTGCTGCACAACCTTCTCGAGCGATTCAAAGGTAGAGAAGGCTCCCCGGGTTAGGGTCGCGATTTCGCGTAGGATCTGCGCGTTAGCCGGTTGGCCGATCTTTTCGACCTGCGGCTGCGTTACAGTGAGCTCCGTTTCCAAATGCCGGTTATGCCGCTCAGAACCGACCGCCAATTTGAATGCGCCACCTTCGGTCGCCGCGAAGCTGCTTTTGAACACACCCCACCCCCCTTCCATCGGTGTGAATTCAAGACGTTCCGTCCGCCCGGACGGAGTCGTTACCTTGCCCAACACTTTATCGTCTTCGATAGGAAACCCCGCTGTATCCAATATGGTCGTTTGCAGGAAGACAGTTTCCCCCGCCTGGGGCACTTCCGGCGCGAACGCCAACCGGATCCCTTGCTTCTCCGACAGATGTCTTTCGTGAGCCATCCAACGAACCACTTGGCTCCAGAATCGATAATGATACTTGTCCTCGACACCACGCCGCCAGCGCCAGGCACTATCGGTCCCCATGAATAGAACCTTCCCATTTCCCGCCGCGCGCGTGACTAAAAGCGGCATCCGCCCCCAAGCATTCCGCAACGATGAGTGCACCGCAATCACCTCGGACCCCGGCCGGCTTTTTTCCACGGCGGCCGACCAGAAAAAGCCCGGGAGTTGCTTCCAGAGTTCGTCGTTTCGATCCTCATCGGCATCAAAGCGGGTCAGCAAATGACGTCGACCAGCGGACGAGAGAGTCAACGTCGACTCATTCTGCAAACCGATCCCCTCGGGCTTTGCCGAATCAAGAACCACCGGAACCAAATCCTTTAGCGGACTGTCGAGGAATGTCTTTTCACGATTTCGGCGCCCGGGCAGAAACACCAAACCGCTTCCCTGTTGTTCCACCAGCCCCTTGATAAGTTCGGCGTCGCTGGCACTTAACTCGTTCTCGCCTATTCCCACGTCGCCCAGGAAGATGACGTCGTAACGCGCGATGGCTTCTTTGGTATTCGGGAATGAGGATAGATATTGCCGCCCCGCCCCCATGCCCAGTCCAGGATGATAAAGGATGCAATGCATCTCGACCCCAGGATCACGCGCGAGCGCATTGCGCAAATAGCGGTATTCCCAACGCGGCAACGAGTCGACCACCAGCACTTTCAGGGTCTCCACTCGAACGTTGACGGAGAATGTTTGATCGTTGTTCTCTGGTAAGCTCTCGTCAGGCTCGACCGGAAGATGCAAGGTGAGGGTAATGTTGCCTACGGCTCGAGGTGACCAGAGAATCGCTTCCTGGAACTGCCCTCCAGCGGGAATGACAATTTCCTTACGCGCTTCTTCCCGCGTCCCGTCGAGTAATGTGACAGTCGTTTTAACTTCGTGAGGCAAGGAGCTGCGAATGTGGAATGGGATCGAGATCTGTTCTCCAAATAGTCCGTAGGAAGGAGCAAAGACACTCTCCAGCTGTAAATCGGGAAGCGGAGTCTCTCGGCCCACGACGACAGAGAAGATCGGAACGTTTTCCTCACGGTAGCGTGTCGCCGCGGTCAGCGGGGATTGCCCCACGTTCCACTGACCGTCCGTCAAGAGCAGCACGGACTTGAGATTCTTCTCCCGCCTCAGCACATTTTCTAAAGCCTGATTGAGGTCCGTCCCTTGTGCCGCCCGTTGCACGGGATTAGTGACGTCCAAACTCGAACCAAAATCCTCCACCTCCACCTTGGCTTTCGTTTGGAGCGCTTTCCAGAATTGTGCTTCACGCTGTTGTCCGACCCATTCCGCACGACTGACAATTTGAGTGGCGGCTACCACGTCCCGGGAGAGCATGCTTCCAGAGGCGTCACAGAGCACCGCGACGACCGGTTGATCCGTCCGTTGAATCTGTTTCACATACTCCGGGCGCAGGAGCGTGAGCGCGAGAAGTGAAATCAGGAAGAACCGGAGCGCTTCCAGGGCGAGCGCATGGCGCCGGCGACCGCTTCGGCGCCAGTTGGCATAGCAGAGCCATCCTGAACCGAGCCAAAGACTGCCGCCGATCAGCAGCACTGGCCAACTGGATGCCACGGACCAGTGACTCATGGCTGAGCCTCCGCCAGGGCCGACCGTCCCCGAGGTTGCGCCGGAGCACCGGCTAGACCGCGTCTCGGATCGGCGGACGGCAAAATGAGTATCCCTTCGACCACGAGGAATGTCAGCATCAAGAAGACAAAGATCCTCCAGACTTCTCCTTCAAGGCTTTCGGCAGTGCGTCGTTTTTCTTGGAGCATTCGAACTCCAAGGGTCCCAAACAGGCGCTCGGCTTCGGGTCCGTCCAGAATTTCCGGGTTGTCCTCAGCGAGCGGCCGGTTCACCGCGAGCAATCGTTCACCCGACCGATAGACTCCCGATTCCGTACGGATATCTTTTGCTCTTGTTCCGTCGATTGGTTCCCAATGTCTGCCGAGATCAACGACACTCAGCTGGCCACACTCGGTGGCCATGACCTGCTGCAAGCGGCGGCCCCCAGCTTGCAGCAAACGCTGAAGCATCGGAACCAAGACCGGACCTTCACCCAAACTCGACCAGTCCCGGTCCGGCCTGGAGGCACAGAAGTAAGCCTCGCCCCGTCCCACCGGCTGGCGCACCAGGAAAAGACTGCCGTCGTCAAATGCCGCGAGCGAGGTCGAAGCGCCTAGAATGGCTTGACGTCGTTGGAAAGTCGCATCGTTCAGAGGCAGGCTCAAACCTTCATCCGACTTCGCCAGGGGACCTTCATCTTCGTTCCAGCGAAGGATCCGAAACGGTTTTTCGGAACTTGTCGTTTCCACGTTCCCCCAACCGACACCTTCAAAGCGTTGAGCATCGGGCCGGTCCGGTGGCAGAAAGAGCACGCTGCCTCCCTCCGCAATGAACGCACGGATTCGTTGGGCGGAAGGTCCTTCCGGCAAGGGCTCCTTCCAAACGACCAAGGTGTTGTCCTCCCAAACGGCGCGAGTCAACTCCGTCGGCAGCACCAGGTCCACCCGGGGCGCGGCTTTACCCGAACCAGCGCTGATGGCGAGTTGGAGCAACTTCGCGCTGGCCTGATCCGACGTGACAATGCTCGCCCTGAGCGCGGTTTCAGATCCATAGACGAAGTATGTCGTGTTATCCCGGCGGTTAGCGTCGGCGGGTATCTCCAGCCATCCCCAGCCTTGGCCCGCCTGTTTCGGAAGCTGAATGCGATTTCGCCAGCGCAAGAGCTGTCCCTCCAGCGTCAGTTCTCGCTGGGTGGTGGTGCCATCGAGACTCACCGTGAGAGGCACGGTCACTTTTTCGGCAGCATCCGATTGCACGTCCACGACGATCTGCAACTCGCTCTCGTCGGCCCGAGGTCGACGGACCAGTTCCTTTAGCTCCACCGAACGATTGGGTCCGGTCCTTCCGTCAAGAGCTAACAACCGAATCCGAATCTTCTGCGGGAGTCCGTTGAACTGCGCCACCAGGCTTTTCCACCGAGCATCGTCCGGTTGCCAGTTGCTTTTTTGCAGGTCAGAAGCAATCCAAAGCTCGGCCGTGCCCGCACGATTCTCCACGAGCCAATTGAATGCGGTGGCGAGCATGCCAGGGATGTCCGCGGTCGTATCCGTGGCCGCAGTGGCGGAACTCTCCCGCAGTGTGGCCGCGCTTCGGATGCTTTGTGGTGCGCGAAATGCATTCTCTATTAGAACCAGATGGCTCGATTCCTCAAATTCCTTGGCGGCTTGCGCCAACGATTCGATCGCTTGTTGGCGTTTGCTACCTGCTCCGGCGCTCCCGGTCTCCATGCTGGCAGAGCGGTCCAATAGAATCAAAATCGCGTCGGGAGCCGGAGATAAAGCCCAGCCCAACCATCCGCCAGCTAAAGGCCGACTCAAGAACAGGACCAGCGCCAGAACCGCCAAGACCCGCAAGAGCAAGATCAACCACTGGCGGAGCTTGGCATTGTTGACGGAACTGCGAGTCGCCGAGATCAAAAACCGAGTGGCAGCCCAGGGTTGAGGCCGGTGCCGCATCCGATTCAACAAATGAATGATGATCGGCAGTAGCACCAAAGGCAGCGCCCAGAGAATGAATGGCTGCAGGAAAGTCATCCGTGTCTCATCGGCTTGCGGGCGTTCCGGCCAGTCGTGCGCGCTCCACCAAGAAATCAGCTAAGACTCGTTCAAAATCCTGATCTGTCACGACCCTTCGGTAATCCGCATGAAACTCATGGCAACCCGCCCGAATGCGATCCAGAAATGCCTGAAGTTGCTCGAGATACTGGTCACGAATAAGACCCGGTTCTGTCACCAAACTCAGCGAACTCTCCAAATCAACGAAGCGCACCGGGCGATCGAACTTGAAATCCACCTCCATCCGATCGAGCAAGTGGAACACCGCAAGATCATGTTTCTGAAACCGAAGATGCTGGAAGCAACTCAAGAGTGCCTCCGTGTCGCAGAAGAAATCCGAGAAGACCACCACCAAAGCACGCCGTCGCACCTTGTCCGCCAGATCGTGCAACGCACTGATCAAGCCAGTCTCCCCGCCCGACTCAGCTTCCGCTTGATCCAAAGTATTGATCAAAGTCTGGAGATGAGCGGGATTCCTGCGAGGCGGAACGTCCACAAAGGTCTTGGCATTAACGCAAATGAGCCCAGCGGCGTCGCCCTGATGAATAATGAGATACGCCAGCGAGGCCAGAAGTCGGCGAGCATAATCCAATTTGCGCTGATGCTTCCCCACAAATGCCATGGAGCCGCTGCAATCCAGGACGAGATAACATCTCAGATTGGTTTCCGCCTCAAACTCCTTAAGGTAAAATCGATCAGTGCGCGCAAAGACCCGCCAGTCTAAACGCCTGACGTCATCTCCCGGGGCATAATTTCGATATTCGGCAAACTCGACGCTGGACCCCCGGTGCGGGCTCTTATGATGCCCGGACACCGTTCCTTCCATGGGAAAGCGAGCGAGTAGCGGCTGCGCCATGAGGCGCGCGAGCACGCCCGCGTCCAGGTATTTCGCGAGATTGACCTCAGACACGGGTGACGTCTCCTCGCAACGACTCTAGCAGGCGAGTAATGATGAACGTGCTCGTCACGCCCTCCGCTTGAGCTTGGAAGTTCGTTAATATGCGGTGCGTCAAGACTGGCTGCGCCACGGCTTCGAGGTCCTCGATGCGCACGAGATAGCTTCCCTGGAGAACAGCCCGGGCTTTGGCCCCTCGAATCAAGTATTGCACAGCCCGAGGTCCCGCACCCCAAGTCACCCATTTCTTGACCCACTCGGGCACATCTTCCCCTTTGGGACGCGAACTCCGCACGAGATCGACCGCCACGTCGTAGATATGGTCAGGCACCGGGACGCGTTGCACAATCTCTTGGAACCGCATGACCTGCTCCGCGTCGATCAGCTTCCGAAGTTCAGCGTGGGGTGCGCCGGTCGTTTCGCGCGCAATCCGCCGTTCCTCAAGGAGGCTAGGATAATCGACATGGATGAAAAACATAAACCGATCAAGTTGCGCTTCGGGCAGGGAGTAAGTGCCTTCCTGTTCGATCGGGTTTTGAGTCGCCAAAACGAAGAATGGAGATGGGAGCGGAAACACGCGACCCGCCACCGTCACGCGATGCTCTTGCATGGCTTCCAAAAGCGCTGACTGCGTTTTGGGAGGCGTTCGATTGATCTCATCGGCCAGGATGATATTCGCGAAAACTGGGCCCTTCACAAAAACGAAGGCGCGCCTCCCGGGTTGGTCGGTGTCCTGCAGAATATCCGTCCCCGTGATATCGGAGGGCATTAAGTCCGGCGTGAACTGAATGCGGTTAAACTGGAGAGACATGACCTGGGCCAGGGAGTTGACGATCGTTGTCTTGGCCAAGCCGGGAACGCCCATCAACAACGCGTGCCCGCGCGCCAAGACGCAGATCAGCAACTGCTCAACGACGTCGTGCTGCCCGATAATCACCTTTCCGATCTCCGTCCGGATCTCTCCGTACAGTTCCCGCAAATGATTGATGGCCGCCACATCCCCCTCTGGGGGGGGCGCCGTCACGGCCGACGCTTTCGCGGAATTCGCCGGGACATGTCCCGTCATTTTATTCATAACTGGTTCTGCTCTAGTCAAGAAGATGCAACCCGGCCAGGTCAATCCTAGAAACCGTCCAATTTGTCGAGCTCACCGCCCGATCAACCCGCTCCCGCAACTTATGATACCCTAGTGTGGTGACCGCTAAGTCCTTATACTTTCGTTGCGCTCAAAATCGGTCCTGGCGAGGCGCGACGACGGAGGATAGCCGCCGCGCTCTCTGACCGAGGAGCAACGAAGCCAGGACCCATTTTCAGCGCAACCCTTTGGGCGGCGGTTCTTTCGCGCGCCCGCCGCGTTCCTCGCTCGGTACTGACCGCTACGGGTATACGCCTCGCTCGCGCCTTGCGGGCGAGCAAAAACCCTCGCCGCGAAAGTGCAAGGACTTAGCGGTCACCACACTAGCCAACGCGACAAAATGCTGTCATTCTCGCGTGCAAATAGCATGCAAACGCCCCTGGCCACACAACGCCACAGTGTAGCACAAAGGCTGATCTGCGCATTGGCTCTTTGCTCGGCTCTAAACCACGCCATGTCCGCCCCAATCCCCTCGCCTAATTGGAAACGTTGGCTCGAGAACGCTCCTCCCGTCCCGGAATTCACCATTCCCACTTCGCGGGCCGACTGGGAAAACCAACGCGAACAAATTCGAGCCCGGCTCTGGAGCTTGCTGGGACGCTTGCCGCCACGCCCAGCACGCCCGACCGTCCAGACGCTCTCCCGCAACGAGAGCGAACTCTATATTACGGAACGGTTTCGCTTCGACAACGGAGCCGGTGCCACCGTCCCAGGCTATCTGATCTTGCCGAAAGGCAAGACCACCAGAATCCCGGCCATCCTCTATTGCCATTGGCACGGTGGCCAGTATGACAATGGCAAAGAGGAGATTTTTCGCTCCGAACACACCCCGGCGCCACCGGCGGCAACCTTTGCAGAACGCGGATATGCCCTGATTGTTATCGATGCCTATTGTTTCGGAGAACGAAACGGCGAAGGCCCAGGCGGTCCGGCCGAGAAAGGATCATCGGCCGAACTGACCGCTAGCAAATTCAACCTGTGGGTTGGGCGAACCCTTTGGGGCATGATTCTCCGGGACGATTTGATGGCGCTGGATTACCTGGTCTCACGCCCTGAAATCGATACCAACCGAATCGCCGTCACGGGAATTAGCATGGGGGCGACACGGTCATGGTGGCTAATGGCTTTGGATGACCGCCTTCGAACTGGAGTTGCGGTCGATTGCCTGACGCGATATCAGGACCTGATAGCTCAGGAGCAGCTCAAAGCCCACGGGATTTATTACTACGTTCCCGGCCTCCTGAACTACTTCGACACCGAAGCGGTGGTCGCTCTGGCCGCACCGCGACCGATGCTCTTTCAAACGGGCGATCGTGATGACGGCTCTCCTGTCTCGGGCATCCGCGTCATCGAGGCCAAAGTGAGGCCTGTCTACCAACTCTACGATGCTGCACCGCAATTCCAGAGCATCGTCTATCCCGAGACCGGCCACGTTTACTTACCGGAGATGTGGCAAAAAACCTTGTCTTGGATCGACGCGCAGTTGGCCGTGAAGTAAAGGGTCGATGCACGAACTTGCCGGTAGCCCTACCCCATCGGCTTCCGTTGCACGCAGCCCTTCCAGGCGGCCACGGATGGCCGCCGCGGCCGGCGGAAATAAGGACAGCTCAAGTTACGCCGAAAAACGTCTAAGGAACTCTCAGGGCCTTTGCGGGCGGCACCTGGGCCGCTCCGGGGTTCTTCCCCATGCCCGCGTTTCCATCGTCCCGCTTCGCAACCTCGACGATGGCCTCTTTGGCCATCTCAACGGCGTTAAAACATTCCAACACCGAAGGACCTTCGACCGTCAGGAATTGACTGCTCTCATCCCAGGCGTTCGTCTCGACAGACACAGAAACCGCATCCGAAGCTGCGCCCGACATCCGTCCCGCCTCAGCAGAAATTGAGGCGCATGAAAAACAGACGTTTGGATTAGCCGATGGTGTTTGCTCTAACGGCTGCCCACAGCACCGACAGATCTTTGGAACCATTCCCCTGCCCATACCTCAAACCCTTTTTTGACCTTTTACCTACCGAAGACTATTGCCTACACTAATTCGGACTTCTGGCCGCGCAAGCATTTTCCAAGAGTCGCCGTCGAATTTCGCAAGGTTCTTGGCGGATCGCTCTAATCCCGCGGTTCCACACTCCAATTCGCACGCGCCAGACTTGACCAAGAACGTTTCTGCGACAATGCTCCGCCACCTTATGCCCGAGCGCGCCGTTCGACCTTCCAGGGCCAATCAATGCAGGCTCTTGTCCCTGGGGATTTGCCTGATCCTCGGGCTCATGTCTCTGAGCCTCGCAGGCGAGAGTACCACGGTCCGCCGAGCGCTCGACAACGTGCCGCCGCGACCGGCCCGCGAATTTCGAGGAGCTTGGATCGCCACCGTCGCGAACTTGGATTGGCCCTCTCGTCCTGGGCTTGCGACCGCCGTGCAAAAATCCGAACTGGTAGCGATCATCGAAAAGGCCGCTCAACTAAGGTTGAACGTCCTGATCTTCCAAGTCCGATCGGGCGCCGATGCCATGTATTCGTCCCCAATCGAGCCCTGGTCCGAGTTCTTGAGCGGCCAGATGGGGACGGCTCCCGACCCGCCTTATGATCCGCTGGCCTTCGCCATCGAGGAAGCCCATCGGCGCGGACTGGAGTTACATGCGTGGTTTAACCCGTTTCGAGTGCGATCGCCCGTTTTCAAATCCGGTGCCGCGACGAATCATTTGACACGGACTCGCCCGGAATGGGTCCGCAACTATGGAAGCCAGATCTGGCTTGACCCGGGCCTGTCCGCGGTGCGGGACCATGCCACTCGGGTCGTCCTGGACGTCGTCCAACGCTACGATATCGATGGGGTGCATCTCGATGATTACTTTTATCCCTATCCCGAACGGAACACCGCCGGACAACTCCTCGAGTTCCCGGATGACATCAGCTGGCAACGTTATCGCGCAGGAGGCGGGAAACTGGTTCGAGCGGACTGGCGCCGGAAAAACATCGACGACTTTATCGAGGCCCTGAATCGCCGGATCAAACTGGAGAAACGCTGGGTTAAACTGGGGATAAGCCCTTTTGGGATCTGGCGTTTAGGAGCCCCTGCGGGCGTCCGCCGTGGCTTAGACGCCTACGAGTATCTCTACGCGGATTCGCGAAAATGGCTGGCCCAAGGCTGGGCGGACTACTTTGCCCCTCAGCTTTATTGGAGCATCGAAAGCCCGGACCAGAGCTACAAGACTCTGGTGGAATGGTGGTCGTCGCAAAATACTCGATCGCGCCTGGTTTGTCCCGGCAACGATCTCACCAAAGTCGGCAGCGCCTGGCCGAGCAGCGAAATCCTTAAGCAAGTTCGACTCACTCGAAAACAGCGCGGTGCAACTGGGAACGTCTTTTGGAATATCAGCAGTCTCATTCGAAATCCGGATCGTCTGGCGGACTCGATCGTGCGAGAATTGTACACCGAGCCAGCTCTCGTCCCGGCAGCCAGCTGGCTGACCGACGGATTCCCAGACAAACCCAAACTTACCTTGGATTCGCCGGGTAACTCCAAAGCCGGGAAAGTGACCTGGGGCAACGCGGGTCCCAGACCGGTTAGGCTCTGGGTTTGCCAAGTGCAACGAGGCGGAAAGTGGAGCACGGAACTGCTCCCCAAAGACCGAACGACTCTGCCACTTCCGGACCCCAAGTCACCGCAATATCCGGACGCTGTGGCGGTGACGGCGATCGATCGCTACGGCGGTGCAAGCCCCACGGCAGTCGTCTACCCAAAGCCCATCCAACTTCCCCCGCTCGAATCCCGCAAAGGCGATGCGGAAACAAATGCCCCGGCAAAACCGTCTGCACAGCTCAAACGCGACTAATCCAACCTCGTCTCCGAGAAAAGCCGCCATTTGCCCAGATTCGCCGGCCACTCAGTCCTCGACCGGCACCACGAGATTGTCCATGATGTAGTCTTTTCGTTCCGGCGTGTTTTTGCCCATGTAGAACTCGAGAATCGTCGCCGCGTCCGGTTTTGCCGCGTATTCCACTTGGCTTAGCCGCATCTCTGGTCCGATAAACTGTTTGAATTCGGTGGGATTGATTTCGCCAAGGCCCTTGAACCGAGTAATCTCGGCGCTCTTCCCCAGCTGCTTGGCAGCGGTGTCACGCTCAGCCTCGGAGTAGCAATAAATCGTCTGTTCTTTGTTGCGCACTCGGAACAGCGGCGTTTCCAGCACAAATAGATGCCCGTCGTGCACGAGCTGGTCGAAGAACCTGAAGAAATAGGTGATCATCAAGTTGCGAATATGCAAGCCGTCCACATCCGCATCGGTCGCTAAAATGACCTTTTCGTAGCGCAACCCTTCGAGATTGTCTTCGATGTCGAGGCTGCGCATGAGATTGTACATCTCGTCATTCTTGTAAACAATATCCCGCTTAAGATCCCAAACGTTCAAAGGCTTGCCTTTCAACACAAAAATCGCCTGCGTATTCACATCGCGGCAACTTACAATCGAACCGGCCGCGGATTGCCCTTCCGTAATAAAGACCATGGATCCCTTCCCTTTCCCCTTGCCCTTGTCGAAGTGTACTTTGCAATCCTTCAGCTGAGGGATCCGGATGGTAATCGCTTTGGCACGCTCGCGCGCGAGTTTCTTGACCTCCTGCAACTCCTTGCGAAGTTGCTTGGTATCTTCGACTTTCGCGACGATCTTCTGCGCAACTTCTTTATTGCGATTGAAGAAGTGAAGCAATTCCTCGCGCACCTGGTTCACCAAGTCGGAACGAATCTCGGTATTTCCCAATTTATTCTTGGTCTGCGATTCGAAGACGGGATCCTTTAGCCGAATCGCCACTGCGCCCACCATGGCCTCACGGACATCATCGCCTTCGTATCCGGATTTCGAGTACTCGTTGACCGCTTTGAGAAGTCCTTCTCGAAATGCGCTCAGGTGCGTGCCTCCATCCGAGGTGTACTGGCCGTTGACGAAGGAATAAAACGTCTCGCCGTACCGGCTGTTGCTATGGGTAAAACAGAACTCCAGCATCTTGCTGGAAAAGTGCAACGGCGGGTAGATCGGCTCGCTTTGATCGGACGCGAGATCTTCCATCACCAAGTCGAGCAGTCCATTGCGCGATTGAAACGTCTTTCCGTTGAAGATGAGGCGCAGGCCCGCATTAAGATAGGAGTAATGCCGAAGTCGCCGTTCGATATGCTCGGCGCGGAACTCACTCTCCTTGAAGATCGTCGGGTCAGGCTCAAAACGGATGAAGGTGCCATCCGGTTCACCGTTCGTTTTGCCATTCTTTTGGCTCTTCAGCAGGCCTTGCTTAAACGAGGCTTCCGCAAACTCCCCGCCGCGATGGCTGCGCACAAAGAAGTCTTTGGATAACGCGTTGACCGCCTTGGTCCCGACGCCATTGAGCCCGACGCTGAATTGAAAGACATCGTCGTTATATTTGGCGCCCGTGTTGATCTTCGAAACGCAGTCCACCACTTTGCCTAAAGGTATGCCACGCCCGTAATCACGCACCGAGACTTTCGTTCCCTCGATCTGAATCTGCACCTCTTTGCCGTGTCCCATGATGAATTCATCGATGGCGTTATCGATGACTTCCTTCAACAGGATGTAGCAACCGTCGTCGTAATGTGTGCCATTGCCAATTCGGCCAATGTACATCCCCGTTCGCAACCGAATATGCTCCAACGAAGAGAGCGTCTTGATTTTACTTTCGTCGTAATTATGTTTCCTGGGTTCCGACATATGCGCAGCAGTAATCATTGAGGCTGTCCCGCACTTTGCCAATAGCGAAATGATGGATTGGCTTTTCCAGGACATTTCCCACGGAATTTTTGATGGATCGTGCTATAGTTCGCCATGGCGCCCCTTACGAGTTTGCCTGTAGCCCAGCCAAGCGAGTCGGCCAACCGAAGCCAAGCAGGCTCCGTCCGTGCCGAGCGGATCGCGTATCCCGAGAATCGTCGCTACCGACGGGTCCGAATGGTGAGCGTTCTGATGGACCAATGCATCGTTCTCCCGAGCGGCTATCGCATTGGGCTGGATCCGATCCTGGGACTTGTCCCTGGTTTGGGCGACGTCGTGACATCCCTGGTCTCTTGCTATTTGGTTTACGAGTGCGCGCTCCTGGGGTTGCCCAAACGCATCTTGTTTCGAATGCTGGGGAATATCGCGGTGGAATCGTTAGCCGGATCGTTTCCCGTCATCGGCGACCTATTCGATGTCTTTTGGAAATCGAATATGCGCAACTTGCGACTATTAGATCAGCATTATCATCCCGCTCTGCCGGAACGCTCGGCGCGGCGGATGGCACTTTGGATGGCCGCATTTGCCGCTGGGCTCCTCCTCATGATGGGGGCAACATTCTATCTGATCGCCAAAATGCTGCTCTTTCTCGCCTCTTACCTCGTTCCGTTCTGATTAACAGAGTCAGCAAGGCTCGATCCGCAAAGGCGCGTCTCTGGTTAGGGTTCGCCCGCCGGCGGCTTAGCCTCCAAGTGGACGATCGTCGCTCCCCATCCGCCAAACCCACCACTGGCCAATGCGAAGGAGGCGACCCCCGGCAACCTGGACAACACGGAATGGACCGTTCGCCGAAGGTTTCCAATCCCTTTGCCGTGGATTATCCGAACTCGCAGGATGCCTTTCAGGCGGCAAGCCTCGAGATAATCTGGGACAAGCTCCTTAATGACAGCTGGCGGAAACGCGTGCAGGTCCAACACACCGTCGATAGGCAAGTCGATCGGTTCATCCCCAAAAGGTTGCTCAAGTGGATCAGCCATGGCCAAAGAATGGATCGTCACTCAGTTTGCTCTCGGAATTCTGATGGAGACCCGCCCGATCGCAGTCGGGCAACCGGAGCTGATCCGGGCCGGTGATCGAATCGGCAGTGGCACGTTACGAAGCCAGTCCGCGGTCGGCATGGTCCATCACTCTCAATTCACGCCCGGACGCCTGTTCGTCAACTACATTCCACTTTCTTTGAAATGATTCGTCTTGTAAGCTGACGCCAGACACAACGTAGGCTTGCCTCGACGGAATCCCGCCATCTGTCTGGCGTTAAGATTGGGTGGCACGGGCTCCCGAGGGTGGAGCATGCCAGGGAAACGGAGCGCAAGATCGGATCAAACGCAACCAGGCACCAACATTCAGCTGCGTCCAGATAGTCACCATGAACACCTCGCTTGCATCGACCGGATCACATCACAAACCTTCCGTTAAGATCGGCCCGA
>JBGAIN010000116.1:0-26260 GCA_044225505.1 Limisphaerales bacterium
AGGGGAAGTTACGAATCGGACAGCGTGGCGACGGTGGTCCTCGGCCATGGCGGTCTGAAAATCGGTGGTGGTCTGATGGTGGGGTCTGCGCTGGCGGGAGCGCCATTTCATGAACAGGCGGTTGCTCAGACGCCGGAACATCCCCATCAGCCGAATCCCCTTTGAACTCTGGATACGGCAACGCCACAATCCCACAATCCAAATAAGGTCCAAATAACCATGCGACAGCTACGCAGTTTGACAACTCCGTCCGGTCGAGCATAGTGGGAAAAAGAAATGAAGCCATGGGTGCTTGTCGTCGTCCTTCATTTGGTGTTAGGCTCGGGTTGTGCCAGTTCGAGTTCGATGTGTCGGACCACGTCAGCGAGGGATTGGAAAGTTGGCGGACGCTATCCCAGCCCGGAAATCTGGTTTCCCAGGGGTACAGACCAAGTGCCATGACGAATGGTCGGCGGCTGGGTACTGACAGGCTGACCGCTGAATTGGTGGCGGGGATGTCAGGGTAAAGGCGAAAAGGCAAAGTGGCTTGAGTTCTTAGTCATTTCGGTTGAGGAATAAAGCCTCTGGAACCATCCAAACCGTGTCGGCACTTGGTGATGTCGGTGAGTGGTCGACGCTAAACCCGTCAGAAGCTGCCGGGCACCCGAATGGCGCTGACTGGCCACCTTGCCGGCCTGTCGCCGATAGGAGCAGACCAGCTGAGACCGCTGCTAGGGGGACATAAGGTCCGTGCCTGCCAATGATGCTCAGAACTCGCTCTCGCCAGAACGCTCGCCCACGTCCATTTCCCGGTCCCGCCATCTGGCTTGTGCAGCAGATACACCAAGCCGGTCGTCACGAGTCGTATGCTGTCGTGAGGAACTAATTATGAACACGACATCGACCGATTCTGAGTGCCAGACGCTGGACATCAATGGTGCCGCAATTGCATTGGGCGTCTGCAAAGAGACTGTTCGGCGACTCGTCCGCCGCAAGGTGCTTCGGAAACTTCCAGAACTCCGACGCATTCTTATCCCGAGATCGGAAATCCAGCGGTACACAAATGGGCGCTGACCGGGGGACCTTTACTTTATCCGAAACTCCGAAGAATTCCGCCAGTGTCGACGTGGCCGCTTCGGTCCTTGTTGGGCTGGCCAACTTCCGCTTGCTGTGCCTCTCCACGCATCCCTGAGCGACGGTTTCAAAATTGGCCAAGAATTGGCCAAGCACGTTTCCAGGTTCTCGCGACGTCTTTTTTCTGCCAGTCTAAAGCGCTGGTGTTTAGCGTCTTGGAATGGTGCCCCGGCACGGACTCGAACCGTGAACCAATTGATTAAGAGTCAACTGCTCTACCAATTGAGCTACCGAGGCAGCGAAGACGTGAAAGATTGTGGAACCGGACGATTTTGTCAATCATCCTGTCAGTCGAAACGCCATTCATGGTTTGGATTAGGCGTGCGGCTAAACTGCCGGACAAACTGCGATCGTCCTTGGGAATCAAGCGGTTAGTACTGTCGAATCCCGGCGCCTGCTCGGTCGGCCGCCAAATCAGCTCCAACTAGGCACCAGGCAAACCTGGAGGATATACCATGATCGAGCGAATGACAGCGAGCCCGTTAAACCGGTTTGATCCGTTTAACATTGGGTTTCCGCATGTGAAGTCAATGCAAACACCATCAGGATGGAAAGCGGCCGTTCGACGCCTGCTGATTCTGGTCTGGGCAGCGACGTTACTGCCGGTGAACGGTGCCGAATCGTCACCAAGACTGCCCGACGAGATCCGTCCCGCTTTGGATCGCCTGATGAGCGGCTGTTTCAGTAATCAGCAATTCAATGGGGTCTGCCTCGTGGCGCGCGGGGACCAAGTCATCTTCGAGCGCGCCGCCGGATTCCGAGATCTGCAGAACACACCGAATACAATGCAAACCGCGTTTGAACTGGCCTCGGTGACCAAACCGATCACAGCCAGCGCAATCCTCTTTCTGATCAAGGAAGGTCGGTTAACGTTGACTCAGGACGTGGCGAGATTTTTTCCCAATTGGCCGTACTCTGGAGTCACTGTCCAGCACCTCTTAACGCACACGGCTGGCCTTCCAGACTATCGGCCGCTCTTCGCATCCGGTTGGGAGTCTTCGCGAGTGGCGAACAATGCGGATCTGCTTCGGCGCCTGATCGAGGCAAAGCCACCGCTGCAATTCCCACCCGGACAAGGATGGAGCTACAGCAACACTGCCTACGCTATTCTGGCCCTGGTTGTGGGGCGTGTTTCCGGTCAGGCGTTTGATGCGTTTGTGCAGAATCATCTATTTAAACCTTCGGGAATGGCCAGTTCGGGTGTTTGGCCACGCCGTGTCGATGACGCTGCCCAGGGGCATTGGCTCACCGCGCGCGGCTATAAGCCCTGGTCAGTCGATCGGCATCTCGACGGCATTGTCGGCGACGGCGGTGCGTATGCCACGGCGGCCGATTTGCACCGGTTTGCCCAGGCATTCTTTTCGTCCAGATTGCTGGGAGAGACCTTGACGCGAGCAGCCCTGACTCCCGTGCGAACGGGAAATGGCGGATTTCACTATCACGGAGTCGGATCTGGGCTCGGCTGGTATCTCAAGTTTGAAGGCGACGAGCCAAACCCGGTGGAAGTGTTTCACACGGGCAATTACGGAGGCTTTCGTCTGCTCTTCTGGCACGACTTACGCCAGGATTGGACTCTGGTGTTGATGGACAATTTCAATCATCCCTTGGATGAGATCGGCACGG
This sequence comes from Limisphaerales bacterium, assembly GCA_044225505.1. Classification (GTDB taxonomy): domain Bacteria; phylum Verrucomicrobiota; class Verrucomicrobiia; order Limisphaerales; family SIBE01; genus JAXMHN01. The sequence continues at coordinate 2,737 of JBGAIN010000116.1, forward strand.
CCGCTCAATCCATTTTGACGGGCAAATCCTGGCAGATGCCGCGAAGATCCATCCAAGACGCTTTTCTGCTCGCCATGTCCAAAGAGGGTCTGGAGGGCGCTCTGCGCGCGTATCAGCATCTGAAAACGACCCGTGGCGACGAGTACAACTTCGGTGAGCGAGAGTTGAATACGTTGGGATACGTGTTGCTGCGGGACAACTGCGTCGCCGAAGCCATCGCGGTCTTCCGGTTGAACACGGAAGAACACGCCGACTCGTTCAATGCGTTTGATAGCCTGGCCGAAGCGTGGGTGCAGAAGGGGGATTTGCCCGAAGCCATCCGGTGCTACGAACGAGCCGTTGCGCTCAATCCGAACTTTCAATCGGGTCGCGATATGATCGAACGTCTACGGCGTCAGTCAGCCGAAGGTAAGTCCGGTGGCAGGCCCTGATACCCGAAACCATACCGTTGCAGCACGGTCGTTGACACCGTTGGTGACAAATTTCACCAACGGACCGCGGACAGCAGATCAAGCTTCGAATCTTTCAACATCTCACGGCTTTGGATGGGCGAGGAGCCAATCAATGATTTGCGCAGACGCCTTGGGGTTGAGTGCCGATTGATGGGATCCTCCGCGGACGCTCCAGAGTTCGACGGCACCGCCGGGAGGGTAAGATTGATACTGCGTGACCTCGGTGTCCAAACCCGACACCTGGGTGTCGATGTCCAGCGAGGGCACTGGATCCGTGATTGGATCCCGAGCGCCATTGTATGAGGCCCACGTCTGGACTGACCGCATCGCGCCCGGATATCCGGATGACAGTCCCCAAGTACCGCCGTAGTAGTTCACGTCCTGATCCGTTTTGGCCCAAACGCAGAGGATATTCACAGGCTGGGTCGGTTGGCAAAGGCTAGCGTCCAGATAGGTATTGCCCGCCAGGCTGACAATGCTCGCCACGAGGTCGGCCGAATGACAAGCCATGGTAAAGGCCATCTCACCTCCGGTTGAATGTCCCACGACTGCGATCCGCTTACGGTCTACGGCGAACTGCTTACTGATCTCTTGGATGAGCGCTCGCAGGTACCCGGCGTCATCCACGTGATCGCTCCAGAAATCATTAATATCGGTGCCGTTCCAGTAGGGCAATCCGAGGCGACTGAGTGGGCCTTTGGGATAGCAGCAGAGAAATCCGCGTGTTTCCGCCAGAGGTTCGATCTTCCAGGCAGACTCATAGGTTTCTGGATCGCCGCCATAGCCATGCAGAAGGAGGACGAGGGGCAGGTTGGTTTGGCTATTGTAGCTGGAGGGGACGTATAGGCTCGCGGGCCTGGGGAGTGTGACGCGATAGAACGTCGTAGCCATCGCCGGATCGACGGAGCAGGGGCTTCTAGCAGCGGCAAGCGTCTGCCATGGGCCGGTGGGGTGGTCCGCCCTCTGCAGCGTTCCATCGCCGGTCCACCGGAGAACGTTCACGCCCGACTCGCGTCCGATCGTCAGCGCGGTATTGAAGGGCGGCGCCACCAGGACGTGGGAGCCCAGGATTTTCACCGTGGTTGTGGCTGTGCCCAGCTCGACACCGGGCGTTGGATTGCTGAGGACGACACGAAAGCTTTTCGCGCTTCCGTTCGCTCGGGGACGGAGGATCGGGATGGGCAGGTTCTTCACCGTTTCGTTTTCCTTGAACTCGAGTGCCCCGGAGATCGCCTGATAATCCACTCCATTCACGGCTGTCGCATCGCTCGTCGCGTAATCCACCGTGATGGGACCCAAGAACCCGTCGTTGCCGCGAAGGATCGTGACGGAAAATTCAGCGGACGAATTCCAAGAATTCGTGAGTACCGCCGCCTCAAAGCCCACTCCTGGATCATTGTCCGAGATGAATACGCTCGTGATCGCTGGAGTTCCTAACACCGCGCCACCGGTCGGATTGCTCAGGGCCAAGTCGAAACGCCTCGGCCCCTGCTTGGTCCCATTATTAAGGATCGGGACGGCAATTCGCTTGACCGTCTCTCCTGGCCCAAACGAAAGGGTATTGGTGACCCCGATATAATCCGCACCGCTGGTCGCTGACCGGTCGGAGGTCGAATAGGCGACAGTAAAGGTGCTGTTCGTGTCGTCGGTGCCTCGGACAATGGAGATCAGCGCCACACCCGCATCTTCAGCCGTGTCATACCGATTGGTGGCAAATTGAAACCCCGGGTCATTGTCCAAGATCGTTACTATCGTTGACTTCGTCGTTCCCAGCGAAACGCCGTCTGGGTTGGACAAGGTTGCCTTGAACCTTCGGTTGGGCTGCTTGAGCGTGTTGTTGAGAAGGATCACCGGAACGAACTTGATCCGCTCCGTGGGCGCGAACGAGAGTGTGTTGGTGTAGCCGATGTAATCGACTCCGTTGGTGCCCGTGAGATCGGAAGTGGCGAAGTCCACTCTCACTGGGAGGCTAACGTCATCGCCGCGAACCACGCCGATCTGCACTGCGCCAGCATCTTCGGCCCAAGACCAACCGTTGGCCGGGTTGTACTCGGCGAACTGAAATTGTATGCCAGTGTCCGTGTCACGGATGTTGACTTCGGCTGTTGCTGGATTGCCCAGAACGGCGTTTGAGGGACTGCTCAACGAGACGGTGAACTTAGTAAACCCCTTCACAAAACCTTCATTCAAGATCGGAACGGCAATGGACTGGTTGGTTTCACCGACGCCGAAGGTGAGTGTCCCGTGGGTAGCGGTATACTTCAATCCGTCGGTGGCGGTGCCATCGCTGGTGGCGTAGTCCACGCTGGCCACGGAGGTCAGCTCCTGCAGTCGCACAACGCTCAGCGTGACCGAGCCGGCCCACTCGGGCACGGAATAGTTGTTCGTGGAGAACTGCAGGACCGGCTGGCACAAGGCAACCGTAAGGTTGGCAAGCACTATTCCGATCGTGAACAGAATATATTTTGAGTTCATGGTAATGGGTGTTCTTAGCCTCAGGCTTGGTGATCGTTTTTGGGGCTATCGCCTCGCCCCCCATCTAACACAGATAAAAAGGAAAAAAGTTACCGAGACCAAAGGCGGCTCGCGTAATCAGGCCCGATTCTGCCGCTGTAAGCGATCCGTACGGACATAAAGATTCCCTCGGCTATCCCAGAGCCCGGCAGACAAATGCAGGCCTTTAGTCCTTCGGCGCCGGCCAAAGACGCAAGGTTTCGCCGCCAGCAGAGACGAGCATCTGGCCATCGGGCGAAAACTCCACGACTCCAACTCCGGTGGTATGTCCGTTCAAGGTCAGCATCTCGCGACGAGTGGCGACATTCCACAGCTTGATCTCGCCGTTGAGGGTCCCGGCTGCCAGGGTGCGGCCATCAGGCGAGAACGCCACGGAGCACATCCATCCCGAATCTCCCTTGAGAACTTCAGATTTGCCTGAGGAAACGTCCCAGAGACGCACCGTTTGGTCCATGCTCGCGGTAGCGAGCCATCTAGCGTCTGGAGAAAACGTGAGACTTTTGATACCTAACGGATGCCCGTCCAATTTTGGGCCGGAAGTCAGGTCACGAGCGCGCCACAAGCGCGTGTGTCCGTCGTCGAATCCTGCAGCGAGCCATTGTCCGTCTGGCGAAAAGGCCTGCGCCGTAATCGTCCCGGCAGAGTCGTGGATGGCGGCGGTTTCTATCCAGGATTGAGTCGACCACACCACGACGTCGGTTCCTCCGCAGACGAATGCGACCTGTTTTCCGTCGGTAGAAAACGTCGGGAAAACTGCCGACACGTCCGTTCGAGTCGTGACGGTTCGGACTTTTCTCGGCGATCCGTCATTCACATTCCAGACCTGGAACCCTAGCTCGGAGCCTTGCGTCACGAATTGCCGTCCATCCGGAGTGAATTTCCACAACCCCCCAGGAACGGCGAGGAGGTTGGATATCCCTTGCATGCTCCAGAACTGACCGTTCCAGATGCTCCACTTCCCATCCGGTGAAAAAGTAAAAGCGCCTGCCCCTGGATACGGTAAAACCTTGGCTCCGGATGTATCTACCGCGTCCACATCCCATACTCTGGCTGTCCCATCCGCACTGCCCGTGACAACTTGCTTTCCGTCAGAGGTGAAGCTGACGCCGCAGACTCGGTTTGTGTGCCCTCGGAAACGGTTCAGCTCTTCGCGATTCGCCAAGTCCCACAGGCGGGCCGTTAGGTCGAGACTGCATGATGCCACGCGCTTTCCGTCCGGGGAAAAGGCAATGGAGTAAACCGTGCCATTATGGTGGCCGACAATCTCAGGAGCAGGACTTCCTCCGAGTTGCCAGCGGTAAACAGCCCCATCGATTCCGCCGCTGGCCAGTTGCTTTCCATCGGGAGAGAATTTTACGGCGAAAACCAAACCGCGATGCCCGGGCAACGTTTGAATGATTTGTCGCGTGGCGACATCCCAAATGCGGATCGAGCCGTCCCCATGGGGAGTGGCGAGCCATCGGCCGTCTGGGGAAAACGCCAGGGTGAATCCGAGGGAGCAATTATGGCCTGTCAGTTCGGCGCGCTTTGTTCCGGAGTTCAAATCCCAAAGGAAGATTTGTCCGACTTGGTTCGTTTCGTAAGGATAACCCGTGACCGAAGCGAGGAGAGTATTGTCAGGGCTGAAAGCAACGCCTGTGGTCATCTCCGTATGACCGCGCAGCGTTCCCTTGGATTTGAAAGAACGCAAATCCCAAAGATAAATCAGACCGTTCGCATTTGTGTCCGCGCTGGCCAAGGTATTGGCGAGCGTCTGGCCATCCGGGGAAACAGCGACCGAATAGATGACCCCTCGCGGCACGCTCAGAGTTTTTGCAGCCTGCCGGCGTTTGAAATCAAAAACCCTAAGGTTTCCGTCCATGCTGCCAGTGATCAGGAATTGATCGTCAGGGGACATTGCGCTGCCCCACAGACCGGGTGCTGCACTGAAAATGTGTTTCTCGACGGGCCGGCATAAGTCATGGAGGTATCTCCATTCAAACCCGCGCAGATCCGGCTCGGTCGTTCTTCCGCGGTCCCACACTTCCAGTAGGTCCTGGGCCCCTTGGACTCGGTCGGATTTCCATGCTTGGTAAGCGAGTTCTATATCCGACGCGTATAAGTTTTCGCGCAACACATTAGCGCTATGTTCCGCTCGACGACGTTGATGCTCAGCTTGGCGCCACTCAAACGTCACGCCCACCACGCCGCTGGCGATCGCCAGAATGAGGCCGACCGCGAGTCCCGCGATCGCCGGATGCCGTCTCGCCCATTTCCAAAGCCGTTCGCTTCGGCTCGTTGGGCGCATCAAGATGGGTTCGTGGCGAAACCACCGTTCCAGGTCCGATGCCAGGCTCGCCGCCGAGCTGTAACGTTGTGCAGGATCCTTCTCCAGACACTTCAAGCAAATCGTCTCCAGGTCGCGATCCACCGCGCGGTTAAAAATCGAAGGTGGCCGCGGGTCCTGATCCAGCACTTGGCGAATGGTCTCCAGTGTTGTCCCTCCACCAAACGGAGGCGATCCCGTCAACACCTCGTAAAGGACGGCTCCCAATCCATACACGTCGGTGGCTGTGGTCACGTCTTTGGCGCAGCCCCGAGCTTGCTCCGGGGACATGTAAGCGGGCGTGCCCAGGACCGCGTTGGTATGGGTCAAGGTGCTGTCCTTCTCGATCAGCTTGGCCAAACCAAAGTCGGTCAGGTGCGGTTCGCCCGCGGCATCGATGAGAATATTGCTGGGCTTGATGTCTCGGTGCAGCACACCGCGCTGGTGGGCATAGTGCACTGCCCGCGCAATCGTGGCGACCAACAGCGCGCTTTTCCGCAAGTTTGAGATGTCTAACTTCCGATCTGCGATCGCTTGTCGTAAATTGGGACCTTCGATCAGGCCCATGGTGAAATAATGCTGCCCCTGGTGTTCGCCGATTTCGTAAATCGGAACAATGTTCGGGTGAGAGAGACTGGCAGCCGCTTCGGCTTCGCCTTTGAAGCGTTTGACCGATTCTGGAGTCGCCAAAGCACCCACACTCATGACCTTTAAAGCGACCTGCCGATTGAGGCTGACTTGGCGGGCCTTAAAGACAACCCCCATGCCTCCGTGGGCAATTTCCTCGAGGAGCTCGAAATCACCGAAGTACGAGAGGCGCGTGCCGGTGAACGGAGTCTCTGGCCCAGGGAGTTTCTCGGTCAACGTCTTGACGGTAGCGCTCTCAGATTTTAGCGAGAACATTTCTAAACCGCCCGCCAGTAAACACTTGGCACAAAGTCCTTCGGGTGTATTGGCTGGGAGCTCAATTCCACAGCCGTCGCAGGTATGGCGTTTGTCTAACACAGTTCGTCAACCCCTACCGAAGAATCGAAGCCAGAAAGTTACAAACAAAAACGCCTTATCGAGTGAGGATGCGAATCAGATATCGCAGTTCGTCTTCAACGTCGTTGGGATCGTTGACCGTTTGAGCGATGTGAGCTCGGAGCAATTCACCGTAGCGTCGGCGCAGCCTATGGACGGCGACCTTCACGGTCCCTTCCTTGAGCCCGGTCCTTGCGGCTGCTTCAGCATACGCTTTCGTCTGCGGCTGTCCCGCCGAGAGAAACCCCTTCAGGTGCTCGAAGAGTTCCGCCTTCTCGGTCCGGACAAACTCTTGCCGCAGCTGAGCGATTACCCTTTCCAGCACCGTCCAGGCCCAGCGCTGTTCAAACAACGTTTCTGGAGTCGTCATTTCCACCGCCTCAATCCGATAGCGCGACTCAGCTTCGGCCGCATCCAAACTTAGCAAGGGCCGGCCACCGCCACGCTTTTGGGCTCGAACTCGATCCCACTCGTTGGCGAGAAAATGTTTCAGAGCCGTGAGGAGAAAAGATCGGAACCGTCCTATTCCCGGGGTCAGGTCCGCAATGAAATCTTTTTCCAGGAGTCGGGCAAAAAAGGCTTGAGTCAAGTCCTCGGCTTCCGTGGGGTTGTTTCCTCGGCGGCGGACGTAGGCGTAGAGCGGATACCAGTAAGTTCGGCAAAGTTCACTCAGGGCTTCGTGAGCAAGGGCGCCAGGACCTTCCCGTGCTGCCAGGATCACACTCCAGTGGGTCGTGTGAAACGCGACATCCGCTGGAGCCGCAGAACTGGGATCGCCCGATCCGGAAACCATAAGCGGGAGGGTATCGCGATAAACCGGTTCAGGCAAGAATTCAGCTGCTGCTGGCGGCGAATCGGGCGTATCTTGACAGTACCACCAGGATCGCTGGATTTATCCTAATGCCATTCGGTAATTGCCTCCTGGCGCCCCGGATGGGGCAACTCGAGAATAGCTCGGCGTTTTAACGCCGAGGTTGAATGGGCGAGATTCCAAGTCCCGACGGGACAGCCGAGGAGGTGGCATTGAACGGAAGAACCGGAGATTAAGCGGATCACAAGGTCGTAGAACCCAAACGCCCTTTCTCGCCGCACTCAGCCGCCTCTCCGGGGCTTGGGCCCTCTCACTTGAGCACCCGGCGCTAAAGCGACCGGGCTTCTCTCATTCTGTCCCTTCCGGGACTGAATAGAATTACCGAATGGCATTAGGATTTATCCCGCAGGAATGTCCGCAAGCACGACCGCGACCGCGAAGGTTTCGAGCGCTGCTGGCCGCATCGGACGATCCGGCGGACTCAAGTCCGCGCGCCAACATAGGGTGGTACTGTCAAGATGCAGCCCAGCGAATCATCCTCCCGATCAACGCTCAGAGCGGTTGCGTTGAAGGAGCAAGCTCTACGGCAGTCGATAATTCGGTGCGTGCTTTTGATCTGTTGCGGCTCGCTTCCTGCCTTTAAGGCGCGGTTGGCAGGATGACGCGGTAGAAACGTTGGTGCGCCTGGTCGAACGTGATTGGATAAGTGACGATCGCGCCCGCGGCTCTGACTTCTGCGAGAGACGCCCACGCCGTCGCTGGCAATTCATTGGCGATCTGGACATGGTAAGTCTGTCCAGGTTTGCCATTCCATTTCAGTTCCAATTGTCCCGTAGACAACCATTGAGGTGTCGCGAGCGCAATGGCGTCGTCCGGCCCAGTGGCCGGCTCATTCGGCTTACGCAGGGTCGGAAGGCAGCGGATGATGGTCGTCGCGCCGTCAGGATAACGGCCTTGGCTGTAGCCTTCTTCCGCAGTTCCGAAGATGACAGAATCCACAAGCGCGCCGGCAGGATCAAACAGACCAATCTGTTCTCCCTCCTGACTCAACTTAAAGCCGGCGTGCAAGTCCGGGCTGGCAGCGCTGTTCTGGCCAGTATCATTGTCAGCCCAAACGAGGAGAAACCCGTGAGCCGGAACCACGGTGCCCGGCGGAATCTTCCAGCGTGCCGCACTATTTGTTAACGAGTCGGAGAGCGAGTAACCGCTCAAATCCACTGCCGTTGCGTCTGGGTTGTAGAGCTCGAACCAATCGTCAAAGTGCCCGTCTGCGGGATCTGGAAGATTCGAATTCAGCGCCATCCATTCGTTGATGGTGACGTGAGTCGAAAGAACAGTCGGATCATTGGCGGCTCCTGGCGTCCCGGTGAATAGACGCCGAAGTGATCCGGCCTGTCCGTCCGGAAATAATCCCAGGTAGGTATCGGGTCCGACTGACTGATAGTTCAAGTAGTCTAGAACCGCCGGTTGACCTTGGAGTGGCCAGACTAGGGCGATGGAGCCGTTCGTCGGCGCCAAAGAAAACGCTGCGTGCAAGGCGGACGCGGTCGTTTATTTAAAATCGCCCTCGAGCCACACGTAAAGAAACGGTTTTGGGCCGATCGCGATTCCCCAATGAAAACTTTGTCCGTAATCCCGGAAACGTTATGCACCGCGAGCTCGTTGATCCAAACCGAGGGCAAACTGGGCAACGTCTTGGCGATGGAATTGGCTGCACCTGGAGTGCTTAACAGTTCAGGTTTTTCTTCCAAACCAATGTTCGGCGTGCTGCTGATGCCACTCCCGGAGAGTCGAATGGTTAGTCCACTGCCATTGGTACTGGGTAAAAACCAGTAGCTTAGTGTGTAGGTGTCGTTAGAAACCAGTGGGCCGATATCCTGCCAAATGGAAGTGCTTTGGCTGCTCCCAGCGCTACTGGACACGACATGTAAACTACCGTTGCCCGAATGATGAAGTTGACTGCTCAAGCTCGAATTCGACAAATTGGCCGAGACATTCCAAGGTCCAGGGAACGCCCCCTCGAAATCGCCGTTCAGGATAAAGTTTTCGCCCACACCGGCCGTTTCCCCAGCGACCAGGGTCAGATCGTCGATCTGCACTTCGCCGACGGATGTCATATATATGTAAAGCCGCGATGAGCTGGCCGTTCCCGTCGTTACGACATGTTGCCAGGTCACAACAGGGGGGCCGCTGGGCGCGGAACTGGCGACTGCCCAGTTTGCGACTCGATAATTATCCTGCACAGGATCGATGAGCTGAAGAGAGCTTCCCGGAGCCGCGGACGGCCAAGGGGATTGTGTGCTGTAGGAAACTGCGTCGACGACACTTACTTCGTTGCCTGTGCTGTTCGGCATCGTTAGCGTCAAAGTCTCGCCTGTCGAGTTGAGCTTCCCATCAAACTGGCCAGCCAGCGGAGTGTTCATTCCATACGCTGCCAGGAAGGCAGCGGTATCCTTTGTGATCACGAGATAACCGCCTGGGATCAGCACAGTCCCGGGTGGGAACGTGAAGTCCACCCCGCTGAGTTTCCAACCCGACAGATCAAAGGCGGTTTCGGAGGAATTGAAGAGTTCGACAAACTCGGCCCCTGGGATTGCCGGCGAAGCCATGATTTCACTGATCAGCACTCGACCGACGGGGGACACCGGCGAACTTTGGCTCTGCACGACAATTTCATCGGACATTCCTGTCAGAAGCTGTCCATCCACATTGACGGCATCGATCGTCAATCGGTTCTCGCCGGTCCGCAGTGGCACAGTGATCGACCAAGTGGTGACGCTGATCCAAGTCACGGGGTAAACCACGCCATTCACGCGCAACGTTTTGACTTCGATAGGCGCGGTCCCGGTGATCGCGGTGGTATTCGAGTCGGTCGAAAAGTCTCCGCCGCTGTTGCTTGTGATCGTGAAGGGGGCGCTGATGCTGTTTAATTGATTAAGCAACGCGGTGCGGCGTTGGCTAAACCAGGTTTTGACAACCCCAGGCCCCGTTAGAGCATTTCCATCGCACAAGGTCACACCATTCGCCACCAACGCCTGATATTTTGCGTCCATGACCGGATCGCATTGGCTGCTCTGCATGGGGCCCTCCACCGCCTTTTTGACGGCTCGGAAGTAAGCTCGGCGAAAGGGCGGATGATTGAACATGCGCACCATCGTCGGATCTTCGGCATTAAATAGCGGAGCAGAACTTGCCGAATAATCGGCCCGGCGTCCTGCCGCTGCCAACATTAACCAGTCCAGATCGAAGGCATAGAGCTGCCACTTTCCGTCGTTCGGCTTGTAGGCATACATGTTCTTGCCGATCTCGTGCCCGTAGGCATCGAAATTAACGATAATATGCTCAAAGGCCAGAAGGCCCATCCATTCTTCGAGATCAACGAGTGCTTCGGTCTGTGAAGTATAGGGCTCCGGGCTGGCCGCATTTAACGCGTCGACGAGGCTGAAAATGTTTCTGTAATCGTTGATCGCCTCGGTGCTCCGTTTCAGCCAACTCCAGCGGTAACGAGCCGTCTTCTTAGCTCCACCGACGGTCGTGTAGTTCTGTAGACGCGGTTGCGGATCCGCGGTGAGCGATCCGCCATCGCTAAATTCAAAAGCGCGGTCAATCTTGTAAAAGTCCCCATCGCTATCGTTCGGATGCCAAGCCCGGAGGAAATCGCCTGCCGGTTGATTGACTGCTTCAAAGACCGTTCCGCGTTGCATGTCCGTGACTCCGTTGACATGCAAGCGAATGGTGTAACGGTGGCTGTAGGGAAGATCCATATGATCCGCCAGCCAGTAGGCCATCTGCTCTTGCAACGCTGTGCTTTCTCCTCCGTGCCCGCCTGGCCAGTCCAGGACCAGATCCGTGTTACCAAGGAACTTGTCATCCGGAGGAAAGCTTATGCTGTAGCCGCAGCGCGTGCCGGTCGGCGTATTGTAGCCAGGGGCTATGTAAGGGCTGCCGGCGTAGAGGGCTTTGGCGGCATAGATCACGCGGTCTTTGCCCAAAACAAACGTCACTGGCAAGGGAGTGTTGTTCAGCTTGCTCCGTTGCGTCCAGGTCTGGAGGGTGCGTTGGGTCATCCAAATCCGGTAGACAGGGAAGGTCCCCGAAGGCGAAGCTTCACCGAACCGAACCAAGGCTTCGTTTTCCGGTGCGTTGTCCGGGAACGTTCCTGCGCCGGAGCTAGCCGCGGCATCAACCGCTTCGACGTAGAACGCCACCAGCGCGCCGGAGGATTGGGCCGGAATGACCCCGGTAAAAACTCCATCCCCAGCGAGTGCGTCGCCGCCCGTGCCGTCGTCTCGCATTGACACCGACTGATGGCTCGTCGCGGGGTCGAGCCGGTAATGCAAACGCACAGCACTGATTCCGTTTGGGGCTGAAACGCGGGCCGTGACCGTGACAGTTTCATCAGCCGGGGGTAGTACAGGCGTGTGCCTGACGTCGTAGACGGCGGGCGCGGCGTTCGCCGCAAAGCGGCTATTTTGAGATCCGGGCGTTCCCAGCTTCGTCCCGGTGTTCATCTCACCGGCGGCTTCCAGCCAATTTCCACGAATGCGGAAAAGGATTGAAGGCTGTCCCTTCAACCAACGGACTTTGGCCCGAATAGTCGCGGTGCTTCCCGAATTCAGCGCGGTGGTTAACGGGACGCGAATCCGGTTCACTTGGTTGTCGCCCCGATCGATCGCGCGCACGTGATAGGAATTAGCACTGTTGAAACCCTCGGAAGACTCCCAGCTCGAGCCGGATTCAGTCCCCTCGGCCGTCCAACCGTTTGCATTGCCTTCGAATGTGCCGTTGGCAATGTGGTTTACCCCGTTGGCATCGAGCACCTCGACGTCGTCGATCAAACACTCGCCAGCCCCCTGGAGCAGCACCTGCAGTTGGTCAGGATTGACATCGCCATTATCCACACGACCCGTCGCTGTGATCATGGTCCAGGGTGCGTTTCGAGTTTCGTCGCTGTCCTGCCAATTCGGCGCCAAACGCCCATCGCTCCAAGGATTGACCCGTTCCAAGCTGCTACCGCCTCCGTCGGACCACTGCCCCCATCGACCGCCGTCCTGGTAGGTGACCTCGTCCACCACGATGTGGATGATATTGGTCGTTTTCACTCCGGCGCTATTTGTGGCAATCATCAGGTCGGGCATCGACAAGGCGACGCGTTCGCCACTCCCGGCCAGCTTGCCCTCAAAGTTTCCCAACAGACTCTGCGAGCTCAGGTTGGAGTAATTGGTGCGCATTCGGGCAGCGTTCCTCGCCACCACCAAATACTGGCCCGCGGCAATTGCCGTCTGGGCAGGGAAAGTGAACTGAATCCCGTCCTGCAACATCCAACCGCTCACGTCCATCGTTGTGTCCCCACGGTTGTAGAGCTCGATATACTGGTCATCGGAATCACCGCTAATCGGGTGATACATAATCTCGTTGAAGACGATAAAGCTGGTTAGAATCCGGGCGTTCGCCGTCCCAGGGGTTTTACTTTGCAGCCTGTAGAATTCGTCGCTTCCATCCGGAAACCGACCGGTAGCGACTCCATTTTCTTGGGCGCCAAACCGGATGGCGTCGAGCACGCGCGTTTGTTTGGCATTTTTCAAAAGAAGTGTCTCGCCCTGGGCGTTCAAGGCAAACCCTAGCTGCCGTTGGTTCAACGAGAGGAAACCACCGGGCGCAAGCCCCGTCTGCGCTGGGAACAGGAACTTGTTGGTCGCCGGATCATCGGTCAGGACCGCCCCGGACAAGTCGATGGCTTGAGGACCTCGATTATAGAGTTCGATATAGTCCAGTTCCGGGTCGTCTGTGTGTGCCAGAAATTCGTTGATGACGACGGAGGTTGCAGGATCTACATCCGATGGTTCAAGTGAGCCTGGAGATCCGCCAATAACAATGCTCGCCGCCCAGGCACGTGGATCTGCCTCGCCGAACGAAGGTCGTGCCAGAACCAGCGAATGCCCCGCGCCGTCGGCCGCAATCGGCCAGGGCGCATGACTATCATAAGGCACCTCCAGAAAGACCGCTCCGGAGCGGTGCAGGAGCCGCACGGTTCCGCGGTCATTGGGCAACGATCCTTCGGCCTCGAACGGGCCAAAGGCATTGGCAATCCCGGTCGCCGCTTTGAGATCCTCTGGCTTTTGCGCCACGACCAGAGCGGTGCGTCCCGGCAGAATTGTTCCCGTTGGAAATGTGAAGTGCACATCGCCAGAAAGCTGATACCCGCTCATGTCCTCTGGTGTGGAAAGAGTGTTGTATAGCTCAATAAACTCCGTTTTCAGGCCGTCCGACCGGTTGGCCGGATTATACATAATCTCGGAGATGACCACGCTGGTAAGCCGGCTGGATTGTCCCATCCGTTCTGGGGGAGGACCGCTCATTGCGTCCGGGAAGACAGTGACTGCGGCGATCGAAAATGCCGCCGTTAGAAGGACATGCAAACATCTCATGGGCAATGAATAGCTTACTGCCAGTCTCGGGAATGGCAATTCAACGTTTGCTGTCTGTCATGAAGATTTTGACAGAGGACAAGCCAGGAAGAGCTGCGGACCACTCGAGCTTCGGCGCAGCAGAATGGCTCCTATCGAGGCGTGGTCAGAAGCACGGCGCGTTGGTGTTCACCGCGATTGGGAATTTCTTGAATGACGAAACTTCCGTCCGCCTGCGGGAACCAAACCTGGCCAGCACCTTGCCCGTCTTTAGTCTGAAAGAAGATGTAGAAGGTTTGGTCGTCCCGGCGCTGGAATTTCGCACTCATACCGGCAAGAAGCGGATCGCTCGATTCGATGACTTGGGCTTGGTTGTCGCGGACCACCAACGTTAGCGCCTGTTGTTTCTTCCACCATTCCAGACTCACCGAGTACACGCCATCTGGCATCCTCTCTCTGCCGACGATCTGCGACGGCGAGGTTCGGGTTGGGGTTGGCAAAGGACCTTTCGGATGATTGGCGAACGATATCACCTGGGCAAGAGCGAGCTTTTTTCGGCTCTGAAGCTTATGCCTTAAATCCTCAATCGCGGCGTCGAACTCCGGCGGGTTGCTGGTGAAGGGTCGAGCGTTTTCTCGAAGAAAGTGACTTAGGGCGTCGAGGCGTTTTTCCAGGTAATCCGAGCCGTAGGTAACTTGCACCAATTCAACCATGCGCTGCCGAAATAGACGCTGGCCTTCGGGCGTTTCCATGAAGGCACGGGCCACAGTTCCTTTCCAAGGACCATCCAAGGGCAGGTGCTCGTGATTGAAGATCAAATCCATTCCGTGCGGGATGAAAACCATGCGATTGCTCTTCGGGTCTCGGTAAATGCGAAAGTTGTTCCGATCCAAAGAGTAACCGTCGTGATGGCCGACCAAAACCTCTAGCGCCAGGAACTCGGCGAAACGGTTGACATCCAGCGATTCTTGGAGCCGGGGCCAGCGCTTCACCTGGTCAGGTTCTCGACAGGCATCGGCCAGCGATTGGAGGTCGCGCTGTGCCCTGCTGGAGTCGCCGGAGTCGAGCTCCAGTGGGTCTTCGACATCGGTGTTGCTCCCTTCATACAGGTTCCCGGTGCTAGCCCCAAAATGATGACTCAGAAAGACTTTGTCCACGGGCTCAATTAGCAGGTAGAGGCCCAAATCGCGTTCATTGAACTTTACCTGGGCGAAGTTGATTCGCGCTGCCGGATAGCCCACACTCAGAAACAGCTCCGATGCCAGCTTCCATCGTAGGAAGGACGGGTCCTGGGAAGAGTTGTTGAGCAATAGCCGGTCGCGGCCAAATGCCTTATTCCCGGCAGGCCTCTGGTGAAGTCTTACGGCGAAGTTCGGCTTCTCGTCGACGGGCCGGAAGCTCCCGTGGCCTTTGAGGTGGAGCTTTGCTCCTAGGAACTCCCGTCCGTCCATTTGCACGATCGCGGGAACATCCAATCGAGGTTCCGATCGGAGACTACCGACCTGGTCTCGGTTCACCCTAATCTCAATCTGCGCAATCCTGTCCGCCCCGAAAACCTGTTCTTCCGGTTCCGCCGCGGTCGTCAGATGAGCGGCGACCAGTAGAGCCGCCGCAGGGATGTAGAAACCGCCAAGTGATATGATCATCGAACGCGGTGAATTATGGTTGGCTCGAGGGCTTCCACTGCTTCATGGAAACCAACACTTTTTGGGGATCGTGTTTGTTTTCGGCCTTGGCGGTTTTGAGCGCTCTTCAATCGGTTTTGTGCCATCGGCGTTTCGGTTACAGATATCTGGCGAGAGCGGTTGGTTGTTCTGTTCGGCAGTCATCGCCAGATTTATATGTGGGAACAGCAGAACGATCGTCAGACTAAGCCAATTCATGTTTGGCCTCTTGCTGTTAGACCGTAGGTCCGCGTTAACGTTCGACGCCAGGACGAGGTTCTGGGTTAAATAGGAACGGGAACGTCCTTTTAGCAGTGTATGCCGAACCGCCAAGCCCGCCGGAACGACTGGTGCACACCAAGCCCCGTGAAATGAAGACTGGAACTTTCGCGAGTGTTGTTCCAGCGAATGGCGCTTAACACAAGCAGTCAAGCCTTGGACCGGGGATTGTGGGTGTCGAAGCCTTCGAACCGTTCATTGGGTGCAGCGCGTAGCCGCTTCAAGACCGAGTTCGAGCACGGACGGAGTTGAGTTTTATCATCCACTCGAGTAAACGAGTGCTCATGATGAACCCGGTTTTACATTTGCTTCTCGGAATTGCCGTTGTGCTGCTGACCAGTTGCGGCAAACCACCTGGGGAATCAGCTCCCTCCACGGGACGGTTGTTCGCAGTTTCGTTGCAGACAATGAACAACCCTTTCTTCGTGGAGCTGAACGAAGGCATTAAGAAGGTTGTGGAATCGCATGGCGACCGGTTGGTGACGCTCGACGCCCAGTTCAACAGCCTCAAACAAAAAGGCGACGTCGCTGATGTGCTCCAGCAAAAGCCAGCTGCGGTATTCCTGAATCCGGTTAACTGGGAAGGAGTCAAAGGCACCCTTGTTGAAGCCAAGCGTCAGAACGTTCCCATTGTGGTGGTGGATGCCCCCGTGAGTGACCGCGACCTTGTTCTGTGTCAAGTGGCCAGCGACAATGTTGAAGCAGGTCGATTGGCTTGCGAGGCGTTGGCGAAAGTTAAGCCGAATGCTCAACTCGTGATCGTCCATTACTCGGTGAACAAGGCCTGCATCGACCGAGTGGACGGGTTTAAGTCGGAAATGGCAAAGCATCCTGGAATGAAGACCCTGGACGTCCGAGATGCCCAAGGTTCCACCGAAGCTGTCCGTCCCGTCATGCGTGACATGCTGGGGCGATTTCCAAATCTAGACGCCGTATTTCCGATTAACGATCCCGGCGCGCTGGGCTGCATTTCAGCCATCGAGTCTGCCGGGCGCGCCGGCCAGGTCACCGTGGTTACTGTGGACGGATCGCAGGAAGGCGTCCGCGCAATCCTGGCAGGAAAACTCCACAGCACATCGGCGCAGTTTCCTAAAGAGATCGGCAAAGTCGCCGCCGAAAAGGCTTACGATCACCTGGCCGGCAAACCGGTGGAGAAGGACATCAAAGTGCCAGTCAAGCTCATCACTCGCGAGAACGCAGAGGAATTTCTCAAAAAGGGTGTGGAGTGATTCTTACCGAAAGCCCTACGCTCCTGCAGTTGCGTGGCCTCACCAAACGGTTTGGTGGGGTCCGGGCCTTGGATAGCGTGGACTTCGAGTTGCGGGCCGGAGAGATTCATGCGCTGCTGGGCGAGAATGGCGCTGGCAAGTCTACCCTCATTAAGATCCTTGGCGGCATCCATCCCCCGGACGGTGGCAACATCATTTACGAAGGGCAAGCCGTCGCTATCGAAAACGTGGCTGCCGCGGACCGGTTAGGAATTCGGGTCATCCATCAGGAGCTGTCACTCGCCCCGAACTTATCGGTGGCGGAAAACATCTTTCTCGGGCGTGAGCCGTCCCGGTTTGGCCTGTTGGATCGCCCCCGCATGATCCGCGATGCGGAGCGGTTGCGAGACGAGCTGGGTCTGCGTGAAATCGGAGACGTGACCCACCTGGTGAAACAACTGAGTGTCGCGAAGCAGCAACTGGTCGAGATTGCGCGAGCGCTCTCGGTTCAGGCGCGCATCTTGATCCTGGACGAACCGACGGCGTCACTTTCGGAAGCGGAAACCGAGAGACTGTTCGAAACTTTGCTCCAACTTAAGGCGCAAGGAGTGGGTATTATCTACATTTCGCACCGGCTGGAGGAGATCCAGCGATTGGCTGGGCGGGTGACCGTATTGCGGGACGGGAGAACGGTCGGGACGCAGTCCGTCCCCGCGATCGATCAGTCCGAACTCATCCGCTGGATGGTTGGACGTGAACTCGCGGAACACTACCCGCGACCGCCCTGGCGGCCGGGTGAGGTTGCGCTTGAGGTGCAGTGCTTGCGGAACGCGCACGTGAAGGAAGTCAGTTTCCAACTCCACTACGGTGAGGTGCTCGGTTTTGCAGGGCTCGTTGGCTCCGGACGCACGGAGCTGGCACAAACGCTCTTTGGTGTTTTGCCGGTGGAGAGCGGCCACATCGTGATCGATGGGCGTCGCAAAACGTTTCGCCGGCCGAGTGACGCGCTCGCCGCAGGTATCGTCCTGGTGCCGGAGGACCGGAAGCGACAGGGACTCGTCATGACGGACTCGGTTGCCTTCAACCTGGCATTGCCGCAGACGCGCGCGGGGTATGTGAATGCATCGCGTCGAGCTGAGATCGTTGGCCGTGCGATACGGGATTTTGCGATCAAAGCCACGGGGCCCGATCAACCGGTCACAAACCTCTCCGGCGGCAACCAGCAAAAGGTCGTCGTCGCAAAATGGATGGAGCGGCGGCCGAAGATTTTGATTTTGGACGAACCTACGCGAGGCGTCGATGTCGGCGCCCGTGAAGAGATGTTTGGGATCATTCGGCGTGCCGTCGAGCAAGGCATGGCCGTGCTGTTAATCTCCTCGGATCTCCCGGAGGTGATGAATCTGTCTCATCGACTTGCCCTCTATCGCGAAGGTCGAATCGTGCGCGAAACACCCTCAATGGAGATCACCGCCGAAGAAGTCATGGCGGTGTTAACCCGGAACTGACGATGAAGATACTGCGTCAATTTCTGCCCCTCCTGATCGCAGTCGTCCTGCTGGTCGGGTTCTTCGCCTTTCTCGTTCCGGGCGGGCGCTTCCTGACTGTTGGCAATCTGCTCGATCTGACCCAGCAGATTTCGGTCAACGGGATTCTCGCTTTTGGCATGACGCTGGCGATATTGATTGGGGGGATCGACCTGAGTGTTGGTGCTGTGGTGGCACTCGCTGGCACGGTCGCCGTCTCCGTCCTACCGAGCACTGGCTGGCTGGGAGCGGCCATGGCGGGGATTGGCATCGCAGCCACTTTTGGCCTGGTCAACGGGATTTGTGCCGCCCGCACGCGCATGCCGCCGTTCATTATTACACTGGCGACGATGTTGGTAGCGCGCGGCATCGCATTGCGTTTCAATGAAGGTCGACCCTTGCCAATCCCGGATTCGCAAACGGCTTTCCTGGCGCTGGGCAACGCGAGGGCCTTTGGAATTTTGCCCATGCCAGCAATAATTATGATCGGCGCCTTCGCACTGACAGCTGCGTTATTGCACCGGACTGCCTTTGGCCAGCACCTTTACGCGATTGGGGGCAATCGAGAAGCAGCGCGTTACGTCGGAATCCCGTTGGGACGCCGGGAAGTCGCTGTTTACGTGCTTTGCTCCGCCTTGGCGGGTCTGGCCGGACTGATTCATGCGTCGCAGCTTTACTCGGCGGAGCCAGCGTCGGGGCAGGGGTTTGAGTTAAACGCGATCGCCGCTGTGGTGGTGGGCGGAACAAGTTTTACGGGGGGCGTGGGTTCGATCATCGGGACTTTGATCGGCGCAGTCATCATTGGCATCCTTGACAAAGGTCTTAATCAAGTCGGGGTTCATTTCTCTTTGCAGTATGTTTTTAAGGGACTCGTGATCCTGGGAGCTGTCTACCTTGATGTGCGAAGGCGTAAATGAATTCTCCCACATTAAGCCATCCAATCCCATTTCATTGGCATGCCGTCCAAGCTCGTGTCGTCCAAGGGCATCGCGTGGCCTCCGGTCAAAATGGCAATCCGTTGTTTCCTGGAGGCACGTTGCGGATGCAAGCACCGTTCTTTCGGGCGCTCGGCCTGGACTTGAGCCTTTACCACGGTGGGACTTTGAACGTCAGCATCGCGCCGCGGCGCTACCGAGTCGTGGCCCCGCGACTCACACTTCGTCATGTTAAATGGCACCCGTCTGAACCACCCGAAGACTTTTCGTTCTTCGACATTCGCTTGCTCGGCGACGGTGTGGATCCGGTCGCCGGGCTGATCTACTTTCCGCATCCGGAGACCAAGCCCGCCCATTTTCAGAAACCGGACGTTCTGGAGTTGCTTCTCCCTTTCGTTAAGGACCTGGCCTACGGCCTGGAGGTCCGATTCGAGGTGCCATGCGAGCAAATGGTTATTGCCTAATCCCGCGCCGTGGCGATCCGCCCGGTGAGTTCACGCGAAGGTGATGCGGCCATGGACACCCATTGGGCGGATCCACAGGGTGGCTGAGTGTCAGGGGACGGAATAGATTGACAGACAAGTTAGAAGGAGAAGAATCCTTGGTGTTCCGGTGATGCTCCACAGAACACCTCGAACGGAATGCCGCTGGAACGTTGTACCCATGAACTGGGCCGAGTTAACTTCACTGGTATCCATGAAATCATTGATTTCCATCGTCGGATTTTTGGTCGCCATCCTGCCTCACCTGTCTGTCTCTGCTGCGGAACCTGCTTACCTGGACCTGAAGCCGCTGTTTGACACGGACGTGTTCCTGGAGACGGGCGGTGCGGGTTTGAGCCCGGAACTAGACGCCACACATCGGCGCATTGACGCTGGAAGCCTCCCTGCATCGTTCAGTGACGGGACCGTGGTAACCACGGTCGATGGTGCGGCTCGTTTTAAGTTGGCGCCATTGAAACTTGCGAGCTTGGATGCCCTAAAAGTCCACGGCCAGTTGTTGGATGTTCCAGATGGCAGCTACCGATCGGTCGACCTCGCCATCCTGGCCGCACCGGGTAGCTACGCTGACCCGTTTTCTGTCGTCACTTTTCGCTACCTCGATGGAACAGAAGAAAAACAACGGCTTGGGCCTGTGCCAGGGTGGTTTGCCAGCCCGACGGCCTTTGATCACACTTGGTTCAACTACACGGATAGCAGCAGCGTGCAGACGCTCGTCTCGTTCAAGACGGACGGGGGCGACGACGAGGCCGTCTACCTTGCTCAGGCCCAAGGCAACGGCAACTCCGGCGGAAACCGCTTCGTCGACGCAGCAGGATATGCTCTCTACCGGATCCCCATTACGTCCGACATCACGGCAGCGACTTTGGGAATTACGGTCGGCAACAATTTTGTCGTCTCACTCGCGACGGAGTTTCACGACCCCGCCGAATCGGTGACCGACGGGTATACCGAAGTACTCAATTCTATGAAACTCTACGAAGGTTTTGAACACCGCGCGCTGGGCAACCTAAAGCTTTACGAGGTGGATTTGCAGCCGTATCTCGCCAAAAAGAGCGGCGAGATTTACGTTCTCTTCACAGACGCTACCCCGAACAACGGTTGGGGCCCTTATATGCAGAACTTAAGCGTCTACACGGGGCAGAACGTCACCTTCGCGCAAACCCTGATTCCTAATCTCAAGACAAACAACGCCACCGTTTATGCCGCCTTCCTAACAGACGGCGGCGTGGCGGAAAAACCCTATCTCTACGACAACAGCGGGTCAGGTCCCTCCAACCGACATCATAGATTTGCCGACGGCAGCGGATCGATCACCTACCGATTTGATCTGCCCGACGACGTCGACTCCGCGAAACTGACGGTTGATATGGCGAACAATTTCGTGGTTTCGATCTCGGGCTCTTCCTCCTTAGTCCGCTACGCTCATGTTTCCGCGGGCGAAGCGGCGGAAAAGGATTTTCTAGTCGACGACGGCAACAGCGTTCTGGGGTCCGGATTTCGGTTTGCTGATGGCGGTGCCTACATGGTGGGCGGTGCCTACATGGTGTATCAGTTCGATCTGCCGGACGACGTGACTTCGGCCGTGGCACAAATCAGCGTGGGGAACCAGTTCGTGGTTGGCTTGGCCGGTCCGGACGGCGAATTCGAAACGGTCAAGGACTGGGTCGCCGAGACCGGGGCAGAGCCGCGAGATCTTAGCAACTTCAGCGTTTATGAGTTTCCGCTGGCGACCTATCTAAAAAACAACCCTCAGAAAGTCATTCGCATACGATTGTCCGACGGTCAGCCAGGGGATGGCTGGGGCCCTTACCTGACGGGCATCACGATCGCTAACGAAGGGGGTACTGGGCAGCAATCCTTTAGCAAAATGCTCAATGCGCAAGAGTTGTTCGGCGCCGACGTGCATGACGAGTTTAACAAAGGTTACTACACCATCGATTTGAGTTCCGTTCTCACGGTCGCGAACTCCAAGAAGGAGGTCTATGTTAAGTTCACAGACCAGAGCACCGGAGATGGGTGGGGACCGGGCATCTTCTGGATGGCCGTCTATCGTGGAGCGATCGAAATTGAAACGGACGGACCGGTCTTCGACCACCTAAAGACGTTAGACAGCGAGCCAGCTTACAACGGTGTGAACCTGCTCCGTCGTTCTTACCCCCTGGCACCGGGCAAGGTCCTCCGCGAAATCCAGTTGCCGCAGGGGGCAGCGCTCGAGACGAGCAGTGTCTACCTTCTCGCCGCAACCCTAAACTCGCCGCCGGTCGCAGGGCAACCAACCCTTCGTGTGGAACTCCAAGGCAACGCGATCCAGCTTTCCTGGCCGTCCGCTGTCGTCGGAGCTGTCCTCCAATCAACGTCGGCTCTCGGCCAGGCTTGGAGTGTTGACACCACCCCCACGAATGTCCAGGGGAGTGACGTCGTTGCTAAGATCACGCTCAACGGACAGGCAAGGTTTTACCGCCTGAGCACGCCATAGCCGAACGGTCAACAATGGCCAAATGAAGGTTGAAGTTGCCACTCCGGCATCGCGGAGTTTTAAAACACACATCCAGGGCTTGGGTTATCTCGGTAAATAGGTCGGCTTCTCACGAAACAAAAATTTTGTCCATCCGACCCGCCAAATCGCGGGCGGAATTCAAATCAGAGGCCTGCTCCGCGGGTTGCTCCGAGATTGCCCAGCCTGAATAGCCAGCGCTATCCAACGCTTTCATGACCTCCGGCCAGTTGGTATCGCCATCCAGCAATTTGGGACGTGGGGGAGCTTTGGCTCCCGGCGCCACAGGCTTGGCACGGAAATCTTTGATGTGGATTTTGATAATCCGGCTCCCAAGCATTCGAATCCACTTTTCCGCCGGCCCGAAGCGCCCGGCATTCCCGATATCAAAATGCCAGCCCACCCATTCGCTATTGATGGCGTCGAGGTATTGATTCGCTTGTTCAGGGGAAAGGATGAAGTTATTTCCGACGTTCTCGATGGCGATTTTCACGCCTGTGTCCTTGGCGATGGGAATGGCCTTTCGGATCTGCTCTAGCGAGCGATCGAAGCACTGTTGGTAGGACACACCGTCCTTGGCAACGCCCGGCACCAGCAAGACACTCGAGGCGCCGTAGGCTTGGGCGTCGTGCAGACTTTGAACCAGACCGTCGAATCCGATCTTGCGAGTCGCTTCATCCGGTGCCGAGAGGGGCTTTTCCCAATGCGTATGACAGCAGACGCTCGCCGCTTGCAGGCCCGTTTCTTTTAATGCCGCCAGCACTTCGTCGCGATCCATCCCGCCCATCGGTTCTACTCCCGCAAATCCCGCCTCTCTCATCACGCGGTATTTTTCGAGCACCGACCCGGTCACGCCGATTGTCGAATGCATAATGGCCTTGCGCAGCCGACGGTTAGAAGCCGCCGAGGCGGTCGGCAGAAGCATGGCCGCGGTCGCGCTGGTGGTAATTCTGAGGAATAGTCGTCGGTTCATAAGAGTCTTCTGCCGGTTATTACGAAGCCCGCAAAATATCGTCCCAGCCTTCGCGATACCTTGGACGTTTGATAAAAGGTGTTGCTTCCGCCGCGTTCCTTGCGCGCAGCCCCTGGTAGTCCCACTCGATCTTCTTCCCTGTTCGGTAAGCCACATTGCCCAGGTGGTTCGCTTCCGTTGTCCAGCCGGAATACTGAAAATTGGAGCGCGGGGCTGGCCCGTTACCCTTGGCATGATTCACCCATTCTACCCAGTGGCCAGGCGACCGTGGCAGAGTTTCGGGAGGCGATTGAAAATCTTTGAACGATTCCTCCGGGAGGAGCTTGCCATTGCCGAGCAACTTGCCTTTTTCCCCAATGAATACGCATGAGCGTCCACCCCATGCGGGTTGCCACCCGTCTGGTTTACTGTCCCCTTGATGCCAGACGAGCTT
>JBGAIN010000117.1:0-26230 GCA_044225505.1 Limisphaerales bacterium
ATCTGTCCGACGCAAGGCCATAACGAGGTATTGAAACCGGTGCGTGACCGGGACGCTGTCGTGGACTCCAGGGGCGTTATCAAGCACCGGCGGCTGCGCCTCGCCGACCGGAATCGCACTTAGCACCACGACCCGATCCCCCGTCACAATCGGAGAAGAATGCCCTTTGCCAGGCAGCGCCACTTTCCACCGGACATTCGTGGATTCATTCCACGTAATCGGTGGATTTGCCGTTAACGAAACCCCTGACGCAAGCGGGCCACGCCATTGCATCCACGCTTCCGGTTTGACAACCGGCTCAGCGGCGGTGCCGTGTAGAGCTGTCCATAATACGACGACCAGAAACGGAACCATGCGACCTTCGGAAACGGGCATGAAACAAAGACTACATCAACGAGCGAAAAACGCTAGAAGCCTGTTACCCAACTCGATCAGATTTGATCCGATGGTTTCCTAACAGATCCCGCTGGCACAAAAACAGTTCCGAGCTCCGACCACAGACCTCGGACACGGCAACGGCCCTTATCGCAGACCGCTCGAGGATGTACCTGAAAACTCATCGCTAGGCTTGGCAACGCCTTCCCCGGCGCTTCGCAGAAGGCGCGAACCGTGATTAGCCCACCGCCAAACCGTCCGGGTGCAAAAGCCAAGAGTCTTCGCCACGTCACGGAAGGTTCCGTCGTGCGCCATGCAGACTACTTGTGTCAAACCTGAGATCCAAAGGATGCAGTGGAGTATTAGCATTTGACCGCGATCGTAGCGGAGGGGGTTGGACATCTACGGGGTAACCCGTGCCACGCAGTTTTTCTGTTCAGTCAACCGCCGATTCGTCAGAATCTTTCAGTCTATGCGTACCCTTGCCGCTCGCTTCCGCAATGTCCTGCTCATCATGGTTCATGCCACCGTGCTCACCGCCGCTGCTGCCGATTCCAGCCGACCACACGCGCAACCCATTTCTCCAGGAGTTGGAGACCTGTTTGAGGACGTCACTCAAAAAGTCACGATCGACTTCCGTCATCAGTTTTGTCACCGGCGCATAGCGAATATTTTGCTCTCCAACGGCTCCGGTGCAGCCGTGCTCGACTTTGATAACGACGGCTGGATGGATCTCTATTTTGTGAATTGGGGCCCGCTCGCAGGAGTGACCGACCCACAGTTTGCCGGAGCGCGAGAGTCCAATCGACTGTTCCGTAATCGTGGCGACGGGACTTTTGAAGACGTGACCGAGCGAGCAGGCGTCAGCGGGTCCGGATTTGGCAGCGCGGCAGCCGTTGGAGATTTCGATAACGATGGTTTTGCCGACATTTACGTGGTAAACATCGGCCAAAGTCGACTCTATCGAAATCGAGGGAACGGAACATTCGAAGATGTCACCGACAAGGCCGGAGTCGGCCATGCTGGCACCAGCGTATCGGCGGTGTTCTTCGATGCCGACAATGATGGCGACCTCGATTTGTTCGTGGCTAACTACCTTTCTTACAAACCCGAGGCGGATTCCGAACAGAACCCGGGCGCTTATCCCGGTCCGCTCGCCTACCCAGGAGAGGTCAATCTCCTGTACCGAAATCGAGGGGACGGCACTTTCGAGGAGATCACTCAAGCCGCTGGTCTATCCACTCCCGGGCATCGGGCCATGTCTGTCACGGCGTTTGACGCTGACAATGACGGCGATGTGGATCTCTACGTATGCAACGATGATACGCCAAATCAACTTTGGCTAAACGACGGGCGCGGGCATTTCAGCGACGTAGCTCTGTCAGCGGGCGTCGCGTTCAATGCCATCGGGGAAGCTCCGGGTTCCATGAACGCCGCGGTGGGAGATGCGGACGGTGATGGCTGGCTGGATCTGTTCGTCACCCGCTTTGGCTACGATTCGTTTTACCTACGCACACATTCAAACCGCTACGAGGACCAAGTCTATCGGTCTGGTCTAGGGCGATTAACCCAGAAGTATGTCGGCTGGGGTGGGTCCTTTCTCGACTTTGATAATGACGGCGATCTTGACCTGACGGTGGCAAATGGAAGTGCATTCGTTTTGGAAGGGACCGAAACGCTCCTTCTGGAAAACAATGGCAAAGGAGAGTTCACCGACAGGTCGACCAAAGGGGGCACCTGTTTTGGCACCCACATCAATGGGCGAGGAAATGCTGTGCTTGATTTTGACAACGACGGGCACATGGACTTGCTCATCACAGCCTTGGCGGATCGTCCCTACCTTCTCCGAAACCGCTCCCCCGCGCCGAATCACTGGCTGAAGTTAAGCCTCCAGGGAACTCGCAGCAATCGCAGCGGTCACGGCGCGCGTGTGACTCTCAAGTGTGGTCCGACGATCTTGACCGCGCAGACTGGATCAACTACCGGATTTCTCTGTCAAAGCGACCCAAGACTCCATTTCGGACTTGGCTCAAGGACCATGGTTGATGCGCTCGAGGTTCGGTGGCCGAGTGGCACTGTTCAAACGCTGCAATCGATTCGCTCGGACCAAATCCTGACCATCCGCGAGCCTAACCCTTGATCACTTCTATGCCCCAGAAATACTCTCTGACCCTCGGACTTATTCCACTGCTATGGGTTGCCTTGGCCGCGGAAAACGGATCAGAACAATCTCACAAGCTTGCTTCAGTGAGCGTCCGTAAGATGGCCGACTCGGTCCACGCGGTCGTCGCTGCGAATCAGCGAAGCTACGTCGAACTCGCCCTCCCATCGAGACACGCGGATACCTCGCCGTCAGGTGCTTCCACCCTCTCGAGCGAACTTGCCCGTTCGCCGTCGCACGCCCAAATCCTTCGACACGCCGCGGCGAGTATCCAAAAACAAGGCGCCGAATTCTCCTACACACTCCGGTCGCTCTGGCCAATTCATCCGAGTGCCGGTCCGCAAACGGAAGCGGAGGAAACTGGCTTGCGCGCCGTGATAGCTCATCCCAATAAGCCATTCTATACCGAAGAGGAACTGGGCGGCCGCAGTTACTTTACCGCGGTTTACGCCGAACCAGCCACGGTGTCATCCTGCGTCTCCTGCCATAACCAGCAATCGGACAGCCCAAGGCGCGATTTCAAACTAGGCGAGGTAATGGGAGCGATCGTTGTGCGTGTTCCCTTGGAGTTTTGAACTGCGGAAGCTAACTGGTATGTTGATCCTTTGCAGACAAGGAAGCCGACTTGGTGTACTCCTATCAGCCACTCATGGCGCCAAAGCGAAACGTGCGATCAAAAACCGCAATCCCGTCCCCTTTAGCTCTGCCCATTGAGATGCCGTCAAGTTCCCCGGTGCCTCACCACGCTCTCGATCCTATCGACTGCCGGAACCGCTCCGAGAACTGACTTCGGCATGACCCTCACCGCTTCCAGCGTTTGGCCTCTTCCATTGGTGTTGCCTCTGCTCAGCGCCGTTGTCTACGTTTTTAGCGCTTTGATGCTCAAGCGAGCGGCAGATCTGGGAGCAGATGTTTGGCGAAGCACTCGTGTCTGCAATTTCACCATCGCTCTGCTTTTCACGCCGCTCCTGGCCTTGGGCGGAACAATCCCAGCGCCTGGACAGCTCTGGCAACCCGCTGGGGTAGCCTTGCTGTTCTTTGCCGGGCAGATTCTGAATCTCCTCGCGCTCAAAGTTGGGGATGTTTCCGTGGCAACCCCAGTCCTGGGCGTTAAGGTGCTTTTGGTGGCTTTGCTTACGCCATTGGTCCTTGGCCAGCAGATCGGTGCGTACCTCTGGACGGCCGCGTTTTTGAGCACTTCTGCGGTCGCACTCCTAAACCTAAATGGAAACCATCCGCACCACCGAGTCGGGACAACAACGGTGATGGCATTGGCTGCAGCCCTGGCCTATGCCCTTTTTGATATGCTCGTGCAACGCTGGTCGCCCGCTTGGGGCGTCGGCCGATTCTTGCCCATCACAATGGCGTTCGTCGCGCTCTACTCGCTGCCACTCTTGTGGGCTCAAAGCGCCGCGTCTCCAACCCAACTGAAGTCTAAACGAAGTGCTTGGCTTATCGGCGGGGCTTTGTGTTTGGCCATCCAGGGAGGCATGTTTATCTACGCCATTGCGGTCTACAAACAAGCGGCTGTCGCGAATATCTTGTATAGTTCACGCGGACTCTGGAGTGTCCTCGCCGTTTGGCTGATCGGCGGATGGTTCACGAACCGAGAACGGCATCACGGCAAATCCGTCCTGCTCTGGCGCCTGCTCGGCGCGGCGTTGCTGATGACGGCCATTCTGCTGGTGTTAACGGCTGTTCCTCGTCGTGACCCCTTGAACATCCAGCAACCACCACTCCAAAACCACTGATAGCTTAACCGGAAGTCCGGAGAATCCCACCGTCACACGACGGCAAGCCCGGGATGGCCCCCTCCTCTGATGGACCGCCGCTGAACCAGGAAACTGGGGTTGATCGTCGCCTCAAAGCGGGTCCCCGTGCAAGAAGATGACCACTCTGACCCGCGGCTGGGGACCGTCCACTCGATCGCAAGTGAACTCGATGCGGTTCGCTCCACGCTGTAGTTTCAGCTCTTCCCCAAGTGCATTGACTTGGCGAAGAGCCTCACCTTTGGCCCCGTAGACAACTCCGTGCGAGCGATCGTCCACTTCCATAAAACTGCCCGAGGTCATCTCCACGGGAAGCCCAAAAGAGGCTCCGTTCACGGTGAGCCTTGGCTGGCGTATGGTCCCAGGAAGCAGCTTGAGGGCTTTCAGTTTGCCCAGGCCACACTTGGTTCGCTTCTCCGGAGCGAGGTTTTGCAGCCAAAGGCTAAGCCGATCGATATTTCCGAAATCGACGCTCTCCCGATATGCATTGTAAAGGGACTTGGTGTCACCCCAATCGTAGTCGCTCCACCGGCTCGACTCCGTTTCCACGAGTGAGACAAGGCGTCTCCCGACGAAATCTACGGTCACATACCGGTCCGCGATCGCTCCGAAGGAAAGATGCTTCGGACTTTCCAGCCGGAGGGCCACGACTTCGCCCAGGCCGTCCCCTTCGATTGGCAAACCTAGGGCTCGATGCTGTTTCAAGCTGAGCGCCGGATCGAACTTTCTCTCCCAACGCGCCCAAGCCGCGCGGCGCGGCACACGGCCGGAATTCGTCGCGCTGAACTGACCCTCCGGAGTCGCGCCGTCAAGCGTGGGGCCGAGGTTTAGCGCCACACTTACGCCTTCAGCGCTGGCAACAGTGCCGGCGAATGTCCCAGGAGCACCCAAGTCCGCAAGGACAATGTTTTCCGGATCGTCGTAAGCGCTGACCGACATAAGCGCCTCCAGCCGGAATTGCAGCGGTTGAGCAGCGTACGGGTTGTCAAGATACCAAACGAGGGTCCACGGCTCCCCGAGCGCCGCGTTATGCGCGTCGACCTGCGCTGGACGGACACGCCATTGCCCAGCGGAATCGCTCACCAAAGAGAATTCGCGTCCTGGCTCCCGCAATCGAGCCCGAATGGCCTCCGAAAAGTACTGTTTCCGTCGGAGTTCCTCCGATTGATGCAGAAGGTTTACCGCTCGGCGAAAGAGCGGCACTTCCTCTAATCGCCGCGGATCAATCGCACCCGTTAACGAAACACCCGCGTCCCAACCAATGAGCTTTGTGCCCAAATACTCGATGACGTCCGGATAAGTCGGCTCGATTTGAGGTGGGTCAAAGGTCTGGAAGTTCCACCAGCCCAGGTGCAGCGGTAAGAGGAGCCCGCCGTGCGCCGCTTGCGCGTGCAAGTCGATAAAACGTTTATGGCCGCGTTCCGGATAATCCCACGCCTGCCACCGCGTGCGATACTGCCAAAAATGATGCCACATGGCGCTCATTTCCATTCCGACGGGCTTTTTCAAGTAACGCTGAATGGCAAGAACAAATTTATCAGCCCAGAACCAGCACTCGTCTGCTCCTCGGAGAATGGAACTGCCGTCAATGGCATCCAGATAAATTCCATCAAAGCCCACGGCATTGACAATCTCCGCGTGCTGGCGCGCGATTTCTTCAAAGAGCGTGGAGTCGACATCGGGGACAAACAGACCGAAACATTCTTTGAGTTGCCGAGCCCGCGTGCCCTTTTCATGGGGACCGGCTTTAGTGCCAAACGCGCCTCGATTCAACCCGCTAAACCGCCATGGCGGCGCTTGTGAAACGTGACTAAACGTCATCAATTCATCATCGACATGCAGCACAACGCTGTTGTGCTCAAAGAAACCCGTGACCGTGCTCAAACCTTCCGTCGATTCATCGACCAACAACTCCGAGGCCTCAGGTGAAATCGGCGCGCTCAGGTGAAAACTGCGAAACGCATCCAAACGCGAATCTGGAACTGGGCTGACATACTTGCTCTGTTTATCGATAAAAAACGCATAAGTATGAAAAATCGAATCAATCCCGGCGTCGTGCAGTCGTTGCACGATGCGCTGATAGCCCTCCCAGCCGTCCGGCCACTTGCTCGGGTTTAGGGCGAAGTCGCCAAACCGAAAAAACGCCGATCCGCCATGATTATCGATCTGCGTCACTCCCAGTTGGCGCGCCATAGAAATCCAGTCGTTCACGTTCGTTTCCGTCAGCGAACCGAAATTGAACAGGTATGACCCGTGATTGAAGGGAATCTCGCTCGCCCAGGGTCCAGCCACGGGACAATGAGGCATCTCATCGGATTCGGTCAGCACATCCTTCAGCGCTGGAATCATACGATGCATCGGCACCCCAACAAGGGCCGCTTGGGCGCCGATAATCCCAAACTTAAATTCGCACGACGCTTGAAGGTCTCGCTGCAACGCCGGTAGAGCGTCTACCCGAGTTCGCAGGTTCATCGAGAACGCGCATGCGCCGAAGCCTTCCTCCGGCCGTCCAGCCACGCTCAACGGGATACTCAGAAACGTCAACGACTGAACTGGCGGCCCCGCAACCGACTCCACCGTAAATCGCAGATATGACCGGCGCAATTCCACTCTCAAATTCGCAGTCACGCCGGATGTCCCAAACTGCAAGGTCAACCGCTGGTCAGCCCAAGCCGCAGCGCTTGCCGGGTAAGTTTGTCCCGTCAGTCGAATGGACGCACAGGCCGAGGGCTCGCCGCGCAAGTAGTTGATACCCGAAACGCGATCGACAAACTCCAAGTTCAGCCCGTTCGTCGCAATTCCATATCGCAACGCATCGTTTTCGAAAACGATGGGAGTGGCCCTCCCGAACGTCCCACCGCCAACGAGATATAGCCCTAATCCTACCGTCCAGGCAACGAGGGTTCTGCTGCAGCGGCAGCATGGAGGCCATAATGTCTTCATCGCTTTAAAATGGACAATCTTCCGTTTTGAAACCGAGCCTTCGACGCTGAGGTCCAGCGCATGCGAGATTCACTCATCGTTACCAAATCGGCTTAGGCTTGCCGATGCAAATTCGAAACTCTTTCTTTGCCGCTGCTCGAGATCGTGTTAAGAAAAGCGTTTTAGCTGTTTTGCGCGCTCCGTGTTTGCCGGGGTCAATCTATGAAACAATGTCGTATTTTGGAGCCGATTGTTTTTACGCTGCTGCTGTTCGCTCAACCACCGAATCTGCTCTCCGCACAAGAGGAGAGGCAAAGCAGCCCCTCGCCCTACTACACACTCGTGAGCCAGGGAACTCCTCTCTGCACCCTCGTAACCGCCGAAAGGCCCACGCCTGCAGCCCGCCTAGCGGCACTAGAACTTCAACATCACCTTCACAAAATTTCCGGCGCCAAGGTTCCTATTCGATCCGAAACACAGAGTGTCGAGGGTCTTCGAATCCTCGTTGGTGAGAGTGAAGCGACACGCCAGTTCCGGTTGAAGAGTTCCGACCTACCACCTCAGGAATATCTAATCGCGTTTCGGCCAAACACCATTGTGCTGCTGGGACGGGACTGGGAAGACACCGAATCGAACCGCCGCGTCCAGGGACGATCTACGACCGATGAATCACTGACACAATCACGACATAAAATCGACTATGGAAAAGCCGTCGGCGCAAGCGAGCGGATCCTCGGCGAGATCGAATTGCCCGGTGTCTACGACGATCAGGGCACTTGCCTTGCCACCTACGATTTCCTGGAACGGTTTTGCGGAGTCCGCTGGTATGGTCCCTCGGAGATTCATATCATCGCCCCTCAGCACTCCACCATCCGCATCGAGGGCCAGGACGTTCGACGAACTCCCGCTTTAAAGCATCGAAGCGCTTTGGTGAGCGGTTCCTGGCCGTTCTTGCGCAGCCAATGGGGCGAATTCACTCGCGATCAGCTCTGCCTCTTCTGGCGACGCAATCGGCAAGGGGGCGAACGTTGGGCGGGCAACCACACTTTTCACCGTAAAACGATCGAAGAAGTGTTCACTGACCCGGCTTACCAATGCCAGAATCCCAAGGGTCGAGGGTCGCAACTTTGCTACTCAAATGCGAAGCTCGTGGATCAGGTCACACAAATGGCGCGGAACTACTTCGACGGTAAAGGAGAGCTGCCGGATGGCTGGAAAGCGTCTGGGAATTACTTCTCCATCGTCCCTGACGATAACGTCAATCTGTGCCAATGTCCAAATTGCCGGGCTTTGCTTGAACGTGGGCAGACACGCCGAACGGGTTTTTTCAGCAGCGGTGAAATGAGCGATTATTGGTTCTCTTTTGTGAACGCGGTGGCCCGTGAAGTCCGCCAGACTCACCCCGATAAGTTCATTAGCACGTTAGCCTATTGGCGATACGCACTTCCTCCAAGCTTTGACCTGGAACCGAATGTTTCCGTCGCTCCCTGCCTCCATACCTGCTATTACCCGGTCCATCCGGAGATGAGGGAAAACGATCTCTCGCTCTACAGGCAATGGCAGGCTAAAACCAAAGCCCCCACGTTCCTTTGGGTTTACTATCATCACCCGATGGAAGCAGCGCTCATCGGGAAGTGGAAATGTTTCCCTCACGTCATGATCCACAGCACCACGCGGGCTATGCAACAGTTCCTTAAGGACGGAGTTCAGGGAATCTTCGAGTGCGGCGAACAAGATCAACTCGAACAGTATGTCATGACGAAGATTTGGGATGATCCGGAAATCGACGTCGATCATTTGATCAACGAGTTTTTTCAACTCTATTTCGGCAAGGCCAGCGAGCCGATGAGGCAATTTTACTTGGCGCTGGAATCGATCGCGTGCAACCCATCCAACTACCCTGCCCCGTATCATCGTTCGGATGGTATCGACTGGAAAAAGGCAGCGTGGGAGCAACTCGGAACGGAGGACCGGATGCGTGATCTGGCCACCCTCGTCGAGCAAGCGGAGAAGCTGGCCCAACCAGGGAAGGAAAAGCAACGCGTCGGACTTTGGCGGAAGGCATTTTGGGATTGGATGAGCGAAGGGCAGAAACAACACTCAGCGGCAGGGGTTACCAAAGGCCCATAGCTCTTGGCGCGATTGACTAGGCAAAAGTTTCCGGAGTTGATGGACCATCCTCAGAGGTTGGTCCTGCCGTGGAACCGTTCAGTCGGCCAAGCAATGAGCGACCACATTCCATCTAACTGATTGCAAACGATTTACAGTCCACTCAACCACTGGCAAGGCGTTCCAACCCCGGGGCTAATCCTTAGCCAGGGACCATGGCACGGCCCTTGCCACGTCGGGTTGGATGCAACGTGTTTCTATTCCGCGAAGGTCTTCGCCTGAGATTTCCAATGAATCTCGACGAGGTCGCGGAGTGATCACCTCCCAATCGTCAGTCGCCCCTAGTTCTGGATCTGTAAGCCTATGAGGAACCTCGCGGACCTTCAACTTTCATGTTTATGCACACTCTCTCTGATGGCGTGCGCTAGTCTGACGGGGTGCCAACATCCTCCAAAACCCTTCGTCAGCGCTGAGGTTCCAAGCTTTTGCCGTGAGCAGGGACTTCGTGACGCTCTGCCAACGGGGCGCCGGCAGCAACACGAGTGTCCGTCCGTTACAGGATACTCCAATTCATCCAATCTGGAACAACTCCTGAATGAGAAGACAAATCACGTGCACGCCCTGGCGGAATTAGTCGCGACATCCCTCGCGTTCCGAGCCGAGCTAAGGGACCAGAACCTTGAGGCCGTCAGCCAGGCTTACCTCATCGCGCTCGAGGTCACCGTTCACAACTTGGAACACGCGCAGACCACAGGATTCAAACGATGCCGAGTTCAATTCCGGGAACTCGTGAACGAGCAGAGGCAAGCGCAGACGAATTCACAATCACCGCACGCTCTGGCGAGGGAGAGCGCAAGCACCCTCCAGCTCGAAGCGACCGCTGTCGCTCTTGACTTTGAACAGGGTGAGCTCATCCAGACCGGCGAGTGCCTTGACCTGGCAATTCAAGGCAACGGCATGTTGGAAGTGGAATTGCCCGACGGCCGATTGGCCTACACGCGCGATGGCTGTTTACGGATCGCCTCCGATGGGCGGGTGATCACCAGCGCCGGCTTTTCCCTGCAAAGCGGGTTCGGCATGGTGCCGCAAAAGACAACGGCTATCAGTATTAGCCCAGATGGCGACATCGTCTATTCCGGGAACGGATCGACCGTCCATTCGGTGCTTACACTCGCGCGATTTCGTGATCTCAGTGGGCTCGAACCTCTGGGGAACGGTCTTTTCCTACCCACGCCAGCTTCCGGGGATCCAATCCTCTCGGTTCCAGGCAAAGATGGCTGCGGCCAGATCCACCAAGGGTTTTTGGAGAGCTCGAATGTTTCGGTTGCAGAAGAACTGAAAGATCTGATTCGAAGGCAACGCACGTGCCTCGGCTACAAGGAAC
This sequence comes from Limisphaerales bacterium, assembly GCA_044225505.1. Lineage (GTDB taxonomy): Bacteria > Verrucomicrobiota > Verrucomicrobiia > Limisphaerales > SIBE01 > JAXMHN01. The sequence continues at coordinate 10,721 of JBGAIN010000117.1, forward strand.
AAGTCCACGCGACAAGCCTGACAACGCCACATTCAGCCGACGCGTTCGCCACGACTCGGTGACGCCCTTCGGTCGGTGAGACACAGCGTCCCCAATCCAGCAGCGCCTTGCGCCGTCCACATGGCTGGCCTCGACAGTCCGTGACCCATAGGCAATTCACGCGACGTTTCCGCCGCCCACAGTCTGAACGGGCGCGATTTCTCAGTTACGCCAACGGATTCCAACCAGGCCACTCCGCTCGCAAAACGCAATCGCGAACGCGCCGGAAGAGCATTTCGCCGGGCTCTCGATTGATTCAGTGACATCGGACCGAAACCATCATAAGGTCATCCTATTAATCTAGAATTCTCCACTCGCTCTCATTTATGAGCTGTTTTCTCAATTTGATTGCTTGCCTGGCGGTAACATGGGCGTTACTCACCATAACCGCGCCGGTTTTTGCGCAAACGCTGGGCATCACCCAGATGCGGTGCGAATATCGAGTCAATCCCACAGGACTGGACGTTCGCGAACCTCGCTTGAGCTGGATCCTCACCTCCCAGCAACGCGGCGCCATCCAGACTGGATATCAAATCTTGGTGGCGAGTTCCCGAGAAGCGTTGGCCCGCCACGAAGGCGACCTTTGGGACAGTGGAAGAGTGGCTTCTGATCAGACGATTCACATTCTCTACGCTGGTAAGCCGCTGCTTTCCAGACAAGAAGCTTGGTGGAAAGTACGTGCCTGGGACAAGGATGGCCTCTCCTCGGAATGGAGCACTCCAGCTCGTTGGGTCATGGGGCTACTTGAGCGATCCGATTGGCAGGCCCAATGGATCGGTGCGCCAGAAGCCAAACCAGCCTCCATTCCCCCCCACGCCCTTGCGGCTACGCTAACGCGCAAGTCATTTAGCTTACCCAAATCTGTCCGCCGCGCCACGGCCTACGCAAGTGCGCTTGGACTCTACGAATTGCGATTGAACGGGCAGCGTGTCGGCGACCAACTCCTGGCGCCGGAATGGACGAGTTACCGCAGGCGTGTGAGCTACCAAACTTATGACGTGACGGATCTCCTCCATCCAGGTGAGAACGTTGCGGCTGCATTCCTAGGGGAAGGCTGGTACGCAGGGACGCTGATGGTAGTGGGACGGTTCGCCTACGGAACCACGCCGCGCTTCTTGCTCCAAATCGAGATCGAGCTTACGGACGGGTCTACGCAGACGTGGATAACGGATGGTTCATGGCGCATCAGCCCAGAGAGCCCGTTGCCAGCCGCAGGCATTTACGAAGGCGAAACCTACGATGCTCGACAGGATCCTATTGGCTGGCAGGAGCCGGGATACAACGATAGCCATTGGCCGCCCGCGCAAACGATGGGCTTGGACGGACGCCGCCTCGTGTGGCTGCCGAACGAGCCGATCCGGATTGTTCAAGAGCTCTCCCCGGTGCATCTGAGCGAGCCGCGCCCGGGCACCTATATCTTTGATCTCGGCCAAAACATGGTTGGATGGTGTCGGATTCAAGCGGAAGGATTGAAAGGGCGGACGGTCACGATCCGCCACGCCGAGATGCTCAATGATGATGGGACGCTCTACACGGCGAACCTCCGCGGGGCACCGCAGGTTGACCGATACACTCCGCGCACAGATGGACCTTTCACGTTCGAACCGCGGTTCACCTATCACGGCTTTCGCTACGTCGAATTAACCGGTCTGGCGTCATCTCCAGCCACAAACGCTGTCACGGGTAGAGTGTTCCACTCGACTTCGCCAGAGGTCAGCCACTTCGAATGTTCAGACATTTCTATCAACCGACTCATGGAGAATGTCCTTTGGACACAGCGCGCCAATCTGATGAGTTCGCCCAATGATTGTCCGCAGCGGGACGAACGCTTTGGCTGGATGGGCGATATCCAAGCGTTTTCGCAAACGGCCATTTTTAACATGGACATGGCCGCCTTTTTCACCAAGTTCGCGCAGGATACTCGTGATGACCAGGCCAAGGACGGGCGATTTCCGGATTTCGCCCCGCATCCTGGCGATCCGAACCGCATGGTCACTGATGGGCCTGGAGCTGCTCCTTCATTCGCGGGTGCGCCAGCATGGGCTGACGCAGGAGTCATCGTCCCATGGCGGGCTTATCAGAACTACGCCGATACTCGGATTCTCGCTGACCAATTTGATGCCGCCCGGGCCTGGGTCGAATACGTCCGCCGTCTCAATCCGAACCTGGTCTGGACGAAGGGACGGAACAACGATTACAACGACTGGCTGAACGGCGACACGCTTCGACAAGCCGGATGGCCCACCCACGGAGGCAGCATTCCTAACTCAGTGTTCGCGACCGCCTTCTTTGCTCATTCGACCGAACTGGTTGCCAAGATGGCCGCGGTGCTAGGGAGGACGGATGATGCGCGCCAGTATCAAGAGCTTTTTCAGCAAATCAAAATCGCCTTTAACCAAGCGTTCGTCGAACCCGAGGGAAAGATTGAAGGCGGAACGCAGGCCGGTTACGCTCTGGCACTTCATTTCGACTTGCTTCCGTCAGAACTGCGGCCCAACGCGGCAAAACTTCTCGCGGATGGTATTCAGCGCTATCAGAACCATCTCTCCACGGGAATTCAATCGACTCACCGGGCGATGCTGGAACTGGTGCGTTACGGATATGCGGACTTGGGCTGGCAGCTGCTGACGAACCGGACCTTCCCCTCGTGGCTGTACATGGTCGACAACGGCGCGACGACCATTTGGGAACGCTGGGACGGCTATGTGAAAGGGCGCGGTTTCCAGGACGCCGGCATGAATTCATTCAACCATTGGGCGTTCGGCGCCGTCGGCGAATGGGTATGGCGAAATGTGGCCGGTCTCAATCCAGACGACACACAACCTGGCTGGAAACGCTTCATCCTCGCGCCTCGTCCGGGCGGCGGTGTCTCATGGACGAAATCTCGCTACCAGTCCATCCGCGGAGAAATCGTCAGCAATTGGCAAATCAAAAACCGTAAGTTCCATTGGGAACTCGCAATCCCACCAAACACTACGGCCTCCATTCGGGTGCCATCGTCGCGACCGGACGAAGTCCTGGAATCCGGACGCCCTGTAACTCAGGTGCCCGAGATCCACAATATGCGGATAGAACCCGGTGCGGTGATTTTCGAAGTTGCTTCCGGGCGGTTTATAATCGAAAGCCCCATCGGAAGCGTTGCAGCGGCTGACAAATAATCCACGGGCAACCGCCGCGGAGCGCGCGACCTTAGTGGATGCGCAACCTCACTTGAGCTGAGAGCCCACCGGTTTCAGATGCTTGGCGAAGAACTCGAGCAGAAGTCGATCGGCCGTCGCATCGTTAAACCCGTGCCCAGCTCCTCTGACTGTATAAAAGATCACTGGAACTCCCGCCCTCTTCAGCGCGGCTTCCAACAGCACGCTCTGATAGTAGGGAACCAACGGGTCTCGGTCGCCATGCGCGATATAGAACGGCGGTGTTTTCTCACTGATAAACGTGATCGGATTGGCTTTCGCCACTACCGCTTTGTGCTCTTGAATCGCTCCACCGACATAGCGCGATTCAGGCGAGTCGGCGGCATCATGCACTTGCCCATCCGGTAGCCGGTGAGCGTCCATTTGCAGAAAATCAGTCGGCCCAAAGTAATCGGCGACAGCTTGGACACGACTCGAAGTCTCCAGGTCCGGTCCAGCGTCGAACTCCTTCGAATCGCCCGTGACACCCAGCATCGCGACCAGGTTCCCTCCCGCCGACGCGCCCCATGCACCAAACCGCTCCGGGTCGAGCCCGTACTGCGCGGCGTGGACGCGGAGCCATCGGACGGCCGCCTTGCAGTCTTGCACCGCCGCGGGAAAAAGCGCGTCGCCGCTCAACCGGTAGTTCAGCGAAGCGGCCGCGTAACCCGCCTTTAGAAAAAGCGAGACGTCTTCGTGGGCTTTATCTCCTCCCAAAAAGGCTCCGCCGTGAATTACTACGATGAGCGGCACCGGGCCAGGGCTTGAGGGCAAGTAAAGGTCCAACCGTTGCCGCAGATGGCCGTTTGGAATGTAGCTGAGATCCCGGAGAACCCTCGTTCCTTCGGGTAAACCCGAGATTCCTGCAGGTTCACTTCTCGACGCGGCTTTCCTTGAGGCAATCGGGTCTGCCGGACGCACTTGGAGTTGGGCGAGCATCGATACCAGAACGATGAGAAACGAGGCCTTTGAAACACTTGAATGTCGGCACGGAAACGTCTTCATACGCTCCATCCTACAGCAGCACGGGAAAAGTTCACATCTGGATATGCGGACCTCGCGGCCGGTGCCGACATAGTTCATTAATGGCCGTCTCGGCTTCCCAAAACCTGGCAACGTCTTTTCATTGAGGCACTGCGAAGACTCGCCCCGCAAGTCAGCCAGTCCCTCATCGAAGCACGACGTTAGTCCACTTGCACTCGAAAATAGGATGCGCGATTTGTCGGCGGCAGTGGGAATCGACGTGACAAACCATCCAGCGTCCCTTGCCAAAACGAGGTCCAGATTATCGGAAAGTTCAGCGACGGTGTGGATAGTAACGAGATGTCGGCCCCCGGCGGACCATAGGCCACCAATTCCACCGACGCAGGGTCGTTCGCCATTCGATCCATCTCCAGAAGTGGCTGATGTGTGATCAAGATCACACGGCTCTCCTGCCCAAAGGCACTGGGAACCGCATGTCCGTCTGCCCGTGAAGCCGCAACATCGGTAACGAGAAGCGGCACGAACTTGGACGTCTCGGTTGCTGCCGGCGTGAACCGCAACTCCGCGATTGTGGTGAGCCCGGTCAACGGAGTATCCGCGGCCGCCCTGAGTTGGATGCGAAACTGATTGACGCCGAGCGAGTCTAAACTCGCTTGCAGGCCCAGCAAGCTCGGCACCAAACTTATAGCTCCTAACGGGTTCTCAGGGATTTCCAGAACGAAGGAAACATTCGTGACGGGTGCGGAACTATAGATCGCGAGCGGAACGATAGCGGATCTTCCGCCTAGAGCGATCGTCTCGCTAAAGCTAACCTGCAAGTAGTCCTCGACAATGACCGTCAGGGGTTGTTCCGAAGTCGCGGACGGCACACCGCTGTCTGTCACTCGCACGACTATCGCGTTGGTCGCCGCGCCGTAAGCCGGGGCGGGTGTCCAGCGCAGCACGCCGGTATAAGGGTCGATCTTCGCACCTCTTGGGGCACCTGGCGCGAGGCTGAAAAAGAAATCCTGTTGCGGCAAATCGGAATCCGAAGCCGAGTTTGTAACGACCAAAGGAACTTGCACGAGGGCATGTTGGACGCGAACCGGAGCTAAGACGGGCGGAGAATTCACCTCGTCGACAGTGACCGTCATGGACTGCGAGGAGGCCAGGCTCGGAATTCCGTCGTCGCCCACAGTGACAGAGAAACTGTAGGTGCCAGGACCGTCTGCCTCCGCAGGCGTCCAGGTCAGCCTTCCCGTGGACGCTTCCAGGACCATTCCGCGGGGAGCATTCGGTCCAAGGGACCAAGACAACCGATTGCGCGGCAGATCGAAGTCGGTCGCCTGCAAGTCTATCGCAAGCCGAGATCCTTCGTTCACCCTGAAAGACGCTTGAGGCATCTCCACCCGGGGCGCACGATTGATTTCGCGGACAATCACGCGCACGGTTTGAGTCGTGCTGAGAGATGGGAAGCCGTTGTCACTGGCAACGACCACAAAGAGGTTTGTCGAACCTCCCTGGGACTCTCCAGTGGACCACGAGATATCGCCACTGCTCAAACCAATCGTCGCTCCCACCGGAGCGCTCACCAGCCTGAAATTCAGCGCCCCTCCCGGGGAATCCGGATCCGTCCCGCTCATTCCCACGGCCAGAGTCGCGCCTTCGTTAATAGAGAGGTCGCCGATCTCCGAGAGGACCGGCGGTTGATTCTCGCTTTCAGTCACTCGCGTTTGCGCATCGGCAGTCAGGTGAATGGGCTCTCTATTCCCCGCGTGATCCGTGGCTTGGCATTGAAAAGAATAGAGATTGCCAGCGATGCCTGAGAACACAGCGCTCCGGGAAGTCGTCTGCCCGATCCAATTCGTATACGGACCACCATTGATGGAGACAAAAAGATCAAAAGTCGCGATTCCGCTGCCCGCGTCCGATCCAGACCACTGCACCGGGAAGGTCGAGGGACTCGTCGCGGGCAAAGCCAGGATTGAACTCAAAGGTCCCTCTGTATCGGCCACTCCGCTGTCAAAAATGAGGGTGTAGGAGCCAGTGCTGTCGTAGTCCAACATATGCAGCAATTGTTCCCTAATCGCTCCGGTCCGCGATGCGGGAAACGATCGGTCGGTCCTCCATACGTTCTCGGGTCTCAGCTCTCTGCCATCGGATCGTAGAACTCTGGAGAGACTTAGCCCCCGACCTGGATCGGGCAGCTCCAGATAACACCAACCGGGCGATACCGAGGCCGTGAGACGCACTTGCCGATTAGCGGCAGACGCCTCGCCATTGACCTGTGCGCCGCTCGCCAACGTCACCGGCTCCGTCCGACCGTCGCTCAGGTAGATTGAATCTGGTGTGTGGTTCGCATCGGGCAGGTCGTTGACCAGAAAATCCAGCTGATCATCGTCATTGGGTCGGTCAGCTCGCACGACGTGGATCAGCTCATGAATAGCCGTTTGCTGAATCAGGGAAATATTCTTGCTCCCAAGGGCGTCAACATGCTCGAACGAAGCTCGGTAGTCGATAAACTTACCCTGCAACGAAGCAACCATATCCCAAATCACTACCTTCGACTCGTTTGGCGCAATATCTCCCAGAGTTAAGGTCAGATTCGACGGCACCTCGATTCCGTCCACCCGAGTGTTCACGAGTTGAAAATTGATCGAGAGACCCTTTTCGTTCTCGACGATCTTCGGCTGGCTCGAGCTGATGCGAAATTGCCGTGAGGAACCAGCGCCAACATTGCGGATGCGCAATCCTAAGGCGAACGGTTCGGAGGGTTCCACTTCAGACGTAAACGGATCGTCCGCATACACGTCGCGCTGTTGGAAATAGTCCAAAACCAATTGTGCCTCGGGAAGGACCGTGATCGGCCCAGGTAACAATGGAACCACCACGTTTTGTCCGTCGGCTAAGTACCGGAGTGTGCCGCCAATATAGTAAGATCGAGCGGCAGTTGGCGCCGCCTCCAGTGTCGGGATGAACGTGTATTCCGCAGAACCTGTGGAATGCGGCGCCACGACGCCTGTGCCATCCACGTCATCTATCCCAACTAATACGGGGCCACGCATAGCGAAGAGTTCGCTGACGGATTTGTTGTTTCCGTCGCGGAAATCAATTGAGAGGTGCACTCCCTCCACGGGAGTATCTCCATTGTTCTCAATCTGCAATGTGCCCCGAAACGCCGTCCGAGTCAGGGTAATGTCCTGGCTGATTTGTAGACGCACCTTTGCACAAACCCCCTGCGGTGCGAGTGCTTCCGGTTGTACGGACGTCTTTTTTATCCCGAAGGTTGCCCGAGGGACGTTGCATGGTCCCGGGAGAGTCGCAGCAACAAAACTAAAACTCCCAAAAGAGCCGCCTCCACCGCTCGAGAAACCCAGCGTTGCTAGATAGTTGGAGGCCACGTTGAACAACGTGGGAATTCGTTCGGGCGGACCGCACGCGCAGAAATCGCTCAACCCGAATCCCATCGGTCCGGCCAGAGAGCCTAGTTCACCGGACCGTAGATAGCCCCGGATCCGCGCCTTTTCACACTCGTCAAGTTTCCCCATGAGGCAGTCCCATTCCGCGCGATTGGCCAACTCATTCGCAGATAGGAAATCAAGGTGAGTCACATCCAGACGTTCGAACTCGCAGCCCGTGTCCGGCACACAAACGACCTCTAATTTGACCTCGGCGCTTTTGGTTACCCAGTTGGTTCCGCATCGGTATCTCGTATCGATGGGAATATGCACAACACATTCCGTGCCTTGGCACGGTGTCGTATCGCCGATCGAGGTCAACCCAATCGCCGCGCCACCCGTTTGCTCTTGGGCTGTCTTCAACCGAAGCGTTACGGGAATGGCAACCGTCGACAGTGCCGGGATTTCGTCCAGCTCATTGACAATCGGTGTGATCACCAACTTAGGATGGTTTAGCACCGGCACGCGAATGTGTTTGAGAGCGATGAGTCCCGTGTTCCGCAACCGGATCTCGAACTGGCTGGTGCGCCCAGCCACGACAAGCGGTGCGACGAGTGGGTTTTCCACCACCAGACTGGGCTGAGGCACTTCGGTCTCGAAAAGCGGTTCCACAATGACGCGGTAGTGATCTTCCATCTCGGTAGGAACGACCTTCCACTCATAGACGACCGTCTCCTCCGAAAGGAAGACCTCCTGTTCAATGGTCGTTCCCGGAGTGACGCGGATCCCGCCATGTGCAGCCGAGTGCTTGGGTGCGGCCGCGTCAATGAGGTAATCGCTCTCCGCAAGATTGGAAAAACGCACGACGCCGTCAGGCCCGGAGAAGCCCTCTGCGACCACCTCCGTCGAGATCGGATCGCGCAAACGGATGGTTCCGTTGGTCACTCCGGGCGCTCCCTCGACGAAGTAAGTGCGTTCGTCTGTCATGCGGAGCACAAGGTCTCCACGGGCGTCCGACACAACGCGAAAATGAAACGGCACAGTGAGGCTCGTTCGTTCCGCTTTAAGGAAAATAGAACCATCATACCGCGTTAGTGGAAGGTCGGAAGGAGGGTTCAACGCCAGGACGATCGCTTGACGCTCGCCCGGCTGGAGAGTGGGAACGGTCGATGGCGAGACCAGCGACAACCACGGAACAACCGGTAAACCCACACTGAGCGCGCCAGTATCAACTCCTCCTTCATTCAGGACATCAAATGAAACGAGCGTTTGATTTCCTCGCACGAGGCCCCGATCGAGCGTTCCAGGTTCAGCAAGCAATCGAGCGGTTGGCGGTGTGATTTCAAAAGAGACCGGCACGCGGAGCGAAGCTCCTTCAGCAGAACGAACCAGTAACGCGAAGGAGCCACGGGATGCATTTAGCAGTGTTGTGTTCACGGTGTAGTGGACTGTCGCGGTCGCATCCGCCGCCAGCCGATCGGGCATTGCGGCATGCCATTCCACCCCTGCGGGAGTTCCGTCGCTAATCACGGAAATCCCACTCAACGGCAAAGGGGCAAGATTCTTAAGCTCCAGATTTCCCGTGGCGGGATTGTCCGGTCCCAAACGCAAGTTTAGTTCCCATGGCACCGCGTTCATCCCAAGCAAGGTGAACTGATCCTGGACGGCATCCGCCCGGACGCGCGGATGGTCAGCACCAATCGTGTAAACCCCCGCTTCACCAGGGATCGGCTGGAAGACAGTCTGAAATTGACCCGCCGCATCAGATTGAACTTGGAGGGTCCTGCGTGCCTCGCGCACACGGATGTGAACTGTCGCAGGCCGAAAGGGAGCTGGAGCGTTGTCCGACGAAAAGAAAACGCGACCATGCAGCGGAATGGCGGTCCCTGAAACTGCAACTTCCACATCGGTGCTCACCTCGGCGCGATAGGCTGGCTCGACGGTCAACCTCGAAGACACTGTCGAGTTGTTGCGCTCAGAGCCCTCATTAACCGAATTGCGCGCGTCTGTTTTAACAAAGAACCAATATTGCCCAGGGTCTGAAGGCAGTAATACGCCGAGGGAATGCGCGTAACTCTCCCCAACCGCAAGAGGCAATCGATTGGTCACAGATCCGAGCAATGTTGCGGAGGCACCCTGGGCGTCCAAGGCCAGGAATAGCTGATCAACCCACGGGCCTGAAGCCGTCGCCAACCCGGCGTTCGTCACCGACCATACTACCGTACCAACCCCATCCGTCACGGCCCGGGTCGGGCCGGTCACTTCTGTCACGGCGAAATCGGCCAAGTCAATGTCGGTCACAGTCACAACGGCGTCTCCAGGATTGTAGCCCGCAGCCGAGGCGGTGATCCTAATCTCTTTCGGGCCGTCATTCCGACTATCGATCACCCCACTCAAGACGACATTGGTTGAAACATCCCCAGGCGCTAAACGGACCGAGGCAGGAATCGTTGCTTCGTCTGGCAAGGACAACACGAGACGAATCACTAACGAATTCGTCGCCGGGGTATTGCGTTGGACGGCAATTTCTGTCTGTCCTCTCTCCGAAATGACCGATAATGCCGGCACGAGCGTCAGCGTCGGGCCATCATTATCCAGGATCGTCAGGACAGCATCTGCCCGGGCAATTGGGATACTTTCTCCGTTAGATGCCAGCGCTTCGGCTTGAAGTGTGACACTCCTCGTTCCCTGAGCATCGCTGTCGTCGCGCACAGTCACGGCGAAGGACACCGCCGGTTCGTTGGCCGGAATGATCGTCTCCGCAGGCAAAGACAGACCCGAGTTGTCCGTCGTCGAGATTCGGATCGGTTGCGGTGCCGCGGTCACAGGCGCACGAAAGACGGTGGCAATGATCCCAGGTTCAAGAGCACCTTCCATTGCCGTCGTCTCCGACAGCTCAAGCGTCAGACTCGCCGTATCCGCTTCTTCGACGAGAATCGGAGCCGCCGCAGAAACGTAACCGTCTGCTTGAGCAAAAATTGCCGCGGCCCGATCGCCTGTCACGACGAAATCGTGGGTTGGAGTTAACGGAATCGTCACCTCAGCCGTTCCCGATGGAAACGTCACCGACGTTGGCACTTCAATTGCTCCGGGTCGATCGGTGCTGATCGTTACGACCGTCACCTCGCCAAGGCGCGCATTTCGTGAGAGCCGTGCCGTCACCACGGAAGCCCCAGCATCTTCCCGAACAGTCGTCGTGTTCAACTTCAAGGTGAGAGAGGGAACATCATCGTCGCGTATCACGAGATTACTCGTCCCGCTCACGTGATCCAACGCCGCCGCCGTGATAACAACGCTGGTGTCCCGATTGACGAGCACATCGTTGATCGGGCTGACGAAGAAAGTCGTCGACATCGCGCCTTTCGGCATGGTCACGGTCCCGGGCATCTCCAGTTTGTTTGGCGCACTACTCCCGAGCGTGATGACCAACGGTTCCACCGGCTCCGAGTTGCGGGTCACTGTAACTTGCACGCTACGCGCTACCGCGTTCTCCGAAACACTAAGCGGCGCTAGAGTCACCGCCAATGAAGGAAGAACGCGTATTGGGTCGGAGCTCAACGTCGTGTTATTGCCTTCATTCAGCTCCACAAGCTGATTCCCCGCATCGGTCCCAACTGCAACGGCGCGATTCCCAGTTCCAAATACCGGCAACGACAAGCGCTGCGTGCTTGTGAGGCTGGCGCCGGGTGCGAGCGTCGCATCCTGCACGATAGATCCCAGCAAGTGGTCGGCTTCACTCCCGGAACTCGAAGCGAGCAGAATACGATCTATCCAAGGTCCAACCGCAGGAGCGGTCCCGGAATTGCGAACGGTCCAAATGACGGAGATTTCCTGTCCCGCAACGCCGCTGGTTGGCGCCACAACGCTGGAAACCAGGAGATCTGGATACTCGGCGAGCGCCACAGCCAGGAGCGCGGATCGGGAATTATTCGACTCCGCTGTGCCGTCAGGATTGAACTCGGCGATAGAGTTTAGAGAATCAGCCGCGACGGTCAGCTCCAACATTCCAGCCGCCGCGCTCCCGTCGAGAATTGTCACCGCGGCTTCGCCATTTCGGGTCTCCCCGGATCCAATCGGACTGTTCGCAGACACCGTGCTAACCTCGGTTAGATCCGCGATCACCTGATGACTGATCACGTTGCGCATGGTGATTCTGGTCACGAACGAACGGTCAATGCCGGTGCTCCCACTATTCCGCACGATCCATTTCACCGTCGCCCGTCCGCCGGTTTTCAGCCCCGTTTCCGGCGAAACGGAGAGTGCTATCACCTGTAGATCCGGGCCGGAACCACTGCCAAGAATCAGAGTAGGCGACTGCACTGGATTCGGCACCAAGAGGAACGTGAACTGACCGCCAACGCTTGTATCAACGTACCTCCCCTCGATGGCAAGAATGTAGGTTCCGTCCTGAGGGAGCTCAAACGTATCGACATTTCCGTTCACTGGGACGGTCCATAAGACCCCGCCCAGCGGAGTGTAGAGTCTCGCAAAAGGAGTAGTGGAAAACCCCGTTGTCGCTCGACCGTCGTAAAAGTAGCGGTCGCCTATTGCACCTACGAACTGATAAAAAAATGTGCCGTTCCCGGGATTCACCGTGCCATTGACAATCGACCCCGGCGTCAGAGTGCCTGCCAGCGCCGTGTCCAAGAGCCGAAACCCAAAGTCTCCGGTCGCAGTTCCGGGAGCGTCGACCGTAATCGAATAATCTCCCGCATCCAAATCCAGAAGGGAACTACTGGCATCGATACTGTCCGAGCCCCAGAACGGCCGTGCCGAGACAATCGTCCCCGCGGCGCTAGCGAGCGTCCACGTAAAGTTGTTCTGACCGAGCGCATCGAACACGAGGCGCTTGGGCGCGCCCAGATTGAAATGGTAGATCTGACGCTGTCCGGCGACTTCAATCGTGCCGTTGGCCATCGCGCCGATGCTCAGTGTGTGACTTCCGTCCGTCACGGGCTGGAGCAGAAAGGCAACGGACGCCGATGCGCTTGTGTCAATGGCGCGTCCTTCAATCGCCACCCAATAATCCCCAGTCTCATCCAACCGAAACGTATCGGTATCCGAGTTGACCGTCTGGGTGAGGAGAATATTGCGATGTGGTCCATAGAGCCGCAAATAAGGTACCGCGACAAATCCCTCCGCTCGCTGACCGTCCAGATAGAAGCGATCTCCCGCCTGGGCGGAAAACCGAAATAGGGCCGTGGCTTTGGCCGGGTTCATGGAGGCGGTCACGACCGTGCCGGGGGAAAACGGGGTTGCGCCACTAGCCTCTAAAAGCCGAAACCCATAATTACCGTCGGCCCGTTCGTCCCTGGTGACTGTCAGTTGATACAACCCCGCTGGCAAGAGAAGGCTTGCATCGATCACATCGACTCCGTCTGAACTCCAAAACGGACGACTATCCACAATGAGTCCTGGAGGACCCCGCAGGCTCCACCGATTTCCAACGTAAGCTTGACTATCAAAAAATATCCAGGCGCGATCGGACAAAGTGAAGACATAGTTAACTTCCTCATTCGGCGTCGCGAGGCTGCCCGAGACCACTTCTCCAAGATTCAGTGCCCTGCCCGTGAAGACGGCCGGTGGCATATTGCCGTTCGGGCTCACGTTAAACTGATAAGGTGTCGTCCCGGTCTCTGCGATCAGTCCTTCGATCATCAGAGTGTAAGTCCCCGTCGCTGGAAGCGTGTTGGTTCCCAGGCTCCGAATCATGTACTCGGCAAAAACTTGTTGCCCGTATGGATCGGTCAATCTCCAATAACTTCTTGGTGAACCAGTCCCATTATTTTCGAAGATAAATCGATCTCCAGCCCTGGCGTCGAACCGATAGAGGTCCGACTCGTTGGCCGGATCCAAAGTGCCAACCTTTTCAATACCCGGAGTATACGGCGTTGCCGTGGCAAGATCGATCAATCGGAACGCGAAATCGCCCGTTTCATCTCCCACGCCATGGATGGTAAGGACGTACTCTCCCGCATCCAACGACATTGCCGCCGCACTTCGGTTCGGCCCATCGGACGCGCCCAGGGAACGCGCCTGGACTACGCGATCGGTTGAACCGTCCAACGTCCAGTCGAGCTGCAGGTTGTTCGACAAAGAGTCAAAGTAAAGAACTGAAGCCGAGGACAAAGTGAAGCGATACACCTGAAACTCCCCTGGGCTCGCGATTCTACCGGCGGTCCGCGCTCCAATCACAAGATCGTGTGCCCCATCTCGAATCGGGCGGACCGCAAAGCGATAGAGACCCGGTTGCAGGTCGAACACATACCCTTCAACAAGCAATATGTACAGCCCTGTCTCTGGCAATTCGACACGAGATTTGTCAGCGAAATAACCGCGATAGACCTCACTCCCTGAAGGCGCTCTCAATTCCCAAAAGAGGTTAGGTGCTCCTTCAAACACGATTTGATCCAAAAAAAGCAATTCACCCCGGGAACCCGCAAATCGGTAGGCTACGGTTTGGTTCGCGGGATCCACCCCGCCGCCAATCTCCGCATTGCGTTCTATCGGCACACCAGACGCGATATCGAATAATCGGAATTGATAATCACCTATCGCGTCCGAAACGCCGTTGACGGATATGACATAGTTGCCCGGATGGAGCTTCAGCACACTATCGCTGGCACTAGGTCCGTCCGAAGCGCTGAAAGGGCGCTGGTTCACCAATGTTCCTTCGGGACCGGTGAGTGACCATCGAATACTGGATGAAGGCGTGCGCGAATCGAACGCAACGAGCGTCGTGCTCGCGAGTTGGAAGCGATACTCGCGCGTCTGGCCAGGGGTGGTGAGGCTGCCAGAGGTTAGCATCCCTAACTCCAACGGCTCGATCGTATCTTGGACCAGGACCACGTTAAAGGTAATCTGTCCTTCCACGGCAGTATCTTGGGCATAGCCCTCCAGAGCTAAAGTATACCTACCCGAAACGGGTAGAGTCCGAGGACCCCGATCCTGGGTCACATAGGCCTGCTCAACCGTCTCGCCCACGGGATCCAAAAGGCGCCAATACGCGTTGGACAATTCATTGGTCGACAGAAAATCAAAGTAATACCGCGCCCCGGCACGGGCCTCGAAACTGTAAAGCGCCGTCGCGGTCGCTGGAGTGAGCGTTTTCGTGATCGGCGTTCCGGGAGTAAAAGGCGTCGCCAGGCTTAAGTCTAATAGCCGAAACGCATACGGCATCCGTCCCGACGTGGCGCGCGTGATGCGCAACTGATACTCACCCGGGATCAGCCACGGCGTGGCTCCGGATCCCGCTCCGTCGGAACTGTTCAACGCTCGGTTAATCTCGAGCCGCCCTGTCGGGCCTTCGAGTGACCAAAAGCCACCGGGGCTATTCGTCAGGGTATCAAACGCCAAAAGCACCTCGGATGAAACCGTAAATCGAAAGTCATTTGCCGAGGCGTTGGTCAGAACGCCGCTAACCACCCCGCCCAAAGTGATTGCCATTCCCGACAACGGTGGAATCACCTCGTTGCCTTGAGGAGCCACCAGAAATGAATAGGAATCTGTTCCACTGCTTGAAATATAACCTTCCAAGAGGAGGGTATACGTTCCACCGATCTTGAGTGGGCCCACGGAGACATTATTGAACACCCGCTCGAAGATGGCATGGCCGTACGGATCTAAGAGCCGCCAAAACAGATTAGGCGCCTCCCCAGGTTGCGACAATCTCTCGCACTGAAACTTATCTCCGACAGCCGCCGTGAACGTGTAGAGGTGCGTTTCGTTCGCCGGCGCGAGATTATTGGAAACGATCGTCCCCGGCACAATCGCCTGGGCACCGGCGAGCTTGAGGAAGCGGAACCGATAGTCGTTGGTAGTCGCGTTGCTCGCTTCCACCGTCAGCGTATAATCTCCCGGAAACAGAGTAAGCACCGGGGCGGAAGCGCTGGGACCATCGCTTGCAGTAAAACTCCGGTGCGAGACGACCGAAC
>JBGAIN010000118.1:0-26753 GCA_044225505.1 Limisphaerales bacterium
AAAACCTATCTCTTTTCACCGCAATCAATAGTCGACAGAAGAGTTGGGCGTTGGGATGGTGGGGACGGTGGAGGAATGGCCAAGGCATTGCGCGTGGACATGGCAGGAGCGTGGTATCACGTCATGAATCGGGGGCATCGAGGAGAAGCGTTGTGTTTGGAGCGACGCCAACCGGCAGCGATTTATGGGCGTGGTGGCGGAGTTGCCGGAGCGCTGATCAGGTCGTGCGGGTGAACCCGCCTTCGCTCGAGAACGAGCTTCGGCGTGGCAGTCTTCGATCTTCGCTGGCGCGACGAACGAAGACTGGCGGGAGCGGCGGGGCTCGAACCCGTAACCTCTGCCGTGACAGGGCAGCGCTCTAACCAATTGAGCTACGCCCCCGCACTTGGGACCGCGAAATTATGAGAACCGAGGATTCAAGTCAACGGGGAATTCGAAAATTTCGCAAAACGATTCGGGCAGCAGACGCCAAGGAGGTGGGGGTGGGGAACCCCGCTGAAGAAACGTACCGCTACCCGAACCAAAACCACTTACAGTGTAATTGGATTCCGGGCCTTGTCAACCCTCGACGAAAAGTCAGGGACTTGGCAGATCTGCTCGTGGATACGAGGCGCACGCACGAGATCGGCGACGTTCCTAACTGATCCGCAGCCCTGCTATGACAAGGCTCGCGCGCCTGCAAGGAGTGGCTGGACGCACATCATTCGTCGAAATGATTATCAGGGAATCGGAGGTGGCCCGTTCCCGTGTGCAGCCCAATTATTTACGCGGTTTTCACACATTGTGAATCGCCACCGGCCACGAGCTGCCTTCAAGGATGCGCTTCTGAATCGACAGCAGCAGGCTTATCCGCGCGAAGAATCTAATTTGAACGATACCAGGCCGAACCGGCGTCGATTCGACGTCGAACTTTCCGATTGTCGAGCAAGCAACGGACGGCCAAAGGCCGATGGAATCTGGTAGAAAACTGTTTGAAACCAGGACACGAGTCGGTGCGGATCAGGAGATTGTTGGACGGCAGGGACCGATAGCGAGTGGCGCTCTATCTAGAGTTGCGCAAAACCGAGCTGGCGTGTGAGTTGCTCAGCCTGAGCTGTCAGCGTTTCTCTTGTCACTATTGCGCAGTCACATGTCCAGCTCTCCTCAGACTCGCCGGTTCAGCGTCAAGGTTCTGGCCAACATTCTCTTTTGGTCGGTGTGCAGCGCGGTGCTCTTGCATCGCTTCGTGTTCGCCCTATACATTATCCAGGGGTCGAGCATGGCTCCGACGTTGGCGGACGGGGATACGGCGCTTGTTAATATGGCCGTGCGGGGCATGGCTCGATTTGACCGTGGTGAAATCGTCCTGGTCCGAGATGGTTTTCGGGATTATGCCACCAAAAGGATCGTCGGGCTCCCTGGAGAACGCGTGGATATCCGCTCCAATCGGGTTTATATCAATGGCTCGCCCTTGCGTGAGACTTATCTGCGTAAGACCACCATCACGCTCAGCGCATGCCCGACGTTCAAACTGAAAGCCAACGAGTACTTTGTGTTGGGCGATAATCGCATGGACAGCTATGACAGCCGGTTTTACGGGCCGGTGCAAAAGAGCGCCATTGTCGGTTCGTACTCACGGACCTTCTGGGCGTGCCGCTAGGCTTTAGCGAGGGGCGACGCTTTTTTTGGGGAGGAGGGGACAGCTGGAGCTCACCACTTCGTGGCCGCGCAGCAGAAAATAATACTCGTGCTCGATCACGTCGGTGCCGCCTTGGGCATTAGGCCGGTGCTCGCGTATTTTCGCCCAGACGAGCCAGCCTTCCTGGAAATCGCGCGTTCCGGCGACCGGTTCTGTGACTGAACTGACCGTTCGGGTGGCGGAGGTTGCTCCGGGCGAGGGATTGATCCACTGCTGAATGATCTCTTCGCTGTCGTCGGGGAACGGACCGTAGCGATGGAGATCGACTGATCTTGTCGTGGCGCAAGCCACGAGCGCGCTGGCCAGCGCCGAGAGCCAGAGCACATTCAACCAGCCACGGATGTGAGCGCTGGCCGTCGCTAAATGAAATCGGGGCAGAAAGCGATCCATGACGTGTCAAGGAGTGGCCTCAGTTCGGTTAAGGCGTGACGGACGAGGCACGCATCGAAGCAACCAGGTCAGCTTCCAGGATCGTTCGAGCAAGTGGCCAGATTGAAGAACCCGAGACGAAATACGCGCTCAGAGCTGCGGCGAACCGGCTGTAGTGTTCCTGCGCTGGGGGGGGTGCCCGAAAGAGTTGGGCGGAGAGGATGGATCCGTTCGACAAACGAACCGCGAAGTTGATGTCGGTCATTGCGCCGGTCAGAACGAGCAGGAGGCTGCGCAATCCATCGCGATGCTGGAGACTCCAAGCCCTGGCTTGCGGCGCGAGCTTGGGCAACAAGCCGAGCCCGACGAGATCCTCGGTGCGGCCGTCAAGGACAGGGTTGCCTTGCGGGGTGTGCGTCCGGGAGGCGGCAGCCTGGAGTAAAGGCCAGAACCACGGCTCGGGCGGGGTGAGCGTCCAAAGGTCCGTGGCCTGCAACCGTTGCACGTGCACGATTCCGGCTTCACCTTTGCGGCGCTTTTCGAGGATCGGGAGCAACCCTTCCAACGCGTCGACTTCAGCGCTTGGGAACGGGCCTTGAACGATGATGAGAGCGTCCTTTAAGCGGGGTTGCTTGGGAAGTTCGAGCTCCGGCAAACGAAACGTGGTAGGCAACACCGTTCCCGCCGCGAGCCGCAAGGACCGCGATTTGCTGATCTCCACCAACTCCGAAGCGGTAGCTCCTGTTTCCGCCAAGAGCCCGTAGACGAACACACGCGTTCCCGGCGCGGCCGTGAGGAGAGTTCGGCGGATCAGCGCTGGGTCGGGAGCGACGTTGGCAGGAGTGCCGGCCAGCACCAGGGCATCCGCTCCTTCCATGGCTTTCTCGGGGGTATCGGCGATTTCCAAAGCGAAATCCTGACGGCGCTTTTCGAGTCGGGGTTTCGCGGTCGAATCGCTGCACCAGGCGGAGACTCGGACTTGCGGGCGGACGAACGCCCCGCCATCCGCATAGCCAATGAGAAAGCGATCGAGCACTTGCTGCGCGGGGGACAGGAGGCTGAAGTGTTCGGTGAGAAATGCAACGCGTCGGAACTCTGGCATATTAGCTTCTCCAGAAAGTGGATTCTTTAGGTGCGGTGTAGATCACGGACATTTCCGGCGTGCTCAGCGGCACTTGACCGCGGGCGAGGGATTCGACCGCGAACAGGGTCATCCCCGAGGTTAACAAAGTCCGCTCGACAGGATATTGCGGGCGGTTCTGCAGGATCATCTCTTCGACATGATGCACGAGCGGATTGAAAAAATCGGCGGTGGTGCTGACCGTGCCTGGCATTGGTAAAAACATCTGGCAGGACTGGACCTGCCCGGTGTCCGAGCGTTTGCCAGCGTAGGTAAAATCCGAGACCAGGCCGTTCATGAGGAACATGCGAGTCTTGAACCCGTCCCGATGTTGATAGAAATAACCGATCGGCTCGGCACACCGTTGACGCATCCAGTCCAGGGCCGGAACGCTCACTGGATACTCCGGCGAGGCGGCCCCCACGGTAAAACTACGCGTCAGCGCCGCTAGAAAGAGCTCGTGAGTGGTCGCTTCTTTTTACAGACGGTCCCAAACAGCGGCGCCACGCAGGGCCTGGACTGACTCAATTCCCACTTCGCCGCCCAACCGGCGCTCGGACATGCACTGCGCCGTTTCCAATCCGTGAAAATCATAGGAATCAACGCCGCCGTACCCGACACAAACGCTTTCGGCGAGAGGAATGTTCAAGGGAAAGTCCATTTGGGGGATCCGCCAGGTGACGGGGAGCGATGATCCAGCCATGAATGGGAATTGCATCCGTCGGGCGGTCTGCACCATCGCGACGCATTCTTGCCAGGCCGTCGAGAGGTGCTTGTCATTGAATACTGGCACAGCTCGGCCGGTGGCCAGGAACGTTTTCACTGTCTCGTTGAAGAAACGATAACGCGGGTAAAGCGTCTGGCCTTTCTCGTTGCGCGGGTATTTGCCGTGCTCGCCAATGATCAGGACGCCGTCGACCGCGAGTTGGGCGGTGCCACAGGTGAGCGCTTCCATGATCGTGGGATAAATCCGCGTCTGGTGCCTGCGTTCGCGGTCGCGGCTAAGGTCGCCTTCGGGAAACTGATCCACATACAAGGAGACAAGGTCGACTCTGGGATGGTAGTGCCGTCCTTCCCAGCCATAGCCTTCCACATAACGGTCGATGAAATGCTGCGCATGGGAATGCTTCCGCACCTCCGTGGCCAGAATCGCAATACGTTTACGAGCTGCTTGACGGCGCGACTTCAATCCCTGCGCGTGCAACGTCTTTGGCCCGTAGAGCGCGGCCCAAGCCGCGGCTTGAGTCGTCGCACCGATAAACTTACGTCGGGAAAGGATGGGTGACGATTTCATGGTGGAGATGAGACGGGAGTATTCCAGAACTTCCAAAGGACGCCCAGAGCGACCAGAGGCAGCAGCCCAGCGATGACGAAGCCGGCGTCGAATGAGTGCGTCGTATCGATCAAGCGGCCAAAAAACTTTTGCGCGGGCGGGGAGAATCCCCAAGCGGCGACGCCGGCGATGCCGGTGACTTTGCCTTGATGGTCGGGCGAGATGTCCTGGGTGAACGAATGATAGATGGGAAACACGCCCAGGGCGCCGGCACCGACCACGAGCAGCAGGCCAAGCAGGGGCCACCCGCGGGGTAACGCCGGGATGAAGAGTGCGCAGGCGCTCATCAAGGCACACACAGCGAAAGCGGTGAAACGGCTGCGGTCGGCGCTCTGGCCGCGGCGCGAGAGCCAAAGGGAAAGGGCGCCTGCGCCGATCACTCCGACATCCGTGGCGATGTAGAACACGGAATTGAAGTAGAGCGTCTCCGCTTCCGGAAAACCGCGGCCTTCCTGCAAGAATTTGGGGAGCCAGGCACGCACGGTTTGCCAGCCGGTATTGATCAGGGCGACCACCGCCAGGATGACCCACATCCGCCGGGTCAGGAGGATTTGCCAAATCCCGAGGCGGGCTCCTGGAGAGGGCGTGGCGGGCGCGGGAGCCAGATTGCGCACCGAGCCAATGTCGCCCGGGCGGACGAGGAGAAACCAGGCTGCGATCCAAGCCAAGCCCATGGCACCGACGACGAGAAAGGGCCGCCGCCAACTGCTGGGCTCCTCGGTAAGCATGGCTCGCATGATCAACGGGGTGAGGACCGCGCCGATGGAAGTGCCACTTTGCAGGAGGCTATTGCCCATGGGCCGGTCTGACACGGCGAGCAGGTGCTGGGTCGTTTTCACGGCACATGGCCAATGGCCCGCTTCGAAGAAGCCCAGCAAGGTTCGGCAGATGAGCAATTGGCTATAATCCGTGACAAGACCCGTGACGAAACCCGTGATCGACCAGAAAGCCAGGGCGATCGGATAAACCCAACGGACCGGAAGCCGGTCTGCGAGGATTCCAAACAGGATCGAGCCGACGGCGAAAGCCCAGCCAAATCCAAACTCCAAATTGCCGTATTGTTCTTGCGTCAGGGCGAACTGCTTGGAGATGCGCGTGGCGGCGTTGGCCAGCGTTTGGCGATCCATGTAATTGATCGCCGACGCGCAGAGCAGAAGCCCGCAGACCGACCATTTCCAGGCTTGTGAGCGACCTGACGAACGGGTTTTCATCCATTCCAGGAGTGTCCATCCCAGTGAAGGACTCGTTCCAAAAGGTGGATGACGTCCTGACTAAAGGTGGAAAAGAGAATCTCGCCCTTTTCTGGAGTGGCCAATCCCGGCGAGCCAATGTGTCCAGGCCCGCTCCGGTCTTTGGTGGTCCAGGCGCGAGCGGCTGGGGCAAATCCATCCCCAAACTCGACGGTCGGAAGAGAGGTCAGATCTCCCACCAGATGTGGCGCCAGGCGCAAAATCATGGAAGTTTCCCATTCGCAGGCGTGACCCATTTCGCGCTGGTGCAAGGTGGAGGCTTTTTCCCAAGGTTTACCGCCAAGCGACCAATAGGTTGCGAACAAGAGAAGTAAATCGTGCCGTGCGCGATATCGTTGCCTGATCTCAAAGATTGCCTGGCGCCCGGGGATGTCGTTCCCGCCGTGGCCATTGAGGAATACCAACCGCTTGAATCCGTGACCGATAAAGTTTTCCAGCAAGCCGCCGAGCAGGTCGAGATAAGTTCGAGGCGCGGCGGAAAGAGTTCCCGGAAAATCGAGGTGATGATCCGAATTCCCGAGCCAGGTCAGAGGAGCCCAGAGCACGCGGTCGCCCAGCGCCAGGGCGGCGCGGCGAGCGATTTCCCCGAGGAGGAAGCTATCGGTGAAAAGAGGAAGATGGCCGCCGTGCTGTTCCAGGGCCGCCACTGGAATGATAACCGGCGTCTCTTTGGGCAGGGCGTGGACCGCGGGCCAGGTCAAATCAGAGAGTTGCATAACGTCAGGGCTCTAACGAAACAACCCCCAGAGCAGGGACACCAGCAAAAACAGACTGAGCATCCAGAACCCAGCCACCCGAAGATCCCGGTCGGTTTCGCCCTCTCCACGCTTCCAGGCAACGCGGAACGTGCCTTGGAGCACCTCGGGGCGCGGGGCGGGCGTCAGATAACTGACCGCGAGCATGGCAATAAACGTCCCGACCGCGCAGAGAAATGAGCGATGGAGGAAAGAGGCGAGGTAAGGATGGCGAAGCAACGGGACCAACCCGCCCGAGACGTGGCTATCCGCCAGCAGGAGGGCGCTCAGGGTGATGCCTGCGAGCACCGCGGCCATGGCGCCCGCGCGGTTGACACGCCGCAAGAAAACGCCGCTCAGACCGACGACAGCAAAGGGGACGGAGAGGTAGGCGCTCATCTCCTGGAGGTAATCCCAGAGGTGCTTGTATTTTCCAATCAACGGGGTCACTAAAATCCCACCGACCATGACAAGAACGAGCGCCAGGTGGCCAACCGCGATTTGCGCGGAGGTGGAACTGGCCGGCGCAAAGCGCGCCACGAGATCGCGGGCGACCAGGGTAGAGGCAGAATTGAACATGGAACTGATCGACGACATGAGGGCGGCAAGCAACGCGGCCAGGACGATCCCGCGGAGTCCCGCAGGCAGCAGGGTTTGCACCAGGACGCTGTAAGTCCGGTTGTAGTCAGGTTGCCCATTGCGATCGCGGATATCCAGATCGAGCGCGGCGGCAATGACGCCAGGCAAAACGAGGATGAACACAGGAATGATCTTGAGGAACCCGGCAAAGACGGCGCCCAACCTGGCTTCACGAACGTTTTTTGCCCCAAGGACCCGTTGGACGTTCACCTGGTCCATGCACCAGTAAAACATTCCACCCACCAGGAAGTTTCCCAGGAGAAAGCCGGAAAAGGGGAGATCGGACCCGGGGCCTTTGACCATCGAAAGCAGGTCCAGTTTGCCGGCAGTTTCCAGGTGGCTGGTAAGACCGGACCATCCGCCGACCTTCGCCAATCCAAAACCCGTGAGGACGAAAGCTCCGCCGATCAGAATTACAGCCTGCAAGGCATCGGTGTAAACGACGGCGGCCAAGCCTCCCGCCATGGTGTAGAGAGCTGTGACGATGCCGATGGTCCACATGATCGTCTGGAAATCCCACCCCGTGAGGTCGGCCAGGACTCGCGTTCCGGAATAGAGCGCCACGGAAGTCTTGGTCAAGACGATCATGGCCAAGAAATAGAAGGTCAGGAGCACCCGTGCTTCCAAGCCGAAGCGCCGTTCGAAAAACTCGGGAATCGTGAAGACCTTGTGCTTGAGATATTGGGGGGCGAACACCCCTGCCAGCATGAGCAGGCAGTAGCTGGCGATCCATTCGTAGCCGCCTTGCACGAGACCTTCCCGGTTCCCTCCCGCGGCCAGTCCAACGAAATGCTCCGTGGAGATGTTGGTGGCGAACAGGGAGAGACCGATCACTGGCCAAGTGAGGCTTCGGCCCGCCAGGAAGAAATCTTCGGAGCCCTGCCAGCGACGGGAAAAGTAAAGGCCGAGACTCACCGTTAGAATAAAGTACGCAACGATGATGAAGTAATCGGCTGGGCTGAGCATGAACTGTGACGTTAGGGATGCCGGCCTTCGCTGTCGAACTAATCTAGCGATGAATACGGGACTTGGACACCAGTGCGGCGCGTTGCGAAGCGTGGCCATATCCGTATGGAAATGAAACACGGAATAGAAAAAGCACGACGAGGGCTGCCCGCAGCTGCCTCGCCTTGGCCAAGGACTCTTGATTGGGTGCTGCGCACCGGTCCGTGTCGCGTCGGTTCCGGACGAAGGCCTCTGCAGTGCATGATCTCGGGGGGATTTCCGCCGGCCTGGGAGGTCGTGAAAAAGTTTTCACTCCCGGCTGGCGTTTTTCCTATGAGCCTCTAGGCTCTGCGGCGCATTGCCTAGGTTGGCGTGTTGAGAGGATGAGACCATCGTTCAAGTCGCTGTATTGCGCGTCCCGCGGTTGTGCTACGGAGCAGTTTGATCGAGAGATCTTTCGACGATGCTTGCATCCTCATGCTCGTTTGATCGCGTTTATTCTCAAACGAATGGATCCTTTGTTCTTCCGCGAGGACACAGACTTTATCAGGGACGTCGGGACAGCGACCAGCCGCGGCGAAGTCATTTGCGAACTCAACCGTTTCTACGGTCGGAACATGAGGGACCGGAACTGGCTCAGGCGAGTTTTCTTCCTCCGTCTCTCTGGCAAGCGCGTGCTGCGCATTTATCGGGAATTGGCGCGTGCGGACCGGGACCTGGCGAGCGATGACTGACGGGTGGGTGTGACTGTGAATCTTGCGAAAACCTTGGCCGTTCTTTGCGCCTTCGTCTTCTTTGAAGGGCGTTGCCACGCTGCCATCCTGAACGCCAAGCCGCCGGAACAAGGCCTACAGATTGCCTATGGCCACCTTAAGAAATCAGCTTCCGACTTTCTCGAAATGCCGTTGAAGGAACTGCGCCTGGCCGACCCGCGTCGATCTTACCTGATTGGAGCGGACGAAATCGCCAATGGCCAGTTGCTTTCAGGCGCTCGACAGTTTTCGTGGCAATACCTTGTTTTGCAGAGAGAAAAGCCAGTTGCAGAGATCCATTTGAATGCCAACGAAAGAGCGGGTCCGTTGCTCAAAGTGATGAGGGTCTCTCGAGGACCTCTTGTGGATGCCTTTTCCGAGGCCTCGGAACAGGCCGCGGAGCTGCCACAGGTCAAGGTGGCGAATTACGAGCTACGACTCTTGAACGCACCGTCGGTACATTTCTACGCAATCTGGCTGCATCGGGCGTCGGACGACATTCTGATTCCTTTAAACCCTTCCGGGCTGCTACCGAAAGAACTCGTGCGCAACCGCGCTTACTCTGAACCAGAAGTCCTCAAGGTGCTAACGCCGATCGCGGAAGAAACCATCCGGACCTTCCGAAAAGCAGCGCCGAATGCGGTGGGCTGAATCTCAAAGTCTGCTTCCGGGCATACTGCGACCACGAGCACCGTGGACCGAGACAATAGAAGCAGAACTTGACATGGGTTAGGTCGGTTCTTCTGTCGAGGCACCCTCGGACAACAATTGTTCCGGGAAGCCCAGTTGCCGGAGCGCTTCATACAAAACCACCGCGACGCAATTGGACAAGTTCAGCGAGCGCGCGTCCGAGTGAAACATCGGGATTCGGATCCATTGGTCACGATGCTGCACCAGCAGCGCCTGCGGCAGGCCAGCGGTCTCGCGCCCGAAAACCAGGTAGTCGTCGCGGTCGTAAGTCACCTGGGCGTAATGCCGGCTTCCGTTCGATTCCACAAACCAGAGGCGAGCGGCGGGTGGGAGTTGGATTTGGAATTCGGCCCAGTTGGCCCAGCGATGCCAGCGGACATGCTGCCAATAATCCATTCCCGCTCGCTTCAAGGTTTTGTCGTCCAGCTTGAATCCGAACGGTTCGATGAGATGTAACGTGGATCGTGTTGCCGCACAAAGTCGCGCCACGTTGCCCGTGTTCGGGGGAATTTCCGGCTCGAAAAGTACAACGTTCATTCAAGGTCGGCGGCGAGTTCCGTGGACGGAGTGGCTGGCGCGGCGCGTCCTCGGGCCGACGCGCGGCCGTAAAAGACTTTCCAGAGCACCAGGCCGTGGGCTGGTGCGGTCATGCCAGCCAGGCGTCGGTCTTTGCTCTCGAGCATTTGCAGCACCGAATCGGGCGAGAACTTGCCCAGCCCAACCTGGGAGAGAGTTCCGACAATCCCGCGACACATGCGGTAAAGAAATCCGTCCCCCTCGATAATAAAGGTGAAGAGCGCGCCTTGTTTGCGAATGTCGAGGCGAGTCAAATGCCGGACGGTGCTCTTCAGCTTGTACTCGCGGGTGGCGGCGAAACAGGCGAAATCGTGGCGGCCGATCAGATGGTGCGCGGCTTGCCTCATCGCGGAGAGCTGAAGCGGCTTGGGGAGGTGCCACGCTTGGGTGCGGAGCAGGGGATTATGCGCGGCGTGGTTCCATAGAAAATAGCGATACTGCTTGCCCTTGGCATCGAATCGAGCGTGGAAGCGCGCTGAGCATCGCTGAGCGTTGAGGATTCGAATATCCTCGGGAAGATGTGCGTTCAGGGCCAAGGCCAGTTTGCTCGGAGGGATTTGGCGGTCGTTAGCAGAAAACTCGAGGTGCGCGACCATGCCGAGAGCGTGCACGCCTGTGTCTGTTCGGCTGGAACTGTGCAATCTGGGATGGGAAAGAAAAAGCTTGGAGAGCGCTTCTTCGATAATCTGCTGGACGCCCGTGCCAATCTTCTGGGCTTGCCAGCCTTCGTAGGCAGTTCCGTCGTAGGCGATTGTTAATTTAATCTTCGTCCCAGCCACGGAAGAACTTTCTGCGACATCAAGCATCTAGCCAATGCAAAAAATCGAAGTTCCCCCGGGGACGAGGTGGAGGCTGAACGTCGTGGATCGTTACGGTCGTTTCGTTTGGGAGGCAAGCGCTCCTAGGAAATCCATGAACCACTGCTCCGGAGGTGCGGTGAAGGCCAGGCATTCCCCTCGCCAGGGGAATTTCACGACTCCCGCGTGCAACGCGTGATGGGGCAGGATCAGGCGAGCCCAGTCAGCGGCAGAGAGCCGCCCTTCCACAAAGGCGAGGTAGAGCTGTTCGTCCGGACCATATATCTTGTCGCCGACGAGCGGATGCCCCCGCCACGCCAGGTGGATGCGAATCTGGTGTTTGCGGCCGGTTTGCGGCCGCACTTCCAACCAGGAGAAATCGACGCCGTCGCGAGAGAAGTGGCCCAACACGGAGTATTCGGTGACAGCGGAAAGGCCGCTGGATTGCACGCAGTCTTTGATAGCGACGGCACTCGTTAAGTCTTTGCCGAGGGCGGCGGCAATCGAACCGTGAGCCGGGGCGACCGTGCCATGGGTGATGGCCCAATAGACTTTTTCGACGAGACGCGTTTCCCAGCAACGTCGCAACTCGCGGGCGGCATCCGGATTTTTGCCGACCACCACCAGGCCACTCGTTTCGCGATCGAGACGATTGATGAGTTGAGGGGCTCCGTTTGCTCCCAGGTAAAGGCGCGTCCGGCTAATGAGGCTGGAGAAGACGTCTCCCTTGGTTGGGTGACAGACCAAGCCCGCAGGCTTGTTGATGACAAGAAGATCGGTGTCCTCGAAGACAACGTCAAAAAGTGGCTGCATCGGCCTCCAGA
This sequence comes from Limisphaerales bacterium, assembly GCA_044225505.1. Classification (GTDB taxonomy): domain Bacteria; phylum Verrucomicrobiota; class Verrucomicrobiia; order Limisphaerales; family SIBE01; genus JAXMHN01. Next base: position 11,708 of record JBGAIN010000118.1, read on the forward strand.
GTTTGGTGGTGTTCCACCGCCAATCGGTTGCTTGTCATTCCTTGATGGGAGCGTATCATGCGCACCGTGAAAGAGAAACGAAAGGTTTGGCTGCCGGTTCTACTAATGGGGTGCTTTGCACTGACCCGTTGGCCCGGCGTCATGCCTCCGAATTTTAGCGCCGCTTATGCGCTCGCGTTTTGCGCGGGCGTATACTTTCCCGGTCGAATGGCGTGGTGGCTTCCGTTGAGCACGCTCGTGGCCACCGACGTTTTAATGAATGTTGCTTATTATCACGTCCCGCCCTTGGACGACCGGATGCTGGGGAATTACCTCGCTTACGGCGCGTCGATTTTCTTGGGCCAAAGGTTCAAACCCTCGGCCTCATGGCTGTTTCTGTTGACTGGCGGATTGTTAGGCGCGGTTTTGTTCTATTTTGTTACGAACACGGTCTCTTGGATGATGGACCCTGCCTATGCGAAAACGTTGGGCGGCTGGATCCAAGCTTTGACGGTAGGAACTCCTGGGTGGCCCCATACCTGGGAGTTTTTTCGGAATACACTGCTTAGCGGCGGATTGTTCACTGGATTGTTTGCCGGGGCGATGAAGTTGGGCGGAGCGGTTGAAACGGAAGAGCAGGAAGAAGAGGCAGAGGCCGAGGCGGAGGACGCGGCCGCTGAGGAAGCGAAGGCATAACGCAGGACTTTTGACCCGCTGCGTAAGTTCGTCGCTGCGGTTTGGTTTCCATACATGAAACGCATCGGCATCATTTCCGACACCCACGGCCATTTGGACCCGAAGATCCCCGAACTGTTTAAGGGGGTCGACCTGATCTTTCACGCCGGCGATATCGGCTTACCTTGGTTGATCCTGGAATTGGAGGATATTGCTCCGGTGACGGCCGTCTCCGGGAACACCGATGAGGGACTAGAGTACAAAGATACGGAATTGGTCCAAGTCGATGGCCGGAAGTTTCTGGTGCACCACGTGGTGGACGTCCATTCGCCGGAAGATAAGGTCAAACGCCGGATCATTCGCGAGAACCCAGATGTCGTCGTTTTCGGTCATACGCATAAACGATTTTGCGAGACCATCGGCCAGACCCTTTATTTCAACCCGGGTTACGCTGGCAAACCGCGCCTGAATCAACCTCGGAGCGTGGCGATCTTGACGTGTGACGAGACCGGGATGACCGCGGATTACTTCGAGCTCTAATCGTCCGAAGCCGCGCCGAGCGATGCTCAACGGGGTGGCGACGGGTTGTCTAAGCTTGGGATTCCGAGTAGCTTAGAGCATGATTGCGCTGCTGGCAAAACCGCTCGACTGGTGGGTCATTCGTTTGGCGAGCCGGAGCACAGGTGTTTCGGAAGGAAGCCTTGAGCCGAGCCGCGCTCTCGCTCAGATCGTGCCCGAACTGCACATCGGTCGCAAGGTAAGCCCGGCCACACCTGTTCTGAATTTCACGGCGGACGATGCTTTCGAGTTCACATCGCCCGTTGAGACGCCCGCACCTTGCAATAACCGGGTGCACGGGCGCTTGTTCAAAGTGGGTCAGGATTGGCGCGATCGCCCGGTGGCAATATTGATGCACGGCTGGAATGCGGAGGTTTGCTATCGTCATCTGTTTCCCCGGCTAGCCCGGCGGTTAAGCCGCGCTGGGCTCAACACGGTAATCTTCGAACTTCCCTACCACATGCAACGCCGGCCGAGAGTGGGCCCCATGAATGATTTCATCTCGTCGGACCTTTTTGGGATGATGGAGGCGACACGGCAGGCCATTGCCGATGCCAGATCGCTCTGCCAGTGGTGTCGCGCTCAGGGCGTCCCGGCCGTAGGACTCTGGGGCTTTTCCCTGGGGGCCTGGCTAATCGGTCTGCTCACCCGTTTAGAAGCTGAGCTCAGTTTCGCCGTGCTTACGACCCCCATTGCGCGGATCGACCGCGCGGTGGCGACCTTGGCGTTCTGCGAGCCAATTCGCCGAAGCATCGTGGCTCAGCCGGTGGACTTGCGCATCTTGAACCTGGGAACCGAGCGGCCGCTCCTCGCTCCGGAGCGCATTCTCCTAATGCAATCCAAGCATGACCAGTTTGCTCCCGCTGAAACGTTGAACGAATTGTGGCGGGCTTGGAAGGAGCCCGCCATGTGGCAGCTTCCTCATGGACACATCAGCATCCTCGCGTCCGGTCGGATTTTTGCGCGGACCGTAGAATGGATTTCTGGCGCGGTGCGCACGGCGTAGACTCTCATTGTCGCGGCTGTTGGGAGCCCTTGGAGCCGCTGCAAGTGCCACCGGGTTGGACAGCTTTATCCCATCGCAAGGCAGCGCCGTCTTTTTTGTAAAGCGCTCGAATGAGAGCCTGGGAGCGTCTGATCCCTTTCGTATTGTCCCATCGTCTCAGTTTACAGAAAACCTTGTCTTTAATTAAGACAAGCAATGTGGGAAAGGGCCGCGACGGCCGCTGGAAGATTCGCGGAGAGGGGCGTTTTTGCCGCTAGGCATGGAAAATGATACCAGCTGCATGAATGGCGTTATTCACTCAAACCGCTTCTAGCAAGAAGCGAATGCACATTGTGGCGATCGACATGGGCACTCGGACCACAAAGGCCGTCGCGCTCCAACGCCGTGGAACAGGGTTCGATCTGGTTCGATACACCATCCTGGACGCCCCGATTTACGAGAAGAGCATTTCGCCGGAATTGATTGGTGAACACCTCAAGACCGTGACGGAAGCGGTCGGTGCCAAAACCAAGCAAGTGAGTGTGGTGGTTGGTGTCAATGATTCATTGCTGCGTCACGCGGAAATGCCGCTCGTCCCGATCGACGACATGCGGTTGATGCTGAAGTTCAACAGCAAGAACTATCTCCAACAAGACCTGCCCGATCACGTTTTCGATTGTTATATCCTGCCGCCGCGCGCTGGGACGAAGCCTGCCGAAGCGATGAAGGCGAACCAAAAGTGCCGCGTGCTGGTGGGAGGCGCGAAGAAGCAGTTCATGGACAACCTGCAGTCGGCTTTGAAGGCGGCGGGTTTGGTTCCGGATCAAGTCGCGCCGAGTTTGATGGCGGCGGTGAATGCCTTCGAGTTGGCGCAACCAGAGACTTTTGCCAAGGAGGTCATAGCCTTGGTCGACATAGGATTTAAGAACTCCAGCATCAATATTTTGCTGGAGGGCGAGCTGATGTTAAGCCGCGTGGTTGCAATCGGCGGCGACAGGATTACGGCTGGCTTGGCCGAAGCCCTGAATATCAGTTACGCCGAAGCCGAAGGAATCAAGGTTGGGATGCCTGACCAAGTGCAATCAACCATGCTCCCCCTGCTGACACCGCTCGGCCGCGAGCTGCGAGCGTCCATCGATTTCTTCGAACATCAACAGGACAAGCCCGTCAGCCAGGTTTACATCTCTGGAGGATCTGCCCGATCGCAGTTCATCATCGAGACGCTGCAAAGTGAATTGATGGTGCCTTGCCAAGGCTGGAATCCACTTAGTTTCCTCAACGTGGCGCTTTCGCCGGACCAACGGGGAGAGTTTGAGCAAGTCGCGCCGCAACTGGCCGTCGCTACCGGCGGGGCTGTGGCCGCATTCTAGCAAGAGTATGCCTATTCGGATCAACTTACTGGCGGAACAACAAGCAGCGGAAGAGGCGCGTCGGCGGGACCCTGTCAAACGCGCGATCTGGGCCGGCGCCGCCCTGGCCGCTATGATGATTCTGTGGGCTGTCCTGCTGCAACTTCGACTCGCTTCCGCGCGTGCCGAATTGAGCCGCTACAGCAACCAGTTACAGGCCGTTGAAGAGAATTCCAAAGAGGCTCGGCTCAAATCGAATTCGGCCGGGCAGCTCGAGAGCCGCATTACCAATTTACAGCGGTACAGCACGAACCGCTTCTTCTGCGCGACCGCCCTGGACGCTATTCAGCAGGTCATGTCTGAGGACATTCGAGTGGTGCAGTTTCAAACGGTCCACTCTTACAGCACGAATTCCGAAAGTACTTACAAGACGAACATCGCCTTCCCAATTCAGAAAGTCCGAGCGTGGCAGTTCTGGAAGGGGCGATCGTCGCAACCGAATGTGCTCACGCTCGTTTCGAACCAGTTGGCGGTGATTACGAACAAAGTCGAGGCGCTCAAGGGGAGTGCGCTTCCGTTGATCACTCGCATCGAAGTCACCACCAACGGCAGCGTGGCCAACGCCAAGATCGAAGTCACCAAACCCGTCGCAGCGGTGGAACGTGTCCAGCTGACCATCAAAGCTCGGGACTATGCCAATCCTCCGGGCAAGCGCGTCGATGAATTCTCCAAAGCGATTGCCGCGCATCCTTACTTCAACCAACGCCTGGTCCAAGCGGAGGGCGAGGGAATCCGACTCAGGGAGCGGGCGATTCAACCGGAGTTTGACCCGGGTGATTCGGTCTCAGCTTCGAAACCATTCGTTCCGTTCGTGATCGAGTGCCGGTACCGCGAAACTCTACGTGCCAATGAATAAGTTGCCCAAGGAAAAACGCGACAAACTGCTGCTGGTGGCCCTGGGGTTCTAGCGGCAATTTATCTGCTGGTCATTAGCGCCCAACAAGAGTCGTTGCAGGAATGCGCCGACAAGACTGAGGCCGCGAAGGAACAACTCAACAAGGCTGAGCGTTGGTTGCGCATGGCGCCGACGATTGAAACTCGCCTGAGTGCTTACCGCAAGGAACTCGAAGCGAGGCAGGAGAACATGGCGCCGGTCGACAAGTTTAAGTGGTTTTACAATACCATGGAACGGTTTCTCGCCCAACACCAAGTAAAGCTCGTCGATATCACGCGCGAACCAGAGGTAGGCGACGCCGGGGTTCTCCCCAAATTTCCTTATCAAGCTGCCACTTTCGGAGTGAAGCTCAACGCTTACTTCCAGGATTTTGGCTCTTTCCTCGCGGAATTCGAAAATCAGTTTCCATTCATGCGGGTGCAAAATCTGGAACTGGAATCGGAAGTCGGCGGTCGCCTGGGAGTTACGGAGACGATCGACCAGGAGCGCAAGCCAGCGCCTGGCGAAGCTCGAACGCAGGCGTCTGAACGGCTTGCGATCACCATGCGAGTGGTCACCTTGGTCAAGCCCAACGGAATCCTTTAAACGCGTTATGAAGCCTGTTCTCGCAAAGGTTGCAACTCTCAGAGGCGTCAGTTTGGGAATGATCAAGTCTCTTCACTCCGGGATGTGGATTACGGCCCTCGGCGCGGTCTTATTGGCCACGGGTTGCGGTTCCCCTCCAGCGCCAGGCAATGCCGCGGGCAACTCTCCCGCAGCACCCAAGGCTCCTGCGACCAGCGGAAGCCTGGCAACCGATGCCAAAGCGGCGGCCAATGTCCAAGCAGCTGTTCCCCGAGCGGTCTTTCACACGGGACCTCAAGCGGGACGTGATCCCTTCTTTCCTAACTCCACGCGTGGAATGGCAAAGGCCACGCCGGAGAGCGCGCCCGTTCCGCAGGTACCGCTGGTCAGTCACATCAAACTTTTTGGGATCAGGCCTGGGACCGATCGTCCGATGGCCTTGATCAACCGGACACCCTTCGCTCCGGGGGAAGAGGGAGACGTGACCGTTGTCATTGGCAGTGAGTCGAACCGGCCTGAGATTCAGAAAGTCAATATTCGCTGCCTCGAGATTCGCCGCGACTCAGTCTTGATCAGCATCGCTGGAGAAGTCGGGGTGAAGGAACTGCGCATGGCCCAGGCGAAATGAGTCGCAAACGCGCAGGATGTGCCCACTCACCGCTGAAACTATCTCCGCTTAATTTTATCGGGTCAGAATTATGAATATGAAGCTCGCGTTTTCGCTCCTGTTCGGGCTTGCCCTATGTGGCCGGGTCGTCCCTTTCGCAGACCGATCCGCCGGTGGCAGCCCCCAACACGGCGGCTCCTGCGAATCCCGCGGAAAATCCGGCACCTGCGCCCGCAACCGCTCCCGTGACCGCGCCTGCCGATCCCGCGGGCGCCGCTCTTTCAACCGCACCTGGGACGGGCTCTCTTGGTGGATCCCGTCGCGACGGCCATGATTGTTCGCCGGAGGCGATCCCCGCCGGCTGGCATCACTTCGACGAACGACAACCGTGGACCCTTGACTCTGGAACAAGAGCTTCCTGCGGCGATTCAGTTTCTCGAGCGAATGGCCAACCTGAATATCCAGTTCGATCCGAGCTTGTTTTCACGAACAACATCCCCGGACCTGATGGGAAAGTGACGGCAGCGCCGGTGGTCTCACTGCGATGGGAGAATGTGACCGCGGAGGATGCGCTCCAGGAAGTGCTCGATAACTACGGTCTGATGCTGGTCGTGAACCCGAAGACGACCGTCGGACGGGTGACCCGGAAGCCAACCGTGCTGCCGCTGACCACGGCCATCGTGCAGCTGAAGTACAGCAGCCCCACCAACATCATGGAAGTGTTAAAGTCCACCTTCGTCGATCCCCGGAGCAAGGTAAGCGCGGATTTGCGAACCAGCCAGTTGGTAGTCGTGACTACAACGCAAGAAATGTATGCCGCGACCAATTTAATCGCGGTGCTGGATACGCCGACCAAACAGGTTCTAATTGAAGCGCGAATGCTGGAAACCGCCAAGAGCCCGCGTTCGGTGAAGGGGATCGATTGGTCGGGAACCTTGGAAGGGCAGAACTTCAGCTTTGGGAATGGAATCACTTCGGGCCAGACCACGACTCGGACGCCTGGAGACTCTTCGACCACGACTTTGCCGAGCGGACGGACCATGACCACCAGCAGTGGCACGAGCTCGACGACAGAATTGCTCACCTCGATTGGGAGTGGTGGGATTAGCGCAAATACGCTGCGTGGCTTTTCGCCAAGCACAGCGTTCCTCAATGCGGATGGCGTGCACGCGGTCCTTTCGTTCTTGAACTCAGACAATGACACGGAAGTTGTCGCCACGCCTCGGGCTGTGACGGCCGATAACCAAACCGCGATCCTTTCGGTGACGCGCGCGTTTCCAATTTTCGAAGTCACACCGGGATCGGCCAACGTCGCCGCCGCGGCGCAAGTGAAATACACTAACCTGGGCACGATCTTGAAAGTAACGCCGCGCATCACGGCCAACAGCAATATCGCGTTGAAGGTGGTGCCTGAGGTGTCGAACATCGATTCCAAGGACCGTCAGATTATCAACGGGAATGTGAACGAGGCGAACGTCTATGCGATCCGTCGAATGGAAGCGGACGTGGTCATCCCAAGTGGCAATACTCTCGTCATGGGTGGCTTGATTAGCGACAACTCCAGCAAGTCCTACAATAAGGTTCCGATCCTCGGAGATCTGCCCGGAGTCGGCCTGGCTTTTCGTAAGGATTCCAAATCGCGCAACAAGGCGAATCTGATTATCTTTGTCACTCCGACGATCATTAATGATCAAGACTTTCAACCGACCGCATCGACCTTCCTGAGGACCCCGGTTCCCCCGCAGAACGACGTTCAGGAATCGGCCTGGGACAGCGGTAAACCCTACAAGTGGAACCGCTCCAAGAAATGACGTGGCTTATGAGTTGCTCACTCGAAGGATCGACATTAGCGCTATGAACACGCCCGCCAGAATGCGGAAGTCCTCGACGCATCGCCAGCTCTGCCCGAGCGGCGGCGCACTCCTGGGCGCGTTGCTCGCCTGGTCGGCGTGGACGGTGGGCCTCCAAGCGGAGCCAACCGTTAAGACCCTCGGAGGTGGCCGGCTCACGGTGAATGGCCCGGATGCGGGCTTTTCTGACGGCGATATCTTGCAGGCGGCCCAGTTCCACAGTCCCTACGGCTGCGCCGTCGACACTACCGGCCGAATCTATGTGGCCGATCGTGACAACGGAGCGCTCCGACGGCTCGACCCCGCCGCGAATCGGGCGCGAACGCTCCTCACTGGCCTCAAGGTGCCTGTCGCTGTCATCGTCGATCTGACCAACTCGGTCTACGTCTTGACTCAGCAGGACGGCACCATCGTCAAGCTGCAACGCGGGACCACGAGCGTCCTGGCCACCGGGTTAATCGCTCCTTCCGCCATGACTTGGGATGGAGATGCTGCACTGTATGTTGCTCAGACCGCAGGCACCGTCGTCCGAGTGAGCCTGGCGGACGGAGCCGTTTCGAGTCCAATCATCACTGGCTTGAATCAACCGAGCGGAATTGCCTACCTTGACAACGGTTTCGTCGCCGTCAGCGAGGCGGGTTCCAACCAAATCCGCATTTGGGATCCCCGAAATGGTGCGCTGAAGTCTCGGGTCGGGACGGGCGTCGCCGGGTTTGCCGATGGGCCAGCCACCATCGCCCAGTTCAATCAGCCTCAGCATCTGGCCAAAGCACCCGGTGGGAGCATGCTGGTGGCGGATCGCTTGAATCATCGAGTTCGCCTGATTGAAAGCGACGGTTTTGTCACGAGCCTTTACGGAGTTGATCCCACCCTGTGGGAGGGGCCGGCCTGCACGACGTGTGATCCAATCATCTTGCCAGGGTGGTTCGACGGTTCGGTCGAGTTCGCGGAAGCGCGCGAACCGGTCGGAGTGGCCGTAAGCAGCGATGGAAAGATTTACACCACGGAGGATTTCTATCATCTGGTGCGCGAAATCAGCGGTGCGAGCTTTGTCGATGGTGGTGGGTCCGGTGAAACCAACACTCTCTATGCGCCGGTGATCTCGCCGAACAGCGGCTATTTTCCGATGGGACAGATCATCCAGGTCACCAATCCCAATGTCAGCGCGCTATTGCCTTCTGCGGTCTATTATACGACGGACGGAACCGAACCGACGACCAACAGCTTGAGAGTCGTTATGGACGGAAATGCAGGTTCAATTCTCTGGCAGGAAAAGCGCCGGGATCTGACTTCACTTCGGTTGATAGCGTTCGTGGGATCGAAGTCGAGTCCAATCACGAGCGGTCAATCTGTGGTCGCCAATGAAATTGGCATTTCGCAGAATGTCGCCGCTGGCATCGGGTCGACGGCGATTCTTCCGGTTGTGGTTAATCTCCGCACCAACGAACAGTTGCAGTCGCTGCAATATCGGCTGGAAGTCAGTCCCATTTCGTCCGGGACGCCAATGATTCCTGAGACTTTCGGGGCGATCTCCTATTCGACCAACGATTTCATCACGGTATACACCGCCGCGGATCCTAAGGGAGAAGCGAATTTCCGGGTTTTGCCATATAACTTCGATCAGACGCGCGGGGTGGCCGTCACGTTCATCGGGACCAACGCCAATCTCTCCGTGAAAGCGTTCGGCGTCGTGGGCATGATAACCGTTCCCATCCCACCATCCGCGCACGTCGGTGATCGATATAAAGTCTCACTGCTCAATCCGTCGGGAACATCCGATGGTGGCGAGCAGCGGGTGGCCATAGCGGCGATGCCCGATCGGATTTTGGAGGTCCAGGCGGCGCATTATCTGGTTGGAGACTCGGCGAGCGCCATCTGGTACAACTCGGCTCAACTCGATGCCACGGGCGCACTTCGGCAGGGATTTGGAGATGGCATCCTGGATAACAGCGACGTGAACAACGTCTTCTCTGTGGCCTTGGGAATGCGGGTTCCCTATCCCCACACGGATCTCTTTGATGCGATGGACGCGTTCCCCGAGGACACGATTACAAGCGCCGGCGGCGATGGCCTGATTCGATTCCTCGACTGGCAAGTCATCCTCATGCGGTCTTTAGGCCTGGATCCGGCTCGCTGGGAGAGAGTTTGGGCGGACGGCGGGGTACGAATCACTCGAGGGTCCAATAGCCCAGGAGCTCCCAACACTGCGGGAGTAAAGTTGACCGCGTTGCCGGGCGAAGTTTGGAGCCGACAAGTGGTACTCGCCGCACAATCGTTTGAAGTTGTCCAACCAGGAGCGATTCTGGACGTCCCCGTCACTCTCGATGTTGCCGCGGGCTGTGAACTGGCGGGATTGGCGTTTCGCGCCATGGTTCGAGCGGATGGCGGCGCTCCGCTCTTGGACCGTCCGATTCAGTTTGTCCCAGCCGCGAGCATTCCTGCGCCGACCCAGAGCCTGGTGCCGAGCTATGACACGGTCTTGTGCGGTTGGCCGCTGGTGCCGTCGTCCTCATTCGATCCGACCTTACGCGGCAAAGTGTTGCTGGGGTACATCCGCGTGCCCGTGCCTTGGCGCTCGACGCAGGGACAGACCTATACCGTTCATTTCTCGAATGCGGATGGATCACCCGACATCCAGACCCAGTATGAATTTGAAACCAAGTCCGGCACGCTCTGGATCTTGAGCTATGCGGATAAACCAGCGGACGTAAGTTCGGACGAGTGGAAGCAGCACTTTTTTGGGAGTGCCTTGAGTGACACGGCGATCGATAGCGCCGATCCCGATCACGACGGCACGCCGAACTACCTCGAATATTTGTCCGGCACCGACCCGACCGATCCACAATCGTTCCTTCGCCTGAATGCTGCTCCGCTCGACGCCCAGGGCAAGAATGTCGTGCTCAGTTGGCTGAGTGCGCCCGGGAAGACTTACCAGATCGAGATGGCGACTAGTTTGTTGGGCAAAGACTGGACCGTCGTCGCCAACGGCTTGATCGGGACGGGCCGGTCCCAGCAATGGATTCACTCTATGAACACCAATAACAACAGCTTTTATCGAATTCGTCTGCAACCCTAAACATCACTCACCACTATGAACAATGCCTCAAGTCTACGCTCGTCCCGTGAGTCCGGGCGCCGGGTGCAGACGTTGCCTAGTCCGCCTCCTATCACTGAACTTATTAACCCCAATGCTATGAAAAAAACCTGGTGCGTACTGATCGCCCTGATGTTTGCGCTCGGGGCGGTTGCTCAGCCCGCGCTGCAAACACTCGTCTCCTCTGGCCTATCCGAACCGTACGGTGTGGCCGTTGATGCCAAAAACAACATCTACATCACCGACAGCGTCAACAACCGGATTGCCAAGTACAATCCGAACTCCGGCTCTTTGACCAACCTGGCCGGTGTGCTCGGTGAACCCGGCAATAATGACGGGCCCGGGCCGTTCGCTCACTTCTCGAGCCCCCAAGGGATTGTTTACGCCCGCGGCGGTCTGGTGGTGGCGGATTCCGGAAATCACCTGATTCGGTTTGTGACCTTGGCCGGAGCAGTGTCGACCCTGGCGGGCAGCACCGCGGGAGTCCAAGACGGCGTGGGCGCAGCAGCCCAGTTTAACGCGCCCGCCGGATTGGCTGCCGACGCGGCCGGGAACATCTATGTGGCCGACCTCTTGAACAACCGCATCCGCAAAATCGATCTCGCCAACAAGGTGACGACAATCGCCTCCGGGTTGTCACGCCCATCCGGCGTGAGCATCGACAAGGCGAAGAACCAAATCTACGTGGCGGACACGGGGACGCACTCGATCCGGGTGATCCAGCCGGACGGCACCGTTACTCTCTTCGCGGGAAGCGGTTCGCCTTTCATCAGCGGCCTAAAAGAGTCCCTGATTGCGACGAACGCTCTCTTCAATGCGCCTCGCGGACTCGTTTGGGTCGGAGGCACGACCGGATTGCTCGTGAGCGATACGGGAAACCACCGCATTCGTCGGATCTTCTCCAACACGAACTTTAACACCTTCTCCACGGAAAGCTTCGTCAGCTCGACATTGATCTCTCCAGTCGGCATGTCGATTGACGAAAACGGCAATTTCCCGCTCGTCGACCTTGCGGCGAATGCTCTGATCAGTTTGCAGGTGACGGCGCCCCAAGCCCCTGTTAGTAACCCGAAGATCGGGATTGTGGTGCTGAACACCAACTCGTTTGGCGATCTCGTCACGGAACTGATCCCTATCGTCAATTCAACGTTTAATAACGACGTCAACGTGGCGATCCTGGCGGAGGACGGCACCGAGACATTCTACACGCTGAACTCAGCGGCTGATTTTCCGGAGGATGCAACGAGCCGAAATACGCCCGCACGTTATGTGAACGGCCTGCTGGAATGGACGAATTCAATCGTCGTGCCGAGCGAAGATGGCTCTAATGTCCTGGTCCGCGCCATCAGCACGCAGGACGGTCGTCGTCCGAGTGAAGTGGTGTCCGCTCGATTCCAGTTCAAGGTTGCCAATCCGATTATCAATGGAAAGAATCCGGGTAACTTCACTGTCTCCGACAACACGGACAACGCCGAGATCTGGTATTCGACCGATGGGTCCGTGCCGACGAACAGCGCGCCGTCTCAACTCTATCTGCCGGGCAGTCACTTGAACATTGTCAACGGCACGAATAACGTGCTGTTCACAGCTCGCGCCTTCAAGCGTGGCTATACCCCGAGCACCGAGGTCAGCAAAACCTTCCTGTTCACCGATCTGGAAACCAGCGTCATTGGCGTGACTCGCGATTACACCGCGGGCATCGGTTCGACCATCGTGGTCCCGGTCGAGGTGCGCGTGGCCGGTGCGGATGCGCTTCGGTCCTTGCAGTTCCGCGTCGAAGTGACCGCGAATAATGGCGCTCCGCCGATCTCGGCACAATTCCGCAGTCTGCCGTTTAGCACGAACGACTTCGTCTTCGTTCCCGCGCCCAGCACAAACCCGCCGATCTCTTCGGTCTACAGCTCCAATAACGTGACCGGACTTAGTATCGCGTATATCGGCCAAAGTTCTGGTTTGGAGTTGCGCGAGACAGCAACGGCGGCACTCTTGGCGGTGCCGATCCCACCGGACGCTCTCGAAGGTCAGACTTACACCATCTCGCTGGTGCAGCCCTCTGGGACAGCGGACGCTGGGCAATCGCCCGTGCCCCTGACCGTGCTGGCAAATCGCACGATCACCGTGTCTAACGTCAGCTATCTGGTCGGCGACAGCGCCGTGAGCTCCTGGTACAACGCCGGTGATTTCGGCAATGAAGACCTGGCGAACAATGACGTTAACAACGCCTTCCACGTCTCCCTGGGGTTATACAATCTCTTCCCGTTCACGGATCTGTTCGATTCCATGGACGCGTTTCCGCCCGATTCGACCACGACTGTGGGTGGTGACGGCCAAATCCGCTTCCTCGATTGGCAGCTGATCCTTCGACGGTCCTTGCGCTTAAGCAGTCCGAACTGGCAGCGTTCCTGGTCGGTCGGCGGCCTCCGCGCCCCTGGCAGTGCGACCCTCAGCGGCTCGCCCGATACCGCAGGGCAGAAGCTCGTTGCACCAGCTCCAGGCGCCGTTTGGGTGCGCGAAGCGTCGTTCCTCGCCTCCGCTGTGGAAAATGCGCAGCCCGGTGAAACCGTTAAAGTTCCCCTCTACGTCAAGGTTGAGGAAGGTTCCTCCCTCTCTGGTTTGCAGTTCCTTGCTCGCGTCACGGCGTCTGACCGTGCTCCCGACCTGACCAGTCCGGCCGTGTTTGTCCCGGCGGACGGAACGCCCGTGGGCCGCAGTGCGGATGGATTAGCTCCCAACCAAGTGGCTTATGCCTGGGATCTCGGTTCATTCAACCCGGCCCTGCAAGGTAAAGTGTTGCTCGGTGATGTGGTCTTCACGATCCCTGCGACCGCTAAACCCGGTCAGTCTTATCGCGTCCGTTTCGGCAATGCGGACGGCGCTCCCAACGAAAATACACAATACGAGTTCGAATCGTTCTCCGCTCGCGTCTGGGTGAGTGTTCCCGCCACGGGCCCGCAAGAGATCATCTCGGACGAGTGGAAGATCAAGTTCTTTGGAACCGTCGACAATGTGGACGCAGCACCGAACGCTGATCCTGACAAAGACGGCGCGCCCAACTGGAAAGAATACCTGGCGGGCACCGATCCGATCAAGGCCGACTCGCACCTGCACCTGCGTGCTCCTGAGCAGAAAGTGAAGAATGGCAAGAAGCAATTGGCCTTACGCTGGCTGAGTGCACCTTCCAAGCACTACGTCATCGAAACCACCACCGACCTGATCAACGGGCCGTGGACAGTCGTCGCGACTGGAATCGTGGGTGACGGCAATCTGAAGGAGTACCTGCAAGCCACCCCTGGCCAAGGTCCTCAGTACTACCGAGTGCGGCTGCAAGACTAAGCAGCGAATTCCATGGGCCCGCGGAAAGCAGGCGTATCCACCCTGTCTTTCCGCGGGACCTCTCTGTCCGGTCACTTTCTAAACTCGCGCAATGAAAAATCCGACCCTGCTTCTGTTGCCGGTGCATTCATCCTGCGCGTCTCGTCTTCGTAGCGTCATGAACGAATCTGTCCCTTTCTCCGATTGCTGCCTGTCCAGCGGAAGTCTTCTGCGCCGATGGACCAAGAGTGTCCTCGCGTTGGCCGCAGGTCTGTGGATGACCAACAGCCAGGCTCAGACCGTCGATACGGTGCTGACCAACCGGTTGGCGGAACCGTACAACGTTGTGATTGAAGGAGGAACCTATTTCATTAGCGACAGCGGCAACGATCGCATTATCCGCTTTGTCCCGGACAGCGGAGCATTCTCGACGCTGGCCGGGTTTGCCGGGCGCCCTGGATCCACCGATGGTAAAGGCGTCTTTGCTCGTTTCTTTAGTCCACGTGGGCTTGTCTCTGTTCCGGCTCGAAATGGCTTGGTCGTCTCAGACTATGCCAACCATACACTCCGATTGGTGAAGCTGGACGGCACCGTCACGACGCTCGTCGGAACGCCTGGCCAGGCTGGATTCGACGCTACTCACTTTAATTTCCCTTCCGCCCTCGCTACCGACACCAATGGGAACGTTTATATTTCCGACACTAAGAATAACGCGATTCGCAAACTTGATCTAGCAGGCAACTTGTCCACGGTCGCCACGGGTTTTAGCGAACCAGACGGAATCGCGGTGGGCGACAACGGCGACCTCTGGATTGCCGATAGTCGCAATTATACCATCAAACGACGCCGGGCCAACGGCACGGTGGAGTTGATCGCGGGGATTCCCGGCCAGGCTGGGGCTCTCGATTCGATCTTTTCCAACGAAACCCTTTTCAATAACCCAAGCGCGCTGCTTTGGTTGGGGGGAGCGTCCGGGTTGCTCGTCTCGGACTCGGGCAATCACGCGTTGCGCCGCATCTATTTTGATCCCGAAATCGGTGGGTATTCCGTCGAAACCTACGCGGGATCTCCCACTCAGCCAGGCTTTGTTAATGGCCCCGTGCGCACGGCTAAGTTTA
>JBGAIN010000119.1:0-3659 GCA_044225505.1 Limisphaerales bacterium
CGAATTGAGGGTGTCGAACCGCTTCGCGGTCGAATTGCGGCCGAGAGCCATCTTGCTTCAAGACTCTGGTGCGCAGGCACTCAGCGCTGCGCTAAACCGCCCAGGGCTGACCTCCGATCGTCCTTGCGAGATGTCCCGAGCATTGCTGACAAATTGTCAGCGGAGTGTGAGACATTTGACCAGTGGTGAGCGTTGATTCGTTCAGGCTAAAGCGCCAGAGCCGCGCCCTGATCCCCGGCAGCCCGGTGTCATCGAAATACGACTTTAGCCGTGGAATCTTCGCGATAAGTCACTTCGTGCCCGGGGACCCAAGTCCCGTTTTTGAAGTATTCGGAACGCACATGGAAACTGCGGTCCGCGCGAAGCTCACTTGTTCCCCGAACTTCCGTGATGCCCTCCTTGCTGCCGGTCACTTTTTCCAACGTGATGAACTTGCCATTCTCAAAACGCATGGTGCCCATGGTCATAAATCCGGCCGTCGTGAAATAGTAATAAGACACCTGCTGTTTTTGCTCATCCCAAAGGACCAGGCTTTCGCCGCCGTAAATCCCTTCGTTGATGGAATGCAAAATCCGCACCGCTCGACCGTTCAACGCTCTCTCCCAATGGGAAATATCGACGGTCGGTTGTTCCGGCTTCGAATCCTTGAATTGGCCTTTCCAGGTCTTTTCCAGAAGCGGCCGAAGGGGTTCTAGATGCGTATCGAGCACCGGAGCGTCCGCTCCAAAGATGGCAGAGAGATTTACCAGCGTTGTGACAATTAATGGGGTCCAGAATGCTTTCTTCATAAGTTGTTTCATCGGTTCCTACGGATTGCGCCGAGTTTGCCCAGGAAGCCTTAAAGTGTATTGGAAAAATTTTACCTCAAGCGATCGACTGGTAGGAAGCGTCCGGCTTCATCTTCGAAGCGCAAATAGGTGGAGGGGTTAACTCCGGCAAAGGCGCGGAAGTCGTTGACGAAATGGGCCTGATCATAATAGCCGCAACGGCCCGCAACCTCCACCCAAGGCACGGAATGGCCCGCCTGGATCTCTCCGAGCACTCCTTGAAATCGACGGATCCTGCTAAATAGTTTAGGAGTCAATCCCACCTCGTCCCGAAATTCCGCGACCAGGTGCTTGTGCGAAATTCCAAGATGCCGCGCCAAACTTCGAACCGACGCTGGCTGAGCTTCAGCTTCCAATTGTTCCAACAGCCACGCGACGCGCCGACGACGCTGATCGTTGATCCGCGCTTGACGCAGTCGTCCGAGTAAAAACATCTCCAAAAGAGTAAACTTCGCCATGGGATCGGGAGCCTCCAAAAGTCGCTCGCGCAATTCCCGGTCCTGAGCCCCCCAGAACGTCCGACTCTCGACCACTTGATCCCTGAAATCGGACGCAGGCATTCCCAGAATTGCCGCCGCCCCTCCCGGACGGAAATGCACGCCAATCATGGACGCGCCCGGATGCGCATCGATCACCAAATAGCGCGAGTGCGCCCCGGACCACCACGCCTCACGGAAAGAACTTCGGGCGGTTCCGTCTTCCGGGTCGAACACGTGTCGCGGCTCATCGCCCAGGTTGATGATCCATTCGAAGGTGCCATCCGGGAGCACATGTTCGCGGCGATGGTTTCCGTTCCAGTCCGTGTAATACCAAAAGAAATCGACGAACGCGGCGAGAGGCTGGCCGGGCTGGTGACGCCGGAAGAACATGACAGGGACGTTTACCCGGTCGGAGCGGTCGCACCAAGTGAAAAATACGCCTGAGCCGCGATGGCGCAGGCTTCGGGCACGCTATTTCCGCACGGCCAGGACGATGAGGCCAATCAAGCCGCCGCAAAGCGCCACGCTCACCGCCAGCGCGCTGCTGTTTGGATACGCCGGTAACAACGTTAACGCGCTCGCCCCAATGGCAGGCCCGGCAAAAATACCAGCGCCGATTGCGGCCTCGTGCATTCCTCCATGCTCCCCTTTAGCCTCGCCCACATTCATGGAATAGTAGAGAGACGAGTAATAAATAAGTCCCAGCGCCAGGCCGAAAGTCAACTGCGCCACAAAAAGCACCCATAAATTGGGGACCAGCAAAATGAGAGCAAAGCTCGAGACCAAGAGGAAATACGCTCCGAAAAACCAGCGCATGCGGTAATGCCAGCCGCTCCAGCGCCAGAGTATGAAGAAGGTTCCCAGCCGGGCGAAGAACCAGGTCGAACAGAAGAAGCCTGCCACGGCCGGGCTTAGCTGAAGTTCCTTGGCTAAACTTGGCACCACCGCCACCACTGTGTTGATTGCCACGTAGGCAAACGGGTTCGCCACCCACGACATCCGCAAAAAGAGGCGCGCCCGTGCAATGGGACGTGCGGTCAACTCGATCGGCCCGGTAAGCGGCGTCGGAAGGGATTGAGGCAATGGCTGTCGAACCGCGAGTGCGAGACGCATCAGCACGCCCGCTTGCAGCACGTGAATGAGGAATGGGATCCAGAAAAGGCATCGCAACCCAAGCTGCTGCAACAGCCAGCCGCCGCTAAAGTAAGCCAGGGCACTCGTGCCGGCCCAAACCAGATTGTAGACTCCGATTCGCTCTTGGAGTCCGACCGGGTCTTCCCCTTCACTCACGATCGCTTCCAAACTGGGCCAGGTGAAACAAATGCCGCTGGTCCAAACGATCAGTCCGAACACGGACATCCAGGGGGACGTGGCATAGAAGCCAATGGCCAACGCTACACACATCGTTCCGAAACCGATCGCGAGCGCCTTATAATACCCAAAGCGCTGGCCCCAGCGCCCCGCCAGCCACGCCATGAACGTGTAGATAAATCCGTTGAGCGCCGCGAGCGCCAGGTTCTCGCGATTCCCAAACCCGTACTGCCGCTGCATGTAGAAGAACAGGTAGTAAAAGTAGAAACTCGTCGCGAACGAGTTCATTCCTTCGAGAATAAAATAGCCTGTTTTGAGTTGGCGAAGGGTCATGAAATAAGAAGCAAATTGCCCGTGCCCTGAGAAGAGGTCGACCGCGGCTGGAGAGATCGGACTCGAATCCTTGGCTCAAGCCGAGCGCCAGACCGGGCTACCCCGAACTCAGCTTCGGAGTTCCTCCAGTGCTTTGACGCAGTACCACTTGACTGCGGCTGACATGGCAGGCTCCAGAGTCTCCAGTTCCACCGCGGAGCACCATCGGATGTCGTGATGTTCTGTCGCCGAGAGAGTGAGAGCCCCACGCTTGGGGCGAGCCCAATAAATCATCCCGATGTGCTCGTGGGTGGGATTAATGCGGTGAATATCCAAAAAGCGCGGCGCAATCAGAGCGCGCGTCCCCGGGCCCGTCGTCGGCGGGCGTTCCCCCACCAACTCAATCTCCAAGCCGCTCTCTTCGCTCGCTTCGCGAAGGGCCGCCGCTTCCGGCTCTTCGTCCAATTCAATGTGCCCGCCCAATGGCAACCATTGATTTAACTTCCGGTGATGCACAACAAGGACCTGATTGTCCTGAACGATAAAGATAGCGACGGTAAAATCGATCCGTTCGTGAATATGGGGCATTCCCTAACCTAGTAATCGTAGAGGCCGCCATCCCGCGAATAGCCGCCACCGCCATAGCCGCCCATCCCACCCATTTCATCTTCGCCCTCGGGTCCTCCCATGAGATCCCCAAGCACGTCACCCATGTCCGCCTCGATCTTCT
>JBGAIN010000119.1:3664-26461 GCA_044225505.1 Limisphaerales bacterium
ACGTCACCCATGTCCGCCTCGATCTTCTCCGGGTCTTCGCCAGATTCCAGACGCTTAATCGCCACATCCATCTCTTTGGGCATGGTGCCCGGAGGCATGATGTCCTTCATCTTGCGCATCATGTGCGCCATATGTTTCGGGTTGTTCTCGTCCAAATGCTCCATGTCCCGTTCCATCTCGCTCATGGCCCGCATCACCCGCGGGTCGTCCAGATCAGGCATGGGGCCCTCATCACCCCCACCTTCTGGCTTAGCCGCCGGTTCCTGCAACCCTCTCGGCATGGCGAAGGCACTCATCTGTTTCGTCATTTTCTTGTTCCCGCATTTGGGACAGACCGGCAACCGTTCCGGATTCAGCCTCTTCGACAAGAAGCTGAAAATGACACGGCACTTCGGACAGGCAAATTCGTAAATCGGCATAGATCCAAATTCGACTCGCAGATTTCTAACACAGGATTCGGGACCGTAAAAGTCCGAAAAATGCAGCTGCAAATGCCAAGAATACAAGGGAGATAGCACCAAAGGACTATTGTGACGCGAAGTCGCGCGGGTATGATCCCCATAGATGGTGCGACCAGTCCCGTCGAAGACCTTGGTGCACCCGTTATTAAAATGCCGTAACCAAAAATCGCCTGCGATTATGCAAACCGAAACCACCCGGCCCCAGTTGACTCACCGAGTCGCCCAGACTGGCAATTCGAACCATCGCCTGGTCGTCGTCGAGTCTGCGCCGCACAAATTTACGGTTGAACCTCGTTACACCCGTTCCGCCCCAATCGGGAGCCGCCCGGTGACTCATCGAATCGCTTCCGTCGAGGCTTACCCGCGCGGTGGATACGTCACAGGCGCCGAACTGCAAACGGCGGTTCTCCTCATCCTGGCACTCTACGCTTCGCTAGCGTTGCTTAACTTTCGGAACGAGTTTTCGAATCTGGTCCAGCACTGGCAGAGCTTCATCGAGTTCCTCAGCCAGGCGCTCTGCTAGTGCGCTGTCCGCTCGGGGATCATTCGCTGGTAACCCACAGGTAACCCACTCCCGAGTGGGTTACCTGTGGGTTACCAGCGAAAGAAGAGCGAATGGACTGGGTGGGACCGAGCAAAGGGCCGGGTCCCGGGAGAGGTATGAAGTGCGACAACCGAGCGCGATCCCGTTCGAGACGCTCGCACGATCACCTAACCAACTAATACGCAACGACCTGTAGCGCTACAGAAGCGATTGATTTCAGTTTACGGACCGCGACTGTGTGCGGAGCACCAGTCGCAGCATTCTAGGGTTCAACAGATTCCGTCGCCCTCGATACACCCACCAAACTGCAGCTGATCCTTCGGATACAGCCGCGCCCCGATTGCGAAGTGGGTAACGCTCAACGAAACTGTCACCGCGTCAAGGGGTTGGACAAGGCTTGGTCCCGTTCTTCTCGTAATACCGCTGATGGTACTCTTCGGCGGGGGTAAACGTCCCAGCTAACGCGATCTCGGTGGTGACTTTCTTGCCGGGTTGCTTCTCTTCCAACCGCGCCGCGGCTTGGCGAGCGATCGTCTCTTGCTCTGGCGTGGAAAAGAAGATGGCAGATCGGTATTGATCACCCTCGTCCGCACCGGTAGCCCGCGCCGTAAACGCGTTATGCTTCTGCCAGAACAGGTCAAGTAATTGATTCAGAGTGACCTGCGCCGGATCATACTCGACGGAAACCACCTCCGCGTGCCCGCTGCGATGGGAACAAACCTGCTCATAAGTGGGATTCTTGGTATGCCCTCCCGCGTAACCGACTCGTGTTCCCGCTACGCCTTTGACATGGCGAAAAGCCTCTTCTACACCCCAAAAGCAGCCGGCGCCCAGAACGATCGTCTGTCGCAGGACGCCTTTCATCGGGCGTTCGTGGAACGAGAGAGCGTCCGAGTTAATGCAGTAACGAAGCCGCGTAGGTGCGGGCCCGTCTGGAAACACATGCCCCAAATGCGAGTCACAGCGCTCACAATGCACCTCCACCCGGACCATGCCGTAACTCGTGTCCCGCGTCTCACCGATGTTTTCCTTGGCTACGGGCTGGAAGAAACTAGGCCACCCAGTGCCGGAATCGAACTTTGCGTCCGACCGGAACAGAGGAAGTCCGCACCCGATGCACGCGTAGACACCGGTTTTGTGATTATCATGGAACACGCCGCAGAAAGCCCGCTCGGTGCCATGGCCGCGCGTGATTCGAAACTGTTCGTCGGTCAATTGGTTTTTCCAAGCGGCCTCGGATTTGACGACTTTCGGCACGGTCAGGGGTCCCGTGACCTCGCCAGAGGGTTCCAACAGGCGCACGGTAACGTTTCCAGGGTTCATATTGGTTTTGCTTGCGGGTGAAGGCTTAGACGACACAGCCCAGGCTGTAGCCAAAATCGCCGACAGAGCGAAGGTTAAGAATAGATACGGTTTCATGAAAGTGCATTCCTACGGTGCCCCACCCCTTGCGGCGGTGAGGTTGGACGATGGCGCTGGTGACAACCACGGGCCTAAAATGGCTCATTTTCTCTCGGCTTACAACTTGAACGAGACCAGGCCACTCCGGGCACCCACCCGGAAGGCGACCACATAAGAGAGTCGGGCGAGCAAGCAATTCCTGACATCAAGGATCATTCAATGACCCCCACCCCTAGACAGGTCTCGCCCTCATAAAACACGGCCGATTGCCCGGAAGCAATCCCTGGGTCTGGCTGGTCCAGCGTGACTTGCCAACGGCCCGCTTCCAAAGACTCCACCTCGCAGAGAGCGATGGTTGGCCCGTGGCGAATCTTCGTTCCCAAATGACTCGTGCGGGGTTCTCCTGCAATCCAATGCACGTTCCCAACCGTAAATTCCCGGCGAGCATAGCGACCGAACTGGTCTGCGTGTGCCACATACAGGCGATTCGCGGGCAAATCCTTACGCGCGACGTACCAGGGTCCCCCGCCCAAACGCAATCCCTGACGCTGCCCAATCGTATGGAACCAGACGCCTTTGTGTTGGCCTAAAACCTTGCCCGAATCGGCATCGACAATCTCCCCTTCTTTCTCTCCCAAATGGAACCGGACAAACTCCGGATAGCGAATCTTGCCCAGAAAGCAAATCCCCTGGCTGTCTTTGCGATTGCGATTCGGCAACTCGAGCTCCTGCGCCAACTTCCGCACCTCAGCCTTCATCAGGTGCCCGATAGGGAAAACGATGCGGGCGAGCTGCTTCTGATCAAGTCGCGAGAGGAAATAAGTCTGGTCCTTCACAGGATCTGGCGCCCGCTTGAGTTGGTAGACGCCATTCTCCAGCGTGACTCGGGCATAGTGCCCAGAAACGACCCGGTCGAACCCAGGCCCGACCTTCTCAAAGAACAGGCCAAACTTAATATATTGATTACACAGGATGTCCGGGCTCGGGGTTCGGCCGGACCGCAATTCACTCAGCGCAAAATCGACGACGCGCTCCTGGTACTCCGTCTGCAGCGGCACAACCTCCAATGGGACACCAGCTTGCGCACAAACAGCCCTTGCATTCTTCAGATCGTCCTCCCACGGACAATCCCCCAAGAACGCCAACTCCTCTTGCAGCCAGATCTTCAAGTAAAACGCCGTGATCTCGCCCGCGCCGCCCTGCTGCACCAACCGCAGGGCAACGGAACTATCCACTCCACCTGATAACAAAACGGCCGTTCTCATCATGCGAACCAGGTCTGAGCTTAGAGGAATTCAGATCCGGACGCCAATGCATCGTCAGGCCTTGGTCGTGGAACATCATTGCCGGAACGAAGGGATATAGCCGACAAGTTAGCGCAAACCGATTGGCGTCCACGTCGGGGTCGGACTCGAAAGGATGTGCATGGGATTTGGTCATGGGCGCTTGGATGTGTCCCGCACTTCCATCGATTACGTGGGTTGGACCGCATCGTGGCCATGCTGACGAAACTCGGACCGCGTGGGTATACGATCCACGAGGAATCGGATGATTGCAGTGATTTCAGGAACGATACCGATGCCGATAGCGACCCCGACTCCGAACGCAGCCGGAAATGAGCGCTAACCCACCCTGTGGCCTTGTTGGAAAGGGCACTCGGCAGCGACATGCCGCTCCACGGCGAGCCAAGCCCGTCCAACGCTTACAAACCCTGCCTGGGAAATGTCGCACACATTGTCCGCAAATTGTTGTCGAACTGTGCGACATTTGGCCCTGGCGCGCTCCTTCCCCGCAACGTCTTTCCGGTTTGGACTGGGAATCCATCTAACACCCGTATGCGATCTATCCCAATGCCTCCCCGGCTCCTCGCCACCCTCAGCAGATGGACATTGTCGACCTGATCGGTGCCGGTGTAGGATGCGCGACGGTAGCCCGTCGTAGGCTGAGCCGTGGTTTCATGAGCACGACTGCGCTGGATCAACACAATATCTGCGCTGGCACGAGCAACAGGCGTGCAGGAGCACGCCGCCAAACGGGTTGCACGCGGATCCTGGTGCGTGCTGGGTTGGCGGCCGCGGTCTGCATCTTCATGATTCTCGTCCCCAGCTGGGGGGCACCGCCACAAACCCTTCTTGGGAGCCGCCCTAACATCATTCTCGTTCTCACGGACGATCAAGGCTACGGGGACATGTCCTGCCACGGTCATCCCGTGCTCCGAACCCCAAACATCGATCGTTTGCATCGCGAGGGAATCTGCTTTGCGGATTTCCATGTTAGCCCGACCTGTTCGCCCACGCGCGCCGCTCTCCTGACCGGCCGGCATGAGTTTAGAAGTGGGGTGACTCATACCATCCTGGAAAGGGAGCGACTCGCCCTCCAATCCGTCACGCTGGCCCAGATTCTCAAGTCGGCCGGTTACACCAACGGGATATTTGGCAAATGGCATCTAGGGGACGAACCGGATTACCGTCCCGAGCGGCGCGGGTTCGACGAAGTGTTCATCCATGGCGGCGGCGGGATAGGCCAAACTTACCCGGGTTCCTGTGGCGACGCCCCGGGCAACACTTACTTTGATCCCGCGATTCTTCACAACGGTCGTTTCGTAAAAACGAGCGGCTATTGCACGGATGTCTTTTTCAATCAGGCGCTCCGCTGGATTGATCAAACGCGGGGGCGTCAACCGTTCTTTGCTTATATTGCCTGCAATGCCCCACACGCCCCGCTGCAAGTGCGGCCGGAGGACGAAGCACGGTATCGCGGCACCGTCCCGAACACGAATGCCGTCCGTTACCTGGGCATGGTGAGTAACATCGACGACAATCTCGGGCGATTGCTGGCTCGACTGGAAGAATGGGGCCTGGATCGCAATACCTTGGTCATTTTCATGACGGACAATGGAGCTGATGGCGGTCTTTTAGCGGGCTATAACGCCGGCATGCGCGGCGGCAAGGGAACCGCATTCCTGGGCGGGACTCGGGCGGTTTCCCTCTGGCGGTGGCCAGGGAGGCTCGAGCCGGGAGAGTGCCAGGCGTTGACCGCACACATCGATTTCTTTCCAACGATCGTCGCGTTGGCCGGGGTGCGCCCACCGCTCAACGTGGCGCGCCAAATTGAAGGGAGAAATCTGCTGCCCTTACTTGAGGATCCAAAGGCGCCATGGCCAGATCGCGTTCTCTTTACCCATCTGGGCCGTTGGCCGAAAGGGTCCGATCCGGAATTGGCCAAGTTTCGGACGTGCGGCGTTCGGTCAGAGCGTTGGCACTTGGTTTCCCCGGACGGAGCTCGGGAACCCCACTGGTTGCTATTCGATGTCACGAATGATCCGCAAGAACTCAACGACGTGCAATTTGCCCACCCCGTGATCGTGCGCGACCTCGCGCAACAGTACGACGATTGGTGGGACTCTGTGAAAGACTCTTTTATTAACGAGGACGCGATCGGACCGAAAATCAATCCGTTCAAAGCGGAATTCTGGCGCCAGTTCGGCGGTGGACCGAGCCCGGAGGATCTCCGCTTGATGGACTTGAATCAGCACCCGGACACCCAATTCTGAATTTAGAGACCATTCGAAGAGACAAGGCGAATCGGTCAACGGGCGCTGCGGTTCTCGCTCAACACTGCAACAGAAGAGGCATCAATGACCAGCCGTTGCTGTCGCTTCAGATCGGGAGCAGAAGGCGAGGAACAGAGCGCTGCCGGCGACGATTAACGCGATGATGAGGAACGCGTCGTTATAAGCCATCACGAACGCTTCACGGCGAACTAAACGCTGTAATGTTTCAAGGGCTTGTTGAGATGCAGTCGCGGCATCATAACCCTGTTGCACAAAAGTCGCCACGGATCGAACCAAAGTCTCCTGCGTGCCAGCACTGTAAAGACTGACTCCTTCGCCGATCCGCTGCGAGTGAAACTGTTCACGACGCGTGACTAAGGTCGACAGTAGCGCGATGCCCATGGATCCCCCCAGGTTACGCAGCATATTGAACAGGGCGGATGCAGACCCCGCCTGGCTAGACTCAATCGTCCCGGTAGCCAACGCCGTCAGCGGAACAAAGATAGTTGATCAATCGCCGTCCAATGGGTCATGACAGAGTTCATGGCGCAACTGAACGCGAATAGAGCGAGGCCGACCGCGATCATTGCCCTAAGTTCGCAACGTTTCATTAACCACGGGACCACGGGTAAGACAAACAGTTGAGGAACTCCCAGCCACATGATCGTCCGGCCGATCTGCAGCGAGTTATAACCCTGGATCTGACTGAGATAGAGCGGCAACACGAAGGCCACTCCATATAACCCAACGCCGAGGACCACGTTAATCAGGGAAGCGAAGGCAAAGTTCCGGCGTTTCAGCAATCGTAAATTCAGGAACGGATTACGGCCGGTAAGCTCAATCACGATACACGCGGTGAGGCACATGCCAGCCAGCACAGCCAACCCGGTGATCAGTCCAGACCCAAACCAATCCTTGCGATTTCCCTCTTCTAGAAAGGCGGTCAACGAGCCGAGCCCAATAGCCATCGTCACGACTCCAGCCCAATCCCCGCGGCGCAACCGATAGAGTTGCAGTTGTTCTTGCTCCAAGGAATAACTGATGGCCGCCATGAGGACGACTCCCGGAGCCAAGTTCATGTAGAATATGGAGGGCCAGCCGTAGTTCTCGGTCAGCCAACCGCCAATGGTCGGCCCAATCGCCGGGGCAAATGTCGCTGTCATCCGAAGAGGTGCAAAACCGACGGCGCGTTGGGCAGGTGCCAGGTGGGTGAGGATACTGTTAAAGGCCATTGGAATGAGGACTCCGCCGGTCAACCCTTGCAGGACACGAAACGCGATCATGACGGGCAAGCTCCAGGCTACGCCGCAAAGCACGGAAGCAATCAAAAAGAGGCCAGCATTCGCCAAGAGGTATCGCCGGGGGGTAAAGACTTGAGAAAGCCATCCGGTTAAGGGGATAACAACAATTTCCGCCACCAGGTAAGAGGTCGAGATCCAGGAACCCTCCTCCAAAGTGGCGCCCAAGCTCCCCAAAATATTCGCGAGCGACGCGTTGGTGATCTGGATGTCCAAAACGGCCATGAAAGCTCCCAGAATTGAGCCCAGCACAGCAATCCAGTTACGCCATGGCCTCATGGGGAAACCTCGACGTCCACCTCCGCTGAGAGTCCCGGCACAATCCGTTCCTCAAAGCCGTCCAAACACTTGGAGTCAAAGACGATCTTCACTGGAACCCGTTGCACAATTTTGGTGAAGTTACCGGTAGCGTTGTCCGGTGGCAGGAGGGCAAACTGGGAGCCAGCCGCCGGAGAAAAGCTCTTCACGGTCCCAGCAAATCGATGCCCAGGGATGGCATCAATCCGAATCAGCGCTCGCTGGCCGATGCGCAGATGTGCCAACTGAGTTTCTTTGAAGTTAGCTATTACCCACTTTTCGTCGCCCACCACACCCGCCAGGAACTGTCCCGGCTGCACCCGCTGTCCCACTTCGACGTTTTTGCGACCGACCGTGCCCGTGACCGGGGCCGCAATCACCAGATAAGAACGCTGCAATTCAGCCTCTTCCAGTCGAAGTTCCGCACTCTGAGATTGGCTAAGAGCGACCTCGGCGGCGGCCTGGCTAGATGTCAGTAGCGCGTTGGCCGACTGAAGATCACTCTCGCTCGCGCGAGATGAGGCACTGGCGACATCAAAGGCCGCTTGCGCAGCGTCGAATTCCTGTCGCGAGATCGCTGCGAACCGAGCTCCGCCCTCGGCCAGAAGCACAGCTCGTTCCTGGTCCAGGCGGGCTCGTTGGAGCTCTGCCGCGGTTTTGGCCGCCTTTGCTTCAGCCTGGGAGCGCTGGGCCCGCGCTTGCTGAACTCCAGCCAGGGCTTGCTCGGACCGGGCCGCCATTTCCGCGACTTGGTTTCGGGCTTGAGCCACGGACAGGTTGGCATCGCGAGGATCCAAACGGATCATCGGGTCTCCAGCGACCACTCGTGAGTGATCGTCAATCAAGACTTCAGCGACGCTGCCAGCGATCCGAGAACTCGCTGGGTGAATCATTCCCGCAACGGCGGCGTTGTCCGTCGTGACGTGCGCACGTGCGTGGTTCCAAACAACATAAGCGACAGCGCCAAGCAGCAGACCAGCGGCAATCAAAACGATCGTCCAGGGCCGCACGGTTCGGTTTGGAGTGGCCGAAGCGTCGGACTGCTCATGGCCCAGCGAAGGATCGGCTGGCTTCACGGAGCTCGCTAGCTTCGGATGGATGAATATTTCTAAGCTTGCACTCATACAACGTAAACGCTCTGAATCAAAGAGCAGCGCGCCTTTGCCAGGTCAGCACGACCCAAACCGCGCACAGAGAACTGTAAACCCCGGAAATCAGGGGGAGCTAATATTTGTTTGGATGGCTAGCTCAACCTTTTCGGTATAACTGTGGAATACCGTCATCTCCGTTACTTTGTCACGGTGGCAGAAGAGCTTAACTTTTCCAGGGCCGCTCGGAAGCTGCACGTCTCGCAGCCGCCGCTCTCGCGACAAATTCGCGATCTGGAAGGAGAGCTGGGGTTGAGCTTGTTCCGGCGGGGCAAAATCAAAATTGAGCTGACCGAGGCTGGGCGTGACTTGTTCCAGCGGGCGCAGGTGCTCCTGCGGGAGCGCGAGGGATTCTTGCGACGCGCTCGAGAGCTGGCGCAAGCGGAACGTCCGGAACTGCACATCGGCTACGTCGCACATGTCCATGCGCAGTTGATTATCGACTCAGCAACGCGATTTCGTCTCCTTCATCCTGACGTCGCGGTGAAAGTCTTTGATTCGAGCACCACCGACCAGATTGAAGCCTTGCTGGCTGGCCGGATGCACTTAGGATTCGTTGGCTTTCAAGAAGCTGCGGTGCGGCACGGACTGGAAGTGGAATGCATCGGCACCACGCACGCGATCGTGGCTCTTCCGGAGAATCATCCTTTCGCACGGCGCCCCGCACAGCCGCTATCCGCATTCAAGGATGAGCCGTTCATTGCCATTGACGAGAAGGCATTTCCAGGAGCCCGCGAATACATGCTCGAGTTCTGCCGCCTGGCCGGATTTCAACCCAGGATCGTGCACCAAGCCGTTCTACCGGTCGACCTACTGAACCAGGTCGCGCTGGGAGAAGGCGTCGCGCTCGTGCCGGAGCACATGAGGGACACACCTAACCCTGGCGTCGCGTTCTGCGACCTCCGAGAACCGGTCCCGCGCATCGGTTCGTACGTTGCTTGGAAGGCTGCGGAGGTCTCCGACCTGGTGCCGGATTTTGTCAGCGTGGTCAAAGCGACTTATCAATCGGCGCGGCGATCGCGTCGGAAACTAGGAACGAAGCGGTTGACAAGCCGCGACTGAGTCTCACCAGAATTTGGATTGCTCACAGTTAGACAGTTGCCTAATCTTGCCAGGATCATGACCGAGTCGTGCAAACTATGAGCAACGTTGCGGAACTCACACTTGAGGGTAAGACCTACAACCTGCCCGTGGTCGAGGGGACGGAAAAAGAGAAAGCGCTTTGCGTCGCCTCGTTGCGCGACCAAACTGGTTACGTGACGCTTGATGACGGTTACGCCAATACCGGATCATGTCGCAGCGCCATTACCTTTATCGACGGCGAGCAAGGCATTCTGCGCTATCGCGGGATTCCCATCGAAGAGCTCGCGGAGCAGTCCACCTTTGTCGAAGTCGCTCACCTCTTGATCATGGGAACGCTGCCGACGCGCGAGCAACTGAAGCGGTTTTCCAATTTGCTGACGGAAAGCCAGATGCTTCATGAAGACATGAAGTATCATTTCGAAGGGTTTCCGTCGACGGCGCACCCGATGGCGATTCTCTCCTCGATGATCAATGCGAGCAGTTGTTTCGATCCCGAGTTGATGCATGGGTGGGAGAAAAATCATTTCGACGTCCAGGCGACGCGCCTTTTGTCACAAGTCCGGACGATTGCAGCGTTTTCTTACCGTAAATCCCGGGGGCTGCCTTTTGTTTATCCGAAGCCCCACTACAAGTACACGCAGAATTTCCTGCATATGATGTTCGCGGAACCGTATGAGGACGGGGATCCAAACCCGGAATCGGTCAGTGCGCTCGATTTGATTTTCCTGCTCCACGCCGATCATGAACAGAACTGTTCGACCGCGACGGTTCGAATGGTCGCATCGAGCCGGGCCAATCTGTTTGCCAGCGCAGCAGCTGGAGTGTGTAGCTTGTGGGGACCGCTCCATGGCGGTGCCAACCAAGCGGTCATCGAGATGCTGGCTGACATTCATCGCAGCGGCGATGACGGTTCCAAGTTTATCACTGCGGCTAAGGATAAGAAATCGGGCAAACGTCTGATGGGCTTTGGGCATCGGGTCTACAAGAATTACGATCCGCGAGCAAAAATCATTAAGAAACGTTGCGACGAATTACTCGCCAAGCTGAAAAAGAGCGACCCGCTCCTGGACATTGCCAAGCGGCTGGAACAGGCCGCGTTGAACGATCCTTACTTTGTTGAACGAAAGCTTTATCCGAACGTCGACTTCTACAGCGGCATTATCATGCGTGCTATTGGAATTCCGTTGGAGATGTTTACCGTCATGTTCGCGATTGGACGTATGCCAGGGTGGATTGCCAATTACCGTGAAGTTCTCGAAGATCCTTCCGGTCGCATCTACCGTCCCAGACAGATTTACACCGGGGAAACACTTCGCCGGTATCTTCCTCTTGATGAGCGCGATTAAATTACGCGCTTGGATTGACGTTCCCGCATGAATATTCACGAATATCAGGGCAAGCAACTGCTCGCCTCCGAAGGCGTAGCCATTCCCGAAGGCCGTGTTGCGCAAAACGCCGAGGAAGCCAAAGCCATCGCGACGGAACTCGCCGCGAAAGGGCACAAGCGATTTGTCGTTAAATCACAGATCCACGCTGGCGGCCGGGGCAAAGGGACGTTTAAGAACGGGCTGCAAGGCGGGGTCAAGGTGCTCTCCTCGGTCGACCAGGTCTACGAACGCACCGGTCAGATGATTGGCCAGGTGCTGATCACCAAGCAAACCGGATCTGAAGGACGGCTGGTTACTAAACTCCTTGTCGACGGCGCACCTGAGATCAAAAAAGAACTTTACGTCGCAGTATTGCTTGATCGGGGAATGTCGAGGCCAGTCATGATGGCCAGCACCGAGGGCGGGATGGATATCGAAGAGGTCGCCGCGAAAACGCCAGAAAAAATCGTCAAGGAATGGATCGACCCGGCATTAGGAATGATGCCGTACCAAGCTCGCAAAATCGCGTCCGGGCTGAATTTGCGCGGTGAATTAATGGGCCCGGCGGTAAAACTATTGACCGGAATCTACAATGCCTGGTGGAAATCGGACGCCACGCTGGTCGAGATCAACCCGCTCTGCATCGTGGCTGGGCCGAATGGCCAAGACACGTTGATGGCGGTGGATGCCAAGGTGTCATTGGATGACAACGCTCTTTACCGCCACAAAGATCTTGCGGCTCTTCGGGATCTCAACGAAGAAGCACCCTTGGAAGTAGAAGCAAGCAAGTTCGGTCTGAACTATATCAAATTGGACGGTAATATTGCTTGCCTGGTAAACGGTGCAGGTTTGGCCATGGCAACGATGGATATCATTCAGCATTTTGGCGGCAAACCCGCCAACTTTCTCGATGTCGGCGGCGGTGCCAGCAAAGAACAGGTAACGGCAGCGTTTCGCATCATTCTCAGCGATCGCAATGTCGAAGCAATCTTGGTGAACATTTTTGGAGGGATCATGCAGTGTGACATCATTGCCACCGGCATTGTCGCTGCTGTCAAGGAGACAAAGTTGAACTTACCTCTGGTCGTCCGATTGGAAGGGAACAACGTCGAATTGGGCAAGAAAATCCTGCAGGACTCTGGCTTGCCTATCATTAACGCGGGTTCAATGGCGGATGGGGCCGAGAAAGTCGTCAAAGCTCTCGCCGCGCGCTCGTCTGCCGGGCGCTAAAGGGCCGCTCGTGGATCCGATCTGATTTTCTATCGCCATGTCTATCTTAGTTACGCCGACCACTAAAATTCTCGTTCAAGGCATTACTGGCAGCTTCGGCGCCAAGCATACCCAATTGAGCCTCGCCTACGGCACACAGGTCGTGGCCGGAGTAACGCCAGGGAAAGGGGGTCAGCACTTTGAGAACAAGGTGCCGATCTTTGACACCGTCCGGGAAGCCAAGATTCAAACCGGAGCGACAGCGTCTGCGATCTTTGTTCCCCCTGCATTCGCAGCGGACGCTATCTTGGAAGCGTTCGACGCCGAGTTGGACTTGGTCGTTTGCATCACTGAGGGAATTCCCGTTCGAGACATGATCCAGGTCAAACGCGCCACGGCCGGACGAAAAACCCGGTTAATCGGGCCGAATTGCCCAGGGATCGTAACGCCTGGCCCAGGCAAAGATTCCGTCGGTGGTTGCCGCATCGGGATTGCACCGGGCTATATACATCAAAAGGGTAATATTGGTGTCGTTTCTCGCAGCGGCACTCTGACCTATGAAGCGGTGTGGCAGTTGACCTGTCTGGGCCTTGGGCAGTCAACTTGCGTTGGAATTGGCGGAGATCCTGTGAATGGGACGAGCCATTTGGATGTCATCCAATTGTTCAATGAGGATCCGGAAACGCACGGCATTATCATGATCGGTGAGATTGGCGGATCGGCCGAAGAAGAAGCCGCGGCCTGGATACAAAAGCATTGTCGAAAGCCGGTTGCAGGGTTTATCGCCGGAGCGACTGCCCCACCTGGACGGCGAATGGGTCACGCAGGCGCGATTGTTAGTGGAGGCAAAGGAACAGCCGCCGCAAAAATTGCCGCGTTTCGAGAAGCGGGCATCGGTATCGCAGAAACACCGTCCGTCATGGCGGAGACTTTAGTAAGAATGATGAAGCGTTAACGGCCATGCGGCAGCGGGCCGCGCCAGTGTTTCCGAGACGTCAGCCGATGTCTCATGAACCCGCGCCGCCTGCTGACTTATCATGGGCCTCATCGACCTGATTCTGAATGTCGCCTGCGTGCTTCTTTGGTTTAACTGGCGCTCGGCGCAGGTAGCTACGTTCGAAAAATCCCCTCCAGTCACACTCGCCTCGACAATCAAGCAAGTCGACACCCGTCACTCCGGAAGGTGGTTCCTATTACTGGCGCTGCTTGGATTGCTCATGGCGCGCAGTTTTGTTTACTGGAAGCTCGGTGCAGCTTGGAGATGGACGCCCACACTCGAGTTGGGGGTGATTCGCTTACCGTTCCGGAGCGACTTCTTGGCGCGTATTGTCGCTTATTCGTGGCTGAGCTTCGCGCTTCTGCTTGGAACGATCTACGCGTGGCTCATTTTGCTTTCTATCATCAATCGTCGAGTCGCGGGCGATGAACCGCTGCAAAAGCTCGTTCGGCTGCATCTGGGCTGGATCGATCGTTGGCCACCCTTGCTGCAAGCCGCCCTGCCCGCCCTAATTACAGCTGCTATCTGGGGGTTTAGCCACTCCAGTCTGGTCCGCTTGGGTATTGTTCCGGTCCCCTCTTCACAAGCTCAGGTGTGGCAAGAAGCCCTGCTTCTAGGCGTTAGCAGCTGGCTGGTCTGGAAGCCACTCGTGCTCCTCCTGTGCGTGCTTTACGTGATCCAAAGCTACGTCTACCTTGGCGAGGCACCTTTCTGGCGGTTTATCAATACGAGCGGCACTAACCTGCTCGGACCGTTGCGCCGTTTGCCAATCGCGATCGGAAAACTAGACCTCGCTCCACTGGTAGTCATGGCGCTGGTCTTCGGAATTGGACATTGGGCCGCT
This sequence comes from Limisphaerales bacterium, assembly GCA_044225505.1. Taxonomy (GTDB): domain Bacteria; phylum Verrucomicrobiota; class Verrucomicrobiia; order Limisphaerales; family SIBE01; genus JAXMHN01. The sequence continues at coordinate 17,867 of JBGAIN010000119.1, forward strand.
CGTTGGCTGCCAAAGCTCTTTCAGCAACTGCCTCTCCCGTGATCAAGCCCTATGGCACCGTTCTTACAAGTGAGCAAGGAAGGCGTTTACATCCACATCAAAGTCCAGCCGCGTGCGCATCGGACAGAGGTTGCCGGAATTTGGGAACGTGAGCTGAAAGTCAAAGTTTCCGCCCCGCCCGTGGACAGCGCGGCAAATGAGGCGTTGATTCGCTTTCTGGCGGATCACCTCGGTTGTGCCAAGAACGCGGTGACACTCGTGCGCGGGCAAACCTCGCGTCACAAGGTCGTATTGATCTCCGGGCTCACCGCCGAGGCCATCGCTGATCGTCTAGCCTAAAACACGTCGACCTTGGTGAGCTTCAAACTTGCTGCCTAGCTCAGTAATTTCGGAAAGAACGAGTGCGCGGCCGCGCACGTTGCGTCGCCCAGACTTTCCATCGAGATTCCCTGAAGCGTGGCAATGGCCTTCGCTGTCTCACGCACATAGGCTGGTTCACAGCGTTTACCACGAAAGGGAACAGGCGCCAGAAATGGCGCATCCGTTTCCAGCATGAACTGGCTTGGTGAAAGCGCCGCGGCGCTAGCCTGTGCCGTTTGCGCGTTCTTAAACGTCACAATTCCAGTGAAGCTAACAAGAGATCCCAACGCCAAGACACGCTGGGCGTCGGCAGGTGGGTTACCGAAACAATGGAATACCGTGCGCAATCGCCCGGAGTACGGCTGCACTTCAAGGAGTGTATCCTCAAACGAGTCCCGCTGATGCACGACACAGTTCAGGCCCAACTCCGCAGCCAAATCAAGTTGCTGTCGAAAAACCGTCTTTTGCTTCTCCATATACGGACCGTCCTCATCCAGATGCCCTCCTTCCCGCCTGCTCGGAAGGCGATAGTAGTCCAGGCCAATCTCGCCGATCCCGACCACTTTGGGATGACGCGCCAGCACGCGCAATTCAGGGCGAACGTCCGCTGGCGCTCGTGCGGCATCTGACGGATGCCATCCGACGGTCGCATAGACATTCGGGTAGGTCTCGCTAATCTGAATGGCGCGATGACTGGTCTCGAGATCGGTCCCGATGGTAATCACCTTGGTCACGCCTGCCTCGCGCGCGCGCTCGAGGACCTCGTGAAGGTCTCCCTCAAAGTCCGCGTATCCAAGATGCGCGTGAGTATCGTAAAACATCTGAGAAGGTTAATGGTCCACGCCAAACCTGACGATGCCGAAGATGCGAACTCCGCCGCGGTCCGTGATCTCACCCTCATCCCTCGCCCCCACATCTCTCCCGGCAAGCGATGCTCGTAAAACCCAGCCGCCATCACTCTCGGACGGCCGTCTCGACAACGCCTTTGGCTTCCTTCGACCGCCGATCCGCTCGCGCGAAAGCATACTGATCGAGCAACGGCAAGCCCTTCACAAATCGACGTTTAAACTCAACCAAGCCCGATTCCACCATGAGAGCATTTACATTGGTCTCACCGACGCGCACCACCCCCACCCCACGACGTTGCTCGTCAATCCAAGTTAAAGTGATCTGCACCTCGTTCGACCGCACCAATTCATTGAGCCGTGCTCTGCTTCGGATCGCTAAATCCCCTTCCGCGGTATTCGGCTGGAATGGAGGTGGAACGAGGCCGAGAAGCGCGATGCTGTAGTTGTGACGATCAGTCCCGCGCACCATGATCGATGCCCCATCAGGCACCTTGATCACGGTTCCTGAAATCTCGCCGACCGGCCTGACGGAGATGTCGCTTTTATTCTGCCAGACCGTGTACCAGTCCACGACGGGTTCAGAGATTCCAGTTCGCTGGTATACCCACGCTGTCAGTCCAACGATTAGGGCAACCCACGCGGCTAGGTAAATGCGATGGAGCACGTGGAACATAGATCGTCATTCCGCTTTAAGAAAGGCGACGACGCGCGCCCAGACGATGGAAATTCCGGTCGCAAAAGGCTGTCCGTGGGGACGGGATCCGCCTCGGCTTGACGAAACAATTTCTGGCTCAACGGAAGGCACCGCGGGCGTGACTGAGCCAGCCGGCGGCGAGTCCACCAGAGCTTTATCCAAGGGATCGTCCGAGCGCCGAAAAAGGCGAATTTGGGGATTCCGCTTCAAGCCTACGAGCCGTGGCGCTGCGGGAATGGCAATCGGAACAGCCTCCGGTCGAGGAGGTTTTTCCAGAGAAAGGAGCATGATATTTACTTCCTGATTTCGGTGTGGCCGCGGATCGACGCCATGCCGTTTCAAAATCACATACGCTTGGAGCGAGTTCTGCGTGTTGTTAAACTGGAAAACTTCACGCGCATAGATCTTTTCCAGCCAGGAGTCGCGGGGGGCGTTCTTCAATCCCACGATAAACGGAGTCGGCGACGATGGGTGTCGGACAGCTTCCCAGAAACAAAGGGCCGCTGTCCATCGGCGAAAACCTCGCGCGTCGGTCCATTTGAGCATCTTGGAGATCCAATTAGTCCGCTCGACGTAAGTGCTCTCAGTCATCGTCCCGGTGAGTGGCCCACTAACTTTGTCACCGAGATAGGGCGCCCAGACGAGCGCATTCAGAAACCCCAGTCCAACGCAGATCACCAAATAATATGCGCCAGTCAGGTCTCCAGCTTCGCCGGTGCCGCCGGCATTCCTGGCGCCCTCAATCATTTCGAAAAGCAGCGCCGCCCCAAAAAGGATTCGCAAGACGATCAGCATGGCATCCGTTAAGTATCAGGTTGCAAAATCGGTGTCGGGGCCACGATGCCGCGCATCGTCATGTCCAATCGGTGTTTGTTGACTGCATAGTGCCGCGCGACATCTTCACTCACGATCCCATCGGCCAGAAGCTCCAGCAAGTATTGATCAAAGGTATGCATTCCCTGATTGACCGAAGCTTCGATGATTCCAGAGAGCAGATGCAGATTGTTTGTTTGAATCGCCTCCTGAACTCCCGCATCTCGTTTTAGGATCTCGAGACACGGTGTCCGGCTTCCAGAGGTGTTCGGTAACAGCCGCTGGGAAACAATCGAATTCAAGTTCCTCGCTAGTAGACTGCTAACCCCAGCCTGCTCGGACGTCGGGTAAAACTCACGAATCCGCCCGATGGATTGCGCGACGGAATCGGAATGGAGCGTGGTCAAAACGAGGTGTCCTGTCTCCGCTGCTTGCATCGCCGCAAAAATGCTTTCCCGGTCACGTATTTCGCCGACGAAGATCACATTCGGATCTTGTCGCATCGCATTTCGAATCCCGTCGGCAAAGGAAGCGGTGTCGATGCCGACTTCGCGCTGTTCGAACTGAGAAAGCTCGTCCTCAAAGACGTACTCAATTGGGTCCTCAATAGTGACAATTCGCAATGCTTGCGTCTCGTTAATCTCTTGGATCAAAGCGCGCAAGGTCGTGCTTTTTCCCTGCCCAGTTGGGCCTGTCACAAGAATCAGTCCGCGCGGCTCGCGAATGAGCTCGGTCAGGGATTCTGGCAACTGCAAATCGTGAAGCTTTAATCGGTGCTGGGAAACAGTCCGAAAGGAAAAGGACTGCTCACCTTTTTGCTTGCTGAAATTCGCTCGATAGCGAAGCCCAGCGCAGTAGAAACTCAGGTCCAGTTCGGACTGCTTCTCAATCCGATCGACGGTCGCCCCCGAGAAATTCTCGCGCAACATTCCAAAAAGCTCCGACTGGGTTGGAGCTGGAAAATCGTGGGTGTGGACGCGGCTCAATGTGCCATGCACTCGAATGCGATAAGGTCGACCAGCTTGGGCGTGGAGGTCGGTAGCCATCTGCTGCTGGCACCACTGGATCAGCTGCCCTAGCTGGGTGTCTGGCTGGACGTTTTCCATACGGATTCGTCAATATGGCCAATTTATTGCCCCACGAATCGATTGTCTGCTACGCTAAATCTTTACCAAACGTCTAGCAATGGCTATTAGCATGTGACATGCCGGAGTCATTGGCGCTTCTTAGCCTCCAGGCGCCGATGCCCAAGCCATGAGCAACACTCTGGCAGCGTTCTCCGGCCTGTGACTCCCCAGAACCATGCTGTCCGTCGGAATTTCGCAGATGTCGGTGCTGCTCCACGTCTCCACTTTCAAATGACCGTGGTTAAGCCACTTCGGGAGGGCTGCCGACAATCCAGGAGCGAGCGCGTGAATCTGACGGGTTCTGCGTGAAAGCCACGCCCGGCCGTAGTTATCCCCATTCGCTGACTTTGTCGTCGCCTGGCGAGGGCGTGTTTTGCTCGCGGAGGTCTTGAACCTCAGAGGAGTCGTTGCCAAGTCGGCTACCCGAGTTTCTGTCCAATGGAGACGGGAAATCCAGCCAGGAACTCCTGCGCATTGAGACGACGGCCTCCCTCTCGCTGCAATTCCAGGATTCGCAGGGCGCCAGTACCGCAAGCAACCACCAGGCCCGCACGGTCGGCAGCGAGGATCGATCCGGCGGAATCTGCCTCACCCGGACTGACTTCCGCTCGCCAAATCTTGAGCCGAGATCGGCGAGGATCACCCATCACATGCGTCCAAGCCCCGGGCCAGGGGGTAAATGCGCGGATCCGGTTCCAGAGCACCCGCCGGCAAATTCCAGTCGAGTGTCGTCTTCCTTGACGATCTTCCGAGCGTAACTGGCCCCGATCTCCGGTTGTTTTTGAGGAACAATCGCGCCGCGGACATACTCTGGGAGGGTTTGGAGCAGCAAGTTTGCGCCGAGTTCACCGAGTTTGTCATGAAGACTCTGAGCGTCATCTCCTGGCGTAATTTTGAGGCGCTGCTGGGTCAAGATGTCGCCCGTGTCCAGCACCTGCGTCCATCCGCATGATCGTGACCCCGGTATCGGGTTCATCTGCGAGAAGGGCCCATTGAATCGGTGCTGCCCCGCGATATTTCGGCAGGAGGGATGCGTGCACATTGATGCATCCGAATCGCGGCACATCGAGAAGCGTGCGTGGTAAAATCTGGCCGTAGGCGACTACCACCACAAGGTCAGGGGCCAAGCTTGCCAAAGCCGCAATGAACTCCGGGTCGCGCGCACGGGCCGGCTGCAGGACCGGGAGAGCTCGGGATGCGGCCTCGACTTTCACTGGGGAGGGTTGCGGCTTGAGTTCACGGCCCTTCGGCCGGTCGGGTTGAGTCACCACCGCAACGACCAAGAGGCTAGGATGCCTCGCCAAAGCCAGCAGGCTATAAGTTGCCAATGCAGCCGTGCCGAAAAAAACGATTCGTAAAGGCGGCACGGAGCTAAGCGTCATTGGTCCCATCGGCACCCTTTGGCGAAAATCACACTCCAGCTCTGAGTTCCGAGCCAGGCTCCTGGCGACTTACAGGCATTGGCAGCTGCCACGCACCGCACAAGAACGTCATCCGGGTTTGGATGACCGAGAAAGCGCGAACAGTCGGGAATAGCCAATAACAAGTTTTGTATTCGCCGACCGGGCGGTTCATGGCCGAACTTTCCCATCGACAATAATGTCCAATATGTCGCGGAGCACTTTGGCTGGCCCTTGGGTTCCGTCGACCGTATGTGCCAAGGCAGGGCCATAAAAATCTAGCACGGGCCGCGTTTGCTGCTCATAGATCACGAGCCTGGAGCGGATGACTTCGAGATTGGCGTCATCCAGTCGATTTTCGCGCAAAGCGCGGCGCTGCAAGCGCTCGACCAGCTTAACCGGGTCAGGGCAGCTAAGATTGATCACCGCACGAACTTCAATCGCTTCCTGCAACATTTGAGCCTGATGGACATTTCGCGGAATTCCATCCAGGACGAGCGTGTCTCGATCCGGATGAAAATGGCCAGCGCGGGTATTCCCATCGATGAACTGACGCCAGAGCTTGACCGTCGCGTCGTCCGGAACGAGTTGGCCACGACTGGAGTATTCCACGAACGTCCGCCCAAGGTCGTTATCGGTTCTAAGATTCCGGAAGACGTCGCCACAGGCGCAATGGAAGAACTGGGGAATTGTCCCAAGGATTTTCCCCTGGGTTCCCTTGCCCGCGCCAGGAGCCCCAAACAGTAGAATCGTCCGATATTTCATGAGCGGCCCCAAATTATCTTGGAAATGGCCAGTGAGCAACAGCTGTTCTCCAAAGGATTGGGGAGAGACGACCAACCCCGTCAAACAAGGAACGGAGCCACTTCGCAACTTCTCGGAATCTAGCCTTTACTGTCTTTGTGACGCAGAAGAACCTCGGTAATATCCCCGAATGAAACCGAGACCTCGCCTCCGCGCAAGAGTTGCACGTGCATTTCGGAAGAGGAAATGCGGCTGATGCGCTTCGCGGTGTGCTCCTCCTTCGCCGTCCGCACAATCAGAACCATGTCCTTGTCCGCTTCACTTTGAACGACCCGGAACAGGCCAGGGAACTTGGTCTCCATGAATCGGCGATTAAACGTGAACTCTCCGCGTTTGTAGCTCTGAGGGCCAGCGGCGGCGGGCGCTGCTGCGCCTTTATCCGCTTGAGCAACGCTCAAACCACTGGCCATCGGAGTCTTGGCAAGTGGTCCGGTGGAGGACTTTGCTGAGACCTGAGCTGGGTCCGTAGTCTCGGAAGCACCGGCAGCTTCTGTATCGACACCAGGAGGCGGCGGCATCGCCAGGAACAGAAGCGGTGCGATAACCGGAAATAAAACAGAGAGCCCGCAAACCAGGCCTGGCGGACGATATCGGTAACGAGCAATCTCATATCCAGCATAAACGTTGGCGAGCAACAAAACGAACAATGTCGCCAATCCGACCGGGGTGAAAAATGAAGCGAAAAAGTTCGGTTTTTCGACTCGCTCCGCGCGTGGGACTGGTTTAAGAACGATTTCCTTCTTCTTTTTGTCTTTGTCCTTCGGGACGGGAGGCAACTCGATAAACGGTTCAACGAACTTCGCCGCTTGAGGATTCGCCGAAAGCTCCTTCAACGTCTCCTGCGTCAGCTTACTCCAACTCAAACGGGGAGAGTGACCACCAATTTCCAGTCGGACTACCATCCCATCATCGTTAAACGACACCGGTTCGCCTCGAACGACGTCCCCGTTGCTCAGTCGAAACTCGCCTCCCCGAACCAACATGGTAGCGTGCCAAAGACTCAGTGCTGTCAGAAGTAGTAGACGCAAAACGCGCATGGTGACGTCTGAATAGCAAACCGCTCGAATCGACGGAAGCAAAATCCCAGAACCTCACCCTTTCGAACGACGGACGTACACCCTGCCACCCTGGTGGCTCCCGCAACGTTTTCCTTTCCAGAGCGCTCCAGCTGGGTCATAGTCTCGGCCCGTCATGAGTTGCTTTGGGACTCTCCACGCCGGCCTGGTGCGTCTGAGTCCACTCGAATGCCAAGAATGAAATCTCAGCCCAAACGCTCCAAGAAAACTGAGGCAAAAAAACCGTCGACTCCAAAAAAGACGACGGCCGCCGCTCCGGCCAAAGCTCCACCAACTCGAGGGCCACGCCTGAAAATCGGCGAGAAGGCTGTTCCCCCCGCCCCCGTCAAGACGCTTCAAACTCTGCCAGAAACAAGCGCTTCCGCGAATGTCCAACCGGTCGCCAAAGCGACCGAGACCAGGATATTGGGAGCACGTTCCGCACCGCCGAGGACGTCGCGTAAACGCCCGCCGGTTGTGCTGCCGCCAATCTTGCTGGAAGGAGACGCTTCGTCGGTGCCCTCGGTGAGCGGACCTGGGGAACGTTATGCCATTCGGCCGCCCTCACGGGAGCGGGAAGTCCCACTCAAACCGATCCCGACGGAGTTACCGGACGGCTACGGTTCGGAACAGCTTTTCTTGACAGCGCGCGATCCACTTTGGCTCTATGCCGCTTGGGATTTAACGCCCGCGCAACGCGACTCTTATAACGCCCAATCCCGCGACGGACACCTTATCATCAGGATTTATCAGGACGCCGTTCGAGGAAATGCGCTCAGCGAGACCCATGTCCATCGGGAATCAAAAAGTTGGTTTCTTTCCGTGGAACGAGGGGGACAACGATACCAAGCCGAATTAGGGTTTTACACGCGGGAGAATGTTTGGCAGAGAGTCGCACTATCGGCATCCACATTGACACCGCCCGACTCGACGTCTCGGGAAACGACGGTGGAGTTCGCCACGATTCCGCCTAATGTCCCACTCAAGAAACTATTTGAAGCTGTTCAGGAAGCAGTCATCGAAAACGCTCCATTGGAGGAGGCGGTTCAGCAACTGAGGAGCGAAGGGTGGACGGAGTTACCCGCCGTCGTTCCGACATCGCCACCCGAGTGGACGCCAGCGCAAGCACGCGCCTTGGCCGAGGTCGTGCGACTGGATGATTCGCGCCGGGTTTGGATGGGCTCCGTCGAGATCACTGAGCTAATTCGCCGCCACCTGCAGCTCAAGAGTTCGTCTCCGGCCCCTTTGCCAACCCCAGGAGGGCCAAGCGCACCGCTCCTGGAAAGCATTGCTTTAGCCGGGCCGTCCAGTTCGGTGGGAATTCCAGAAGGGCGGGAGTCTGAGAAAAGATCGTTTTGGATCAATATCAATGCCGAACTCGTCTTGTATGGTGCTACCGAGCCAAGCGCAAAAGTTAGCGCTGACGGGCGCGAAGTCAAATTACGGCCTGATGGAACTTTTAGTTACCGGTTCGCCCTTCCGGATGGCCAATAC
>JBGAIN010000120.1:0-26581 GCA_044225505.1 Limisphaerales bacterium
GCTTGCGGGTCGAGTCTTTCCAAGACCAAGATCATCCTGCGGCATTTATCGGTTTGATGACCGACCAACATGTCGGCGACTTTGGGGACGGACTCGTCTGCGTGCTGTCCGTGGCGGGCGGTGCCTTGGTCGCCTATGCGGGGATCGAAAGCTTCGACCAGAGCTTTTCGGGCGGCGGCATCCCGCTGCAGGTGAAAACGGATTACCTTGTCGTGGGACGATACCGAGCGTCGGGTCGCCAGTTCGCCGTCGAGATCTACGGCGGCAATGGATTCACCAACCTGGTCGGCTTCTCTACGACAACATTGCCGGCTGGACAAACTCTAAACTTAAACCGCCTCGGGCTGCAGAACGCGGGCGCGCGGGATCTGGATTCGACCGGGGGCTCCTTCACATTGACCGTCGATGACCTTTTCGCGCCGGCCAACAATCCGCGCACGGTCTCAATTTCCGACAGCACCGTGACGGAGGGAGATAGTGGAAGCACCAATCTCGTCTTCAAGGTCGACGTCGCACCGGCGAGCAGCTTGCCGATCTCGGTCAACTTCACCACGGTCCCAAACACGGCCACGGCCGGTGTGGATTACCTCACGCAATCCGGAACGCTTATGTTTCCGCCGGGGGCAACCTCGGCCACAATCACCGTTCCGGTCATCGGCGATTTGCTGTATGAGGGAACGGAGACATTCGAAATCCAACTCGGCGGAGCGCTGGACGCCACCATAGTTCGCGGGGACGCCACTGGGCAAATCCTGGATAATGATCCAAGGCCTTTTCTCGCTGTTTCAGACCCAGTTGTACTCGAGGGCGACGTGGGATCAACGAACCTCGATTTTGAAATGACACTCTCCAGCCCCAGTGGACAACCCGTCCAAGTCGCTTACGAGACCACACCAGGAACCGCGACGGAGGTCCAGGATTACATCGGCGTCTTGGGAACGTTGACCTTTCAGCCGGGAGAAACGAGCAAACACATCCTGGTTCCCGTCCAGTCCGACACGAGACAAGAACCGGATGAAACGGTGTTTCTCACGTTGAGCCCTTCGCCCAGTGCGGAGATTAGTAAACCCCGCGGAGTCGGAACGATCTATGATGACGACTTGGAACGTCGGTTGTCGATTAACGACATCTCAGTTCAGGAAGGGAACACCGGCGAGACCGCGGCGGTCTTCACAGTTAGTGTTACGCGAGCAAGCACTGTCCCGATCTCCGTAGCTTACGCCTTGAGCAGCGGCACTGCCGTGGTAGGCGTCGATGTCCGCGCGGGCTCGGGAGTGGTTACTATCCCCGCGGGCCAGTTGAGCACTCCTGTCTCGGTCTCAGTCATTGGTGATTTCTCTCCGGAACTCGACGAGACGTTCTTCATCAACCTGAGTAACCCGGTCAACGCCACGATAGCAAAGGCAATCGGGACGGGAACGGTCCGGAACGATGACGCCTTTCCGGACTTGTCGGTCGAGGATTTCGCAGTTGTGGAAGGAGACGCAGGCACCCAGGTTGCCCTGATACCAGTTCAGCTCTCCTTCCCCGTGGAAGGTGTCGTTACGCTGCGATACTCAAGTTCCGATGGGACGGCGAGCGGCGGTGCAGATTATCTCCCTCAAAGCGGCACGCTCATCTTTGCGGCCGGGACGACGCAACAGACAATCTCTATCCCGGTCATCGGCGATACCGTCCACGAGGCCGACGAGACTTTTGCGATCAGCTTAACCAGCCCGACTCTTGCGAAAATTAACCGGGGCCGGGCGACCGTAACGATCCTGGACAACGACAAACCGCCGCTCGTTACAGTCGATGACGTGGATGTGCGTGAGGGGAATGCCGGAGTGACGAACGCCGTCTTCACCCTTCGGCTCTCCGCTCCCAGTGGTCAATCCGCACGCGTTTCCTACGGGACGGCCGATGGCACCGCTCGGGCTGGCGCCGATTATGTGGCCCAGTTTGGAACCGTCACGTTCGAGCCGGGCACGATCGTGCAAACCGTCAAAGTCCCTGTGGTCGGCGAATCCATCTACGAGCCTGACGAACTTTTTGTCCTCAACCTCTCCAATCCGGAGAACCTCACCATCGGCACCGCGCAGGCGCAAGGGACGATCTTGAATGACGACGAACCGCCGTCGCTCACGATCAACGATGTCGAACTAACGGAAACGGCTGGAGGTGCGGTCGCGACGTTCACGGTGACACTTTCGAAGGCGTCTCCCGAAGCTTCCGTCTCGGTGAATTACGCAACGGCGGATGGGTCCGCCATCGCCGGTTTAGACTACCAGGCGGTGAGTGGCACGCTCGTTTTTGCGCCCAGCGCTATCGAAACCAAACTCAAGGTGCCTGTCTTGGACGATTCGCTCAGCGAAAACGACGAAACCTTCTTCGTCAACCTGAGCGGACCGCGCAATGCGGTTCTCGCGAGCAACCAGGGCGGCGCCACGGTGCATGACAACGACTTGTTCCCGGTGCTGTCGGTCCGCGACGGTCGCGTGGTCGAAGGCGATTCCGGGACGGCCACTTTGGTCTTCCCCGTGGAACTCGACCGACCGAGCGGCGCCACCGTCTCGGCCCGATTCACAGTTCGGGACGGCACGGCCACGGTCGCGTCGCGCGACTATACAACGACCGCGGGAGAAATCCTTTTCAATCCGAACAGCACCAACGCAAGCTTGACGGTCGTCGTTAATGGAGATCTTGAGGTCGAACCGGACGAAACCATTACCGTGGAACTTGCCGGTTTAGCGAATGCAACTCCTGGACGGCTTTCCGCGGTCGGAACGATCCTCGATGATGATACGCGCCGGTTGGCTGTCTCCGACACTGCCGTCAAAGAAGGAGTCGCCGGGACGAGCACGAACCTGGTGTTCACCATTGGCCTTAATAAACCTGCTCAGGAACGAATCTCGGTCCATTACGCAACCACGGACGGAACCGCGACGGCCAACGACGACTATCTCCCTGCCGAGGGAGATCTAACGTTCGAGCCTGGGGTAACGACCCAGCTCGTGTCCGTCACGGTCGTGGGCGATGACGTGTTCGAACCCAATGAAACGGTGCTGCTGAACCTCACGAATCCGCAGCAAGCCGCCCTCGCCGATCCGCAAGGCATCGGCACGATTCAGACCGATGAGGATGCTCTCGTGATCGTGGGGGCGGGGATGACCGTCGACAGCGAGGATTGCACGCCAGGCAACGGTGCAATCGATCCAGGGGAAACGGTCACGGTGCGTTTCGCTCTGGCGAATATCGGCACATTGTCTTCCGCTCAGGTATCCGGCGGGTTGCTCGCAGGCCCCGGCATCACACCAATTAACGCGCCGCAAAACTTTGGGATCCTGGCACCGCAAGGCGTTCCAGTGGAGCGGACGTTTACTTTCAAAGCCGACGGGGAATGCGGCCAGTCTCTCGTAGCCGTCTTGCAGATCAAAAACGGCGGAACCAACTATGGCACAGTTACCTACCCGTTCGTTTTGGGAACGAACATCGCCGGCCAGGCGGTATGCTGTCAGAGCGCTGATGTGGCTATCCGAGTCGTCGATAAGCCAGACGTGGTCGTGGTCGGTCGTGAAATCACCTACCACCTCGAAGTGACGAATTCCGGCCCCAAGGCGGCCACGTTTGTGACGCTCACCAACACCTGGCGTAGCAACATTCGGTTCATCCGGGCCTCGGCGTCGCAGGGATTGTGCACCAACCAAGATCAAGCGGTGCTATGCGAACTTGGAGCGATCGTTCCAGGAGGAGTGGTCACGGTTGAAATCGTGATTGCGCCTTTGGACGCCTCCGACTTGATCGGCGTCTTCTATGTTAAGAGCCCGGAACACGATCCCAACCCTCGCAATAATACGGCTACCCCTGTGATCCGGGTCAGCTCGCCGCTCGGGCTTTCCATCAGCAACCCGCGCGTGACGGAAGGCGACACAGGATCGACCAACCTGCTCTTTACCGTTTGGCTGAACCCCCCAGGTGGACGAGACGTTACGGTCGATTATGCGACGGCAGACGGCTCGGCGCGTGCGGGCGAGGATTATACGCCAGTCAGCGGAACGGTGACTGTTCTTGCGAAGACAGCGTCGGCAACGATCGCTGTTCCTATCATCGGCGATACTATCATAGAATCGGACGAGTCTCTCACCGTGGCGCTCACTAATCCTGTCGGGGCGGCGCTCGCCGCCGAACAGACCGTCGGCACAGGGACGATCGTGGACAACGACCTGCCCTTGCTGAGCGTTGCGGATGTCAGCGTCATCGAACCAGCGTCCGAGACCACTGGGCGAGCCGTCTTTACCTTGAGTCTTTCAGCTGCTCAGGCTCGGCCAGTGACGGTAACCTACGCCACAGCGGACGGCTCAGCCCGCTCGCCTGAGGACTATGCCACTGCTTCCGGCACCGTAACGTTCGATCCGGGAGCAACGGCGGCTGGTATCTCTGTGAGTTTGTTTCCGGATACCCTCGAGGAAGGAGACGAGAATTTCTTTCTAAATCTGACACAGCCAGTGGGAGTAAAACTCCAAAAGGCACGCGCTCAGGCAACAATTGTCGATAATAACCCGGCGTCGCTGCCGGAGATTCGTCTGAATGGAATCGCTGTGGCAGAAGGGAAAGCACGCACCAGCACGAACGCGGCTTTCAAAGTGACGCTCTCGCGTCCCAGTCCGCAAGTCGTCGAGGTGGACTACACCACTGTCAATGGCACGGCGTTGGGCGGCAGCGACTTTGTCATCGGTAGTGGCCGGATTGTCTTTGAATCTGGCGAGACCAATGGCGTCATTAATGTCTCGGTCAATGGCGACGAGGTGCCCGAACCGACGGAGAACTTCTTTGTGCGTTTGACCAATCCGGTGAATGCGACGCTCGCGACCGCACAAGCCGAAGGAGTGATTCTGAACGACGATTACCTGCCGCAGCTCTCGGCAGCTGGTACCCGGCTACTGCTGGAGAACTGTCAACCGGCCAATCTGGCGGTTGATCCCCTGGAGACGGTCACGGTACCTGCCTTTCCGGTTCCGCATGTTTGGGGTTTGCGGCCAGCATTACACCGCCGAACTGGAGTTGCGCGAGGGCGGAGTCGTAGTGGGTGTGCTGCCCTACGAATTTACTTTGGGAGTCGCGGCCAATGGTCAATACGTTTGCTGTAGCAGCGCTGATCTGGCTGTCACCGTTTTCGCAAGCCCTGATCCGGCCACTATTTCAAGTCCCCTGACCTACACCATCGCGGTGACGAACCAAGGACCCTCAGTCGCCAGGGGTGTGACGTTGACCAACCGATTGAATGTCCCTGCACCCTGGCTCTCGACCAGTTCAGGCAATCTGGATTGCATTGTGACATCGAACGAAATGGTCTGCGCGCTACCAGATATTCCGCCCGGTCAAAGCTTGTCGCTAACAAATGCGATCATCCCCAATGCTCTCGGCACGCTCGTTGATATCGTCCAGGTGGGTGCGCGGGAAAGCGATCCGACACCTTCGAACAACCGCGCCATTGCTGCTGTGGCGGTGCTGCCGCCGGTCGGACTTTCCATCGAAGACGCGCAAAGCGTCGAAGGGAATCAAGATCATCCGATGTCATTTCCGATTCGCCTCTACCCGTCGCGGACGTCGAGCGTCACGGTCGATGTCGACTTCATCGACGGCACGGCCAAGGCCGGATTGGATTATGTCAGCGCGAGCACTCGCGTGACTTTTCTTCCTGATGTGTCCACAACGAATGTCACGGTGTTGATCAAAGGGGATCGTGGGGATGAACCGGACGAAACGTTCTTTGCGGTCTTGCGCAATCCGAACGGCGCGCCGATCGCGATCGGGCAGGCTCGAGGAACCATCCTCGACGATGATCTGCCGGTCGTCAGCATTGACGATACCGCCGTCAACGTCGGCACCAACGCAACCGCGATTGCCCGGCTGACGGTCAGCTTGTCTTCCGTTTCCGATCAAGATGTCCTTGTCGACTATCAAACGAGTAATGGAACCGCCGTCGCTGGCACAGACTATGAAGCGCAGAATGGCATTGTTCGAATTCCCGCGGGAAGCTTAGCGGCGGTTATTCCCCTGCCGATCGCTGGCAATACGGCGGATGAACGCGAGGAACACTTCTTTGTCACCTTGAGCAATCCATCCAACGCGACCTTGGGAGCGAGCGAGGCCGTCGTGACGATTACCGACGAAGCCCCAGTCGATTTGACCATCTCCAATGCCACGGTCTCAGAAGGGAACGTCGGGAATTCTCTCGCTACGTTCACCGTGACTCTCCGAGCAAAGCTTCAGCACATGGTTACGGTTGAATATTTCACGAGCGACGGCTCCGCGACTGCCGGCAGTGATTACCTGGCCTCGGCTGGGGCACTCCAATTTTTGCCGAATGAGACGGAACACACCGTCGCGATTTCGGTGTTGGGCGACACCATCGCCGAGGGTAATGAAACTTTCTTCCTGACATTGACCAATGCAGTCAACGGCGTGCTTCGCAACGCTCGTGGGTTGGGTACAATCGTGGACGACGATCCGGTTCCTTGCCTTTCGCTCGGAGACGTTACCGTCGTGGAGGGTGACTCGGGAACGCGCCAAGCCCTCGTCTCCCTGCGACTAAGCGCGCCCAGTAGTCATCCGGTGACCGTCGATGTGCTTGTGCCATCTTGCCGCTCCCTGCCCAATCCCTACTTCGAAAAGGTGACCGTGCCGCCCGGCGAAATGGAGAAAACAGTGTCGTTGACCATTCTTGGTGATGCTGTCCACGAGGCGAATGACATCTGTGGGATCCTGCTAACCAACGCACTCCAGGCGACCATCTGTCGCGGACAAGGCTTGCTCACCGTCGTGGATGATGACCCGCTACCGGGGTTAGAAGTCAGTGATGCTAGTGTCACGGAAGGTAACAGTGGCACCTCCCAGTTGACGTTCACGGTCAATTTGGTGGGGAAGACGAGCGACTCTGTAACGGTCCGCTTTGCGACCCAGGATGGGACAGCGACCGGTGGCACGGATTTCGTCGCCGTATCGGGGACCCTGACCTTTGCGCCCGGAGTCAGTTCGACCAACCTCAGCGTGGTGATCAACGGCGATGTCGAGGTAGAGCCGGATGAGACCTTCGCATTGGTCTTGTCAAATCCGGCTAATGCGACGCTTTTCAAGGCGCAGGGAACAGCAATGATTCGAAACGACGACCTTGCGCCGCAAACGGACTGTCCGTCCGTAGTCGTGTTGGGAACGCCGGGCAATCTGACTTGCTTCGAGCCGTTTTCTCCCATTGTGCTTACGGCGACGCCGAACGAAGGCATCGACAAAGTCGTTCGCATGGAGTTCTATTCCGGCTCGTCGCTGCTTGGCGTGGATACCAGCAGCCCGTTCGAGATTACCTGGGAAGGTGCTCCCGTGGGCGACTACTGCATCAGTGCGAAAGCGGTCTGTCTCTCAGGCGCCACGGTCAATTCAGAAGCGACATGCATTGGCGTTACCGATAGCGGTGCGGCTATCGCCATCGTTCGCAATTTTGATGATCCTGAGATCGGGCGCTTGCGAGATTTTCTGTTGGAGATGGGATACTGCGCCCGAGTATTTGACCAACAAGGTCTGACGGCGGAAGCGCTCGCGACGTTTCGCCTGGTGATTTGGGATGATCTTGGCGAGGACGGTCTGCTGGACTCAACGGTAACGGTGCTGGGCGAGGTATTTAACGGCGGCACTCCAATCTATCTGATCGGAGATCGGTTGTTGGGTGCTTTGACGAAACTGAATTCCGCCAACCGTGTTACTTGGGCGAACCTGCTTCATCTAACGTCGCTGGGGCGTTCGGCCAGTCCCGGAGTAATTGCCTTTTCCGAATTGACTCAGGATCGACAGCCGAGCTCGATCTTGAGCGGGCGATTCGCTGAGATCTCCAACTTCGAATACAGCAATGCGATCGATTTGGGCAAATCCACAGCGGATGCCACGCCTTTGGCCTTCGGCGCGGGTGGGGACCTGATGGTCCAGTTCCCGACCGCGGACGTTTCGGACTTTGGCGAGGCACGTTCTGTAAGCCAAAGTTTCCGGGTTCGAACGGCTGGAGGGGAGGAGTCTTTGTCAGGTCGAAAGGCGCTTTTTCAAAACAGCGTTTGTTGGCTGTTGCGTTGTTCGTACTGTCCTCTGGTCTATCTTTCTTTAGCGAATGTGGGAGTGCCAGCCAGTGTGAACGTCGGAGAAGAGTTCACTTACGATTTGGTCCTAGGAAACAACGGGGAATGCATCGCGTCGGCGACGATCGTGACCAATCGGCTTCCAGCCGGTCTCGGGTTGGTCGGCACGGCGTTCAATCAAGGGATCAGCACCGAGTATAATCCACGTGACCGGACCCTGATCTGGCGCGTTGGCAGCGTAGTTAGTGGGACTGAAAACAACGCCATTCTTTCGGTGGCGGTCAAAGCGTTGCAACCTGGCCTGTTCAAGAACACAGCCTGCGGAGTCGCGAATTACGAGCGGTTCAGCGAATCAAATTGCACCGAGTTTGACCTTCAGATCGAAGGGACAGCTCCGGTGGATCCTCCCGCCCTGGTTGTATTACAGACGGGGCTGGGCCAATACCAGTTGCAGGTTACCGGCCAAGCTGGACAGAGCTATTCATTGGAATCGTCCACGGACCTTTCGCATTGGCTGCAATGGACCAATGCCCCCGGCCCTCTCTTTTACCTCACTCTGCCCGAAGCCGGGAAGTCGACCGGGCCAGCGCGGTTTTTTCGAGCTCGATAAAGCCACTGTCGAATTGACCGAGCTCAGCTGGACCAGCTTTACGGGCGAACCTCGTCACCAATGCGAGCATCGCCCGCGGTAATATCGGCGGCGATGATGTTATTGCGGGATTGAGCGGAAATCTTCACTTCGCCGACCTTTTGTCCGTCCCGGTAGACGCTGAGAGATTGGTCTGGTTGAGGCACTGGGTTGAAGGCGAAATCGATGACTACGAAACGGAGGTTTGGATTCACCGACGCAATTTTCCCGCTCGGTTCGTTCAGAGCGGTCGCTTTCCGAGCGGCGGTTCCGGTCTCGCGTGAGGAGGCTGACTTTGTTCGACTCGATTCCTTCTCCGCGCTCTTCTTCACGACGGTTTCGCTGCCGGCATTGGCCGGGTCCGAGGGCTTGGCGTGTTTGCAGCCAACGAGCAAACCACTGCCTAACAAGAGAACCAGAATGACGCGCATGGAACAGGTTCTACTGCAAGGGCTGCGCAGCCGTCAATCGGCAAACGGCGATGGAGCCAGGTTCATTCGTCTATTCATGCACAACCAGAGCGACTTAGGACTCGGTTGCTCATTGCGCAAGCCGGTGTCATGGTGAAGGCTTGACGATACGGCCACCTGCTATGCCGCGCTTATTAATGGATACGTCCGGATGTGTGCTGAGCACCTTAGCTCTGGTGCTAACCTTATCGGCCCACGGAGCCGAGTCCGTTCCACCTGCGGGCGAAGGGGAGTTTCTCTCCGAGATTCGCCAACTGACGTTGGAGGGAAAAAGGAGTGGCGAAGGTTACTTCTCGCCCGATGGGAAGTCTCTCGTTTTTCAAAGCGAACGGGACGATGCGAACCCTTTTTACCAAATTTACCTTCTCAGTTTTGAATCGGGTGACATTACCCGCGTGTCCCCAGGACTGGGCAAGACTACTTGCGCTTATTTCCGCCCGGGCGCCCAGGAAATACTGTTTGCGTCGACGCACCTCGATCCACAGGCTTCGGTGAAGCAGACGGCCGAAGCGGATTTTCGCGCGTCGGGCAAGCAGCGGCGCTACGCTTGGGATTACGACGAACAAATGGACTTGTTCAGTGCGGCTCCGGACGGGAGTGCCGTCAAGCGCCTCACAGACGCGCCAGGCTACGATGCCGAAGGGTCCTATTCACCGGATGGACAGAAGATCGTCTTTACGTCACTGCGACATGCGTACCCGTCGGAGAAACTTTCGCCGGAGGATCAGAAGAGGCTGCAGCTAGATCCAGCCCATTTTGCCGAGATCTATCTCATGAACGCGGATGGCACCGGACAGAAACGTTTGACCTGGACGCCCGGCTACGATGGGGGGCCGTTCTTCTCCCCGGATGGACAGCGCATCGTCTGGCGGCGGTTCGAAACCAATGGCGTCGTAGCAGACATCTTTACCATGAAGCGGGATGGCACAGACGTGCAGCAGGTGACCCATTTTAAGTGTATGTCTTGGGCGCCGTTCTATCATCCGTCCGGGGACTACATCCTATTTACAGCTAACAAACTGGGATTCAGCAATTTCGAGCTCTTCGTGGTCGATCCGGCAGGTCGGCATGAACCCGTCCAAATTACTTATCGCGATGGTTTTGATGGTTTGCCGACCTTTTCGCCGGACGGGGAACAGATTTGTTGGACGGCTAGTCGTTCTCCGGACGGGCGCTCCCAACTTTTCTTGGCCGATTGGAACCATCGCGCCGTCCTGGCCAGACTTCGATCGGCTCCGACGCGGACGCCGACCACTTCGGAAGGCTCAGCATTGGACGCTACCGCCGCCTCGCGCGCCAAGACCGTAAGCCCAGGCTTGGTCCTTTCTCCGGAGATCAACGCCCAGGAAGTTCGAGCGGAAGTGGAATTCCTGGCGTCCGAAGCCACGGAAGGCCGCATGACCGGGAGCAAAGGGGCGCGTTTGGCAGCGACCTTCGTTGCTGAACAACTTGAGAAAGCGGGCGTGGAACCGTTTCCCGATTGGGGGGGCTACTTCCAGGAGTTCGAGTTCAATGCGGGTGTGAAGGTGTTGACGAATGAGAATCGATTGACCGTCATCGCAAATGCAGGCGCAGCGCCGGTCTCCTTCGAACCCGAAAAAGACTTTCGCCCACTCTCATTTACCGCGAACGGCGAAGTTGAAGGTCCTCTGGTGTTTGCGGGTTACGGACTCTCGATTCCGGGCGCAGGCGCCGACGGTTATGATTCCTACGCTGGGTTGGATGCGACCAATAAGGTGGTCATGGTCCTCCGGTACGTGCCCGAGAAAGTCAGTCCGCAACGCCGCCAGGAACTCAATCGTTACGCAGGGCTGCGTTACAAAGCGATGTTAGCTCGAGAACATGGTGCCAAAGCCATCCTCATCGTCACAGGTCCGAATTCCCCGGGTGCTGGCGAACTCGCGACGTTGTCGTCGGACAGTAGTTTGGCTGCCTCTGGAATTGTGGCGGTTTCGATTACGGGGCAGGTAGCGGACAAGTTGCTGCAAAGTTCAGGCAAGTCACTGGCGGCACGGCAAACCGCGCTGGATGACGAGAATCCGCACGCCGAAAAGCTAACGGCGGTGGAAGGCGTGCGTCTCCAGATTGCTTCAGCAGTAGAGCATCTGCGGCATGCAGACCGCAATGTGAGCGGTCTGATTCGTCCGCACAACGCGGACGGCGTTCAGGAATTCATTTTGGTTGGAGCCCATTATGACCATCTCGGACTGGGCGAAGCGGGCGCAATGTTGAGAGCGGGAGAAGCAGGTCAAATCCATGCGGGCGCTGACGATAATGCGTCGGGAGTTAGCGCGGCGCTTGAGCTGGCTGGGGCATTGGCCGAGGAGCGACGTAAGAATCCAAGAGCGTTCCAACATGGCGTTATCTTTGGGCTCTGGTCCGGGGAGGAACTTGGAATCATTGGCTCGTCCTATTTTGCCGATCATCCGCCCGTGCCGTTGTCGAACATCGTAGCCTACGTGAATTTTGACATGATTGGACGCCTGCGCACGAATCGCTTGACGCTTCAAGGCGTCGGGTCGTCCGCTCAGTGGAAGCGGTTGATTGAGAAACGAAACATTGTCGCTGGCTTTGATCTAAGCTTGCAGGAGGACCCGTATCTTCCCACCGACGTAACAGCGTTCTACCCAAAACAGGTCCCTGTCCTGAATTTTTTTACGGGAAGTCACGAAGACTACCATCGCCCGTCCGATCGACCTGACAAAATCAACTACGAGGGCATGGCTCGAATTATCAAGTTCGCTCATTCGTTGGTGCGCGACTTGGTGTCCACCACCAATCGCTTGGACTACGCGAAAGTTCAGAGCAGTGGAGGAGCAACCGCTGGCCAGCGCGAAATGCTTCGGGTGTATTTGGGCACCATTCCAGACTACACCACAGAAACAATCGGCGTGAAACTTACCGGGGTGCGCGCGGGTAGCCCCGCGGAACGCGCCGGTCTGCAAGCGGGAGACACCATTGTGGAATTCGCTGGCCAGCAAATCAAGAATGTCTACGACTACACCTATGCTCTGGATGCTGTTCGAATCGGGCAGGTGACCGACGTGATCATCCTCCGCGCTGGAGAGCGCAAAGCCCTTCAGGTCACGCCCGAAGCTCGCAAATAGCCTGCCGGAACTTCGTTGCGCCTGGGCGCGTCCACTATCGCGCCTGCTGCGCGCGATAGAATCTTCGAGAGGTGTGACCGGCAGGGTCGTTGAATTCAATTAGGCCATCGGCACTGACGAGCGTTTGGACAGGTTCCCAGCGGACCAGATCGGATGTCGCCTCGAGCGTGAACGGCTTACCCACCGGAGCCATCAGGGTGATCGTGAATCCTCCGGTGCCTGACGGCTTCGGTGGGCTCAACCAAACCACGTCGCCCATGCTGATCTGCAAGACGATCATGCCCAAATCGCCGTTGAAGCCGTCGACGGCGATTTGATAGCTCGTTCGGGCGCTGGCCCGGAAGCTAACCCGGCTGGTCGGCTGGTTGGTGCTGATGTCGTCGTTCTGGGCGACGAGGACCAAGTTAGTAAGGACGGCTCCTGTATATACACCCAGCAATGTATCGAAGCTGCTTCCTTCGGTCTCGATTACCGTCAGGCCGTCTGTCGGTGCGGTCCAGGTCCACCAGACGGAAGCGCCTCCGAGTTCGTTACCGTGGTTCGGTTCCCCAGATTCTTTGGTGGCGAAGCAATTTGCGCTGCCCGTCTGGACTGTTGCGCCAGCAAGGCTTAGTCGATTGGTGAACCCGTCATTGATCGCTCGAGTCAGAGTTTGGGGGAGGAACATCACGGCAAGCTGAACCTGGCCTGTGGCCCCGTTGTACCCGTCCACCGCGATCTTATAGACGGTGTCGCGAATGACATTAAAACTAACGGCGCTGGTCCCTTTGCTTCCATTATCGTCATTGGCTACAACCGAGTTGAGTGTGGAGAACGACGAGCCTGTATAGACGGCGAGTAACGTGTCGAAAGAGCTGCCGCCTGTGGACAGGGTGGCACTTCCCGTATCGGGCGCGGACCAGGTCCACCAGATCGACCGCCCGCCCAGGTTGGCGGCGTGGTTGGGCTCTCCGATCTCCTTGGTTGATTCCAGATTACTTCCCGTGACAGTTAAATTCGTGCCCACCAAGAGGGTGGCATTGTTGAGATTATCGTTGATCGGAGCGGCGGCGGCCATTCTGCCGAGCAGGCTCGCGAGGAGACACATCCATGCGAGGGAGGTGCGTGAGTTCAAGAAAGGCATGGAACTCCAGTAGGCATTCGCCACACCCGGCTTAGCCGAAAGCTCACTACTGACGGACGACGGAGCATTCGGGCGCGTTGAGCTCCACGAAATGTCACAACCTCGGCGTTTTGTGAAAATGACGAAGAAGGTACCAGGCGGCCATGGCCAGCAGGAAAACAGCTCCAACGGTGACGACGGCCGCGAAGATTCGCAGGAACTGAGCTTGGCGCCGGACGCGCTCACTCTCGGCTTGCTGCGTCGTCTTGAAGACCGCGAGCTCTTGCTCCAAGGAAATTCCACCGGGGTTTTCCTCGCGGATTTGCAGGATCAACCAACGAGATCCGCAGCCTTCCGAAAGCATCGCAGGCAGCCGTTGCATTTCCTTGGCGGTTGCTGCTTGAAATCCAGTCTCCAACCAAAACATCGATGCGTCCGGCCCGATCCAGAGCCAGACCAACCCTTGGTTTCGTGCGACGGCTTGGATTCGATCCCAAAAGCGCGGTCGCAATTCCTCCGCCAGCTCCGAGGTCTGGTAGACCTCGCTGTGAATCCGGGCATGTTTCTCGTGAATCTGCAGCGCAATGGCTCCCAGGAGTTCTCCCGACGGAGTCTCGACCACTTGAAATTCCGTAAACTTCTTTTCGAGCTCCGCGACCGGTAGCTTAGCGTGCTGCCACAAGCGCCGCAGCAAAACGAGATCGTCGAGGGTAGCGCGACGAACTTGAGTGTTGGTAGTCATGCAATGGACCGCTGACCAGGTGGGGCCGAACCGACCCCAGCTTTAAACGAGCAACGATTTGACGACGTGACCGTGAACATCCGTCAGACGACGGTTAACTCCATTATGGTAAAACGTGAGGCGCTCGTGATCAATGCCCAACAAATGTAGAATCGTTGCGTGAAAGTCATAAATGCTCACCGGATTTTCACTGGCGAAATAACCGACCTCATCGGTCGTTCCGTAACTGATCCCTCGTTTCAGCCCGGCACCGGCCAGAAAACAAGTGAACGCGTCTGGGTGATGATCGCGACCTGGCGCCCCGATGCCTTGGGTCGCTGGACTCCGTCCAAACTCTGTGCTCCAGATGAAGAGCGTGTCCTCCAACATGCCGCGTTGTTTTAAGTCTTGAATCAATCCGGCCACTGGTTTGTCCATGCTAACTGCCTGGGTGTCATGGTTTTCTTTCAGGTTTTCGTGGCCGTCCCAGTTGATTCGCGGGCTCCCAAAGGCGCCCCCATGAAACACCTGCACAAATCGGACGCCCCGTTCGAGCAGGCGCCGAGCCAAGAGGCAGTTCTTGCCAAAGCTGCGAGTCCCCTCAGCGTCCAGTCCATAAAGGCGTTGTGTCGCTGGACTCTCGCCCTGGATCTCCACGGCCTCGGGCACGCTGAGTTGCATCTTAGCGGCCAATTCGTAGGAGCGTAGTCGTGCCGCAAAGGCGCTGTCTCCCGGGTATGCTTCCGCGTAATCCTGATTGATCTGGTGGAGTAGTTGCATCCCGGCCTCGCGGCTACGCGTGCGCACGTGCGCTGGCGTTGCCAGATCCGCAATCGCTTGATCGCCTTTGGTGCGAAACGTGACGCCTTGATGGCTGGCCGGGAGGAAGCCCGCGGTCCAGTTGATCGAACCTCCTGCAGGCAAACCTCGCGGATCGGGTAGCACCACGAACGCGGGCAGATTCTCGTTCTCGGTTCCCAAGCCGTAGCTAAGCCAAGCGCCCATGCAGGGAAACCCGTTCATCGTGAAACCGGTATTCATCTGAAAGGTGGCCGGCGTATGATTATTACTCTTGGCAACCATCGAATGGATAAAGGCCAGGTCATCGACGCAACCGGCCAAGTGAGGCAGCAAACTGCTGACCCAATGCCCGCTTTGACCTTGCTGCTTGAACTCGTAAGGGCTTTGCATGACCAGCCCTGGCTGCCCAAAAAACCCCTTATTCTCACCCTTTCCTTCCAACGCCTTCCCATGGAAGCGCTTTAGCTCCGGTTTGTAGTCGAACGTGTCCAGGTGACTGACTCCTCCCGCGCAAAAGACTTGCACCACCCGCTTCGCCTTGGCCGGGAAATGAGGAGGTCGCACCAATCCGGTTTCCGAGCGATTGGCCTGCGACTCGCGCTGCATTAGCCAACTCAACGCCAACGCGCCTATCCCCCCGGCCGATGCGGACAGGAAATGGCGACGGTCCAGCAAGGGTGGTCCTGAGATGGCCTTGGGGTTCGGAACTGAGGGGATGGATCCCTGCATTCGAGAGTGCGGTTTATCGGACATAGAGGAATTCCGTGGCGTTTAGCAGAGCCCAACAAACGTTGCGGAGCCCCGTTTCCTCAGCGACTGGGAGCGCGCGGCTCAATTCTCGTGCGCTCGGTTCTCTTCCAAAAGAACGGAGATACGCTTGCACGATCGCCCCTCTCAGGTCGCCCTCTGTTTCCCTGGAAACCCGATCCGCCAGTGCATCGGCCTGGCGTTGCACGAAGCTATTGTTCATCAAGCTCAAAGCTTGCAGGGGCGTGGTAGTGACTCCGCGCCTCGGGGCTTTCACCGACGGGTCCGGGCAATCCAACGCGTCGAGCATGGGATCTTTGCCGGAGTTGACGTTCATTCGATAGACCGTCCGTCGATTAAACTCCGGGCCCAACTTGTCTTTTGGCAGGTAAAATGTGGCGTTAAAGGTTTCTGTGTCGAATGGGCGAAAGCTCGGCCCATGCTGCGTGAGATTGATCTGGCCACTCACGTAGAGCATGGCGTCTCGCACCGATTCCGCTTCCAGGCGCCGCGGCGTGAACCGCCAGAGCAAGCGGTTCTCCGCATCCTGACGGGCGGCCTGTTCGTCAAACGTGGCTGCTTGACGGTAGGCTGCCGAACAGACCACCAGCCGGTGGAGCGCCTTTAAGCTCCATTGTTCCGTCATCAATCGGTCCGCCAGCCAATCCAGCAATTCCGGGTGGCTTACGCCCGAGCCACTCGCACCGAAGTCGTTCGGCGTGGCGACCAGACCCTGGCCAAAGTGATACTGCCAAACCCGGTTCGCGATCACCCGGCCAGTCAACGGATTTCGCTCGTCGGTCAGCCATTGCGCAAAGCGGCGGCGACGCTCAGCCTCGGGCGCGTCGGGGGCCAAGCGGAAATCGCTATCTAACTCGGTGATGGCGGAGAGCGCGCCCGGCCGAACTTCCTCTAATGGAGTTCGGACATTGCCGCGTTTCAGCCGGCGGGTGGGTTCGGGCTGCTGCCGCACTCCGGTGTAGGAAAGCGGGAAGCTCACGGTTTCTTTCAGCCGATGACGATCGCGTTCGATTTCCTCCTGACATTGTGCCCATTCGTCCTTCGCCTCGCCTGAGAGCCCGCCTAGGGATTCCTGCCACGCTCGAGACTCCAGAAGTGCGGCCCGTTCCTCGGCCCCAGCGATCTCTGCCCGAAGGCGGCTTGCCTCGCGTTCCGCGCGCGCCTTCATCTCTGCCGTGGCGATCTCCCGTTCTCCGTGGCGCACGCCTTCAAAGACCGACTTAACCCGGTAATAATCTTCTTGCGGGATTGGATCGAACTTGTGGGCGTGGCAACGCGCGCAGTTTACGGTCAGGCCCAGGAAGGTTTGACAGACAACGCTCACCAGGTCCTCGAGTTCCTCTTCGCGAGTCACCCGGCGCTCCGTCAGATTCGCTTGGCTGCTCCCAGCCTGATCCCACGGACCGCAGACCAACAAGCTAGTCGCCACCATGCCCTCCGTGGTCAACGGCGTCAGGACATCACCGGCAATCTGCTCGCGGACAAACTGGTTGTAGGGGAGATCGCGGTTAAAGCTGGCAATGACGTAATCGCGATAGTGCCACGCGTTGGCTCGCATATGATCATACTCAAATCCTTGGCTTTCCGTGTAACGGGCGAGGTCTAACCAGTGCCGCCCCCAACGCTCTCCGTACTGCGGCGAAGCGAGCAATCGTTCCACGGCTCGCTCATAGGCCTCTGGATGGGTGTCCTCGAGAAACGCTGAGAGTTCGTCCGGGGTTGGCGGCAATCCGACCAGGTCAAACGTGACTCGTCGCAGGAGCGTGGGACGGTCCACCTCTAGCGCTGGATGTAACCCGCGCTGTTCAAGGGCGGCAAGGACGAAGCGATCGATCGCGTTTCGACCCCACGACCGATCTTGCACGACGGGCAGCGGGCCCTTCGTTAATGGTTGAAGACACCACAGCCGGTTCTCGGGCAGTGTTGCCGGCGGCTTGGCTTGCGCCGTATCAGGCCACGCCCCGCCCTGGTCAATCCAGGCACGCAGCAGACCCACTTGGGCTGCTGTCAATCGTTCCCCGTTCGGCGGCATCACAGAATCCGCGTCCAGCCCTGCCACGCGTTGGATCAATCGGCTCGCGGCGCTCTTTCCGACTTCGAACATGGGGCCTGATTCACCTCCCGCCAGAGCGGCTGCTTTCTCGTCCAGGCGCAGTCCGTTCTTCTGTTTTTCGGGGCCATGACAACTGGTGCAACGCGACGCGAAGATCGGTTGAATATCCCTCATGAAGTCGACGCGCTCGGTCGACGCAGGTGGCAAGTCCGTTACACTTGGCTCCGCTGCGTGGGGAGCTGACAGGACGATCCCGGAAACCGCCAGCCAAAGTGCCACCGCGGCGCAGAACCCGGACATTTTTTCCAATGAGACCATGAGCGATACCTCGGAACGGGCTTTCGCGAATCTAGCTTGAGAGCGAATGTGAAACAAGCTTCGGAACATCTCGCTTTGGGCAACCTGAAAGTCTGATCCAGGATTTGGGCTCAGCTACCGTCGCCAGGCTCAGCTGCGCGACGAAGGCGTGCGGGTCGGCCCGGAAAAGCTAACCCCCGCCGCGAATCAAGTTTGAGGAGTGTTCCTTGCGGGCCTGTGATATACTCCGGGCATGGACCGAGGTCCTGACCCTACAGTGCGCCGCGCGGGCTTGATTTTCCTGGCGTGCGCGATGGTGATGCTCCTTCTCGGACAAACGGTGCTGGAACCTTACCTGGGACGCCGGCTCCTGTTCGTGATCTATTGGTTGGTCTGTTTTGGATTCACGGCCCTGGCCATGCTCACCGCGCTGGTGGACGTTTGGGTCGTCCGCAGTCGCGCGCGCGAACGACAGACCGATCTGATCAAAGGCGCCGTGCAGAGCGATCGGGCGCGCGTCTCAGACGAAGAAGGCTGACGCGGGCGGCAGGCTTCCAGCGTGCCATGACGTCGTTCAAACCGAGTCAGTCGTTATTCAAAACGTCGATCATCTGACGCAAGCGACCGTAGCTTTTTCGGTCGAAGCCAAAAGCAATTCGTGGAAGATCCACGAAGTCTTCGTGTTCTCGCTCCTCGGGCAGCGGTTCGATAATGCGGATCTTATCGCCAAGGATGATATCGGCAAACTCCCGGTTCAGGCTCTCAATCGCCGAACTGGACGGCGCATACTTCAACCGAATAACGAACTGGTCGCGCACGAACCGGGTGGAATGGAAATTCCGGTAAAAGCGCGTGATCCATCGCACCGCTTGATCCGTGTCATCGGTAATCTGATAGAGGTGCAGATCCTCCGGTGAAATCAGGTTGTTCTCGAGCAAATGCTCGCGGACATTTTGATCCCAAACCCTCCAGTAGCTCCCTCCGGGACGATCGATCAGCACCAGCGGCATCAGTTGGCTCTTCCCCGTTTGCATCAACGTAAGCGCTTCGTACCCCTCGTCCATTGTTCCGAAGCCGCCAGGAAAAAGCGCGATCGCGTCCGAGTGTCGGATGAAAATCAATTTCCGCGTAAAGAAATACTTGAAGGTAATCAGCTTTTTATCCTTCAACATGATGGCATTCGCGCTCTGCTCCCAAGGCAAGCGGATGTTGACGCCGAAACTCCTCTCGGCCCCGGCCCCTTCATGACCCGCGGACATAATTCCCGGACCCGCTCCCGTGATCACCATGAAATTCTCTGCAGCCATCTTCCGAGCGAAATCAATGGCTTGGCGATATTCAATCTTGTTGGGCGCGGTCCGCGCCGAGCCGAAGATCGTGACTTTGCGATACTGCGCGAAGGGGGCAAACAGCTTGAACGAGTAACGGAGCTCCCGGACCGCCGTCTGGATCACTCGAACGTCGCCCCGATGCTCGACATCCTTGAGCAGTTTCAGCGCGTTTTCGACGATGTCCTCCACCAAATCTGCGTTATGCCCACCGCCCTTATAAGAGATGAGCTCTTGAATCCGCCGCTTCAACTCTGGGTCCACCGGAGGTTTTTCCATGTCTGACGGGCAAACTACCGACCGAACGCGCCAAATGCAATCGTCTGCGGCAGAGGCGCTGCCGCGGTCAACAATCGACCCTGCCCCAGTCCGCGGCGCCGTCTCTCGCACTAAACTGACGTCCAGCTCATCCCAAACACATACCCAACGCACCCAAACGTGCGGTTAGCGTGCGGTTAGCGTGCGGTTAGCGTGCGGTTAGCGTGCGGTTGTGGCGAGAGTTGGGTTTAGCACCGGCGCCATGACGGAGGGTGCTTCCCCTATTCACAACTTATTCACACTGAACGTTCTCTGCGAGGAACGGCAGCGCTCGGCGCGAACAAGACGCTGGGGTATTAGCCCCCCCAGGTCCTATAAGTTATTAATGGTTAGTGTTTTAAACGGACACCGGAGGGCATTGGGATCAGAGGATTGCGCATATTCACCCGATTTCCGGACCGCCGAAGCTATCGGGATTCGTGCCCAGCAACGGTCAGCTTGAAGAACGGTTGGGTCCCAAGGCAAACCGGCTCTGAACGCTGGAAACCTGCGACGGCCAGTCGGGAAACTCGAGATTAAAGAAAAAGCCTTTTGCTTCTGCGGCAGTAGACCGCTATGTTCTCCGACTTGGTTCATGGACGCAGCGCACATACGTAATTTCAGTATCATTGCACATATCGATCACGGGAAGACGACGCTTTCCGATCGATTGTTGCATCGTACGGGCACGATCTCGACTCGGGAAATGGAGGATCAGCTGCTCGATTCCATGGATTTGGAACGGGAGCGTGGAATTACGATCAAGGCGCACCCGGTCACGATGCTATATCAAGCCAAGAACGGGGAGACGTATGAGCTGAACCTCATTGATACGCCTGGACACGTCGATTTTTCGTATGAGGTTTCGCGAAGCTTGAGCGCGTGCGAAGGCGCTCTCTTGATTATCGATGCGGCCCAAGGGGTTGAAGCTCAAACCGTCGCCAACGTCCACCTGGCGATGAAGCAGAATCTTGAGATCATTCCCGTGATCAACAAGATCGATTTGCCGCACGCGAATGTCGCCCTGACCAAGACGCAATTGGAGGAAATCCTGGCGATTCCAGCGGACTCTGCCGTGCTGGCTAGCGCGAAAGAAGGGATTGGTATCGACGAAATCCTGGAAGCGATTGTCGCGCGGATTCCTGCTCCCAAACCCACGGGTGCCAAATCGCTCCAGGCCCTGGGCTTCGACTCTTACTTTGATACGTATAAAGGCGTGGTCACCCATGTCCGCGTCTTTAATGGGGAGTTGCGCGCTGGGATTCATGTCAAATTGCTCCACTCCGGGAAGAACGTTGAAGTTAAGGAAGTGGGAAGTTTTAATCCCAAACCTTACGTTCGCGAGAAACTCGAGGTGGGCGAGACGGGCTATATCACCGCGAACATCAAAAGTCCTCTCGACGTGAAGATGGGGGATACGCTCACGGATGCGCGAGTGCCTTCGCCACCTTTGCCTGGATTCCAAGAGATCCATCCCATGGTATTCAGCGGGATCTACCCGATCAATACGGCGGATTATGAGCATCTCAAAGCGAACCTGGCCAAACTCCAGCTTAACGATTCGGCTTTCGTGTTCGCGCCGGAAAGCTCCGTCGCCCTCGGATTTGGGTTTCGC
Source organism: Limisphaerales bacterium (assembly GCA_044225505.1). Taxonomy (GTDB): domain Bacteria; phylum Verrucomicrobiota; class Verrucomicrobiia; order Limisphaerales; family SIBE01; genus JAXMHN01. The sequence continues at coordinate 21,287 of JBGAIN010000120.1, forward strand.
TGCGGCTTTCTTGGTCTATTGCATCTGGAGATCGTGCAGGAGCGCTTGCGTCGGGAGTACGGGATGGACATTATCGCCACGTATCCCAGCGTCATTTATCGCGTGACGATGACCAGCGGTGAAATGAAAGAGATCGATAATCCGGCTTACTTGCCCGAGCCCAATTACATCTTGAAGATCGAAGAGCCGATGGTGAAATCATTCGTCATCTGCCCCAACGAGTACATTGGCGACATGATGGCCCTGACTTCCGAGAAGCGGGGGACGGTCGATCACACCGAGACACTGGATTCCCGCCGGGTGATGCTTACTGGCCGAGTGCCTCTCAACGAAATCCTGATTGATTTTCATGATCGGATTAAGAGTTTGACCCGCGGTTACGGGTCGATGGACTACGAGCATGACGGCTACACGGAGTCGGACATGGTCAAGCTCGATATGTTGGTGAACGGCGAGGCGGTCGATGCGTTTTCGTGCATTGTGCACCGGGACAAAGCAGAATTCCGCGGCCGGGCGCTGGCGGCAAAATTGAAGGAAGTGATCCCACGCCAGCAGTACGCGGTGGCCATTCAAGCGGCTATCGGCGGCAAAGTGGTGGCGCGTGAAACGGTAGGATCTCTGCGGAAAGACGTCACGGCAAAGTGCTACGGCGGCGATATCTCCCGTAAACGAAAACTCCTGGAGAAGCAAAAAGAAGGGAAAAAGCGCATGAAAGCGTTTGGCTCTGTCCAGATCCCTCAGGAAGCTTTTATCGAAGTGCTCAAAGCTTGAACGGATGACCGACCCGTTTTCCATCCCCGCGCGCGTCACCACCGCAATTCCAAACCGGCCTGCTCGGGAGCCACTTCAGAGCGCCCTTTTATGACGCTTCGCTGGCTCTTTTCCCGCACGGTGCGCCAGGCGAACGACCTTTGCCATCGGGTCGAAAAGATCCTCAACTCCCAACGCGATATTCTGCAGCCTCAGGCCATCGCGGCCGTGCAGACCTCCATTCAGGAATTACGCGCGGCGACTGGGACGGCCGATGCGAGCACGCTGGAGAGTCGGGCGAGTCAGCTGGAGAAAATTGCCAACAAATGGCTCCAGCCATATCCGAATGCCAATATTCGCGAGAATATCGACGTCATCCTGGTGGCGCTGGTAGTTGCGTTGGGAATTCGGACGTTCTTTCTGCAGCCGATGGCCATTCCGACCGGCTCGATGCAGCCGACCCTCTTTGGCATTACTCAACAGAATCTCAAGCAAGATCCTAAATCCCAGCTTCCTCCCCTGCTCAATCGCACCTTTGATGCCTTGGCTCGAGGCATCTGGTACTACCAAATCACGGCCGACGAAGATGGCGCGTTTGAGCGAGTCGAGCCTCCCACGAGGACTTTTGGCTTCGTCAAGACACAGAACGTAATTGTGGGTGGCCGGCCTTACCCGATTTACTTTCCCCCAGACGAATTCGAGCGCCGGGCTGGATTGCTGCCCAATCAAAAGTTTCAGAAAGGCGAAGACATCGTAAAGCTGAAAGTGATCAGCGGAGACCGTCTCTTCGTGGACCGGTTCACGTATAACTTCCGCCGACCCGCGCGCGGGGATATTGTGATTTTTGCCTCGCATGGACTCCCTGATTTAACGCCGGATACGCATTATATCAAACGTCTGATCGGGCTCGGGGGGGAGAAGGTCCGAGTCCTGAATAACCGGCACATCGCGATCAATGGCCGGGAACTCGATGCGGCCACGCCGCACTTTGAAAATCTCTATAGCTTCACCGGGCCTCCGCAGGAGGATCATTACTCTGGCCACGTTAACACTTTCTCCGCCCAGCAATCCGGCCGACCCGAGCGGCCTGTCATCACACCGTTGTTCCCCGACGAACGCGCGGAGTTCAATGTTCCGCCGCATCATTATTTCGTTTGCGGCGATAACACCATGAACAGCTACGACTCCAGATACTGGGGATCGTTCCCGGACGATCACGTCGTCGGCCGGTTCTCGTTCGTCTTTTGGCCGATCTCTTCCCGCTTTGGATGGGCGGTGCGATAATGAGTCAAACTCTTGACAAACAGCACGGGGCTGGGCCTGGTGGCTCACCAAGGACTTTTCTGCTGCGGACTGATCTCCACGCCAGGTCCAACGCCTGGTGAATGAATGAACGGGACCAACTGGCTCCATGCGCTGCGGCGCCATCCGCGACGCCGATCGGCAGGTTGCGAAGACTCTGGACGGCGATGCCAGCGCGGTGAGTCAGGCGGCAGCTCACCTGGAAGGTCGCTAACGAACGGTTGCTCCCCTACCTCCTGCATCTGCGCCTTGCGAGAGAATATCAGCAACGGCTGTGGCGGTCACGGTCATCTTTGGATTCACCACCTTCTTTCTCCAGCTCACGAAGATTCCGACGAATTCGCTCGTTCCGACTCTCTACGGGATTACCTCGCAAGACCTGAGGAACGATCCGAATTTCAAAATGCCCAGTCGACTCAGTCGATTCGTGCAGTACTGGGTGCATGGCGTGTCGTATTTCCTGGCACGGCGGAAACCGATGGTCAATTGAAGAACTGCGACCGCCGCAGCTCTTCGTTCTTTCCCTTCGTAAAGAAGCAACTCCAATATTGAGGCGCTGCATATCGATCTGGTTCTACCGGAGAGACTGGAAGATCGCGTCCGCTTCGACAAAGCCTACCGCGCTGGCGAGGACATCATTCGTCTGCGAGTGGTCGCGGGCGATCACTTGCTCGTCGATCGCCTGAGCTACAACTTCCGCCGTCCGCAGCGGGGCGAGATCTTCGTTTTCAAAACCAAGGGGATTGGCGGCCTTCCCGAGGGGCAACTCTATATCAAGCGACTTGTGGCCTTGGGTGTCGAACGGGTGCGCATTGGGAATGATCAGCACCTGATCATCGATGGCAAGCGGCTCGATGCTACCACCCCGCACTTCGAGAATGTTTATACCTTTCCCTCGACTCCACAAGAGAACCATTACTTCGGGCACGTCAATGGAGTGGTGGCAGATCGGTTTGGTCGGTGGGGCCTCGCCCCGCTCTTCAAAGACGAGACCTGCGAACACCAGGTGGCAGCCCACCATTACTTGGCGATGGGTGATAACACCATGAACAGCTCGGATTCGAGAACCTGGGGTGATGTTCCCCAAGAAAACGTGATTGGGAAATGCTGGTTTGTATATTGGCCCATCACCGAGCGATTTGGTTGGGGGACGCGCTAGAGGCGTTTCCGAGGTCGCTCCGGGTTGGGTCTTGAGCGTCTCCTTCCCCTCCAGATACAGGCTTCCTTCTGCTCCGCTGCCGCTACGAGGCTCCTCGCTAATCACACGGAGTCTGCCACTTAGCTGAGATCCCAGTTTGATAGCTCTCGCACAAGCGGCTTGACCCCTAGCCGACTCCAAATTCAGCGGTTTGGGCATTCAACAGAGCGCCTGACCCGGCAAAAAGTTCGCACTTCTGCGCCACGAAATGGCAGGCATCCCGCTTGCTATGTAAGACGACAATGGCCGTCCAAGTTCCGCTCTTGACAGGAGTTCCTGCTGCCGTACCGGCGTTGTGCCGGACTCACGGTTGGGGCAGAAACGCCTTGCTGGAGCCAGTTTACCGTCGGTTCAAGTGCCTGCTGCTGGAGAACTTTTTTCTTGCATGGGGACTGGAAAATCCGTAATTCTAGGGCCAGATGCACAAAAAATATGTCCCAGCTCCGAGAGATACATATGAATAGTTACCCCCAAAAATCCGTCGTCGCCCGACCTAAAAACGTTTCCCAGGGTGGTGGTAGTGTGCACCACCTGCTGGGGCTCATGCTCCTGATAATTTGTGCAGTAGGAATGTCCCTAAAGGCTACTGCCGCCAATTTTACCGCGAATAACGAAGGCAAAGACTTCGCGCTGATTGGCGAAAGCTGCCTTCCTGCCAACGGTTACTTTGATCCCGGCGAAACCAACACGGTCGTCTTCGGCATCAAGAACACCAGCGGCGCCGAGCAGAAAAACGTCAAAGTCACCATCCTCGAACAGACGGGTGTCACGTTCGCCAGTGGTGAAGTGACTGTTGGAACAGTCGCTAAAGACGCCGTGTTCACCGTGACTTTTACGTTTCGGTCCAGCGGAGCTTGTGGAAGTTCCCTGACCCCGACGTTGCATGTCACGTCTGACGCTGGCGCGCAGGATATCACCTTCATCTCCTTCCAATTGGGGGCGACAGTCAAAACACCGTATCCGGGCAGCAACGGCGCCGCGATCACGGTGAATGACTTCAATACGGATAGCGCCAAACTCGGTCGCGCCACGCCGTATCCGTCCACCATCAACATCTCGGGCGTGCCGAAAGCTGACACCGGTGAAACCGTGGACCGTGTCTCTGTCACCCTGAACAACGTGACCCACACCTGGAGCCAAGATCTCCAAGTGCTGTTGGTCGGGCCGAATGGTAAGTCTGTTGTTCTGATGGCAAACGCCGGTGGCGCCTCGGACATCACTGCCGCCATCAACAACGTGACATTGACCTTCGACGACACCGCTGCCAATCAATTGCCTCCAGCGGGGCAAATCGTCTCGGGCACGTTCAAGTCCTCCAATTTCGGTGCTGGCTCCTTCCCGGATGTCGGCGGCGCCAATTCTGGATCGCTGGCTGCGTTCAACGGTATGGCCGATCCGAACGGCGCGTGGAAGCTGTACGTCATTGACGATTCAACTCTCAATCAAGGTGCAGTCGCGGGTGGTTGGTCGCTGAGCATTCAGACAACCAAAGTGGTTTGCTGCGGAGCTGGTCAACTCTTCCCGTTTGTCAGCCGTATCGGCGAAGCAACTGTCGCAGAAGATCTTAACGGTGGCGAGAATGTCCAAATCGCTGCTCCCACCGTGAGTGACCTCGATGACTCCGATGCCAGCAAGCTCTCGGTTACTGCGATCTCCTTGGATCAAAGCAAAGTGACTGACGCAAACCTCATCGTCGAAGGTTCCGGCAACAACCGCACTGTTAAAGTCAAAAAGCTTGTCGCCAACGCTTTCGGCAACGTTCAAATCAACGTCCTTGTCACCGATCCTCAAGGGCATACCAGCGTTTCTTCCTTCAACCTGAAGATCAATGCGATCAATGATCCTCCGACGATCTCCAAAGTCCTGGGCCAGAAACTGACTCAAGGCAGTTCAACAGGGCCCCTAAGTTTCACTCTAGGTGATGTTGAAACGCTGCCGGAGAACATCCTGGTATTGGCCACCTCTAGCAACGCGGACGCAGTTCCTCCTGAAAACATCATCATCTCGGGTTCTGGAGCAAATCGCACCGTCAACGTGCTTCCAAG
>JBGAIN010000121.1:0-25752 GCA_044225505.1 Limisphaerales bacterium
TGGGACTTTCCAGGTCGCAGAATTATCTGGCGGCCCTTCAGCCAATAGGCTCGATGCTTCCGCCTTCTCCGGAACTGTGACTTTGTACGGCGCTGAGGGCAACGATACCCTCCTCGGAACGAACGGAGATGATGTCCTCGTGGGCGGTTCCGGCGACGATACGATGCAAGGTGGACTAGGGAGCGATCGCTACGAGTTTGACACAGACACTCTGATTTATGACTCGAGCTTACCCGTCAGCGTGGGAGATATCGTCGATGATTCGGGTGGAATCGACACTCTCGATTTTTCCACGACTACCAATTTGGGAATCACCATCAACCTGGCCTTGATCGGAAAGCAGACGGTGAATTCGAACTTGCTCGTGACGCTCCGAGACAACAATGGGAATGGCCGGGCGGACGAAGTCGAGAACATCAGCGGATCGCAACAAGATGACAGTTTGATCGGAAATGCGGTAAGCAACGTCATTGACGGCCAAGAGGGCAATGACAATGTCACCGGCGGCGCAGGTTCCGATGTCCTGTCGGGTGGGTCTGGTGCCGATGGTCGAGGTGTCGCGTATTCCGATCGACTGACCGAACTTCTGGACGCGGCTAGCATTACGCTCTCCGATTTGGCGCTGGCTCCGGAGGGTGATGTTCTGAGCGGATTCGAGACGGCGACCTTGACTGGAGGTGCTGGAGCCAATCGCATTGATGCATCGGCGTTCTCGGGAACGGTAACCCTCCGCGGCGGCGGCGGTGGCGACACCCTGATTGGTAGCGCTGGGAACGACACGCTCGTTGGCGACGCTGGCAACGACCTCCTCCAAGGTCGAGGGGGGGATGACACCTACGCTTTCGACACCGACTCGGCTCTCGGCGCAGACCGCATTGAAGAAGAGACCGGTGGGGGCACCGACACTCTCGATTTTTCCGAGACTACGGCTTTCGCGGTGGTCGTGAATCTTGAAACAGCCTTGGGAACGGCCCAAACCGTTAACGGTAATCTGACGTTGACCTTTGTAGATTTAGATGGCGATGGCGAAGGAAGTGCCTTGGAACGGGCTGTCGGCGGTGCACTGAACGATCAATTAACGGGGAACGCATTGGCGAACACGTTAGACGGCGGAACGGGAAATGACACTCTCACCGGTGGAGAAGGCAACGATCTCCTCGTTGGAGGCCGTGGCGACGATACCTACGTGTTCGTGGTGACTGCGCTCGCCAACCTGGGAACCGACACGCTTCTGGAAGATGTTGGGACTGGCGGCGTCGATACGCTCGACTTCGCAGGTTCGGTTTTAGGTATCGACATCGATCTCGGAGAAGGAGCTTCTCAGTCGATCGTGACTGGAAAGCTCAGCCTGGAATTGCTGCGGTGTGCCGCGTTCGAAACGCTCCTGGGCACGAGCCAAGCCGACTCCATCACGGCCAATAGCGTTAGCACTCGGCTAGACGGACGCGGCGGAGATGACACGTTCAATATAAAGCTCCCGTTGCTCCAAACCGCCACAGCCCTCGGCGGCGGCGGGAGTGACCTTTTGAATTTCCTATCGAATGGAGCACTGGCCACGGACCTCAGCGGCACGATCCGTGCCCTTGGATATCCACCTTTAAGTTACAGCGGCTTTGAAACCGTGAAGATCACATGAACCCGCGATCTATGGCACAAAGACGGCCGAATTCGGGAATCGGATTGACGCGGAATCCAGAGTGGAAGCGCGGCGCTTTCGAATTGGTAGGAACCACTCCGAAACGCCCTCACAGACGCCAACCCATCGGAGATTACCGTTACTTTTTTCTTCTCCTGCTTTTCCTATGCACGGAGAGTGTTGGTTGGGCACAAAGAGCGCCTGTTCTCTCGGATATTCCCGACCAAGTCATTGACGAGGATGCCAGTGTTGGACCCATTCCGATCCGCATCGCCGATCCGGATACCCCATTGACCTCTTTGACCTTCCGACGAGAATCGAGCGATCCCAATCTAGTTCCAGTCGCCAACATCGTGGTCTCTGGCAGCGGGACCAATCGCGCTATCCGTGTGACGCCGCGCCCGAACGCATTCGGTCAAACGACGATCACACTGAGCGTGAGCGACGGGCAATTGTCCGCAACCGATACATTCAAAGTTCTCGTCCGCCCCGTGAACGATCTTCCGTTGATCTCGCGGGTGAGAGACCAAACGGTGGCCCGAAACGCAACCACAGGTCCTTTAAACTTCGGGGTGTTTGACCTGGAGACGGAGCCCACTCAGTTAAAAGTCACCGCGGTCGCTGACAACGTGACTTTGGTTCCAGCGTCGGCTATCACACTGGGCGGTGCCGGAACAAATCGTACCGTGAACATCTCGCCTGCGTCAAATCAGGCAGGCTCTACTACGGTGACATTGGCAGTGACGGACGCCGACGGCGGCAAGTCGACTTCCAGTTTCCTCCTGACGGTGTCCAGTAATGGCGTCGCTCCGCAAATCACGCGGCAACCTGCCGGCGTCGTCCTAGCGGAAGGCGAGGCGTTGAGTCTTAGCGTTGTTGCTACTGGCGACGCGCCTCTCCGCTACCAGTGGCGATTCAATGGCCAACCGATTTCAGGAGCCACTTCCGCGGAGTTCATTGTAGCGAAAGTCGTCCGCACGGGCGCTGGATCTTTCGATGTTGTGGTCAGCAATGAGTTCGGATCCACGACCAGCAGCGCTGCCAGTGTAGAAGTGAACACCTACGATTTTGGCGACGCACCATCTCCGTACCCCACGTTGAAGCCCGACGGAGCGGCCCATCGTGTCCAGGCGGGCTTTGGGCTCGGGACGCCGCCGGACGGTGAGGGCGATGGTCTTCCAGAGGCCGCGGCCAAGGGCGACGACAATAGTGGAACGTCGGATGAGAACGGAGTGGTGCTCCCGCTCGAACTAACGATAGGAAGGGCGAATCAGGTCCAAGTGCGCTTTACGGACACCTTTCATGCAACCCCGTCGGGCATTTTGGTCGTCTGGCTCGACCTGAATGCCAACGGATCGTGGGACGATGCCGGAGAGCGATTTGGCCCGTTCCAGCTGCAGAACGCGGGCACAAATACCATCAGCCTGGCGATACCAGCGGGACTCGTTCCGGGATCAAGTTTCGCCAGATTCCGCCTGACTTCCGATGGTGCAGCGCAAAGCCCACGCGGCCGCCGTGAGGATCCCGGAGAAGTTGAAGACCATTCCATGACGCTCAAGAATTCCGGCACTGGCCCGGGCGAGGGCGGCGCGACCCTGGATTTCGGAGACGCCCCGGACAGTTATCAGACCACCTTAGCGTCTGATGGCGCCCGCCACACGCGGGTCGCGGGATTTAACTTAGGCCGTCTCATTGACGTCGAAACGAACGCGGTGCCCCCGCTGAATGGGTTTGGTGACAATTCGTCACCTGCGGCCGCCAATGATGAGGATGGTATCACGTTCTTAAGCGCCGTTAACCCCGGGTTTTCCCTGCAACTTCGTGCCGTCACGACTATTACGAACGGAACCGGCAAGCTTGACGCGTGGGTAGATTGGAACCAAAACGGCTCGTTTGCCGATGTTGGCGACCGGATTTACACCGGCGTTACGGTGACAAATGGCACCAACACCCTTCCGGCAGTCGCGGTGCCTGCCAATGCGTCGGTCGGTTCGACATTCGCGCGCTTCCGATTGAGCCGGGGCGGGCTCAATACCTGGTTCGGCTTGGCGCAGGATGGTGAAGTCGAAGATTATACGCTGCAAGTGCGTCGCAATACGGAGGTTCAGCTGGACTTCGGGGATGCCCCTCAAGGCCCGAACGGTGGTTACCCTACAACCCTCGCACGCAACGGAGCTCGGCACCAGTTAAACCAATCGATTCATCTGGGACAATTGATCGATCTCGAACCGGATGGGCAGCCTAACGTGACTGCTAGCGGCGACGATACAAGCGGGGCCGCAGATGAGGATGGCGTGTTTTTCCCATCGCCACTCGTCCCGGGGGCGACGAATGTTGTCCAAGTCGAGGTGGTCTCACCCCCAGGGATGATCGTTCACCTTGACGCCTTCATTGACTTCAATCGCGACGGGGATTGGGCCGACGCTGGCGAAAAAGTGTTTAATGCGTTGCCGTTAGCCAATGGAAGTCACACGTTGGCGTTTGCGGTGCCAGCGACGGCGAGCGCGGGGCTAACCTTTGCCCGCTTTCGCTTGAGCCAACAAGGCGGCCTCAGCTTTGACGGCGACGGTGGGGTCGGTGAGGTGGAGGATCTAAGGCTTACCATCGAGAAAGCTCAAGAGACAGGCACCTGCGACCTCAGCTGCCAGGGAACTGACTTTTGGGTGGCATTTCCAGGGAACTATGCCCCGGACCCGGCCAACCCGGTGACCCCTGTGCTCGCCGTGGTTGGCCCAATCAACAGCGTGATTACCGTAGAAAATCTGGCTGTTGCGACGACCACTCGATTTACGAACGTGACGGGAACCCTCCGCATCTCGCTCAACAAAGCGACCGATCTGGGAGATTTGAATGACGCTGTCGCGCGCAAAGGTGTGCACGTCACCGTTACACAACCGAGCACGCTCTATGGTTTGAGCAAGGTCACTTACACCAGCGATGGGTATCTGGCGCTTCCCAGTGAGACCCTTGGGACCGAGCATGTCATGGCCGCATTTGGCAATGTGCACGCCGGTATTCCGGAACTCAACGGGACTCAGTTTGCGATGGTAGCGACGGAGACCAACACGACGGTCACCGTCATCCCATCGATAACAACCGGTGCCAGGACCGCCCGGATGCCTTACTCCATTGTCTTGACCAACCGGGGGGATTGTTACCAATTGCGCAACACAGGAGATGCTCCGAGTGATCTTACTGGGACAGTGCTACTCTCAGACAAGCCGATCGCCGCCTACGCCGGACATCACATTGCGAACGTTGCTTCCGCTGATCCGTTCTTCGCTGATTATCTCGTCGAGTCCATGCCACCCGTAAACCGGTGGGGGTCCGAATTCTATACAACACCCCTGACTACTCGTTCAGGCGGCGACACCTATCGTATCGTCGCGGCGCGCGACAATACCGCCGTGACCCTCAATAGTGCCGCGCCTATTCTCCTCAACCGCGGAGATTACCATCAGACCTTGCTGACGGGCGCCTCCCGCATCGTTGCCGATAAGCCAGTCTTTGTTGCCCAGTTCGCCCATAGCTCCGACGTCGACGGCGTCACAAATTCTGATCCCTTTATGGTGACAGTCCCCGCGCGACCGCACTGGAGTGCTGTGCAGTCATTCACCACGCCTGGGGTTGGATTTGCGAGTCACTATGTGAATGTGGTCGTTTCCAAATCGGCTTCGGCCTCCTTGCGAATGGATGGCGCGCCGTTCGCCAGTTTCAGTTCGGCGATTCAAGGGGGCGACTACGTGTTTGCCACCAGCTCTGTAACGACGGGAACCCACGCCATCACGTGCAACGAGCCTGTCGGTGTGATTGTCTATGGCTGGAATGAATATGAAAGCTACGGCTGGCCAGGATGCTTGTTTTTTGGCGACACCACACCGCCTATTCTGCATTGCCGAACGAACGAAGTCGTGGTGACAGCGGGTCGAGACAGTGATAAGGAGCCTTGCCGCGCGCGGGTAGGGGACTACCGGCAATTAGTGCAGGCGACGGACAACTGTGAGCTGCCCGATCAGGTGGTAGTCGAACAAGTTCCCGCTCCCGGCACGTTTTTGCCAGTGGGTCAGCATCAAATCAAGCTGAGCGTGACCGACAAAGCGGGTAACGTGGGGACTTGCTACCTGGGTTTCACCGTCGACGATCCAAATCCTGACGGCCCACTTAGTTTAGATTGCCCAGCGGACATGTTAGTGCGGTGTACTGACGCTGAAGGAGCTATCGTCAAGTATGCCGTCACCGCGTTGCGTGGATGTACGCCTCTAACCGAAGGACTCGTTTGCGAACCGCCTCCCGGAACTCATTTCCCGCGCGGAACCAACCTTGTCACTTGCACTCTCACAGCTCCAGGACAGCAACCGCTCCGTTGCTCGTTTCGCGTTATTGTCTCATGTCGCCCAGCCGTTAACCGCACGGTAAAGATTAATCCGCCCACAGCGGATCCCTCGGTGCCGAACGGTGGTAAACAAGTAGTCATCGAATTCGAGCCAGACTCCAATATCGTGTTGGAGGTCGCGGATTCCGTCATTGGGCCCTGGACGGAGTTACCAAACATTCCCTCGCGATACCAAATCAAGATCGCGCAGGAACGTGGCAAATTCTTCCGACTGAAAGAGAAGACGTCGGTGCCGTGAGACCATCCCGGTGCACCTCGTTTACCGTGGAGCTGGAAATCAAGATAGCAGCTTGAAAAGGCACTGGACTTGCCCCAGGGTCTTTAGCAACACTCACCCTATGGACCAGGCTGTCATCTCCGAAATCGAACGACAAGCAACCCACGAGCTGTTTGCTTCCCAGAGCTATCTCGCACTCGCTTATTGGAGTGATGTCCGCCAGTATTCGGGCTTTGCCGAATTCTTCCACCTCCAAGTTCAGGAAGAGCGTGAGCACGCGGACAAGTTCCTTAAATTCCTTGCCGACCGAGACGTGGTGCCGGTCATTGGACAAATCGCAGCGCCCCGGACGTCGTTCAATAATCTGATCGAGGCCGCCAAACTGGTCTACGACCTGGAACGAGCGAACACGGCTGGAATCCATAAAGCCTACGAAGCAGCGTTGGCGGCCAAGGATTACGCCGCGCAAGTGATGCTGCACTGGTTTATCAACGAGCAAGTCGAAGAAGAAGCATGGTCCGATAAGATGCTCGTCAAAGTGCAGGAAGCCACCTGCCCGGGTGCCCTGCAAATGCTCGACCGCCATATTTTGAAGGAGTTGCGCAAGAAGTCAGATACTCCTTGATCCGCGGTCGGATGGTCCAAGCTGGCCCCCGAAGGAAACCCGGTGATTTGCCCAGGACGCTTTCCGCATCGCGTTCAACCCCCTCATGAGTTCAATCTATGAATGGGAAGCTCGTTACCAACGAGCGGAGACTCCTTGGGACAAAGGGGAAGCTTCGCCAGGGTTGGTCGATTTCCTTGCGGCACACCAGGAGTTACCGCGCGGAACCGTCTGTGTCCCAGGCTGCGGCGTAGGCCATGACGCTAGGCGTTGGGCTGCGGTGGGGTTTGACACGTTGGGATGCGACCTGGCGCCGTCAGCGATTCGTTTGGCTCAGGAGCGGAGTGCAGGGCTCAATCTGCCACTTAACTTCCAACAAGGTGACTTTCTGACCGATACTCCTCCGCAGAAGTTCGACTGGTTATTTGAGCACACCTTGTTCTGCGCAATCAACCCTCAGTCTCGCGACGATTACGTCCGCGCCGCGGTCCGTTGGCTCAAACCCGACGGACAGTTCCTGGCTGTCTATTATCTCATCCCCGACACTGACGGCCCGCCCTTTGGCACGACTCGAGACGAGATTCTCACCCGCTTTTCACCTCACTTCGATCTTGTTGAACAGTGGGTGCCGCGATCGTATCCGAATCGCGAAGGATTGGAGTGGATGGTGTGGTGGAAGGGCCGCGTTGCGAAACCTGGTGTCGCCTGATTGACTTTCAAAAGGGCGCCGAAGAGTTCGACGCCACTGCCGAAACCGTCGAGGGAGCCCCCGCACCGTCCATTGCTCGACGCTTACCCAGCGGTTATTGGTCCAGGATTCGGAATTGCAGATAAAGATCCGTCTCGGCGAAGCTTTTCCGGAATGATCCCCACGCCGCATCACTCATCGCGTCCGGTTTGGGTTTCGGATGCGGATCATCGACGCGCATCAACCGGTGACCAGTCTTTTCCTCCAAGCGCCGCAGCAGGGGTTCAAAGGGCATTTTGTCCCACCCCTTGACGACGGCCATCGCGTGGTCGACCGGGATCATCGCCACGAGTTCGGGATGATTCATGAGCTCCAACCCCTTTAATTCGGTGCCCAGCCCACGAACCGTGGCGTTGTGGCTGCCGTGATGCCCAACCTTGTAAAGCACCGTGCGATTTAGCAAATCGCCGATGCGAATCTCTTGCTTGTGACCGTTCGAATCGGTCGTTTGCCAACGGTATTGATCCCAGGAAAGCCAATTGCCGACCTGCGCGTCGGCTGCAAAAAGGAGGACCTTGCCCGTCGAGACGAGCTCGATCGCCAGGACCAGGCTGGTGTTGTTCGTGTAGCTATCCAACTTCAAGGCCAGGTCGCCCGCAAGGCCGAGCCAGTCATCGTCAATGCGCCGCCAAGCGGAGCGGTGTCCGGGGGGTTGCCCCTGCGCGGTTTGCTTCTTCACCAACGGCTTGGCGCGATGCTCGAAGCCGTAATTGTCTCGGAAAAAGGGAATCGTTTTCGCTTCGGACGTCGGAACCTGCAGCATGGAATCAAACGGAAAACTAAGCCTTTGCACGTCCTGCTCCGCTTCTGATGATTGGGCCGGATCCTGCAAGGCACTGAGAAACGCCGTCCGTTGCGTGAGTGCTGAACGTTCCGTGTAAACTTCCTTGCCCGATTTGGTCGGGTTAATGCGCCGCAATTCCTTCTCATCGTGCGGCGGTCCCAGGATATAGATCCGCACGGCGTTGGCCAATGACTCCCCCTGGCTCCCAGGCAAGGGCAGGGGACCGGTCCCAGGGAGATGGTATTGGGGAGTTGTTTGGCCGAGCTTGGCGGCCGCTTGCATCGCTGCCCGAGTGTCACTGGCGCTCGCGGCATGCGCAAAGTTGGGAGACAGACCAAAGAAGCCGAGCAGATTCGCAATGTGTTCCACCGAACGGCTGTCGACGGCCCGCGCCACCGCGTTTCTTAATAACCCAAGTTCCTTATCAAAGTTCTGGCGAAGCTTCTGGGCTAAGGCGTCCTTCGGATCTTCGGTCCAGGCAAACCAGACTTGTTCGATCTGCAGGGATTTAAAAGCCGCGCTGGCTTGCAGAAACCCAGACACGTGGTCCCAGTGTTCGTGGGTGACGACGAGCAAATGGAGTGTCCCACCGGTGGCATCATGGACATCTCGGACCACGCGATCCATCGTTGTGCTGGCGTCTTGTGTGCCGAGAATCACGCCACAATCAATCAACAGGTAGTACGGAGCGTTGGGGTCCTGCGTGGCGAAGGCCACGAGGAAGCAGTCGCCCAGACCCTGACGGTACATGCGCACCTCCGTCGATTTCGGCGGCGGTACGAGCCGCCTTGACGGCGAATCAGCGCGATCCTTTGCCATCTCCGGACGATTCGTGGTCGTCTCTGACTTGCGGATGTTCGAATCAGATCTGGCCATGAGTTTAGTCCTCGGAATGCTCGCCACGGTGCAGCATGGCAAACGGTTCGCCGCCATCGGCCTTCGCCATGCGTCCGAAGTAGAGGGCTCGCAGCGAGGTATCCGTGTCGCCTTTCAGGAATCGCCGTTGACGGTCTAGGCGCTGATCATTCGTGACCCGCTTCGAGATACAGTAGCGGACGCGCGATGTCTCGAGATCAATGATCATCGTAAATCCTCCCCGGAAGGCAAAGTCGCGTTTTGGCGGGTTCTTGATTTTGCCGCTGTCGACCGCAGCTTGCACTGCCGGATCGAAGTATCCGTTCCGGTGTTGGGTAACTTCCAGGATGAGATCCGCAAGGGATTCGCCGTCTGGACTGACGCGTCGTGCGGGTCGCAACGAATGCACCTCGAACTTAGCGCCAGGCCGGCTCAAGTCGAGCCCCATGAGCGCTTGCGACCCATGCCCAGTGTTTTCCACAAGCCAGTCGTGCAGTCGAGCCCGCTTCGCTTTCAAACCCTCGAAAATCTCCTCGGAGCGAGTGGAGAGGTCCCACCCTTGAACCATTTTGCCAGCCTCTTCGACCATTGGCCGAAAGTGGTTCTCGAATTCGTCGTCGTTCGGAGGCGACCAGCGCAGGCTTTCCACGGAGATCGTGCGCACATCGGGCGGGTGAATCCCGCGGCGCCGAAACGCTTCTACAAAGGCGATGCGATAGCCTTTGTCGTCGTCGGGAACGAGATCATAATCGGCCGTGATTAACGCCCTTAAATACTCACCAAACGTCAGATCGACAGGTGGGCAATAGTCCAGCGCGCGAATGCACATGTGCAACACGTGCCTGGCAGATTTGGCTGCCTCCAGCGCGAGGCGTTTCACAAGGTCGGGATGCAATTGCCCTTCGGGCAGCAAGCCAGTGCCGTTGGTCGCAATCCGCAGCAAATCCGCCGACCGCGTGCGGTAGATCGTGGTAAACGCGTCAAAAACCGCTCCCACGAGAATGGCTCCGCGATCGTGCGGTTCGAATATTCGTTCAAGACTGGTTGGATCCGGTTTGGCCGGTTCCCAAGTTCCTTTCGCATTTGGGCTTCCCAAGGCGTCTCGCAACGCGCGGTGCATCCCCGACGCTTTGCCGAACTGCTGCGCCAACTGCGCCAGAAGGTTTTCCGTGGCGAGATTGCCTCGGGTCCGAGCGACCTGGTGACGCAGGACTTCCGGAAATGAAAAGTGCTGGAACAGCGCAATGATATCCGCAAACGCCTCATGGAACGCCAACACGTCGGGATTTGTCGGCTCGTTATAGCGCGGATGCAACCCGTCCAAGAGCGCGTGTGTCGTCTCGTGAGCAATAATATCGTGCGAAAGGCAGGTAAACACGATCCCGCCTGACGGCTGAGACTCTGGGTCCGCCGCACTGGCCGGGAAATAGCCGAACAACAGCGCTTTCTTTTCCGGACTGTAATAGGCATTAGCTTCGCGGAGGGCATGAGGATAGATCCGCAATCGCTTGACGAACCGCTCGCCCGCTTTTCCGTCCTGACGTTCCCAGCGCGATGCCCAGAATGCGGTCCGGCCCAACGCGAGTTCGAAATTGCGGATGGTCGTCATGGCCACGGCGTAGACCATCTGCTGGTGAAACTGCGGGTTCCCTTCGGATGGGGCCAAGCCGTCCTGGGCCAAGAGGTAGGGCTGGTTCAGATCCACCGGCAGATAAAAGCAATCGCTCGCCGGATCGAAATCGATCACTTCGACATACTCTCCAATCGGTCCAGGCTGAAGCGTGTCCTCGCCCGTCGCCGGATCGTACTCCCACGGAACCTGCAATGTGACCAAGTTTACCAGCGAGGTCTCAAGCTGAACCGAGAGGCTTGGGTCGAACGCATAGGAACGCAAGCGCCGAAACTTGGGCCTGGGAACGGGCACGGCCTTGGGCTTGGGCTTGGCTGCAGGTTGGCCGGCCGAGGGGCGGCGAGATGAGACCGTGCGCTTCATGGAACGTATCCGGTTTGAAAGAGCTAAATGCCTCCGGGACAAGGGAATACCGGCTGTTGATCGACCTTGATGCCGTAAGCGTTCAAGGCTGCCACACAATGTTTGCGCAACGCCGCGTCACAAATCGCGTATCCCCAGTTCATCAACCGATCCTGCCGCTCGGCATCCAGGCGCTTGAGGCGGGTTGGAGTCTCTGCGAGATCCAGGGTTCGCTCAAGCGGGCAAGGCAATGCCGTCGGCAGGTCGTAATCGTCAATCTGCGAACGAATTCCCCAATATGCCCCGTCATGTTCGGTCGGAGCGTTCTTAAAGCCATCGATTAGTTGCCGCTTGCGCAAGCTTCGCACCTGATTATCGATCAGATTTAGCACCCGATACGAATGACGCCCCCAATCGTGCTTAGGCTCTTCCTCCGCCGAAAGCTTTCCGCCGCCATCACTGACCAACACCGTGCGATACCGTTTCCAAGCGGTTTCCAGCCCCAGGTTATCGTAGACCCCACCGTCACTCAGAACGATGTTCGTGGTGAACGGCTCCTTTTGCAGCGGACAATCTCGGTCAGGCAGAAAGTCGGCGTGTTGCAATTTGAGCCGCGCGGGCGATAGGACCGGTGGGAAGGCGGATGAAGCGGTCACGGCCAGCGATAACCGAATCGTCGGGTTCGGAACTCTGCCTACCAGGTAATCGGCCATGAATGGTTTGGAAAACCGCCACAGCGCTCCGGATTGCACATTCGTAGCGTTGATCACAAACCTCGGACCTTCGCTGTCGCTGGGAAGATCCTGCAATGTGGCCTCTCCAAACAACGTTTCTTCGTAGGCGCGCTGGACTTTCTCGCTGATTGTTCCTGGGGTAAAAATCCCCGTGATAATCGCTTCGGCATCAATTGTCGTTCCCGCCATCGCTCGCACCGGCGTTATCACCCTTTCCGTGAGATTCGTAGCCCTTCCAGCGGCATCCCAAACCAGTTCCTTCCAATGCAAACCGAGAACGCCAGCAGTGATCGACCCCCCGGAAACACTCGAGACCCGGGCGAGCTTGGACAATGCCCCCGCTTCGTTGAGTCGAAGCAATGTCCCTAGATGAAAGACCATTGCGCGATAGCCGCCGCCCGAGAGACAGAGTGCGACCCCCGCTTCGGGATCTCGAGGAGCTTCTAGATCAGGCGGGATCAGGGTGACTGGAGAAGCGGCCGTGTTCATAAATCGATGCGTTAATAGGTTATTTATCCTACGTTCCATCAAGGCATACGGGTTGCCAATGCCTGATCTTTCAGACAATTGCAGAAAAGAGCGAGCGCTAAGAATTTCGAGGCCGATCCGCTCCAAATCCGTCCTGCCGCCGATCAGCGTTCGATCAGCGTTCGATCAGGTCTCGATCAGCGTTCGATGAAGTTTTGATCAGGTATGGCCAGATCTTGTTCTGGCTTTGATCCGCTCAAGGTGAGGCCTCGGTGACACCTTCACCGACCTTTAATCGGCAGCCACTCATTAACGTCACTTCATTGTAACCACACCGATTTCCACACGTCTAATGATCGCACGCACAGCGGCAATGATGCTGCCCGCGCGTGAAAAGAAGGTTAACCCGCAGTAAAAAGCGAATCCATATGGCATTCATCAAGCCAAATCCACTCCTCAAAGAGATTCACGGCAAAATCGGCAACCTCTACATCTCCCGCGCGGGGGATGAACTGGTTCTCAAAAAGGTCCCGGAACGACACCCGCCCAAACCACCTAGCCCAGCTCAGGAAGTCGTGCGTAAAAGGCTCATGCTAGCCTCAGAATACTGGCGGATGGTTCAAACCCAGCCGGAAGAAAAAGCAGTTTACGTAACAGCAGCAAAACTGGCGCGCCGCCGGGCCATTGATTTAGCCAAAGCGGACTATTTACACGCACCGGCCATCACCGACATCGATTGCGCGGCTTATAGCGGCAAGGTCGGAGATATCCTCTGGATACGGGCCGAGGACGATTTTGAAGTGAAGAGAGTGCAGGTGCGCGTGTTGAGATTAGATGGTAGCTCGATCGAGTCTGGAGACGCGATTCTGGACGTAGATCGGCAAGCCTGGCGGTATATGGGCACGGTTCTGGTAGACGCTGGGGTAACGGTCACGATTGAAGCGGCGGCATTCGATCGACCCGGGAATCGAGGGACAAAGCGAGTTGATCATGCCTGCGGAGAGCGGAACATGGCTCCGTGATCGGTCACATCCTTCCGTTCGATCGCAGTCCCGTCTCAAGCGAGCGGCGATGGAGCCCCGGCGCTCGCCGCTCTCGTTGCTACGGATCCGCGAAGCCGATCGTCCACCGACTCGTCGTTGGACCTCGGGGAGCGCAGGCGTTCGTCGAGGAACGCCCGAATCTCCGGGGCAAGCTCCCGGTGGAACTGGATTCGGTCGAAACCCGCTGGATCCGTGGCGGGACGGAAGTTGGGTTGCCGCATCGACTCCGGAAACGGGCTCAGAAAAGAGAAGTGTCCAGCGTTGGGGATGATCCGGCAGGTGACTTGAGATGGGTCAGCAACACCACGGATCACCAGATCCGCATGCCAACGGGGCGTGATCCCATCCTTCTCCCCAATCAACATCAGAATTGGGATCGTAACGGAGCGCAGAGAATCCGCGGCCGAAAACCACGGAGTTGCCGGAGCGAGGAGGACGAGCGCGCGGAGGCGTGGCTCGCACACGGTTGGGGCAGGGTGTCCGTCGAGAGTGGGCACGCCCCCCGCCGCCGCAAGGGCGGTATAACCGCCTAACGAATGACCGATCGCCGTGACGACATCTCGCTGAATGTGCGGCCCTAGCTCCGGGTGAGCGTAGAGGGCATCGACCGCTGCACGCAGGTGCTTCGGTCGATTGACGAGATTAACAACCGTGTTTTCCAAGCGATTGTCGTCTCGATTGTTCCCGGGGTGTTGCACCGCGGCGACGATGTAGCCGTGCTGGGCCAAGTGACAGCCCAACTCACGAAACAGCAGATGAGAACTCCCCGAACCGTGCGAAATGATCGCCAGTGGAAATCGTCCGTCGGCGACGGCGGCCTCTGGGCTGACTTCCATCCGGTAGGGACCGAACGAGGTAAGTACCGCCGGGGTTTCCGTGGGATAGAGAACGATCGCCGGGAACGGCACCTCCGCCGCCGCGTCGTAAATATTCAATAATCGGCTGCCCGCGAACACACGCTGAGTGTCGAGCCTTCCCAGTCTGTGGCAAGCTGTTTTACAGTGCAAATCCGACTTTTCGTGCTGCGTCATTGGGCTATGCTCGAGGCACTCGAAGGCTTATGAAATCGTATACGACTTATCGCAACTTGCCGGCCTTAGCAGGGCTCTGCTCAATGGAGGCAGCCGCTCAGCCAGGCCTTTCCGTGGAAGATTGCGTCGCGCGGCTCAAGCGAACTCATTATGCATTCAAACGCTTGCATCAAGTGTTGACGGCGCGCATTACCGCGGAGCCCATTTACGAGTTAAAATCAGCGTTTAGCTTGCATGCGCATTTGTGTGCGGAACATGCGACCGGATTGCGCAAACGCGTTGGGGAGATGCGAGAGCCTCCGTTAGGCCTCGAGCAAGTGCCGGAGAGTCACTTGGAAATCTTCTTTGATGAGGTCCTGGGCGCATCCAAAACCGAAGAACTGCTCTTGGGGATTTATGAGAAAGCGCTGCCAGCGTTGCGTGAAGCAATTGAGCGGCACAAGACGGAGACCAACCCATTGGCAGACGCACCTTCCGTGCGGCTATGCCGGTTCGCTTTGCTCGAGGTGGACGACATGCTGGAATTTGGCCGGGAAGCGATAGCCTCGCTCGTATCTTCCTCAGATCGGGCCACGGCCAAGCCGTGGTTGGAAACCCTCGATGCTTGCCTGGCGGCGGCCGGTGGAATGGACGGGACGCGGCCGCGTGTGGCACAGACGGTCGAGCGCCGTTACTCGGCGAAGCCCTTCGTTTACGACGGTCGCCCGCGCCGCGATGCTCGTTTTCCGGACCCCTACAATATGGGAGTCAACGCGGAGGTATTCTTGTATGACCCAGCGTTCCCTCCCCAACCCAAGACGTTGATGATGTTTTATAAACGACTGCGGGAAATTGATGTCCCGGAAATGATGGCCAGTATCATTGTCGAGAGTGAAGGCAAACCGTGGGATTATTACCGCGACATGACTCGCCAACTTTGGGATGAGGCACGCCATGCCATGATGGGTGAAGTCGGATTTGCCCAACTGGGAGTGGATTGGCGAAAGGTCATGGTGAATTTCACCTGGTCCCTAGCCCTGAATACCCAGCTGAAACCGATCGAACGCCACGCGGTCCTTTACTTCATTGAACAAGGTTTAATGCCCAAGAACGGCAAGCGCTTTGAATGGGAGGTCGGAGTGGCTTCGGGCAATCCTTTGGCCGCCCTCTTTCAGGATTATGATTGGGCGGACGAAGTGCTGCATGCCCGGATTGGCCGGGATTGGTACCTGAAGGAGTTCAACGACCCGCGAGCAGCCGTCGAATACGGCGACCAGTGTTGGTCCAAGGTCCTGATGAATTGGAACAAGTGGAAAGAGGACGGCTTAACGGAGCATCGGAATTGGTGGCCAGAAGTGTATCGAGAAGCCTGCGTCGTATGGGGCGTGCCACCGGATCCGACGGTCGAGTCCTACGCGACCACCTATGAGTCCGTGCGCGCCGATTTGAAAACGATTTCTGCGTCCGCTTAGCGATCCACGTTATGAATCTGTCAACGGGACGGTTGACAGATTCGATGGGAAATGATGGCAGCACGGCTCACCGCATCTAACCGTCAGCCGTGAAGCCGATCCTAGCGCGAGGTTTGGGGTGATCCATGGAAAGATCTGCCTGTCGGCCTCACGCACCGTGGCCTGTCACCAGCCAGATTCGCGTCACCGGTGTTGTAGGGTCGCCCGCTACGCTCGCTTGCTGCTCTCGGGTGTTGACAGTATGGTCTGATCGATAGACCTGGGAGGTCTCGCCTTTTCATCCTAGCGCCACGCTTGACCGTGGCCGCTGGTGCTCTGGGAAGCCAACCGGGCCTCACTTTTTAGCATCAGGGAATCAGAGATAAGGAGGTAGTAAATCGTATGTCAAACCACGGCACAGTTGGTAAGTGGAGTCCAAACCGGTTAGCCAGAGGGTTGGGCTGGTTCAGTATCGGGTTGGGGCTGGCAGAGGTTATAGCGCCTCGACAGTTAGGGCGATTGATCGGAATCCGCAAGGAGCACCGATTCTTAATGCGCGTTTTAGGACTGCGCGAAATCACAAGTGGGATCGGACTTCTAACCCAACGCCGGCCTGCTGGCTGGGTTTGGTCTCGGGTTGGAGGAGATGCCATGGATTTGGCGCTGCTCGGCGCCTCGATGTCCGCTAGCTCACCTCCCATGGGCCGCTTAGCCGTTACGACGGCCGCCGTTGCGGGCGTGACGGCAGTGGATCTCCTCTGCGGCCAGGAACTCAGCCGTGCCCCCAAAGCGGGCGGAAGTGGAGCAGTCCATTACGAAACGAGCATCACGATCAATCGAAGCGTGGACGAGCTCTATGCGTATTGGCGGAACTTCGAGAATTTGCCAAAGTTCATGTCCCACTTAATCGCTGTCCAGGTCACAGATCCCACCCATTCGCACTGGGTCGCCAAGGGACCTGCAGGCACCCAGATAGAGTGGGATGCGGAGATCATTTCGGACATGCCTGGTCAGGTGATCGCATGGAAGTCTCTGGAAGGAGCTGACGTCGACAATGCCGGATCCGTTCGTTTTGAACGCGCGACGGGAGGGCGGGGGACTGTGGTGCGCGTGAACATGCAATATCGCACGATGGCGGGCACCGTGGGAGCCATGTTTGCCAAAGTGCTCGGGCAGGCGCCGGAAAAACAAATCAAAGTCGACTTGCTTCGTTTTAAACAGGTCGTCGAAACAGGGGAAGTGGCGAAAACAGAAGGCCAATCGGCCGGACGACCAAGTAGCACCTCCAGAAAATACGACGACCTCCTGCGCCACTAAATCGGAGGACCACTCAACGAAAGAGAAATCGATGAAAGCTATATGCTGGCACGGGAAAACTGAGATTCGCGTGGAGGAAGTCCCGGATCCGAAGATTCTGAATCCACGGGATGCGATCGTGAAGATCAGCTCAACGGCGATTTGTGGGTCAGACTTGCATCTTTACAATGGTTTCGTCCCGACCATGGAAAAAGGGGACATCCTCGGCCATGAGTTTATGGGTGAAATTGTGGAAGTCGGGAACGCCGTGAAGAACTTAAAAGCGGGCGATCGCGTGGTCGTGCCTTTCCCCATCGCGTGCGGAAACTGCTTCTTTTGCCAGAAAGGGTTGACCTCATGCTGCGAGAATTCAAATCCCAACGCGCCGTTGGCCGAAAAGATGTGGGGACATTCCCCGGCCGGGTTATTCGGGTATTCTCATTTGCTGGGTGGGTACGCGGGCGGCCAGGCGGAATATGCGCGAGTCCCGTTCGCGGATGTGGGCCCCATCAAGATCGAGAACGGCTTTACCGATGAACAAGTGCTTTTTCTCTCGGACATTTTTCCGACCGGTTACATGGCAGCCGAAGCCTGCGATATTCAACCTGGGGACACGATCGCGGTTTGGGGCTGCGGACCGGTCGGCCTGTTTGCGATCAAAAGCGCGTTCCTCTTGGGTGCGGAACGCGTAATCGCCATTGATCGAGTTCCTGAGCGACTGCGGATGGCCCGGGAAGAAGGTCAAGCGGAGACCATCAATTACCAGGAATGCGACGTTTATGAAAGCCTGATGGACAAGACAGGCGGGCGCGGTCCGGACGCGTGCATTGACGCAGTCGGACTGGAATCGCATGGGTTCGGAATCGAGTATGCCTACGATCGCGCCAAGCAAGCGATGATGTTAGAATCGGACCGCCCAATTGCGCTTCGCGAGGCGATTATGGCTTGTCGGAACGGTGGAACGATTTCTGTACCTGGCGTCTACGGAGGTTTGATCGACAAAGTCCCGTTCGGGTCCGTCATGAACCGGTCACTCACCATTAAAACGGGTCAAACTCACGTGCATCGCTATCTCAAGCCATTGTTGGAACGGGTGAAAAAAGGCGAGATCGATCCTAGTTTTGTCGTGACTCATCGCATGCGTTTAGAGGATGCGCCGCAGGGATATGACATGTTCTGCGGGAAGCACGACGAATGTATCAAAATCGTGCTTAAACCGTAACATATAGCTTCAGGAACGCTGCATCGCGGCGGGATGTCGAGGATTCGCATTCGTCAAACGCCGCCGGCGATAGCAGCGGTCGTATTCCAGTCCCAGGACTAGACTGCGTCGTAAGAACGGCCGGAGTTGCGGCTTTTTGTGCAGGGTGAGCAGTTTCGAGGGCAGGACAGCTTCGATTGGCGCTGTGTCGAGGGCAAACGGATTCCAACCTCGCCTGTTTTGGATCTGGCAAGACAGCTGCTCCCAGCCGCTCGCGTCATGAAGCGCATCGCTATTCTGACCGCGGGCGGCGACACACCAGCGCTGAACGCAACGATTCATGGGGCGGTCGTCCGCGCTTGCCAACTGCGCGTCGAAGTGATCGGCCTGATCAAAGGGTTCAACAGTCTGTTTAACCCTCGCACGCCCCACGTTCACCTCAACCCGTTGTTCCAAGAGATCCCGGAGCTCGATCCCACCAAAGGCGGAACCTTGATCGGCTCTTCCCGCGATTTCGTCGACCCGAGTGACCATGCTCGACTCGACGAAATCGTCGATCGCCTCAAACGGTTGGGAGTTGAGGGACTAATCTGCGTGGGCGGAGATGGAACTCTAAATGGGCTGCAGCCCTTGGCCGAACGGCTCCCAACGGTGCTGTCGCCAAAAACGATCGATAATGATTTGGGCCTCAATTATGCCAGCGAACCGGACGAATTTGTCAGGGCGAACGATGCTAGCGCCAAGCCAGGTTACCGTTACAAAAGGATGGAGTCCCGCGCCGTCTTTGATCTCGAGCACATTATCAACTATGTGACCCCGGGCTACGCCACCGCGGTGTTTGTCTCGGCGCAAGGCGTGGAAAGGATTCGCACCACGGCTGAGAGCCACCGTCGCATCGCGATTATCGAAGTCATGGGCCGCCACTCGGGATACATCGCCTTGGGCACCGCTTACGGGCGACCGGATATCATTCTTGTTCCAGAACACCCCCTGGATTTGGAGCGATTGGTTCAGCGTGTAAAACACATCTACGACCTGCAGAAGAACGTGGTCATCGTTTGCGGAGAGGGTATCGTTGACGACCAAGGCCACGAATTAGGGGCCGAAAGCAAGACAACGGATCCCGCAGGCAATATCCAGCTTACCGGCGCAGCCGAGGCGCTCCGTTCGAAGCTCATTCAGATGATCGGCGATAAATACTTCCAGCTGTATCGCCGCGGTGAATCCGCACGCGAGGCCATTTTCACGCGCAAAGTCGGACACACACAGAGAGGAGGGCGCCCCATTTTATTCGATCGATTTTATGCAGCACTCCTCGGCGCCGAGGCGGTGGAATTACTCTTGGAAGGACGCAACAATGCCGTCTCGATTCTGCAATACAATCTAACGAAGGGATTTCACGTCCAGGGTTATGATGCCAACCGGTTCAGAGATCGGTGGGGCCTGATCCATGCGCGCTCCATGCATCCGGATCTCTACGATCCCAAGTTAATGAAACCATCTCGCTTAGGAATCGACTACTTAACGCCAATCTTTACGGACGCCATTGGCGAGGACGACATGGAACATATGCGCCAAACTCTGTTTTCTTCAGGGAATTTGAAACAGCCGTATCACTCGATCAATACCGACGTCAACAAGCGGATCCGCTACGTCAGCGCAAAAGAAGACTAACTGGTTTCTCTCCCTTTGCTGAGCTGGCCCGAGGAAGAAAATCGAAGCGGCTTCTCAGCGGTTCGGTTCCTAGCAATTCCGGGAACGTTCTGTCCACAATTCGTGGGCATTTAGCCTAAGCGCCTATTCGACAACGTTTTGAAGACCTCCGACCGCCTCGACGAGAGCAAATTGCTCTTGGATTGGTGGCTTTCACCCAGCGTGTTTAACCGTGTGTCGGCGCGAACGTTCAAATGACTCCGCAGTTCAAACTTTCGTAGCAGGGGGATGTCGGTTGATTCTCGTTCCTAAACGCTCCCAGAAGGGCAGGAATCCAATCGGAACCGCATCCCAAAAAAGTGCTTATACCGCGCTGAATCTGTTTGAGCACTGTTTAGACCGGATAAAGCGCGGACCCGACCCGTTCTGATCGACGAAACCGGCCCATTCCTGGGCCAGGTGACTTTTCGTCACCATCGGCCTGGGATGGGGTCTCATGCCCGTGCGATCGTTCGATTCTACCCAAGTTTTTGAACCCAGTTTGGATAAAATGAGATGGCTAAGAGCGTCTTAACGAGGGACAATTTTTGCCTTCGCGTCGGAGATCCGATCGTAAGGGGCCTACCGGCTCAGGATTTCCGTCACTTCCGGATAAAACGGCGACGGGCCTTCCAGAAGTAAATCGTTCTCGCCTTGAAGGAACTTGTTGAAGGTAGAGATCGCGTAGGCCAACAGAACCTGGGAAAGGCGGCGGGCAGAATTGCCACCATCAAAAAGAGGCATGACACTCATGTTGCGATGGACCGAGCCTTCGATATGCAACCAATACGCTGGACCTGTCGCGAGATTGAACAGCTCAAATCCATCAACGAATTCACCGGTGATTACCAAGAGCGGTTTGGCAATCCCGACCCCGAGGAGATCTTCCACCATCGAAATCAGACCTGGATCCAGCAGAACCCCAGCTTTAACGCGACTGTCCTCCAGACATGCCTGCGCGGCACACACACCGCCAATCGACCAACCGCACATGCCAATGCGATTCAGGTCAATTCGACCGCGCAGCATATCGTCGGTCTCATTAAGCGCTGCTAGGTGGTCTAATATCAATCTCGTATCGCGGTATCGGAATTCATAAGTAAGCGGAGAATCCATTGCCAGCGTCCCTTGGGCAGGGCTGCCGTCCGGCAGTTGGGTGTAGGGACAGTCTTCGTGATCGGCACTCAAGACAATGAAGCCGTAGCTCGCCAGTTCGGCGGCGAGGATCGAGTTGTCACGCCGAAACCCGCCACCGCCGCAAGAATAGATCACCACCGGGTAGGCCATACGGTCCGCTGCGAGGGAAAGATCTTTAAAGACGTCGTTGTGAATCAGCGCCGCATAGGCACCAAACCGCGATGACAATTCCGAATCGAGTATCCGCTCTGGCAATCGTCCGGGTTCACGCGTTCCAGGATACCAAAACGTAACGACGAACGAATTGTTCGTCTCAATGCCATATCGGTTTGAGAGCGAAGCGTCTGTGAAAACCCGGTCGAATGTTCCAACCGCGTACGGGCCTGTGGGCGGAGGAGAGATCGCAAAGAGGTTTGTCGCTGGTGTCCGATAGAATCGGCCGGGCGCAGCGCCACGATCCGCATATACCACTCGATTGGTATCCGCGTTGGTCTGAACAAGCGTGGTTAGCAGGCGCCAGTCATGAAGGTTGGTTGAGATCTCGATGGGATAAAGATCTAGATAAAGGCTTGAAGTCCTTGGACACGCCGCCCGACAACGAGAGGACGACTCCCTGAACAGGATCAACGGTAACGGAGTCAAACTGATGGGGGAGAAGTCCAGACGTGTCCAGTGTCGGCGTGACGGCCCGGATTTGGACCGAGAATACAACCAGCGCGAGGAAACAAATGCTTGCTTTGGCCGAGCAGTATCGGAACAGGCCCATAGATTCATCCGCCGAGCGGCGCAGGCGAACCTTTTTCCGGCTTACATCAGCCGAAATGCCGCAACGGTTTCAGAGAGGCAGATCGCGAATTGGCGAGGAGTTATTTTTTCCGGGTCGAACGTTCCATTAACCAGAGCGCATCCTGGTTGTTCTTCGAAGGTTGGTTTAGCGGCAAGAGAGCCCCTTTCTTCAGGACGGGCATCGTGCGTGGGTCTTTCCACTTATGCACTTCAGCATGTCCATCCGCAAACGATAGACCGGCGGCACCGTTGTGGTAACTTGCAGGATAATCAACAATCGTCCATGAGTTTGGCGCATCGGGATACCCAGTCATTCCGACGACAAGTTCCGCGTCGTTGATTCCGTCTTCGCGTTCGTCCATCAGCACCCAGGTCATAGACGGACCAGGGTCGTTGAACTCGGTGGCCTTTTTGTAAACGCGGTAGCCCGATCCAAAGTTCGCGACATCGGTCGAATTTAACCAGGCGTTCATCGACATACTTCTTACCCGGTTCAAGGTTTGGCTGCCTTTCTTTACGGTGCTGCGATCGGCTGGACATCGCCACATCGACGGATTGTTAGCGCCATAGGGCCAGAGGACGCTCTTGACAATGTCTTTGTTGATATCCCAGTTGCTCGCGTTGCCACCACTGAAATCCAGCGAACCGTGCACCCATTCGGCCGCATCCCCAGGGTTGTACGAATAAGGCAGGTTTTCCTGGCTATCGTCGAGGTAAAGCCGCCAAGCCAACATCATCTGCCGGTTATTGTTCATGCACATGATGCCTTGCGCTTTCGTCTTCGACTTACTCAGCGCCGGCAAGAGCATTCCGGCCAAGATCGCAATGATCGCGATGACGACCAGGAGTTCGATAAGAGTAAACCCAAACGGCCGCCGTTCGACACGAGGCAAAGAACTTGAATGGCAACGCATAAGTAATACAAATCAACGCACCAGCACTTTTATTATTGTCGTTTTCTAGAAACAACGCAATCGCGAAAGAGTTACACGTCTGTGACTTCGCAGGAGAGCCCAACCTTGTTAACGGGCGCTGTTTGATCGACGAGCGTAAAGATCGTTCCCAGAATGTCTGCAACCGCCGCGTCAATCATGACCAAATGGATCATGAGAAAATGACGCTCGCTGCCCTAAAACTGATCGACCGCAACGACGCGAACAATCTCCTCCAACGGTGTTTGACCTTCTGCAACTCGACGCATCCCGTTGTGCCACAGGGTCTGCATGCCTTGTTGCACAGCCACATCTTGAAGCGCGCGCGTCGGGAGTTTCTGAAGGACGGCCTCCCGAAACGTCTCGTCAACCACCAGCAGTTCGCACAGCGCGGTGCGACCCGCAAAACCGGTGTTTAAGCACTCTTTGCAGCCTGCCCCGCGACGGAAGGTAGCCTGCTCTGCAAGGTCCGCGGGGAGCAACCTTACTAAGCTCGGCTCTGGAGCATACGGCTCGCAGCAGTAGGGGCAATTCTTGCGAATCAATCGAAGCCCCATAATTCCAATGACGCTGGAGGCAAGGAGAAACGGTTCAAGCTCCATATTGACCAAGCGAGCAAAGACTCCAGCGGTCGTCCCGGTATGGATAGTACTAATCACAAGGTGCCCTGTCAGACCTGCTTGGACGGCAATTGCGGCGGTTTCGGCATCCCGGATTTCGCCGATCATAATGACTTGCGGATCTTGACGCATGAGAGAACGAAGCGCGCGAGGATAAGTGAATTCCTTGGCCGGGTTGATCTGAGCCTGGCTGATCATGGGAAGGTTGAACTCCACAGGATCCTCCACCGTGCTCACACTGATGGTCGGACCTGAATGTTCAACGATGTATTGGAGGGCCGCGTAGATCGCCGTGGTCTTGCCAGAGCCGGTCGGCCCCGTGAAAAGCAGCAAACCGCCTGGACGCGAAAGCAACTTCGTGAGGTCCCGGAGATTCGCCTCCTCCAGCCCGAGTCGGGTAAGATCAAAGGTGCGGTTTCGCGGGTCAAAAATACGGATGACAATCTTCTCCCCTCGGACGGTCGGGAAAACAGAAATGCGCAATTCGACGCTCCCAAAGTCCGGACTGGCCGGAGCATGCCCCTCCTGTGGCAGATCATTCTGATAGCTGATGAGATTCGCCATGACCTTGATGCGGCCTGATAACTTGTCCATCAAATCCAGCGGCAGGTGCACGAGCTCCGTTAGCACTCCCAGTAATCGAATACGCACCACGATTGAGCTTTCCCAAGGTTCGATATGAATGTCACTCGCTCCGGCCGCGACGGCATCCTGGATCAAATGGTTCACCAGCGTCGCAGTCTCGAGTGACTGGCCAGATGGCAAAGACTGGAGGTAAGTAGTGGATTGGCTCACACTTGCAGCGGTTAGAGTAATGATGAACGTAGGCATCTAACCGACCTGATCCCCGTTTGTCCAGATGTTCCCAGTCTTCTCAGTCCGGCCGAAACTCGGTCGGCACAGTCGGACCAAACCCGGAAGTTGCTCAAGATCGATAACTTGTGCTAGGTAACGGTGTGGTTGTTGCCATGTCGCCGAAGGAAAAGGTCTTAGTCCGGCAAGGCTGGATTGGTTTAGGCCTCATTGGCCTGTTCTGGCCATTGAATTGGCTGCTCGCAGAATCAACCTTCCGGACGGCCTATCTCTTCTTTCCGCTCTGGCTTGGATACATTCTGGCCGTCGACGGGTTAGTAGCGGTTCGGACGGGGAGTTCGATGCTAAATCGCCTGCGCGGTCAGTTTCTCTGGCTGTTCGTTGCCTCAGCGCCGGCCTGGTGGCTCTTTGAAGCCATCAACTCCCGGACCAAGAATTGGGAATACATTGGTGGCCAGGCGTTTTCTGGGCTGCAGTACGCCATTCTGAGTTCAATCTCGTTCTCGACGGTGATGCCAGCCGTATTTGAATCTGCGGAGCTGGTGCGCACTTTCCGCTGGATCAACCGGTTCGCAAGCGGGCCTAGACTCCACCCGTCGTTACCCATGTCCCTGGGATTGCTCGTCGCGGGGTGCATCATGCTGGCTCTCACATTGCTCTGGCCACGATATTTCTACCCGTTCGTCTGGGGTGCAGTATTTCTCATACTTGAACCGCTCAACGTCGCTTTGCAGCGGGAAACGTTTTTTGGATGGTTGCAGAAAGGCGATTGGAGACCGGTCGTCGCTCTTTCTTTGGGAGCTTTGTTATGCGGATTTTTCTGGGAGATGTGGAACTATTATTCGTTCCCTAAATGGGTCTACCACACGCCGGGCGCTGAATTTTGGCACATCTTTGAGATGCCACTTTTGGGGTATCTTGGCTATCTGCCGTTTGCATGGGAATTGTTCGCGTTGCGTAACTTTGTTTGGCAGAAAGCGCCCCCGTTGCGCCTGTGACGCGGCTAGACTTGGTTCGGCACGACAAACGGAGCGCGATATTCCCGCTGGAGGTAGGCATTGGCCGTCCCGCCAGTCTCCCCGACGAATCGGTCGGAATTCGAGTCGTACTGCACCCACGGGCCAAGCACCGCCGGAGTTTGACTTAGCTCGACTCCGTTTGCTCGAAGGTGTTCGCGACACCGCTCATAGGCCTCGACCCATTCGGCGCGCGCTCGGATCGATTCAAGAATCGCCTCGGGGCTGCTCTGCGCGCCAAGTCGGTGAGAAATGTTCGCCATATGACAGCAACTGGCCGAATGGTGTCCTTGAGTGCCGTTGGCATGAAGGCTGTCAGCTTTCCGGGTTCGGACCGCGTTTAG
>JBGAIN010000122.1:0-25085 GCA_044225505.1 Limisphaerales bacterium
ACGTATTACCTTTACATGCGCTTCTCCATGTTTGAGACAGGCACTGGTGAAACCAGTTATCTGAACGAGGATTCCTTCTTTGTGCCGCCGGACTTTGGCAAAGATCCGCAAAACGATTGGCCGCTCATGGATGCAGGCGGGCAGAACGGCGGTTACGTGGAGGGCTGTTGCGACGGCGCTGGGTATTTGTTTATCCCAGAAAAAGGCGGAGAAGGGGTGCGCCTCAACCACTCGGGCGAGACCAACTATTGGGAAGGCCAGTTCCATTGGAACGATCTGCTCTCCAGCCAGTTCTTGAATCCGGAAACTCAAGGGGAAGGGCGCGTGCGCTTCAAATACGAAGTCACGACCAATCAAGTTGGCAAGCCTTTGACCTGGACCATCTCCAACCGCGAAACAGGCACCGCCATCGACCTGTTCCTGTTCAGCACCCATCCGGACCTGCTGAACACCTATTCCCAGGACGAGCTCGATCAACTGTTACTCGCCCCCGCCGCGGGCAAAGTTACCGTCCAGACTGCCAGCGATATTATCGGGACAGGCACGAACGCCTGGTCTTATTTGAAAGTCGAAGGTGAAGATTACGCCAGCGAACTCGACGAGAGTGAAGGAGTCGGATTCACCCGGGTCTCGAGCAATGGCGCTCTGACCAACTTCTTCGGCAATCCCATCCTGGGCGCTGACACGACCGCTTCTAAAAAGGGAGCGCTCTACATCCAACCGGCCGCCAAGCATGGCGACAAAGCTACTTACCAAGTCCAATTCGCCACTCCGGGAACGTATTACCTTTACATGCGCTTCTCCATGTTCGAGACGGGCACTGGTGAAACCAGCTACCTCAATGAGGACTCCTTCTTTGTGCCGCCGGACTTTGGCAAAGATCCGCAAAACGATTGGCCGCTCATGGATGCGGGCGGGCAGAACGGCGGTTATGTGGAAGGCTGCTGCGACGGCGCCGGGTATTTGTTTATCCCAGAAAAAGGCGGTGAAGGGGTGCGCCTCAACCACTCGGGCGAGACCAACTATTGGGAAGGCCAGTTCCATTGGAACGATCTGCTCTCCAGCCAGTTCTTGAATCCGGAAACTCAAGGGGAAGGGCGCGTGCGATTCAAATACGAAGTCACGACCAATCAGGTTGGCAAGCCTTTGACCTGGACGATCTCCAACCGCGAGACGGGCACCGCCATCGACCTGTTCCTGTTCAGCACCCATCCGGACCTGCTGAACACCTATTCCCAGGACGAGCTCGATCAACTGTTGCTCGGAACGGCTCAACCTTCCGGCCAGAACCTCAGCGTCAGCAGAACTGGGAAGAATATTGTGCTGTCGTGGCCTGTGGCTGCGACGGGCTTCGTTTTGGAGTCAGCCGCAACACTGACCAGCCCCACCTGGACAGCCGTGGCGCCAGCGCCTGTCGTGATCGGCGATCAAAACTCGACCACCATTGACGCGTCGAGTGGGACCGCATTCTACCGACTGCGAAAGGCGCAGGCGGGTGGCGGATTGTTGCGGTAACCAAAGCTCCCCTTCGGCGCCAATTGACGCAGAGGAATTACGGACTGCGGCTGTGCGGGTAGCACCAGCCGCAGTTCCGACACGCGCGACGCAACGATTGAAAATAATGCGAGCAGCCACCTTCTGCGCATGGCTGCTGCCGATCGGGATCGTCGGATTCGCCCTATTCGCGCCCCATGGTTAGCCAGGATGCCGCTATGTGTCCTAGCCCGCCTCGCTAGCTTTCGATTCTCCAGCTGCGACCCGCCTCTGGCATTGCGCTTGAACGCGCTGGCTCAGCGCGACACCATTCCGTTATGCCTAAATTCCGCTCCACCAGCGCTGGCAGTTTTCGCCTTTCCTTCCTTCTCATGGTTATCTGGATGGCAAGCCGCGCGGTTGCAGCAGCACCCAATCTCGAACCGCTGCCCAACAAGGCCGTCGTGTTGACCTTCGATGACTCGGTCAAATCCCACGCCACCGTGGTCGCGCCCTTGCTCAAGGAATTTGGATTTTCAGCCACCTTCTTCATCACGGAGGGCTTCGATTTCACGACCAACAAATCCGATTACATGACCTGGGACGAGATTCGGCAACTGCACGACGCCGGGTTTGAAATCGGGAACCACACCGTCTCGCATATGGGCGTCAGCGCAGCAACGTTGGCCCGACTGCCCGCGGAGTTGACGGGAATCACTGCCGAGTGCGAACGACACGGGATACCTCGCCCTGTTAGCTTTGCGTATCCGGGCAACAGCATCGATCCCAACGCGCTGCCCATTCTGCAGGAAGCTGGGTTTAAGTTCGCGCGGCGGGGAGGGTCGCCTGAATACACTTACGAGCAGGGAAAGGGTGTCGCTTACGAACCCGGACGGGATCACCCTCTGCTAATCCCTACCGCAGGCGACGCTCGGCCGACCTGGACGTTGCGAGATTTCACGAATGCGCTCGAACGCGCCACACCTGGAACCGTGGCGGTCTTTCAGTTTCACGGAGTGCCCGATCGTCAGCACCCGTGGGTTCACACGCCTCCGGAGCGGTT
The DNA here is from genome assembly GCA_044225505.1 of Limisphaerales bacterium. Taxonomy (GTDB): domain Bacteria; phylum Verrucomicrobiota; class Verrucomicrobiia; order Limisphaerales; family SIBE01; genus JAXMHN01. Next base: position 2,537 of record JBGAIN010000122.1, read on the forward strand.
CCGCGAGTATCTGGCTTATCTTAAGAGCCAACGTTACCAGGTCATGGCAATGCGTGACCTGGCGCGATACGTGGACTTGTCCAAGGTCCCGTCCGATCCGATGACGCCGATCACCGAAAGACAGCGAGCTATCGCGGCACGCCTCTCCGCCGGAGCCGAATCGGCAACTCCCGTCTCTCGCACCCCTTGGGATCTCGAGACGCTTTCAAAAGCCCCGGATTGGGCGCCGCTTCAACGGCCCAAGGCCGAGGGCAATGTTCGAGCGATCACGTTTGCCGGACCTTCCTGGCAAGGCAAACCCACCCGGGTGTTCGCTTGGCTTGGGATTCCCAAGGTCGCAGCCGGAGAAAAGGTGCCAGCGATGGTCTTGATTCATGGCGGCGGAGGCACGGCGTTTGACGAATGGGTCAAGCTTTGGGTGGACCGGGGCTATGCGGCCATTGCCATGGACACTTGCGGGCAAATTCCCGTCGGCAATTACGGCCATTGGTTTCGCAATGACCAGGGCGGTCCTCCTGGTTGGGGCGGCCTGGACCAGATCGAACGCCCCCGTGAGGATCAATGGACCTACCACGCCGTTGCCGACGCCATTCTGGCCCATTCACTAATTCGCGCGTTGCCCGAGGTGGACGCGGACCGGACCGGTGTGACGGGGATCTCCTGGGGAGGATACCTGACTTGCATTGTCGCGGGAGTGGACGCGCGGTTTAAGCTGGCCGTGCCAGTCTACGGGTGCGGCTTTTACCGCGAGACAATTTTCGACAGCGAATTGAAGAAACTCATTCCCGCACAAGCCGATTTATGGATGAGTTGGTGGGATCCGTCGGTTTACCTCCCCAATGCGGAAATGCCGATCTTATGGGTGACCGGAAGTAACGATTTCGCTTACACGCTCCCGGCGCTGCAGCATTCTTATCGGTTGCCGAAAGGGCCGCGGACGCTCTGCATTCGCTTGCGCATGCCTCACGGGCATGGGGGCGCCGGTGAGAACCCTGAGGAAATCCGGGTCTTTGCCGACTCGGTTCTCAAAGGCAAAGGCGGACTGATGAAGATCACCGGCACGCACCGTGAAGGCACCACTGTCTCGGCCACCTACGCAGGAAACGGGACTATGACCAAAGCGGAGTTGAACTTCACGAAAGACGAGGGCCGTTGGCAGGATCGGAAATGGGAAGCGCTTCCGATGGAATTAGGGTCTGGCCGTGTTTCGGGGACGCTGCCGGACGGGGCGCGGGTGTATTACGTCAATTTATTTGATGAACGCGGGTGCGTGGTCAGTAGCGAACACGAAACGCCGTGAACTGCCACAAACCCGTTTGAGGGGCAGACGCACCGTTCAAAGCCCACTTCCTGGAGACACAAGCCGTTTGCAAAAAGATACTTAGCTTCTGGTGACAATTGTCACCAGAAGCACGGACCGTGCTCTCACTCATAACGTAAGGCTTGAATCGGGTCCAGCTTCGCGGCTTTCACTGCCGGGAGAATGCCCGCGCCCACCCCCACGGCGGCACTGAGCCCAAAGGCTAACAACATCGCGTGGGCCGTCATCACGGGGGTATTCTCCGTCGGCGTTATGACGGAAAGAATTTGCACGGCGCCGTAGGAGGCTGCCAGGCCCGCTAACCCGCCCAGCAGGGAAATGACCAGGCTTTCCAGGAGGATTTGGATGAAAATATCCAGATGGGTAGCTCCGACGGACTTTCGGATTCCTATCTCGCGAATGCGTTCCGTGATGCTCGCCATCATAATATTCATGATGCCCAAGCCACCGACGAGCAAGCCAATTGCCGAAATAAAACCGCCGCTCAAGCGCTGGTTCCGAATCGCTGTCGTGATGCTCTCCGACCAGTTCTCTTGCGTCTGAAAGGTGAAATCTTCAATGCCTCGGTGCGTGTGCATCAGGACGTTGCGGGCTTGTTGCAGTGCGGGTTCCAATAACTCAATGTCCGCGATCTTCACCCACAAGTTATTTAAATGCGGGTCAGGCATCGTATTCGTCCCGATGCCACCGGAACGGAACTTAATCCAAAGGGTGTTAAGCGGTATGTAAATGGTGCTGTTCTTCATGTTGAACACCCAACTGTTCATCCCGCCCCGCCGACTCCCCCACCCTCGACGCCGCTGCGGCCCGCTCGCCTGGACCTTCGGCTGGTTCTTTTCCAGTTCCCGCAACTTCCGATCCTGCTCGCTCTCGTAGTGCTGGAACATACCAATAATCCGGAAGGGCTGGTCGTTAATGTTGATGCTTTCACCGATCGGAATGATTTCGCGTTTGGCTTCCTCGGGCGAACCGAACAGTTGGTCGCGAATGGTGGTGCCGATCACGCAAACGCTGCGCGCATGATCGTCATCAAATTGATTGAACATGCGTCCGTGAGCAATGACGTGTTGGTTCATCTCCAAGGCGTTGGGCCACGTCCCAATCACTTGCGCCCAATCATCCACCGACTTGACCCCTTTGGTGATCATCACGCCCTCGCCGCCCCACCCGGAACTAATGCGCATATCCGGATTCACCACCTTGATCAAGGGGGCGCTCCGCTGCAGGGCATAGACATCATGAATGGTCGCCCCAACCGCCTGGTCCGCCAGATGCCGTTGTGCGGCGGGGACTTCTTGCTGTTGAATCCGCACTTTCTCCAGGCCGCCAATCGCGATCAAGGCTTCCTTGAGCCCGTTCTCCATGCCTTTCACCAGCGCGGACATCGCCACCAAGCTGGACACTCCCAGAATGATTCCCAGCATCGTGAGCGCCGACCGGAACTTGTGGGCCCAAATCTCTTTCAGTCCAATCTCGACGGCATTCCAGAAGTTCATAACGGGCGTGGGCTGTGGCCTCTTTCCAGGTCAGCGCCGGGCTGGAGCGTTGGTGCCCGTGTTCTTAAGTCCAGGGGCATTGGTCGACGGGCTGCTCCTGAGAGCATTCGTCCCTGTGCCAGTCTTCTTGGAAGAGTCAAGCCCGGCCTCGGCCTTGCCTCCGGGAGCCTTCGGGCTTTTGTCTTCCAACGACACGACTTCGCCCGGATAAAGCCCGCTCAGAACCTCAGCGTAGTCGTAATCGGAAATCCCGATGCGCAAAACTCGCCGTTCGAAAGTCCCGCCCTTTTCGACATAGGCAAAGCGCTCGCCAGCCTCGGTGAACACGGCCGCGAGCGGAACCGCAACGGCATTTTGCGTGGAAGCGATGGGCACCGAGAGATTCGCCGTCATCCCTGGCCGCACTTGCTCGTCGGATTCCGTAATGACAATTCGGACGGGATAGCCCTTCACGCTGTTCTTGACGGCCGCCTGAGGAGCGATCCTTTCGACCAAACCCTTGAGCGTGAGACCGGGCACCGAGTCGACCTGAATGTCCACCTCTAACCCATGCCGGAGTCGCGTGATGTCTGCCTGGTTCACGTGCGCGGTGATCGTCATTTTGCTCAGATCCGCGATGGTGAGCACTTCCGTTCCACTATTGAAGCCTCCCGAGCCTGAAACAGCTTGTCCAACAGAGACAGGACGCGTCAGAACTGTGCAGTCAAACGGGGCCGCGATCTTGGTTTTCACGAGGCGTTCTTTGACGAGATTCAAGTTTTGCGTGGCACGCAGCAGGGCGTTTTTGGCTTGCTCGTAGTCGGTCTTGGTATCTTCGTAAAGTTCTTGAGAGATCAGTTTGGCGGCGAACAATTCCTCGCTGCGGGTCCAGTTGCGTTTGGATTTCTCGAGCTGTAACTGGGCCGCTTGGATCTCCGTTTCACGCCCTTCCTTCTCGATTTGAAGATCACTGTCATCGAGGGTGAAGAGGACGTCTCCTTTCTTGACTTTATCACCCAAATCCACGGGAAGATCCTTGATCTTGCCGTTGACCTCCGGCCGCACCGAGACTTGCTCGGAAGGTCCGATCTCTCCCGCCGCTGTGATCGCAAACTGAATACTCCGCCTTTCCACAACCGCGCTTGTCGGTCGCGCGGCCACACCCTCGGGCTGAGGCGGTCGCCCCAAATAAGCCGTAAGTTTCGGCCTGAAAACGAGCGCCGCCCCTGCTGCGATCAACACGACAAAGATGAGTTTCTTCACATTCCAAAGACGGTCAATCTCCGTTGCCAGCTCGATTCAACGGAGCTGGGTCAGAGACAAATCTCGTCGTAACGCCACGTGGGTTCTGGTAACCGGACTTGATGCACAGACTATCCGAAGAGCTGTCCGGGAGGAAGCAGGACTTCATGGAATGTGGCTAACGCCTGGAGTCAGGCGACGCGACGTGACAGCGGAACCAGGGCCGAGACGGCTCGGCCGCTGGATCTCTGAAATGAGGCGGTCGCGTCTCGCCCCTGTCGGATCCATGCCGATGCCGCTAAAAGCGCCAGTTAAGGTCGGCCATGAAGTGCGTCGCTGAACTCGTTTCGGCCGGCGCTTCCACGATCGCGTCGTTGCTGTAGAACGTCAGGCTCAGGTTCAAGAAGTCCGTAAACGAATAGATCGCCACCACTTGGTGCCCCTTCACATTGGTGCCACCAAACCATCCGTTCGCCCGGCCAGTCCCGGTCAGCTGCGGATTGCCTCCCGCATAAAAGGCGCCGTTATCATCGTCCACCAGCGCATCAAACCATGCGTCCGCTTCCAGTTGTTGATAGCGATAACCGAGCTCCCAGGCACGCCGTTTTCCTGCCTTGCCCAAGGTCAGCCCGACCCGCCAGCCTTCATTATGATCCGGTGCTTGAGTATTGTGCATGAACTCACCGCTCACCTTGATTGGGAAGGCGCCCGGATAGAACACAAAGCTTCCCAGACTGTAAGTGGCGGAGGCCATCCCGATCACTGGCAGAAACCCGTGCGCGAGAAATCCGTTCGTATCGCGAGAGTTCCCGGCATTATAAAACGGCTGCGCTTTGGCGCTCAGCGAATCCCGGCTTTCAATCGAAAACAAAGCCACGCCCAGAGAGGTCTCGAACGCGGGGGTCCATCGGCTTTGGACTAAAGTCTGTCCGCCATAGAAAAACGGATCGTGACTGGAGGAAACTTTCACCCCTGTGGGAAGCGTGCTGCCGCTCGGGTTTCCCTGGTTCAATTCGTCCAGAACAAAGATCCCGGCGTTCGCTTTCAAGTCGTGTTTATCCCCCAGTTTATGCGCCAGTTGAAGGGCAGCCCCTTCCGGATTCACGTCGTAGTCGAAAACCATATTGGACAGCAGAAACGGATTGTCCATCTTGCCGATCGTGCCGGACAGGGTCCAATCATCCGTCTTAATCGCCGTCCACTTGGCATAGGCAGCGTCCAGCCAGATAAACTTGCGCGATTCCAGCGAGTTCAGATCCTGATTCGCGGTCACGGGAGATCCACCCACGAGCGTGCCACCGGGGCTGGTGACCGGATTTCCCGAAGCGAGCCTTAGCCCCAATTCGAAGTTGTCCAGCAACGTGGTCGTGAGGCCGAGACGAGCGCGGTAGCGATAGCGATTCCGGTCGAAGTAAGCATCGTTAGACGCGGCGTTCTGTTCGAATCGGCCCCGAAAATCGCCAGAGAGCCGAATGCTCGTTACCCAATCGGGCATGCCCATGCCCCGGGCGATATCCTTCTTCACGCCGGATTTCGCTTCTTTCTCGAGGTCCTTGGCTTCCTGAGTGGTCAGAATGCCTTTCTCGACCAGTTTTTGTAGCAGAGCGTCGGAGGACTGGGCATGGAGGCCGTGCAGGCCGAAGCTAAGACTCGTAACAGCAATAAGTTGTGTGATCCAACAAGCTCGCATTGTGTCAGGCGTTGACACCGAGATTAGCGTCGATCCTGTGACCGAATCATGACAGTCATGTTACGATCACGTGACGTTGCACTCTTCAGCGGACTGTTATCCAGCAGGGTGCTTTTCCCGCCAACGCGCCCGCAGCGTCTCACGCAGCCGACCACGAAATTCCAACGGCAACTCGTAGGGCTTTCCCTCCCGATACAACGTGATGGTCTGACGAATGTTATCGACGACCACCTGGCAGGGATTGCAGCCCGCCAAGTGTTGCTCAAATTCTTGACAGAGGCCCGGCTCAACCGCGCCGTCCACGTACTCGTTTAAGAGTTTTAGAAGTTCCTCGCACTTCATGCCTATACACCCCTCGTTTTGAGCCGCTGGCCGAGCAAAAGTTACACGTCAACCTGGGTCGTGCCGATGTGGCGGCAGTTGGCGCTCTTTGTCACCCAGCACCAACGTCAGTCGCTCCCGCAATTGGAGCCGCGCCCGTAGCAGCCGGACTTTCACATTGGCCTCGGTCAACCCGAGCGCATCGGCCGTCTCCTGGATCGAAAGCCCCTGCACGTCCCGGAGCAAAAAGACCAACCTGAACTTCTCATCTAATTCGGAGAGCGCTTCATCGAGAAGATGTTGCACTTCCTTGCGAACGACCAACTGCTCGGGCGATTCCCGCCAATCCGCGATAAACGCAGGATGCGGCACTGAAGCATAGTCGTCCGTCGACTCGGACGATGCCTCCAAGGAAACGAATGGCACCGTCTTTCGCTTCCGCAGGACTTTCAACGCCGCATGCGTCACAATCCGCAAGAGCCAAGTGCCAAAGGCAGCGTCGCCCCGGAACTCCCCCAGATGTTCCAAGGCGCTCAGAAACGCTTGCTGCGTAATATCCTCGGCATCTTCCCGGTGACGTAGAATCCGCCAGGCATGGGAAAACGCTTTTTGCTCGAATCGACCAACCAAAGCCTCAAAAGCCGCCAACTCACCCCCTTGAGCGAGTCTTACCAATTCCGCGTCGGTGCGCGGCGTGGCGATTCCGTCGGCCATCTTGAATCTATGCTACGTAGAAAAGGCGGGGCGACAAGCTCGCTGACCAGCGGGCGGCGGTGGGTATGGCGCACTGAGGAAAGGCGACGGGATCTGGGAGGTCGCGACTCTGCAGCCGGGCTCTCCGGAGGTATTTCGCTTTTAACACGGCTTGGCCAGGGAACACACATGGAGATAACACGGAGTTTATCCCTGTTATATCCGAGTTAAATCCGTGTTTAATCCCTGTTAAATACGAATCATGCCCTGAACGTGCCTCAAGGGTCTGGCCTTCCTGGATAACTTCCTGATCTCCGAGTCGCCTTCCCCCGTGGCTCAAACTCGTCTGGTGTCTCCGAACTAGTGGCTCGCCGACGGTCGACTCGCCTGGGATGGAGCAACGATGGCCGCCGCTTGCAGAGTTTCAAACAAACCAAATAATTCCCCAGCTCGTTCCGACAGGGTCTGAAACTCGCGCATATCATCGTCAAAACCGGCGGGAAGGTGATCGGGGATGGCGTCCTTTTCACTAATGAAATACGCCAGCGCTCGTAGCAACCACGGCTCGATTTCAGACCAACTCGCCCCCGGTTTGAACCGGCCTTCGTCAACCGCGACCAGTAGATCCATGCTCAGCCGCACCAATCGAGCTAACTCCCGGTGCTCCGGGCATTCCGGATGCAATCGCGCGAGTTTCGCTTCAATCTGCGGACGGAGCCAGCCGTTGTCGTGCGTCGGTCGGATCAGCTCGATTTCACGGGTCGAGACGTGTCGCACTTCAAAATAAGCCAGGACATCGACGAGCAATCGCCCCAGAGTCGAATCGGTGCGCGTTGCGGGCCCGCCTGCCGCAGGTGGCACCGCTTTTTCACCTCCTGCGAGGGCCGATGCGACCGCGTTTGGATTCGACTGAGGCGGACGGGGACGCTGGGAACGAACCGGTTTGCTTTTCATGATTCAATACGTGGAAATTTAAACGCGCGGCCGAGCTCTATCTCCATTTGCTAGCCCATCTCACCGCAGCCGTCAATGGATTGTGCCGTTCGGGCAGCCGTTCGCATTACGAACAGGTCGTAAGCTTCGCTGGTCGCTCAGGCGGCCGTTTGGGAACGGACCGGCCCCAACGCCAAAGCCGCTGGTGACGAATTGTCACCAACTTCACACCACAACCTTGCGGCTCCTGGGAGCCGCCCCGTCCCTGCGCTCTAGTGCCTTGGAAAGGTGCCAGGGACGACGGGAGATTCGACTGTTCACACCCGGCCGAGTTTGCTACATCACTGTTGCCTCCAGTTGTCGTGAGACCGAACCCGTAAGCGGCATGCAGACAAAAAATGTTTTTATCACAGGGGCGACGGGATACGTCGGGCAGAGCCTTGTCCCGGCATTGCTGGCACGTGGGCATCGGGTGCGGACGTTAGTGCGTCCGGAATCAAAACACCGAGCGCCTACAGGTTGTGAAGTCATCCTCGGGAATCCTTTGGCAGCGGATTCGTTTACGCGGCAGATCCCCCCTTCAGACACGCTCGTCCAATTGGTCGGGGTGCCTCACCCGAGTCCGGCCAAAGCCGCGCTGTTCCGCAGTATCGACCTCGTCTCGGCACAAGCGTCGGTGGCAGCCGCCCTGACGGCGCAGGTGCGACACTTTATCTATGTCAGCGTCGCACAGCCCGCGCCGGTCATGAAAGCGTATCAAGAAGTGCGGTCAGAAATTGAACGATTGATCCGACAGCAACAGTTCCGTGCGACTTTGCTGCGGCCATGGTACATCTTAGGACCAGGTCATCACTGGCCACGCTTGCTCCTGCCGATGTATTGGATGTGTGAACTGATCCCGTTCACAAGGAAGGGTGCCCGGCGTCTGGGGCTCGTCACGTTGCCGCAGATGGTGGGGACGTTGGTGCACGCCGTGGAAAACCCGCCGGACTCGATTCGTGTGATTGAAGTGCCTGAGATTCGACTCCTCGGAGCCCAGGCGCAGGCGGGAGCGGGGAGTCGATGAAATTTCTGTTTGCGCAAGTGTTGATTCCTGCGAGCTTAGAGAAAGGAAGAGCGACCAATCGATGCCCAACTCATGAGAGCTTGGTGTAACCAGCAGCTTCGGTTCCCTTTTCTGGCTCTGTTCGCAGCCTGGCTGACAGGGTGCGGCAAGCCGGCGCCTCCTGTCGCTCCGCCGCCTGCACCCGAGCCCGTAGTGGCGCCGACGTCGAACGCGCGGATTGTCCCCAGGCGGACCAATATTTTGGTGGTCACCAACGTCATGGCGACAAACGCCACCGCTGCCGCTGTGGTATCGAACACCGCGCCGGTGGTGACGTGTGGCAGCGCCCCGAGCATTCCCTGCAGCTCCGCGGATGGGATGTCCGTGACGCTGACCGCGCAGGTCCACGATGTGGATGGAGACGCGTTGAGTGTCATCTGGAACATCGATGGCCGCGATCGTTATACCGAACAAGTGGCCGCGGGCGGCCCGCCCACAAGTGCGGATTTGTCGTTTTCCTATAACTTCACGCCCGGCGAACATCGGGTGAAAGTGACCGCGCAGGACGGCTCATTGGCGGGAAGTTGCGAATTAAGCATCTCGCTTCAGCGTGATACGCAGGAGCCTGTGATTGCGTGTCCCGCAGATATTACCACCGTTCCCGATCCGGGTCGCTGCACCGCGGTGGTGACTTATTCGCCCAAGGCGACGGACAACTGCCCGGACGTCGCGGTGGTGTGTGAGCCTCCGCCAGGAACGGCCTTCGCTATTGGGATGACGCCGGTGGAATGCACCGCGACAGACACGGCAGGCAACGTGTCGGTCTGCGCCTTCCAGGTCAACGTGCAGTTTCTCAATCGTTGTCCGCAAAACGACGGTTTCTGGCGCCAGAATCAGGCAGCTTGGCCTGTAAACTCAATCCACTTGGGCAATTACGCTTACACGCGCAGCCAGTTGCTGCCGCTGCTTCGGGCGACGGTGCCAGCCGACGCTAGCATGGTGCTCGCACGTCAGTTGATCGTAGCCACTCTGAATACAGCGAACGGTTCGGATCCGCGCCCGATCTGCAATGAATTAGCCCAAGCGAATGCCGCGTTGGCCAGCTTCTCCGGAAAACTCCCTTACCGCGTGAACGTCTCGACGGCGGTAGGGCGGAATATGGCCGCCCTCGCAGCGCGCTTGAACGGGTATAACAGCGGGATGATGACGGCGAATTGCATTCCCTGACGATCGAGAAGATCCGCTGGGGCGCAGCGTTCCTTGAGTCTTGACCGGTTCGATGGGTTAGGTAGGGCGTCGTCAGCTCAAGTCACGCGCTGGCCTGCCTTATTCTCTGGCCGCAGGCCACCATCTCCGGCGGTGCAGGCTTTGCCTCACACTCGCTTACTCTCCATACACCCGCCGCCCATTGAGGTATGTCCAAACGACCTTGGTCTGACGCAGGTCATCCAATGGCACTTGGAGCAGGTCACGGTCTAGAACCACAAAATCCGCCTGCTTGCCCGGCTCGAGTGACCCGATCTCGTTCTCTCGGAAGAGCAACTGGGCGTTGTTGAGAGTGTAAAAGCGCAGCGCTTGCTCGCGGGTCAACGCCTCTTCGGGATGCAGAGACTCGTTCGCCCCACGCGGCTGCCGGTGGATGGCAATCCACATTCCAAGAAACGGATGGTAAGCATTGATCGCCCGAAGCGATCCAATCTTTTGCATATGATCGGATCCGCCGCCCGCAATCGCCCCAGCCTCGAAGATGCTACGCAAGGGCTGGAAGTAACGCAGCCGATCCGTGCCGAACTGCCTCAACAACGTTCGGCCGTCTGAATAGAGCCAGATGGGTTGAATGTCCACCAGCACACCCAAGCGGACCAAGGCCTCGACGGCCTCGCGGCTCATGAAATTGGAATGGGTAACGCACGGGCGCGTCGCGCGGATAGGCAGAGTCTGGTTGACGAGTTCATAGGCCTCGAGCAGGGCATGGACCGCGCCGTCTCCGACCGAATGAGCGGTGAACTGCAATCCGTTTTCCACGGCCGCTCGCACCATCGCTACTAACCGGTCCTTGGGGATGAATCGGAGGCCGCGATAGTTGGGGTCTTTGATGGCATAGATTTCACTGACTCCCCAAGGTTCCCGCATATAGGCACTGCCCGTGAGCATGCCGCCGTCCAGGTAGGTCTTGATGCCAATGATCTTCAACATGTCGTCCGGCTGCCGCAACGGGTCGCGCGCAATCGCGCGAATCGATTTCTCAATCTCCTCCATAGGGCCGGCGCTTTCGACGTGTTGCGAGATCGAGACCCGCACGGTAAGCGCGTTTCGAGCGCGGAGCTTGCGATAACGGTCCACCGTCGCCGCACTCGCGTCCCGGTCGCAAATGCTCGTGATGCCAACGGAATTATAGTCTTTGAAAAGGGCGACGAGCCGCTGCTCGTGGTCTTCGTCTGAAGGGGAACGATCGGACGATTCCACCTTCACAAAGCGTGTGCAACTGCGAAGGATTCCGGTCGGCTCGCCTGTGACCGGGTCAATCTCGACGCGACCGGGGCCATCGTCCGAGATCTTGAAGTTTCGATCGATGCCGCTGCGCTGCAGCGCCAGCGTATTAAGCGAAGCGTCGGGGCCCGTGGCAAAAAGGACGGGGTTTCGGGGTGCGGCCGCGTCCAATTCAGCGCGGGTCGGGTAGCGTTGTTCGCGTAGTCGAGTGATGAAGACCTGCCTGACTTCGACCCACTTTCCTGGGCCCAGGGCCTCCGCGCGGGCGCGCACGTAGTTCAGAACGTCGGGAATGCCTTCCATTTCCGGGACCGAGTGATCGAATTCGGTCATGCACGCATCGTCGGGATGGACATGAGAATCGATCAACCCGGGAATGACCGTCCGCCCCCCAAGATCGATCACTTCGGTTTTGGCTCCTTTCCTTGATAGGATATCGCTGTTGCCGCCCACCGCCACGATGCGGTGCCCCTCGATCGCGATGGCTTCGCGAATCGCAAACGAGGCATCGACCGTGACGATCTTCCCGTGGTGCAGAATCAGGTCTGGTTCTGCGGCCACCTTGGTTGGCAGGAACAACGACGTGCTTAGGAACGCTCCCACGAGGAACCTAAGCACGCACAGTGCGTTGGGCGGTAGCGATGGAAAGTGCATGGGCGTCGAACTCGATCCCGGAGCGCGGACCGCGCCGAGGATGGATTACTTGACGACAGGACGGAGCACGATGTCCCGATATTCCACGCCGGTGTGATCGCCTTGCAGGTAGATCGGTCCGGCCCGGAATTCGTTCGACCACAGAGCGCCGCCCGTGCATCCAAGGAGCGGCTGATTATCGATGATCTTCGTTCCGTTCAGGATGACCGTGACGTGGCGATTGACGAGTGTGATATCGAAGCTTTGCCATTCGCCCGCCGGCTTTTCAGCGCTCGCGGTGGGGGTGATGCGGCTGTAAACGCCCCCCATGTTGTGCGAATCCAACTTGCGTCCGAACGTGTCCGCCACTTGCACTTCGTAAATGCCACGCAGATAAATGCCACTGTTCTGATCCTTACCGACTTTGGCCTCCAGGGTCAGATTAAAGTCTTCAAACTCCCGCTCCGTTCGAAGATTGCCATAATTCTTGTGGGCTTTCCCTTCTTCTTGCACTGGGCGATTGATCAACTTCCCGTCCTCCACGCTCCATCCGCTCACCGCGTGAGAATCCGTCAGCTTCCAACCATTCAGATCCTGGCCGTTAAACAGCCGAACGGGTGCCCCAAACTGGACGGCGGACAGGTCCGGCGCGGCCGGGACGGGCGGGATCCGTTTCCCGCTGAATTCCTCGCGCAAAATGCCTTTGCCATTTTCGCGTCCGACCATGCGGACCAGTTCCAAGTCATCGCCGGACAGTTTAGCGATGATTGCCTCGGTGAACTGCTGAGTTCGGATCACTTTGCCATTGGCATCTTTCCGTTTCACATCGGTCACGCGAGTCACATAAAGCATGTCCCCGTCATCGTTGAGAAAAACGCTCGAGACTGGCACCACGCTCCCGCCGCCCCACAAAATGGTGGCGTCAAGAAAGCCCTTCTCATTTGTCACCCCCAGCCAGCCCGCCCCCCCGCCGGGAATGGTTAGCGCCCAACGTCCCAGAAACGGGTTGTCCGAGTCTGCGGCCAGAGCGGCCGCGCCAACGAACAACGTGGCCGCGGCCAACGTTCGAACGCAGGAGGCCCAAAGAGAGGATTTAGTATGAATCATGATCCGCTTATCCGCCGTTGGCCCGATCGGTTCAAGCAAAATGTCACGCCTGTTTCCAGAAGCTATTCAAGGCGGAATGACGCTGAATCCCATAGCTGTGGGCCAAGGCTTGGGTGATGTATTCCTTCGCGAGACGGACACTGCGAGCCAGGGCATGACCCCGCGCGAGAAAAGCCGTGATCGCGGCCGAATAAGTGCAACCTGTGCCATGAGTGGAAAGCCCTTTGATATACGGAGCCTGGAGCAATAGCTCATCCCGCCCGTCGTAGAACACATCGATCGCTTCCGCTAGTCCGCGCAAATGCCCGCCCTTAACGAGCACCGGACTGCCAAACCGTGCATGAATCCGGCGGGCGGCACTGCGCATGGCTTCTACGGAACCCAACCGAGCTCCGTCCAGCAGAACCGCTGCCTCATCCAAATTTGGCGTCACCAAGGTCGCTCGCGGCAAGAGGGAATCCCAAAACCGCGCTGGTGCGGTCGCGCGCACGAGGGCACTCCCGCTCGTGGCGATCATTACCGGATCCACGACCACCGGAACGCTGGCGTGACGGCTCAGGCAGTCCACGACGACTCGCGCCAGAACGGGCGAGTAGAGCATCCCCGTCTTGACTGCGGCGGGGGAGAGCTCCGCAAACACCGCGTCGATCTGGGCTTCCAAGGTCTTCGGGGTGCAAGCCTGGATGGAAGTGACTTCCTTCGGATTCTGCGCGGTCAGGCAGGTAATCGCGCAAGTGCCATGGACCCCAAGCGAGGCGAACGTCTTGAGATCGGCTTGAATCCCAGCCCCGCCTCCGCTGTCGGATCCCGCGATAGTCAACGCCACGGGGACCTGCAAGAATGTTTTGCGTACCACCCCGTGACGCTACGAGGAACCCACTCCCAGTGGCAATGGCGGAAATGGGCCAGGCGGTCGTCGCAGGTAAGGAGCAGGGCTCTGGATGAAGCACCCGCCGCAGAGCTTTTGACGGAATGGGACCGACGCTTATTTGGGCGCCGAGGAATGGCTCAAAAGCCATTCCAAGTCGGCATTTCTAGCGTTTCCCTCCAGATGATTGAGCAGGTCGTATCCCGGGTAAATCGTGCGAGGATCCTTCCACTTGTGCGTTTCGACGTGGCTGTCCGAAAACGTCAGTACTCCAGAGCCGCCGTGCCCGGTAAACGGGAGGTGATAAAACCAGCGCGGCGACACGACAAATGCGGAGTGGCAAACGCTGCCCGGGTTCATATCCGCGAAGAGAAACGTCGACGCCGGGTCGGTGAGGGCGAGATCAGAAGTTTTATTGAACGCCAGATAGGTCGGATCATTCCAAGGCGCTACGGTCGCATTATCGCCCACAGGCAAAACAGGAGCTGTCCAGCCTATGTAAGAATTCATGGAGTAGCTTCGGATTCTCGGGAAAGAGCCTGCGCCGATATGAATTTTGTCTCGGTCTGCAGGACACTTATAGACCCCAGGCGTCTTAAGATACGACGCGAACGAGGCTTCCTCGGGATTGCTGAGCGCAGCGACGTTCGTATAGTAGCTGGGAGATAAATGGGTTGCTCCTAAGACCCACAGCTTTGTGACTTTGAGCAGAGCATCTAACGGAACTCCGTCTGGCAAATAACCGTTGCGGGCAACGTTGTCGTTGTTATCGCTCGCATAGAGAAACCAAGTGATGGCGAGCTGCTTTTCGTTGTTAATGCATTGGGCGCGTTGAGCCTGAGCTTTGGCCTTATGCAAGGTGGGAAGAAGCAGACTGGCGAGAATAGCGATTACGGCGATGACGACCAGCAACTCGATCAGAGTAAATCCTTGGACAAACCGAGACCTTCTGGGCTGCAACGATTTCTGCAGGAAAATAGGCAGCTCGACCACGAGCATCTGTTCACCCACTGGACCACCAACAACACGCTGACCGATCAACCGCATGGTTCAATAGCTAGCTTTATGCCACTGTCTCAGTATTAAGATATAGCAGAGTTTCGGGTGAAAATCACGGAAAATCAAATGGACGAAAAGGTGGCTTGCACCCAGCTCTCACGGGCCTTCGCGAACCGCGCGCCAATCCCCGAAATCAATTCCAGGGCAGCCAAATTCGAACGCACGTCCCACCGTCCATATCGCTCTGCACATCCATTTGCCCCCCGTGAAGCTGGACGCTTCCATGCACAAACGTCAGACCCAAACCAGAAGCCGGACCCACCGGACGGGTCGTGAAGAGCGGTTCGCACGCGCGCCCTAACGTCTCGGCGTCCATGCCGCACCCGGAGTCTTCAATGGTCAGGCAACAAACCGACGTATCCACAATCCCTAGACCCGCTGCCTCATCTGAAGTCAATTCCTGGCGCTGCAGCCGAATGGTCACCGCGCCAGGTTCGAGCAGTGCCGCTAGCGAATTATCGAGCAAATGTCCGATGACCTTGGCGAACAAGACGTCATCCAGGGTCAGAACACATGGGACTCGATCGAAATCGACCGTAATCTGCGCGTCCGCAGGGATCGACTTCATCCAAGCCTCCACCGTTCGTTGAAGCACCGCACTCAAATCGGTCCGTTTCGGTAAAAAGTGACGTTCTGGGTGAGTGGCGAAGACAAGAGCGGCGATCAGATTTTCCGCTTTGCGCACCGCCCCATCGAACTTGCCGACGTAATGCTCGCCAGGCGACCCTTTCTTGACCTCTTCACCTAACAGATTGATGTAGCCCGTCAGGGGAGCGAGCGAATTGTTGAATGAATGCGCAAGATTCCCAATCAAGCTCTTCATCGCGCGCAGTCGCAAATCGCGTTCGCGGAGAAGGTGACGCTCCGGCAAAGGCCTGACGGCGCCAGCCTTTGGCGACGAAGGATGGGATTCGCGAGGCGGCATTGGAAACAAGGCAATTACGCTACTGAATCAACAGGGAATAGGCCAAACGCCGTTTCAAGCATCCGACGGAAATCTAAGAAGCGTCGTTCGACGGACCGACCAGGCCCGCAACTGCGGTGCGCCAGGGCGGCGTGGAATTGCAGGAAACAGTCGGTTCATCGCCCCTTTTCCTAACAGCCGCATCCGCAAAAGCAAGGGAAACAAGCCGCTCCCAATGTTTTGAACGAGCGTGCCGCGGGGAGAGGAAAGGGCTCACGCCTGGACTGCAACGCTGACAACGGGCTCACGTCGAGTTCAGACCGCGGGCTACCGGATGCCAATGCCAATATTGACTCCCACCGGAGCCGCGTCCCGACTCACAGCGCGAGCGGTGTAGTGAGTCACGAACTCACCGACGATCCGCGCTGCTGCGCCACTAAGGACTCGCGGTCAGCTCACGGACCTGCTGGCACTTTCGGGCGGTCGTGGGATTCACATTCGCCAGTTGATATTGGCAACGGGCGAAGGAGGTTAGCCCCATGTTGTAAGCGGCGTAGATCTCAGCCTCCGATGGGGTCCGGCGAAGCCGCTTCTTCAGTTCACGCTGCAAGATAGTGAGGTAATCGGCCGCGTAAGTCCGATTCAGCTTTCTGTTCCAGACATGTTGGTCGTAATGGTACGTTGGACGACCGCGCGCTTTTCGCCAGGCATTCACGTCGTACCAAGCTGCTTCGGAAAGTTGGTAGTCACCCAAGGACTGCCCATTGTCACCCCACGTGTAGAGTCCGTGTTGGGATTCCACTCGGTGAACCGCGTGCAAAAGCCGGTCGCTAGGACGCCAGGTAGCTGCATTCCCGTGCGCCACCAAGGCACAATAAACGAGCACGAGGTATTTTTTCATAAGTTTGGGAGTCCTACGGCAACGCCCTTTCCTTCAGCGTCGGTCGCAAGAGAAGCAACATTCTTTGGAACTGGCAACTTTCTTCTGCGCTTCCAAAAATGCGAAAAACGCTAAAATCTTGACCTTAAGTTATAAACGAAGATAGGACAGCGACAATCAGGCTGCGCCCTTGTTTCGCGGTCAGACGGCCGCTCGGAAAAGCCTCAGGGTTTCCCCGAAGCGGCTGTTGTCAGGAGCGGCGAGTCGCGGGGTTAATCGACCTGCAGCAACTGCCGTTGCCATTGCATCAGTCCCTTGGCTTCGGAGCTACCATTTCGCACCAGCGATACCAAGTCCGACTTGCTGGCCACCACCGTGGGGTCGAGCAACAATTGAGCAGCACTTTGGTCTCGAATCGCTTTGAGCTGATCAAACTTTCGCTGTTGTTCTTTGGTCAGGCGAATGCCAGTGGAGCGGCGAGGTTTTGGATAGTCTTCCGGAGAGGCTTGCAGGCCCGTTTCGATGGCGGCTGTAAGACGGGACCGACGTTTCGGCGCCAAGTGGTCCGGCACAATCGGGCGAGCCGAGCGACCGCGAGCGACCGTGGCAGCAATGGCCACCAGCTTCTCGTGGCTCAGAATGAAGTATGGCGGTCGATTCGCCGCAATGGCTTCCTCTTCGCGCCAGCGCCAGAGCTCTCGGAGCACCGCCATCGCCGCCGGGTCCAACCGATCGCTCCCTTTGATTCGCCAAGCGTCCTCGACCGGTGGAGGTCGGTGGCGCGCCGCATCGTCAATGACCTTCGCAAAAACCTCCTTGGCCCATTCGAGACGTCCCTTGTCCTTGAGTTCCATTCGGAGCAACTCGGCCAGCGGCCGTAAGTATTTCGTATCATTCGACGCGTAGGTAATCATCCGTTGCGACAGCGGCCGTAAGGCCCAGTTCATCTTTTGCGGCCCTTTTTCCAACATGACACCGAGATGCTGCTGCACCAGGTAACGCAGACCAAACTCGCGGTAGCCTAGCAAACGAGCCGCCCACATCGTGTCAAAGACGAGCGTCGGCAGAAATTGATAGGCTCGAGACAGCAAGCGCAAATCATAGTCGGCCCCGTGCAAGATGAGCTCTTTGTCCCGCAACTCCGCCAACAAAGGGTTCATGTCGACACCGGCTAAAGGATCCACGAGCACATCCCGTTCGGGTAAACTGATTTGAAGCAAACAGAGCTTCTCCGGGTAAGCGTGGAGGCTGTCGGCCTCGGTATCGATGGCAATCGATGTCTGCGACTTAAGTTCGGGCAGCAGCTCTGCCAGTTCCTGAGCGGTTCCAATCACTCATCCAACTTGCCTGGATTCAAAAGAAAACAAAAGTGGTTTGACCGTTTGCAGGCCAAGAATTTGGTGTGAATCCTCTATGAGCCACGGAACGATTGCCGGATCGCGGGCGACGCGCTCGGCATGTCCTACCGGGGTGGAGGCACAAGCGTAGCCAGAAATCCTGCCTCGGGCAGGGAAGAGCGCTGCGGCCCTGGCAAACAGGGCGCCGGCGTGAGGCACGCTGAGTATCGCCAAAAGGACGGCCGCCCATAGGGTTACACCGAAGTCAGCCGGGGGCGCAGTCGCCTCAGCCAGGGCGCTTTGAGGCTATCCTCGCGTGGTCCACGCCAGTCTGCACGCAACGATTTTATAGCAATTTCAGCGACACATCTCTACGCTATACCGGTTGCCCGGACAAAAGTTCATGAACCTTGCCTTAGCTTTTTTAGCCTCCGCCCAGAAGTATCGCTCGGATGTAGCGCTCTTCTGGGGCGAGAGTGAACTCAGGTATGAACATGTGATCGACCAATCCCTGCGGGTGAGTCGCTTGCTGATCTCACAGTTTCATGTGCAACCAGGCGCTCGGATCGGTCTTTGGCTCAAGAACTGCCCTGAATTCGTCTCCAGCCTGTTCGGGGTTTGGCTGTCGGAAGGAACGGTCGTTCCGATCAATAACTTCCTCCGGCCACGTGAAGTGGCTTATATCCTGGAGGACGCAGGGATCGACCTGATCATTAGCGACTTGGCTCTCAGCGAAGGGTTTGCCGAACTCATCGCCCATCGGCCAGGGCTTCGTTTCATTCAAGTCGAGGAGTTTGCCAACTTGCCCGCCCCCAGCAACTCCGCGCCCTCAGGCCCGCCGCAACGGGAAGAGGATCTCGCCGTCATCATTTACACTTCCGGGACAACCGGCCGCCCCAAGGGCGCAATGCTTTCGCACGGGAATCTCCTGCATAATGTCGAAAGTTGCCGGCAGGTGCTAAAGGCGGTGAGCTTTGACCGCTTTGTCGTTCTGCTACCGATGTTCCACAGTTTCATGCTGACGGTCGGCACGTTACTGCCGTTACTCGTGGGTGGATCCTCTGTCATCATTAAGTCACTGCAATCTCCCAAGGCTATCATCCAGGAAGCCATGGCGCGCCAAGCAACGATTTTACCTGCCATTCCCCAGTTCTTCCGGGCTCTGGCCCATGCCCAACTGCCTGGGCACCCGATCCTGCGTGAGTTCAATCACGCTTTACCTATTCCTCTCCTTGAAGGGTATGGCCTGAGCGAAGCCAGTCCGGTCGTTTCGATCAACCCAATCGCGGGACCATGGAAACCGGGGTCTATCGGTAAACCTATTCCCGACGTGGAGATGAATGTCCAAAATGACGCTGGAGCGGCGTTGGACACTCTTGAGATCGGTGAAATATGTGTGCGCGGCGGAAATGTGATGCAGGGATACTGGCGCCAACCTGAGGAAACCGCCAAAGCCCTTCGAGATGGCTGGCTTCTCACGGGCGACGTCGGCTACCGCGATGCCGACGGATACTACTTCATCACCGATCGCAAGAAGGACATGCTCCTGGTAAACGGAATCAACGTTTACCCCAGAGAGATCGAGGAAATCATTTACCAGTACCCGGGCGTGAAAGAGGCCGCTGTGATTGGGATTCCCGACGCTCGCAAGGGCGAGCAGCCCCTCGCTTTTGTGTCGGTAAAAGACGACGCCACGATCGACGACCGCGCTTTGCTAACCTTTATTAAAGAAAAACTGGCCGATTACAAAGTCCCGCGCCGTGTCGTCTTCCTTCCAGCCCTGCCTCGTAACGCCACAGGCAAGATTCTAAAAACGAATCTCCGAGACATGGCCCATCACAAATCGGCGCCTAGCGCGGCCGGATAATAATCTCCTCGAGAATGGCGCGATCAGGCAGATCGATCGCCAAAAGGACGCACCGGGCGACGTCTTCGGGTTGTAACATCTTGAGCCGCGCATCCGAGGTTGGAGGTGCGGGGCGTTTTTCAAGCAACGGCGTATCAATATCTCCAGGAAACACCGCGCAAGCTCTGATGCCCGAGCCCCGTTCTTCCGCATTAATACTCTGGGTGAGCCCGCTCATCCCGAACTTGCTCATGACGTAGGCCGGTCCGGCTTTGGGGCTCGCTTGCTTGCCCGCATCCGAAACGATGTTCACGACGGTGCCGGATCGATGGGTCCGCATGGACGGGAGAAACGCCTGCACGCAATAGTACGCGCCATTCAGATTGGTGTTCAGCATCTCGTGGTAATCCGCCAGGCTCAGGACTTCAAGCGCGCGTTTGGGCGCGTTCGTTCCCGCCGCATTGACCAGGACGTGCACTTGGTGCCATTCCGCCAAGACACGCTGCCCCATGCGCTCAACCGCGCTGGAGTCACCAATGTCGCATGGGCAAATCAGACTGGCCTTGGCCTCTTTCCCAGATAGGTGGACTGTTTCCTGGAGTGCCTCGGCCCGTCGACCCACCAGCGCGACCCGCCATCCACGCTGTAATAGAGCGACGGCCGTCGCGCGTCCAACGCCACTCCCCGCTCCGGTGACCACACAGTTCCATTGCGTCATACAAGTCAGAGGTTGATCAGCCCAATGGCACCCAAGCGCCCGTCTCCGCCGAACGGACCGCCGCATCCATGACACCTTGCGCCAAAGCCCCGTCATGAAAACTCGGCCGGCAAGGCCGTTGCTCGCGAATGGCACTTATAAATTCCCAGGCTTGGTCATACCGAAATGTAACGAGCGGATCTCCCAAGCGAGGATCTCGCGGGCTGCCAGGCCAGCGCCAAAACTCTTCGGGAACCGAGATCGTTTCCAATCCCGGACCGCCTGTGCGCCCGACTTGGAGTTTGTTCCACTCGCCCGTAATAAACACAAAAGAACGTTCGCTGCCGTTGATCTCGACATAATCCAGGCTCCGCCAACTCTCGTTCCGTCCGCTCGCCAGTTTGCTGCTTTCCAAAACCCCGGTCGCACCGCTCTGAAAGTCCGCCAGGATCGCAACCCAATCGTCTAAGTCGCTAGGCTGGCCCTGGCGCGAATCCACAACCCGGCGCAGGTTAGCGACCAACCGGCGCATCGGCCCAACAAGGAGGTGGGCAAAATCGATGCGGTGGCTGAGCATATCGCCCAGTTCGCCTGTTCCAGCCAACTTCTTCACCTGGCGCCATCCGAGATTGCGTGTCCCCCAATCTTGCAATCGGCAGGATCGATAGTGATACGGCTGCCCGAGATCGCCCTGCTTGACTAAATGGGCCAAATATCGCATCGCGGGGACGAATCGATACGTAAACGCGGTCATGTGCCGCACGCCAGCCCGATCCGCCGCCGCCGCCATTTCCAGGGCGTCCGTATGGGTCAACGCCAACGGTTTTTCACAAAGAACGTGTTTCCCCGCGCCGATGGCGGCCAGTGCGATCGCTCGGTGCGTGAAATTGGGTGTGGCGATGATGACGGCGTCCACGTCGTCGCGAGTCACCACTTCTGTGTAGTTTGACAAAGCGATCGGAACGCCCGTTTGCTTCTGAGCCCTGGACAAGCAGCCCGGATCCGTGTCGCAGAGTGCAACCACCTTGACATCAGGACATAGCGCCAAGCCAGGAAGGTGGTTCTGGAGGGTAATTCCACCGCATCCAACCAAGGCGATTCGGAGTGTACTCATGAATATAGACGCACCAACGCGGAAATTCGTGTTCTTTCGCTCACGACGGACAATAGATATTGGACTAACCGTCCCTCTTTTGGCAATTTCAGATGTTACTATGCAGGTTCATTTGTTGAAGTCGAAGATTCACCGCGCGCAAGTCACCGGCGCGCACGTGGATTATGAAGGCAGCTTGACCATCGCGGCTGATTTGATGGACAAGGTCGGCCTTTACCCCTATGAAAAGATCCTGTGCAGCAATCTCGCCAATGGCCAGCGGTTCGAGACCTACGCCATTCCAGGCGAAGCGGGCTCAGGCAAGATCGTCCTCAATGGTGCTACCGCGCACTTGGGCAAGCCGGGGGATCGGATTACGATCATGAGTTTCACCACGGTAGAATCGGCCATTGCCAAAGCCTGGCAACCGCAAGTTATTGTGCTTGGCGAGCGGAACGCCATCCTGCATGAACGGGGAATCTAAGTGGTCCCATTCATAAATACCGTAACGTGCGCGGCCAGGAGTTTCTGGGGCCAGCGAGGCGCGAGCGTCGCGGCATACCCGCAGCGGTCTGTGAGGACTGAGCCCCGTTAAGCGTATCATCGCTCTCTCATGCCATTTACTGCCGCAGAAATCGCCGCTCGACTCGGGGGAGAGGTCCTGGGCGACCCAACCATCGTTCTTACGGGCTTTGCTCCCGCTAGTTCTGCAGTAGCCGGTGATCTGACCTTCGCCGAAAACGAGGTTTACTTTCAATTCGCCCAGCAAAGTGCGGCCGCCGCCATCCTGGTCGGCGCTCCCTTTCCAGCCGGCGCAAAGGTGCTGATCCGTGTGCCCAATGCGCGCATTGCGTTCGCCAAGGTCGTTCCTCTGTTTTTTCCGGAGCCCGTGTTTGCTCCAGGAATTCACGCGAC
>JBGAIN010000123.1:0-25156 GCA_044225505.1 Limisphaerales bacterium
GCTCTTGAACTCCTTCACAGCCTTTCCGTCACGATCGAGCGCCGTGACGGCAGCAGAATCTCCCACAAGTGAGCCCCCCTCGCAGTCGATGACGACGCCACCGTCGCGTTGACGATATTTTCCCGGGCGATCGGTCCCATCGGCCTTCCGCAAATTACGAATCTCGCAAATGACAGGCGCAGGTTGATAGTCGAGGAAGACGATTTGCGTATTCGGCGTTTCGGCCATGTCATCGAAACCGAACCGGCCGCCAATGCTCATTACCCTGGGCGGCAAACCTAGCTGCAAACCCCACCGGCAGACGTCGATGACATGAATTCCGTTGTTACCCGCCTCGCCATTCCCAGTCGCCCAAAACCAGTGCCATTCGTAATGAAGTTGGCTACGCCCGAGGGGTCCCATCGACGCGGGACCACACCAGAGATCGTAGTTGACCGACGAAGGGATCGGGGTTGGCGTCGCGACTTTAGCAATCGCAGTTCGCGGGCGATAAACCAGCGCATGCGCCGACCGAATCGCTCCCAAGTGGCCTCCGTGCACGTATTCAAAAGCCGCTTTTAACGGTCCGCTCGAGCGACTTTGAGTCCCGACTTGGACCATCCGCTGGTACTTAGCGGCGGCCGCGACCATCTGCCGTCCCTCCCAAATGGAGTGAGAAAACGGCTTCTCGACGTAGACATCCTTACCAGCCTGGCAGGCCCAAACGGTGGCGAGGGCGTGCCAATGATTGGGAGTCGCCACCAGGACAGCATCCAGCTCCTTGTCCACCAGCAAATCGCGGAGGTCCCGGTAGGTGCGGACATTCTCACCACGCTCTTTAAAAAGGCCGGCCCCGTGATCTAGAATCTGCTTGTCGACATCGCAAAGAGCCGCCACGCGCACCCCGTGGATCTGACGCAAGCTGTCGATCAACTGACGGCCTCGTCCACCGACGCCCCCGACCGTTTGAATCCCGCCCAACCCGATGACCCCCAGCTGAATGGTCTCGTTGGGTCCGGTTTTGAAAGCCGCAGCGCGAGCCCGGCTTGCTCCTGAAAGCCCGACCGCAGCTGTGGCCAGACCGATGCTTCGCAAGAACGCTCTGCGTGAGAAGGTGTTCATAACGTTAAACGCGTAAGTCAACAGCGCCTGTTCCCAGGCAATAGTTGATTGTGATCGGACTACCCATACTGTACTCACGCAGTCGTGCAAACATCAATCTTGCCTCGCGATGATTGATTTTCTGAATCGTCACCCCCTTCTTTCACCGGCTGATACCGGGCTGGGGACCAGCGCGAACGGCGCAACGTCGCTCAGGGACATTGTGAGAGTGACGATCGCGCCGAATAAAACGGCGATCATAAGCGATCCGTTCGCCTCGGGAATTTCGTTGGACTCTCCAGAGAACCGCGTTCCTGGTCAAGACACCGGCGGTCGTCGATTGGACCTGGGCGTTTCCGACCGCAGATCGCTGGGATGTCTAAGCCCAGTCTGCGCTGAGGCATCGCGTTCCTCGGGAACGCATTTAGGTCAGAACTCGCTACGTCAAAGACCGGACGAAGCGGTCCATCCGATCGAGACCCTTCTCGATGTTCTGCAAGCTCGTCGCATAACTCAAACGGATGTAATTGTCGGCGCCAAAGGCTACCCCAGGAACGGCAGCCACTTTCTCCTTTTCGAGCAATCTAGCGCAAAAGTCAGACGATTTGAGTCCTAGCTGAGCAATGTTCGGGAATAGATAGAACGCGCCCTTCGAGTTAACACAGGAAACGCCAGGCATGCCGTTAAGCCGCTGAAAAGCGAACTTGCGACGCCGATCGTACTCCGCAAGCCAGGTTTTGAGATGGTCTTGAGGCCCAGTTAACGCTGCCACGGCACCCTTTTGTGCGAACGACGTAGGGTTGCTCGTGCTATGGCTTTGCACAGCATCGATCGCCTTGGCGATCGGTTCAGGCGCTGCCAAGAACCCCAACCGCCAGCCTGTCATACTCCAGGCTTTCGCGAACCCATGAACGATAATCGTGTGTTCGTAATGGGCTTGGCTGAAACTCGCGACGCTCTGGTGTTTAGCACCGTCGTAGAGCAAATGTTCGTAGATCTCATCGCTCATGATCAAGACCCCGCGCTCGACGCAGATATCTCCCAAGGCTTTGACCTCGGCCGGAGTATAAACACTGCCGGTGGGATTGCTCGGAGAGTTAAAAATAAATAAACGTGTGCGCGGCGTAATAGCTGAGCGGAGTTGGTCCGGCGTTACCTTGAATTCCGTTTTGTCGGTCGTTGTCAGCACGACCGGTGTCGCGCCCGCGAGTTTGACCATTTCCGGGTAACTGAGCCAGTAGGGAGCGGGGATGAGCACTTCATCGCCTTCCTGGCACGTCGCCAAAACCACATTGTAACACGAGTGTTTG
Source organism: Limisphaerales bacterium (assembly GCA_044225505.1). Lineage (GTDB taxonomy): Bacteria > Verrucomicrobiota > Verrucomicrobiia > Limisphaerales > SIBE01 > JAXMHN01. The sequence goes on from JBGAIN010000123.1 coordinate 2,391, forward strand.
CCGCCGCAGGAAACGATAATCTGGTTGGACTTGTAGCTAAGGCCGTTCTCTTTCTTGAACTTGTCCGCCAACGCTTGGCGCAATTCGGGAATACCGCTGCTCGGAGTATATTTCGTGAAACCGTCCTGCAGTGCTTTGATTGCCGCATCTTTAATGTGCTGCGGCGTGTCAAAGTCCGGCTCACCGGCACCGAATCCGACAACGTCCAGTCCTTCCGCCTTCATCTGCTTGGCTTTTGCATCGATAGCCAAAGTCAGTGACGGAGACAATGCGCTTGCGCGCCCGGAAATCTTATAATTCATAGCGATCGGCCGGAGGAATAGCGGCTGGTCAAGGCGAGCGCAAGTGAGAATTTATCGAGCCTGGGGAGAATGTCGCTAAAGACTCCAGGTCGGAGTCGAGTCTAGGAGTTTGCCAGATCCACCAGCGGCGCCTGCAGTTCGTAGTTCAAGACCGACAAACAATAAATCGCTGCCGTTTCACTGCGGAGCACCAGCTGGCCCAACGTAATGGGCAATGCGCCCGCTTGCTGGATGGCGTTTAGCTCCGCCGGTGTGAAGTCCCCTTCGGGCCCTACCCAAATGCAAATGCTTTCAGGCCGGCGCCGACGATCCGATCGAAACGTCTGGAAGATCTGACGCGGATGATGTGCTCCCGGCTGCAAACTGGCCACTAAAGAAAGGTCGAACCGTTCGCCGGAGTTAACAAACTTTTGCACGGTTTGGGGGACTTCAATTTGCGGACGCCATGGTGAACCGCATTGCTTGAGAGCTTCTAGCGCAGTGGCTTGCCACTTCTCTACCTTACTGCCAGCTGTGTCGGGTTCTACCTGCGACACCGAACGATCGGAAAGGATGGGCACAATTCGGTGCACGCCGAGCTCCGTTGCTTTCTGAATGATCAAATCCATGGTCTTGGATTTGGTCATGGCCTGGGCCAGCGTCAAACGGTAGGGCAGGGCAGGTAAGCTTTGCCTCTGCATAACGTTCAACGTGACCGTTTCCTTAGAAAAACCTTCAACTTCGCAAAGGAGCTCTTGTCCAGCGCCATCAAGAATAACCACCCGCTCTTTCTCGCGAATTCGGACTACGTGCTGAGCGTGATGGGCCTCACTCCCGGACAAAGTTACAGATCGTCCTTGCGCCTGCGACGGAGGCAGATAGAAACGATGCATCAGAATGAACCTGTTCGTTGTTGACTACCACAAGGGAGAATCCGGCCTCGGCTCTCTCCTTAAGATCCGAAGAATTTCTTCGCCCGTTCGAAAAACCGTTTACTGAGCGGATTCACGTTCGCATCACAAAGCGCGGCGAATTCCTGCAGTTTCTGTCGCTGCGCTGCGTTCAAATGGGTCGGAACTTCAATGTTCACTCGAACGTGCAAATCACCGTGTCCGTAGCCTTCCACATTTTTGACCCCCTTACCTTTGAGCCGGAAGACTGTGCCGTTCTGGGTTCCAGGTGGAATTCGAATTGGAGCTTGTCCGTTCAAAGTGGGAACGTCAACGTCAGCACCTAATGCTGCGTCGACAAAACTAACTGGAACTTCACACAACAAGTCGTCCCCCTCCCGTTGGAAGATGTCATGAGCCTTAACATGAAGCACCACGTATAGGTCACCAGAAGAGCCGCCCCGCAGTCCGGCTTCCCCATTTCCCAAGCTCCGGAGACGAGCGCCCGTATCCACTCCGCCAGGTATTCTTAGTTTGACTTTGGAAGTTCTTTCGCGCCGGCCCGCGCCACGACAAGTGCGACAGGGTTTATCGACCACTCGGCCACGCCCTTCACACCGCGGGCATGTCTGGGCGATGCTGAAAATTCCGCGCGACGAAATGACTTGGCCACGTCCTCCGCACTGTGCACAAACGTTTGTGTTAGCTCCAGCCTCGGCCCCTGAACCCCGACAAGTCTCACAGAGGTCCAGCTTGGTCAGTGAAATTTCCTTCTCACAACCCAAGACGGCTTCTTCAAACGATATTTCCAGATCATACCTTAAATCCGAACCGCGCTGAGGACCGGTCGGGTCACGCTGCCCGCCTCCAAATAGTTCGTCAAAGATGCTGCCACCGCCACCGCCACCGAACACTTCGCGAAAGATTTCGAACGGATCGTGAAAGCCGCCACTGCGACCAGCATTTCCAGCTCGCATGCGAGGATCAAACGCGGAATGCCCGTACTGGTCGTAAGCCGCTCGTTTCTGCGGTTCACTCAGAACTTCATATGCTTCCCCCAATTCTTTGAACTTCTCCTCGGCGGTTTTGTCCCCAGGGTTTTTGTCGGGATGGTACTTTACAGCAAGCTGACGATACGCCTTTTTGACTTCCTCCGCCGTCGCGCCGCGCTGAATACCGAGAATTTCGTAATAATCACGCTTCGGCATACGTCAGGTGCCGGGCTTTTTAGCGACAACTACCGAGGCAGCACGAACCAGTCGGTCGTTCAGTTTAAAACCTTTCCGGACCTGCTGCAGAACATGGCCCTCCGGCACCTGGTCGGACGGGAGCTGTGAAACCGCTTCATGAAAGTTCGGGTCGAAAGGCTTGCCCGTCGCGTCGATCTCCTCAAGACCAGCTTCTGCCAGTACGGAACGAAGCTGACTTTGGATCATATTAACGCCCATTCGCAGAGCGTCCGCACTGTTTCCGCCCTGAGGATTTGCGGCGGCGGCCAATGCCATATCTAAACTGTCCAACACTGGCAAAAGTTTCTGCAGAAGTGCCTCGTTCGCGTAGCGAATTCCGTCTTGGCGGTCGCGGGCCGCGCGTTTCTTGAAATTATCGAAATCAGCTGAAACTCTAACCAATCGTTCCCAATGATCTTGGGCCTTGGCGGCCTGTTCCCTCCATTGTTCAACTTGCTCGCGGGTCCAGTCAGCGGCGAGGAGATCCCCCTTCTCCTGGGCATGAATCGAATTGAACGCATCAGCGTTCTCCACAGCAGGTCTGTTATCAGTTTCTTCGCTCATTTCAATTACTCTCGGTATTCCGGAGGCGGCAACATACACAAACGCGCTTTCGAGAGCAACTCCAGTTCCCGAGGCATTGCGGTCAAGAATCAATCGGTGCTAGCTTGGCAATTGGTCGTTCAGCGAGCGATCGTTTTAGGCTGGAGATTCTTATTCAAACTGTCCTATACTGTCTTAGGTGAACCGTTTAGGCTATGGCTTATCATTCAAAACCTCGCCTGGAAGATATCTTTTTGACCCGTCGCCAGTTCCTCCAACGGAGCGGCATGGGGATGGGCTCACTTGGCATCCTATCACTATTGTCACCCTGCCAAACAGCAGCTGGGATCGAACTATCTGCGAATACTTCGCCTCTTGTGCCCAAAACGCCCCACTTTCCTGCCAAGGCGAAACGAGTGATCCACTTGTTCATGAACGGTGGTCCATCCCACGTGGATACTTTCGATCCAAAGCCAGCACTGAAACGCTATGCGGGAAAGCCTCTGCCTATCGAAAACCTTCGGACTGAAAGGCGCACCGGCGCCGCTTATCCGTCCCCATTTGAATTCCGTCCTTACGGCCAAAGCGGGATCGAGGTCAGTGAATTGTTTCCTCACGTCGCCGAATGCATCGACGATATTGTCGTCATCCGATCGATGCACGCCGACGTTCCGAACCATGAACCGTCGCTCCTGCTTATGAACTGCGGCGAGGCGCGTTTAGTTCGACCGAGTTTGGGCTCATGGGTGACGTATGGCCTTGGAACTGAGAACCAAAACCTGCCCGGTTTTATATCCATGTGTCCGGGCGGCTATCCCATCCAGGAATCACAAAACTGGCAGGCCGGCTTCTTGCCCGGAGTGTTTCAAGGAACTTACATGGACACTCAGAATGCCAAACTCGAGAAGTTGATCGAAAACATCCGAAGTCGCTGCAGTTCATCGGCACAACAGAGATCCCAGCTGGACCTGTTATACGCCTTGAACGAGGAGCACCTGCGAGCCCGCCAACAGGACGCGCAATTAGAAGCTAGAATTCAGTCTTTTGAGCTCGCCTATCGCATGCAGATCGACGCGGCTGATGCGTTCGACGTGAGCCGCGAGCCCGAGAGTGTACGAAAGCTGTATGGGGAGGGGACCCAAGCCCGCCAAATCCTAATCGCCAGGCGATTGATTGAGCGCGGCGTCCGTTTTGTTCAAGTCTGGCATGGTGCCGGCCAACCCTGGGATAGCCATGATGATATTGAGGTGAATCACCGCCGCTTGGCTAAAGAATGCGATCAGGCTATCGGGGCGCTCCTGCGCGACCTAAAGCAACGTGGACTTCTCGAAGAGACATTGGTGATTTGGGGAGGTGAATTCGGCCGTACGCCAACGGTCGAGCTTCCAACACCTGGCTCAAACGCCGGAAAAATCAATGGCCGAGATCACAACCATTATGGATTCACCATGTGGTTAGCCGGAGGCGGCGTCAAAGGAGGATATGTCCATGGCGCTACCGATGAGTTCGGATTCCAGGCCATGGAAAAAAAAGTTCACGTTCATGACTTGCACGCGACGATCTTGGCATTGCTCGGCTTCGATCATGAGCGGTTGACGTTTCGGTTGGCCGGCCGGGATTTTCGTCTAACGGACGTCCATGGACAAGTCGTTCGTCAGTTGATCGCCTGAACGGCACTCACCGTGCTTCGGCGACCAGCCTCAAGCCAGATATGGGATGGTTAATGGGCCTTGGGGCAGCACGGCAACTCGCGCGTCTGGCCCCAGCCTCCGAAGACGCTCTTCCACCGCCGCCGAAATATCACCGCACGGTGTTAGATGTACGGCCCGGATAGTCTCGTCAGGTAGTGAACTGTGAACCAACACCTCTGCCTTTCGCTGGATCAACGCCTGAATCTGAGCTTGCCACTGTTCAGGTCGTGCAAAACCCGGCGTCGCCAAGAGGGCGAGAATTTCTTCCGGACCCGAAGCGCTGCGCAACAGTTTATCCAACGGGCTATTGGCCGGAACTCCCTCCCGACATTCACATGCTAATATGATCGTTCCTCCCTTGGCCACAATCCGTGCTGCGGCACTCATTCCCTTAGCGCCCTGGTAAAGATTGAGGTCTAACGGGTATCCACTATTCGTGGTGACAACAATTTCAAATGGGGCTTTTACTTTCTGCATCGCGGACTTGCGCACGAACTCGATGCCCACTTTGTGCGCTGCCAACAAGTCACCCGCAAACACGCCTGTAATTTCTCGGCGTTCATTCAGCGCCACGTTCAGGAGGAAGCTTGGGCCAGCGCGTAGCGCAATATCTCGCATTTCTTCCCAAATCGGATTCCCAATCGTTATCCCAAACGCCGCATTCGCATGCCCGATCATCGGTGCGCCATGATTGCTCATGACCGTTCGCAGTCCCGCAACTCCTGGCATAATGCCTTTCGGACCTCCGCTGAATCCGGCAAAGAAATGCGGTTCAATAAATCCGGTTATAATCCGAACGTTTGCCTCAACCAAATGACGATTCAGCAGAGCAGGGGTCCCATCTCGCGTCGTTCCCACTTGAACGAGCGCAGATTCATTCTCGGGCTCGTGGTTCAAGACACGAAAATCTCGGACCACCTCAGGGGTCACGAGCCGCTCCAGTTCAATCCGAGTATTGGGACGGTGCGTTCCTAAACCGTTCAGTAATGTGATCTGCTCGCGAGGAATGCCGGTCAAATAGTCGAGCAGCCAGGGAATAATTCTGTGGTTTGGCGTCGCCCTGGTTAAGTCCGTGAAAACAATGCAGACTTTGTCGTTGGCTTCGATCCGATCACGCAAGCTGGCGCTCTCAATGGGACGTTCCAGAGCTTGAATTACAGCCGCTCGCTCATCCGGCAAGCCCGCTTGATAGGACGGCTCAATGACCGTAGTTCGTTCCGAGGGCACCTCAATCGGAAGATGTCCCTGGCCGTACGCTAAAGCTACTTTCATTCTCACAGGTTTCGGGGCCACACAATTAGCTAAAACTTCGACACCCGCCAAGGTTGTTTATCGGAATTCGCCCCGGGAGTCACCCTAGCTCGTACATGGAGTTGTCGCAATCTCTCCTTTATGCTTAATTCGCCTCTGGACGGGGCTTACAAACACCAATAAATGATGAAAAACGCGCTTCAACTCTCTGCCGCAATCGCTCTGACCGGATTAGTCTGCTTAGTTTTGAACAGCTGCGCCACCGCGCCCGTCACAGGTCGTCGTCAGCTCCAAATCATCCCCGCAGAACAAGAAATGCAACTGGGACTTGCCAGCTTTACGCAAATGAAGAAAGACGTCCCAATTAGCAAAGACCCTGCAGCTAACGCACTTCTGCAAAAGGTTGGCCAACGCATCGCCGCTGCCGCCGCTAAAGATCTCCCAAACGCGCAGTGGGAATTTGTTGTCTTCGAGAGCCAGGAAGCCAACGCATTCTGTCTGCCAGGCGGTAAAATCGGAGTCTATACAGGGATACTCCCGATCACGAAAGACGAAGTGGGTTTGGCGACGGTGATCGGACATGAAGTTGCTCACGCTGCTGCCCATCACGGCAGTGAACGGATGAGCCAATCGATGCTCTTGCAGGCTGGCGAACAAGCCCTGGGCGCGACTTTAACGAATTTCGACCCCAACGTGCAGGCTGCCGTTGGTCTTGCCTATGGCGTTGGCTCCCAAGTCGGCGTGATTTTACCGTTCAGTCGAAAGGATGAATCAGAAGCCGACCACATCGGACTCGTATACATGGCACGGGCCGGCTACAATCCCGAAGGCGCATTAGATTTCTGGCAACGGTTTGCAGCCGCCACCGCCAATCAGAACGGGCCGCCTTCGCTGCTTCGAACCCACCCTTTGACCGAGGATCGTATTGCCGATCTCCGCAAACTGATGCCACAAGCACGCGCGGAGTACAAAGCTAAATGACCGAGCCACGTTCTAACTTAGTTAGACGTTTGGTAATTTCAGCGGAGTGAACGCAGTGGTTTAGCCGCAAGGGCTCGTTAGAAAGAACAGAATCAAATCAGCACCGACCGAGGTCTTCATGGCGAAGACATCTATTCGCACAATATCTGTTATGGACTACAACACTGTCGATCTCAAAGCTTCTGTTCGTTCGGCTCCGCCGAAAAGGCTTGAATCCAGGGTTCACTCTAACTACACAGATCCTAATGCCCCCGGCTCGCTGTCAGATGCTTTGCTCAACTCCGACCATGCAAACTGCCTCGATTCAGTCGATTACTAGTCGTCAACGTCCATTCACCCGACGCCAGTTCATCAAATTTGGTGCAACTGCCGCGGCATTCACGGCGGCTTCCTGGAACCGGGTGGTCGGTGCTAATGAGCGAGTCGGTATTGGGCTGATCGGTTTCGGGCTGATCGGCCGGATTCACGCGCGGAATTTCAAGGCGCAATCGGATGCGCAGATTCGAGGAGTAGCGGAGGTCTACAAACCTCGCCTGGAGGCAGGTATGGATTTAGGCGGTGCGGGATGCCGAGGCTACCAGGACTTCCGGAAGATGCTGGAATCCAAGGAAATCGATGCGGTGGTAGTCGCTACACCCGATCATTGGCATGCTCTCATGACCATGCTTGCATGTGATTCGGGGAAAGATGTTTACGTTGAAAAACCGCTAACGTTGTTTGTCAGGGAAGGTCGGTGGATGATTCGAGTTGCGGAGCGAACCAAACGAGTGGTTCAAGTGGGCACCCAACAGCGTTCAGGAGCGCACTATCAAAAGGCTAGAGAATTGATTCGCGGCGATAGAATTGGCGAACTCGTATCTGTACAGTGCAATTACTTCCGCAACGTCTCCCCGGGATTTGGCAATCCGCCGGACGAGACACCTCCAGCGGATCTAGATTATGAGATGTGGCTTGGACCGGCGCCAAAGCGTCCGTATAACCCAAACCGAGCGATCTATCATTTCCGTTGGTTTTGGGACTATTCCGGAGGGCAAATGACGAATCTCGGAGCGCACTCCCTAGACACAATCTATTGGATCACCGGCGTTAAAGGACCGACCGCTGTGACGAGCGCGGGCGGCCGATATTTTCTAAAAGACAACTGTGAAGTGCCGGATTTACAGGATGTGGTTATCGAATATCCAGGCTTTAACGCCGTCTGTCAATTTCGAGAATGCGCAGCCGGCTTCTCGAGGTCCGGCATGGGTGGAGTCGATTTTGTGGGTAACAAAGGCAGCATGACGCTAGGCCGCGATGGCTTTGAGATCTCGCCCGATCGAAAAGAGAATCCGACGAACATCGTGGCCAGAATCATTGGCGGCCATCCCGTCGGTGGCCCGCAACCGATTCCGGAACCCGTCGACCAGCATTGGACAGATTCTGTCAAAGACAGCACTGGCGACTGGAAGGACCAATACGTGCAGCACACTCGCAATTTCTTGGACTGTATCAAATCCCGCCAAAAACCGAACTCTGACCTGGAAAGTGCGCACCGCGTCGCGACGGTGTGTCATCTTTCAAATATCTCACTAAAGTCCGGTCGCAAGATTCGGTGGGACGCCGAAGCCGAAGTCATCATTGGAGATCCTGAAGCGAGCGCAATGTTGCAGCGTCCTTATCGTGACGAGTGGGACCGCGAGTTGAAAGCGTTGCGTGTAGGCTAAGAACGCGACAGTCGCAACGACGACAACATCTGAAATTGAGAGTTGGACAGATAGTAAGCGATCGGTAGCTTTCAATGGATGCAATTCGCGATTTGCAACGAGATTTTCCAGGATTGGACGTTGGAAGCCACTTTCGCTTACGCGAAAAAGGTAGGTTACCATGGAGTGGAAATTGCGCCATTCACACTTTGCAAGCGGGTTACGGATGTGCGCAAGGACGAGCGAACAATCGTCCGGAATCTTGCTCGGGAAGCGGAAATTCAGATCGCTGGGATTCATTGGGTGTTGGCCAAGACCGAAGGCTTCCATTTGACCCACCCCGATCAGGCCACGCGCGCAAGAACGAGCGAATATCTAGTGGAACTCGTTCAGTTTTGCGCGGATATCGGCGGCAAGCGCATGATTGTGGGATCTCCCAAACAGCGAGACCTTGTCGATGGGGTTAGCCAAGAACAAGGCCTAGAATGGGCCGCGGGTGTTTTCCAAGCATCAGCGAAACGAGCCGAGGATACTGGAGTGACCATATGTTTCGAACCCTTAGCGCCGACCGAAACCAACTTCGTCAACCGGGCGTCTGAGGCGATCAAGTTTGCGACGGGCTTGGCCTCTCCTAGTTTTAAGATAATTCTTGATGTGAAAGCCATGTCGGCCGAGGGCAAGTCAATTCCCCAGGTTATTCGTGAGTCATGGCCTCATTTCGCCCATTTTCACGCTAACGATCCCAACTTGAAAGGTCCTGGTTTTGGAGCGACGGATTTCAGACCAATTGCCGCAGCGCTAAAAGAGGTTGGTTATCAAGGTTACGTCTCGGTCGAAGTCTTCAATTTCGAGGAAGGGGCAGAGGTTATCGCGTCTCAGAGTATTCAATACCTACGCGAGGTGTTTTCCTAGGTCCTCGTTGGCTTCGTTCTCGTGGCTTATCGGACCGTTCGGAATTCGCTGCTCAACAAGAGAGCAGCGCAGAATTGGTCCCAGGCGCTGGCCGCGCCGCGCTTCTCCGAATTTGACGTGGTCTGCTGGGATTCGGCACTTGAGCTTTGCTGACTTATAAACTGCGCTGCCCTGCCCTCCTCTGCGGAGGTCGGAGGTCGCCCCATGGACTGACGATAGGCTAACTCAATTCGCCGCTGATTTGTAACGTGGTTCGTCGTGTGACGCAACGCATCGCTCCAAAACCAAGCACGCTGTTCGACAAATCGGTTGGCCTGGGATAGTCGGGCAGCGCCGCTGTTGGTCAATGTCAGCTTCGATGACGCGACAGCGTCACCTAACTGCCGGAATAGCTCTGGGCTCTGGCCACGAAAAGCCGGCAGGTACAGGCTGCGACGTATACTGCTGAGTTGAATCCGACGAGCTTGTTGCACCGGATCCATGGTGATGGAATTCGTCCCGTTCCACGTGCCTCCAAGACTGAGATCGAGCTCGCCAGTAACGGCGAGCATGAAATCTCTTAGACCTGGGAGTTCCATCGTGCGGACGTTCATGCGCCAGAGCCATTTGTTCTCCGGGTCCCGAACGCTTCCCTGCCCGGCAGAAACGCTGTCCATCCCATATGTTCGGGAGAGCACGATGTCGCGAACCAACTGCTTGGTGGACCATCCGCTCGCGATATAGCGTGTGGCTAGATAATCCAACAAGTCCGGGTGGCTTGGCTTAGTGCCTAAAACGCCAAATTCATCCTCGGATTCAACCAACCCACGCCCGATTAAATGCTGCCAGATTCGATTAACGGTGACTCTAGCGGTCAACGGATTGTCGGGCGAAGCCAGCCAATGCGCCAGCTCAAGACGGCCGCTGCTTTCGTCTGTAATCAAATAAAGTGTGGACGATGGAGTTCCCAAAGCGGCAGGAAATGCGCGCGGCACTTCCTGCTCCGCTCCCTTCCCTGTCGCACCGGACCGAACCCGATCATTCTTGATGTTCCCTTCTTCGACCGCCAGCGCACGAGGCAGGATCGGCCGCTGATTCCGAAATTCCAGGAGTTCCCGCTCGAGCTGTCGGTAATTCAGCAACGCCGTCTCTTCTGGAGGAGTCTCCTGGAGAGCTTGGGGTCGATTCCCTTTTTCATCGATCGGAACGAATCGAACGGCGTCTGCGACGACAAAGCCTTTTGTCCCCAAATTGGAAATGGTCACGGAGCCTCCTTTTCCCGCCTGGAACCGGAAGGTCCCAACCGAAGCGAAGACTTTATCCGTGGTAGGCACGAGGGTTTGGTCGAGGAGAACTGTTTTTGAACCGTCCGCCGACCGAATTGTCACGGGCACGTTGGTCGCTCGATTCACCCGTGGCGTGTAGGAGATGAGAACTTCGTAAGCCCCAGCTGCGGGCAAGTCCGGCACGTAACGTGCCGATTTCTTTCCCTTATCCGCGTCTCCGTCGTGAAGATAGTTTCGATCAACGAAATTCGTTGAATAGCTGGACTCCTTCCATTGGCCTTGGAGTTCCGCGGCCAGGTTATCCACGACAATTCCAGCCAACGCCGTCGAATCGATGTCACCAGGAAAGGCTATTTTCATCTCGCGGGCTTCGCGTAACTTGGCTTTCAGCTCGGTCAGCCTGCTTTCAAATTCACTCAACGACCTCAGCTCCTCGGGGGTCGCCAGCGACACTTCCAGCCATTGGCGCGCACCACGGCGACCATCCGGCGTCGCAGTACTCGCAGTGCTGCTGAAAATGCCTGCCAGGGCGACGTAATCCTGATGTGTGATGGGATCAGATTTGTGATCATGGCACCGGGCGCAAGCCATCGTCATTCCGAGAAACGTCCGCGAAATGAGCTCAACCTGATCATCGACTAAATCTGCTTCGACCCGTCGAAGATTCGACTCTGCACGGAGCTTCGCGCCAATCGTCAGAAAACCTGTGGCAACTTTTTGCTCTGGGCGCGGCGCTTCCTCGGATTCTGATAAAAGGTCACCTGCCAATTGTTCACGCACGAATTCGTCGAAAGGTTTATCTTCATTAAATGCGTTGACGACATAATCGCGGTAGCGCCAAGCGTTTTCCCGCGGGCCATTCACGTCGGCAGAGTCGAAATCTGCGTATCCAGCCGTTTCCAGCCAATGTTCGGCCCAGCGTTCGCCGAAATGCTGAGACTTGAGTAACCTATCGACCACAATCGAGTAAGCACTTGGCGATTGGTCGGCCAAGAAAGTGTCGATATCGGAAATTGTCGGTGGCAGCCCTGTGAGGTCGAAAGTGACCCGACGCAACCAGGTAGTCTTGCTCGCTGGCTGTGCTGGAGCGAGCCCATTGGATTCGAGCGTGAAAAGCACGAAGTTATCGAGCGGATCTTGGGGCCACGAATTGAGCTGGACGCGAGGCACGGTTGGCATTCTTAACTTTTGAAACGCCCAATGATTCGAGGCCGAAGCTGCGTTCGGTGGCCGAGCGGAGTTCTGTCGTCGCGGATCAGGTGCACCCATGCGTATCCAAACTTCAAAATCGGCAAGAACCGCTCCGGAAACGGGGCGCTCCCGGGGATTCGCGGAAACTGGATGAGGGCTTCGCAGAAGTTTCAGAACAGAGCTTTCGCTCGGTTGCCCAGGGACGAGGATTATTCCGTGATTCCCCCCTTTGCTCAGTCCCTCGGCCGTATCCAACAGCAACCCCCCGTCCGCCTTGCCGGCCGCTTGACTATGACACGCGTAGCAGCGTTCAACGAGGACCGGGCGTATTCGTCGTTCAAAATGTCGAACTCCCGAAGGCGTGGTAGACACAAGCTCGGCGGCGGAAACCGTCGCGTCCGCCGCCGGTCCCACAAAGGCCCAGATCCACAAAAGGAACCCAAATAAGAAATGCCGGTTCACGCTTCGGTTAGACCAGTGGCGGCGTCAAGTGTTTCAGGACAGGGGTCGCCGTTGGAACCTGCTTGTACTAGACAACAACCTATTTTGCCGACGAGGCAGGCGGCGAAACCTTCGAATGGTTCCCGTCCAGACGTTGCACGCGGATATTCCGATACCTGACGAATTGGTGAGTCGTATCGCCGCCGCCGTGAACTTGGAGGGCGATACCACCTTGGTCTGGATGCCGTTTTTCGGTTTCGGTCCACTCCATGAATTTGACTCCGTTAATCCAGGTTGTGATTGTCGGCGGGTTATTCACGATGCGTGCTCGCAGTTCGTTCCATTGACCGTGCCGCCAGAACAAAGGCCATGACTCTACCAACACTGGACACGGAATCGGCGCTGCGTTCGTTTTGATCGCAGTAACCGTGTCGAGGAACGAGAAGTTAGCAACACCCGGCTTACCCCCAAGTCCTTCGCCATAAATTCCCATGAGGTTTCCACCTTTATGATAATCAATCATGGCTTGCCAGGCTTTCCCGTCCTCGGTGCTCCTGAGAAAGAGTCCGCTATCCGGCCCGAAATCGTTGTTCATCTCGAGGGCGATCTCAAAATCGCCAAATTGCTCGTCCGTGATGACGATGCCGCCGTTTCCTGGGATATCCTGGCTACCCGTAATTGCCCCGTCTTCCACGACCCATCGACCACCGGATTGGTGCTTACTTGCGGCGCTATGCCCAGTCTTGCCGCTGATATGCCAGCCTTGGAGGGTTTTGCCGTCGAAAATGGGGGTAAGGCTGTTTCGTTCCGCCGCCCGGGTCGGTTGGGCGGCAAGCAACGAAAAGATCGACAACCAACAGAGATGGGAGATTCGATGAATGCGCATAGTTTTGAGTCGTTCGTAGTCGGAACGTTAGTGGTTAAGCCAACGTATCGAGTTCAAGAGCAAATGTGGAGCGATTTTCACGACCTGCGCTTGTCACACTCCAACCCGGATTTGTATGCTGCGCGGATGCCCTCAGCGAAGATCAAGCCGCCATCGGCGAATACCTGTCTCCAGGTCGCTGGACTCAGTCGCAACCGGAACCTTCGGCGCTCGCTCCTTTGGTCGGTTCTCAGCCTGATTTCTCTGGTCCCGACGCAGCCCGCGGCCCCTGCCCTTTTGTCTAGACCCATGCACTATTCCACCTACCTCCGCGACCATACAGAAACTCGCGGATTCACGCTGGGCCGTCCCACTCACGCCCAGCCAACGCCTTCTGGCGACGCCGTGCTCTTCCTGCGTAGCGGGGCACGTTCTGCACGGCTGGAACTGTTTGAATACATCATTCCAACGGGCGAGACGCGACTCCTGCTCACTCCAGACGATATCTTGAAAGGCGAGGTAGAGCATTTATCTCCCGAGGAGAAGGCTTTGCGGGAACGCAAGCGCGTGAGCACACGAGGATTCACGGACTTCCAGCTTTCTAAGGACGGGCGAAAGATCCTGCTGGGACTCTCTGGAAAGCTCTACCTGGTGGACAGATCGACGCGCGCCGTCACGCAACTCAAGACAAGCAAACCGTCCCCCGTAGACGTCAAATTCTCTCCGGACGGGCGAAAGATCGCTTATGTCTTGGAGCATGATGTTTACGTTTGCGACCTAGCCTCAACCAAAGAAGAACGCCTGACCTCGGGCGGGACCGAAGAGATCTCTCATGGGTTGGCAGAATTTGTCGCTCGCGAAGAAATGGATCGCTTCTCGGGATTCTGGTGGTCTGCGGACTCGAGCGCGATTATCTACCAAGAGACCGACGTTCGCGCGGTAGAAACATGGTACGTTTCAGATCCAGCGAAGCCCGAAGTTGCCCCCTACCCTTCCCGCTATCCGCGGCCAGGCAAAGCCAACGCAACTGTTAGACTCGGGGTCATTCCTCTGGGTGGGCGAGAAACGGTTTGGCTTGGATGGGACCATGCTCGCTATCCATATTTGGCGTCCGTCCATGCGGACGCGGAGGGCCCGCTGTGTTTGACGGTTCAGACTCGGGATCAAAAGGAGTTGGTCTTGCTGGCAGCCGATTTGACCACAGGTGCGACGCGCGTGCTACTCACCGAGCATGACTCGGACTGGGTCAGTCTCCGCCAAGACGTCCCACGTTGGATCGCGAAGAATCGAGGCTTCCTTTGGGTCCACGAAAAACCGGGAGCTGGATGTCAGCTGGAGTGGCGCCGAGCCGACGGCCAGCTTGAAAAGCTGCTGGTCCCCGCAAATTTTGGATTTAAATCCTTAATCGACATCGATGCCAACGGCGGCAGTGTGGTCTTCTCGGCGCGAACTGATCCCACTCAATGGAAACTATTCCAATTACCATTGAACGATTCATCCCCCCGAGAATTGACTCCGCAGAGCGGTTGCCATCACGGGACGTTCGATGAGCACCACACGATCTTTGTCGACACCCGGACGGATCTCAAACAGTTGGCTCGAGCGACTGTCTATCGCATCGACGGCACGCCGCTGGGAGAGTTGCCAACCGTAGCGGAAGAGCCACCTTTTACGCCGAGGGTCGAGCTAACCCACGTCGGGGGCGAACCTGGGTATTACGCGGCAGTGGTCCGGCCTGCCGAGTTTGACCCTGCGCGCCGCTATCCTGTGATTGTTTACGTTTACGGCGGCCCGCTGGCGCCCTGGTCGTCGGGAACGGTTGTCGCTTCCGAATCTTCCTGGCTGATGCCGCAATGGATAGCAAACCAAGGTTTCATCGTCGTGAGCATTGACGGGCGGGGCACGCCGGGCCGAGGACACGATTGGGAACGCGCCATCGCGAAGCGCTTTGGCTCCGTTCCCCTGGCGGATCAAATCTCAGGCCTACGCGCTCTGGGGGAGCGTTTTCCGGAATTAGACCTGGAGCGGGTCGGTATTTACGGCTGGTCTTTCGGAGGGTACATGGCGGCACTGGCTGTTCTCAAAGAGCCGGGGGTTTTTAAGGCTGGTGTCGCGGGCGCTCCTCCGACGGACTGGTACGACTACGACACGCACTACACTGAGCGCTACCTGGGAGTGCCGCCGGTCGACGCTGACGCGTATGACGCCGCGTCATTGCTGCCATTGGCAGGCGGCCTGACCCGACCGCTTTTGCTTGTCCACGGGACGGGCGATGACAATGTTTATTTCCGCCACACGTTACGTCTGATTGACGCCCTGTTCCGGGCGGGCAAATCGTGCGATAGCCTGCCCCTTTCCGGTTTAACGCACATGGTGCCTGATCCTGTGGTGAATGAGCAGCTTTACACTCGCATTGTTCGTTATTTTCAACAGCACCTCATTCCTTGAATCATGGGTTTTCTGCTTTGACTACGACGGTCTGAACGTCTTAGCTGAAGACCTCAACCGGACCGTCGCCGTTCAACATCGTAGACCTCACTAAAACACTATGAAACTCTCGAGTTATTGGACATTGGCCCTATGGCTCTCGACGACGCTCGCATGTCGTCAGGTTCTGAGCGCAGCGGACGCACTGCCAGCCCCGTCCCCGGCAACGCCCCCGGATGATGGCAAGCTGCGCATTATCTGCTTCGGAGCGCACCCGGACGACTGTGAGATCCAGGCCGCAGGAGTCGGAGCGATGTGGGCTGCCAAGGGGCACAAGGTGAAGTTTGTTTCTGTCACCAATGGAGACATTGGCCACTGGCGAGACGCCGGCGGGCCCTTGGCACGAAGGCGCATCGCTGAGGTAGGCGAGGCCGCCAAGATCCTTGGCATTACGACAGAGGTCCTCGACATTCATGATGGAGAGCTCATGCCGACGCTCGAAAACCGGCGCACCTTGACGCGTTTGATTCGAGAATGGAAAGCAGACATCGTCATGGGCCCGCGGCCGAACGATTATCACCCGGACCATCGCTATACAGGCGTTTTAGTCCAGGATGCCGCGTACATGGTGACCGTGCCTCACTTTTGCCCGGATGTTCCGTTTCTGCGCTCGAATCCTGTTTTTCTGTATTATCCCGACGGTTTCCAGAAGCCCAACCCCTCCCAACCGGACGTGGCTGTTTCGATTGACTCGGTGATCGAAAAGAAGCTCGATGCTTTGGGCGTTCTCGTGTCGCAATTCGCCGAAGGCGGCGCTAACGGCACGGCGGATCTCATGCCAGATGATCCGGCCAAGCAGAAAGAGCGGCATCAGACGGTGCGAAACAATTTCTCGCGTCGCTCTCAATCCATCGCTCAGCGATTCCGCGGCAAGCTCGTCGACTGGTATGGAGCTGAGGCAGGCGAAAAGGTCAAGTATGCCGAGGCGTTTGAGATCTGCGAGTATGGACGCCGCCTATGGCGATCAGCTGGTCCTGTGCGCGAGCATCCGACGAATATACTCTAGGTCCCGGCTCGCTGCCGCAACAGGGTGTCCCACACGGTCGCGTCGAGCGTTTTGCCTTCACAAACTCGACGATATTCCCGGGCACTGCCCGAGACGGTTGGGTCTATATCCCCGCGCAGTATGACAGCTCCCGAGCCGCTGCTCTGATGGTATTTCAAGATGGGCATGCTTACGTCGGCACGAACGGCCAAATGCGCGTCCCGAATGTTTTCGACAACTTGATTGCGCGTGGCGATATGCCCGTGACGATTGGCGTTTTCATCAACCCGGGCCACCGCGGAGCGGATGCGCCCAAGGCGGAAGGTTGGGGTAATCGCGACAACCGCAGCTTCGAGTACGACTCGCTCGGCGGAGCTTACGCCCGGTTTTTGATCGATGAGTTACTGCCGTTTGTGGTTAAGACGTATGACTTAAAGATCTCGGAGGATCCAGAGCGCCGCGCCATTTGCGGCATGAGTTCGGGTGGCATCTGCGCATTCACGGTTGCGTGGGAACGCCCGGATCAATTCCGGAAAGTCCTTTCGCACATCGGCAGCTTCACCAACATTCGAGGCGGGCATCACTACCCCGCGTTGATTCGAAAGACCGAGCGCAAGCCGATCCGCGTATTTCTCCAAGATGGATCGAACGACCTCAACAACCTGCATGGAGACTGGCCGCTCGCGAACCAATCGATGGCTTCCGCTCTCCGTTTCGCAGGCTACGATTACCAGTTTGTTTTTGGAGACGGAGCACATAATGGGAAGCACGGCGGCGCGATTCTTCCAGACTCACTGCGTTGGCTCTGGCGTTCCGAGAAAGCGCATTCGCAACCGGAGACCGCTGGGAATCTCAAGGGTGACGAGGCGCTCTCCAAGGTGCTTCCCAACGAAGGTGCCTGGGAGGCAATCGACGGTGACTACGGGTTTACCGACGCCGCTTGCGGAGATCGCGAAGGGAACTTCTATTTCAGTGATCTGCCCAAAGGGATCCTGTATCGCGTTACCCCGGACGGCAAAGCCGCGGCCTGGCTTGAAGCGGGTCCAAAAATCAGTGGCATGAAGTTCGGCCCAGACGGGCGCCTCTATGCCGCCACTCAAGGGACGGTGGGCGGTGCGAAAGAGGAGAAGAAAAAGATTGTTGCGATCGATCCGGAGACGAAGCGAATCACCGACGTCGCGACGGATGTTCAGCCGAACGACCTTGTCGTGTCGAAAGCGGGTTGGATTTACTTCACCGACACGGGCGCGGGCGAGGTGGTTGCAGTTCCCATCTCAGCACGGGGAATGTCGCGACCGCGCACCGCCGCGGGCGGCATCAACAAGCCTAATGGGATTGCGCTTTCACCCGATGAACGTTTTTTAGCCGTTTCCGAATACGGCGGGACAAACGTCTGGAATTACGCGATCGCGGACGACGGCTCCCTGCGATGGGGCGAACGATTCATGGATCTTCGTCTTCTTGCGAATCGACCTGACAGCGGTGGCGACGGCATGACGTCTGACGATCAAGGGCGCTGGTACGTCACGAGCCATGTTGGGATTCAGATGTTTGATGCCACCGGGCGTCTTGGAGGTGTCATTGCCAAACCCGCAGACAAGGGCTGCGTGAGCGTCGCATTTGCCGGTCCTGGCCGACGTTGGCTTTACGCCTGTTCGAGTAATAAGGTATTCCGCCGAACCACCTTGGCAACAGCAGCTCCATAAGCCGCCGTCCGAGCCATCCGTTAGCCACAGCTCCGTCCGGCTTGCAAGGCGAACTGCAGGTCGGCGGAACTCATCGCCCCGGCGTGCGCGCTGCGGAAGCGCATGGGTTTGTTTCCTCTAAGCGTTTCTCCATCGCGGGTGCGGAACCAACGCTTACTACTTTCGGGCTATTTCGCAGGGCCGCCCTCTCCGCCACAGTGTTCTCGTGAATGCTGAAACTTGGAAACACCAACACAGGGCGGTCACGGGAGAGCACGAACTGAACCGGATGGCGCCGCGCCAGGCGTCCCGACGGCCCCCCACCCCGTGGGGAGTAGTGACAAGGCACCGAATGCCCGTTCTGTTTTCAGAATCAGCCTGGTTTGCCCGGGGTCGAGCGGTCGCTTGGACGATGGTGCTTGTCCTCTTGGTATTCTGGATTTGCCTCACGCCCGCCCGTGCTCAGCTTGCCGATCGCACCTGCGCGGTGTTTGCTCCTCCAGCCGGTCCGCGGGAAATGTTTTCAGCGCCCATCAACCCGCTCGGCACGCGAAGTTTAATCTATTTCCGAGTCCGCTTTCCGGACGACACGAAAGATCCGATTTCGGTCGAAGATGCCGAACAAACCCTGGCCGAAGCGGAAGCGATCTTTCGGCGAACTTCCGACGGCAAGTTCGGACTTACGTGGCGTATATCGCCAGTCTTAAATCTGCAGAAGACGCGAGAAGCATATAGTGGCCCGTCCGGATTTCAGCCATTCCTGGATGATGTGCGGAAGGCTGGTGCCGACGCTGGGATTGATTACCTGGACTTCGACTTGGATATTGCCCGACATTCAGGTGTTCCTGGATTCCAAGGAGGGAACGCGAACCTGGGCTTCCGCGGGGCTCAAGTCCAGGCGGCCGGGGCACCGGTGATTGTTCATGAACTGGGGCACAACCTAGGATTGTCTCACGCCAATGCGTGGATCACAGGCAGCCCAGGGATTGGGTTAGGCAGCCCACCCTTGCCCTCCAACTATTTGAGCCTGCCCGAACCGAGAACCGTGCCGATCTATCCGGATAGTGCCCTCGGTCACGAAACAATCACTGGTCCTGGCTCCAGCGCTGAATACGGTGATCTGGAGGATATTATGGGTTCGGGAAATTTCGAGTTCAGTGTCGTGCATCGGCATCAACTCGGATGGCTGTCCGATAACGACATTTCGATCGCCCCGTTCGGATTGAGCACTCATCGCATTCTCGGCACTGAATCGGGTGCAGGCACCGGATTCAGAGCCGTCCGAATCCAAGGTCCAACCAGTACCCCTTTAGGACTTCGGGATTACTGGGTGCAAATTGCTCCCATTGAGACGAACTCAATTCTTACTCCTGGAGTGCAGATCCGTTGGGGAGATCCTACTTTTAGCAGTCCCAGTTTGCTGCTCGCTCCGATGGCAGGAAAGCCCAGGCTCGACTCTGGAACAGTCCTTCCCCCAGGCCGAACATTTTCCGATCTGTTTGGCGATGTCCACATCACGTTGCTCAGCCTGAACGAGGGAAGCACCGGCCGAACGGCAGACTTGGCAGTCTATGTCGGACGAAATCTGGCCAATGGCGTTCCCACCGTTCGTCTAACAGGGTCGGCCACGTCCGTGGAGATTAACGAAGCGGCCGTCTTCACGGCCACAGCCCTCGATGCACCCGGGGAGACACTAGCTTGGCGCTGGGACTTTGGCGACGGGACCGCGAGTGCTTCCGGGTCGACGGTCACCAAAGCCTGGAGACGCGAAGGCGAGTTCCTCGTCTTCCTCGAGGTCAGCGATCTCAAAGGCGGCGTTGGCCGCGCCCAAACAGTGGTCCGCGTTGGCAATCCCAGAACTTGGAGAATCGACGGACGGGTTTTAGATTCTGATGGTCACCCCATCTCGGGTGCTCGAGTCCATAACGGCATCGTTGCCCCGGAGAACCCTGAGACCGTGAATGTCACCACCTACACCGATTCGGACGGTCGATACACATTGACCGGCATCTCTCCTGGCGTTTATCCCGTGGGTGCGTTTCGATTCGGCTGGGAAACCACCCGACGCGATCCTATCCTGGTGACCGATCGCAACCTTGCTGGCGTTGACTTCATCGCCAAACCGCTGCCGCGAGTCTCGGTGACTGCTCCTCCTGAAGTTGCCGAATCCGCCGGCATTACGAACCTGTTCCTCTTCACCCGGACCGGATCTGTCGCGGATCCTCTCACGGTCACCTATCGATTGGGCGGCAGTGCGACCGCGGGACGCGACTACGTGCGGCCTTTCATTGATCGAATCACCATTCCCGCCGGAGCCCAGTCGGCAGCTCTCTCGATCAATCTGCTGGATGACTCCCTCTCCGACCCGAATGAGACAATCACAGTGGATGTGGTTTTTCCAAGCTCTGCCACGGCCCACGACGCGGTTGGCACTCCCTACACCGTTTACTATCCGGGATATGACTTCGTCACGGAGCGCGGTCAAGAGATGTGGGTCCTCACGGAGCCCGCTTATTTGCCAGGACCGTTAGGTCAAGCTACCGTCATCGTACGCGAGAGTCTGCCAACTCCGCAGGGTTTGATCGCCCGGTTGCTCGCGAGCGGGGGTCTGCAATTGACCCTGACAGGTCCAATGGGATCGGAGTTGGTCCTGGAATCGAGCCGACAGTGGGGAGTGTGGGAACCGTTGCTAACTGTGGAACTTACTGAGAGTGACACAGCCACTTTCATCGCGCCGATCGAACCCCGCACCGTGGTCCTCTATCGAACCGTCCAGCGCTCCAGGTGAGAATTCAGGTCGCCGATGAATTCAGTCGTTCTCAAGCAGCAGGATCCAGTCGTTGTCCGTGCCATTGAGACTCACCGGTGTCCGAAAACGCTTCATTCCAGACTCAGCCGTCCCTTCGGGTTCGGCCTGGCGATAGGTGCCATCGTTCGGGCTGAACCACCGTGCCCGAACGTTATCCCCAAGCCGCCGCGTCGACACCGTTAGCGGGCGCTGCACTTTACCGGTGAAAGGCACATAGGTAACCACCACCTTGTGGTCCGCCGTGTGCGCCGTCAACGCCGTGCCAGTACCTGAACCGTAACCGTCCGTAACGATGGCGTGGTCTTGCTCTGGCATGAGCCTCCACCGGGGAGTGAGTTATAAAACGCAGCCCAGCGAGTCATGTCTTTGGAGAAAGTCACCGAATCTAACGCTTGCTGCTGAGAAACGGTGTCGGGAACAAGCCCGGGCCATCAAAATGCCAGATGGGGTTATTCCTAAGAATTGTCCGCACGCCCCAGCGAGCATTGCCCAGTATGCCTGGCGCCGAATGATGTCTGGAGTCGCTTTGTGCTCTCCTTCGTAAGTCGTTTCAATCAGCACGATCGGGCGGCGCGGATCTCGCTGATACATCGAGAGCAGCGGTCCCGTAAGGTCTGGCTTGTAGCTGTAAACCGTATTCAACGTCAGCCATGCGGGATCAGCAACGACACGCTCGGGCTCGGTTTCGGGGGCAAGGTGCACCGTTAGTGGATGCACAGAGTCCGTCTCCCGAAGCGTCGCCGCCAAATCCATCACCGTCCAAAGCGTCTCGGGGGGCGGCGTAAAGTCACCTCCCACCATCCAGACGATGTTGGGCAAATCCCGAAAACGCTCCGCAATAAACCGGCCATATTGCTCCAGCTTCGCCTTGCCGCCATGGACGATCTCCTTAAAAAAACCTTCGTCGCCGCCGCCCGCCCCGAGATAAGCAGGAGCGAGCCAAACTGCGATCCCGCGACGCTGCGCACTGCCAATCACGCGGTGCGCCCACTCGAAATACTCCCGGTTCGGAGTGGAAAAATCCCCCGGCATATCGAATGGCTTTAACCCAGCGCGGCTGTTCGGCGGATCACTGGAGAACTTATGTTCAATCAGGCTGACAATGATTGCGTTAAAGCCACGCTGCTGGCGGTCGTCCAGATATGCATCCACCTCAGCCTCTTTGAGTTGAGCGATGAGGGACCAAGCTGTATCGCCGGTGATCAACACTGGCCGGTCTTGTTGATCGACGAGATACCTTGTGACCGGCGCTGTTTTCAAAGGAAAGGCTGGTCGTGGATCCGCAGGGCGAGCGGTCGTGCTGAGCAAAACCAGCAAAAGTCCGATTTGAACCCACTTGAGGCATCTTGCAGGGGCAACGCCAAGGTGAATCATGAGTCGAGG
The DNA here is from genome assembly GCA_044225505.1 of Limisphaerales bacterium. Classification (GTDB taxonomy): domain Bacteria; phylum Verrucomicrobiota; class Verrucomicrobiia; order Limisphaerales; family SIBE01; genus JAXMHN01. Next base: position 24,962 of record JBGAIN010000123.1, read on the forward strand.
TTAGCCTCTTATCATCGGCCCCGTCCAGTCTTGCCGTCTCGTCCGAGTCGTTCGCCTCGCGCCTCGAGTTGCTACCGATCAGCTCTTGATCGATTGTCGATCCCCCACAGTTGTGATCGAACCCTGATCGAACCCTGATCGAACCCTGATCGAACCCTGATCGAACCCTGATCGAACCCTGATCGAACCCTGATC
>JBGAIN010000124.1:0-24905 GCA_044225505.1 Limisphaerales bacterium
GAATCGGTGCTGTTGATACTGTAGCCCTTGTATTTCAGAGCAGCGCCGATGCAATGGTGGGCGTCGTCCATCAGCAAGAACGGACCGGGTTGCTTGCTCGGGTCGAAGGCCAACCCCCACGTGGGTTCGACCGTTTCCCCCTGCACCTTGCGAATGTATAGCCCGACTGTTCCCCACTGATACGGCACTCCGTATTGGTTTTTCGGATTGAACGGCGGATCCGCAAAGCGCGCATCGATGTTCTTGACGTTGGGAATGTTCTCGTGCCGGAGCGGCGCAAGTAATCCGCGTTTCACCAATCCTGGCAACGTTTGGTTGCTCGGAACAACCAAGTCATAGGTCGAAGCACCGCCCGCGGACAGCTTTGCCACCATGCTGTCGGACGTTTCGTAAAGGTCGACCGTGACGTTACAATCGAACTGTCTTTCGAAGTCCGAGATAATTTTGGGGTCAATATACTCACTCCAAATGAAGAGGTGGAGTTGCTGCTTGCTACGTCCGCAACTGGTCGCGAGCAACGCGAGGCAAACGAGTAAGAGGTGTTTCATGGAATGCAGCGGCAGCTTCAGCATCTCTGGTGATTGGCCGAGGCAGACAGACCGCCAGCAGGTGCCTGTTCCTGGGCCAGGTCCGCCTCGCGTTGATAGAATTACCGGAGAGAGCCGGAAATTCCAGCGCTTTGATGCTTGCCGTCGTTTGGGGGTCTGGCCTCAGCTCTGGGCCGGTGATGTTTCTCAGGGGCCAGACGCAGTTCCGCGACTCGCTCGCTGCCGACGCGGGCCGGTAACTGGTCCGCCCTTGCGTCCATGGAATGCACTCGGGGGCTAACCCGATTATTGAGGGAAAGTCGGGCTCGAACTCGTCTGGACTTGTGAGTGACCGTCAGCATATCCGTAGGTCTGCGCCCATAATCCGTGGGGTGTTTGCCAGGCCTTTTTCTCGCGCAGAATCACCGTTCTCGATAGTTGGGTTTTTTCAGACGGCAGCGTGCCCTGATAGACGAGTTCGAATGGGTCGCCCGGTTCAGCCCCCCCGTCGAGGGTGGCTGGCACCTGGTTGGTGTGATCAGCCGCAAAGATAATAATATTGCGGAGGTGCTCGCCTGCTTGCATCAGTCTGTCGCGCTCCATCTGCCTAAACTCGGCAACAGCGTCGGCCTTCGCCTGGAAATGGTGTTTGAGGAAGACGGACGTGCAGAGTCCAAACCCGATAACGCCGACGGCGGCAATTTTCATTTTTGTGGAAGCCATAAGCAGTGTGATTCCTGTATGAGTCGTTGCGATCGTAGGTGCGCTGAGCGCCGCGGCGCAGATAGCACTGGCTAACTCGGCCGAGCTAGCCTTGACGCTGGAGCTCACGAGCACCGCGGCTAGGGCGGCAGAAGTCGTTGTGACACCGCGCGCGGCCAGCATGGAACGAAGCCGTTCTAACGCCCTAGTGACGCGACGCGAGGCGCCACTTTCGCCGAATCCAAGCCGTTCGCCGATTTCGGCCAGGGAGCGTTGCTCAAAGAACCGCAGGAGCAGCGCATGGCGATCCTTCGGTTTCAGCTGATTCAAAGCTTCATCGATGTGTGGCCAGATTTGCTCCCACGTGGTCGTTGGGTTTGAGTCCTCCGGTTCCTGCATGCTCATAGCCACTTGCTCACGATTGTGACGACGGCGTTCGGCCCGCAAAACCTCCAGTGCAGTGAAGCAAGTGTCCCGATGCAGCCAGCCAGCCAGAACGGTTTGCGGCCCCAGTTTGTGGGCCTTGACCGCCAGATTGGCAAAGACCAACTGTGACACATCCTTGGCCAACGCCGCATCGCCGTTGAGTCGTCGTAATGCGGTCGAATAGACCAGGCCCAAGTGACGCGTCACGAGTTGTTCAAAGGCCTCTTCTGCGCCGGTCTTTCCGAAGGTTTGGAGTAATTGCCAGTCGTCCATTTCAGCGTTCACGAGGGAGATGCCGCTGATCGCAGATTCTTGACAAATGTTCGAATGCAACCGAATCCAGCCGGTCGTTTCGCCCGGCGGATTTTTGCGTCGACGTTGCGGCTTGCCTTGGCGCCAGACACTGCTGCCGGGTCTTAGCCTCGCCAGCCGACCTAATGCCGACGCCCGAGCGAGGCGTTAATTTGGCGGTATCTCCGATGCGTCGAGGGCTCCGTTGCTCACCGGCCCGTCCCAGCGTTTGGAGGAGTTCGGGATCGAGTTGCCGCTAAACACCGCATAGAATTGGCCCCATACCAGTTGACTGGGCTTGCTCCCGGCGGAATGTCCGTCGACAAACACCGAGTTGACCCTGCGGTTGTGTTTGCGCATTTGAGATTGGAATCGGAAGTTCTGATTGCCTTTCGGCGCGGTCTGCGCGGGGAAAGAGCCTCCGGCCCAATAGCCGTCCAGCCACGCGGCGTCGGCTTTCTCATTGCCAATGCCCCCTCCAATCTCTTTCGGATTGTCGGTTCCGTTCACTTCGGTGACGGCAATCACTTCGGACGGCCGCTGGACACTAGCAACTTTAAAGGCCCGTGGTTGATTAGCGTCGCCGCCAAAGACACCCAGATAATTGAAGCCATAGGAGAGGAATCCCGTGATGCTCGGATCAAAATCGCCCGGCTCTGTTTTGTAGGTCAGTCCGCGACGCTTCTTCGGACAAACCCAGACTTTGGGAGCTCCGGTATAATTGGAAAGAGCGCTCGCTGGTGTTCTTTGCCACTCGCCGCCACAGGCGAGGCCTCGGGCATTCTTGTAGGGGCCGACGACCCACCATTGGTTGGGGAAAACGTCGAGGTTGTCGTCCGCATACATGGTGAAGGCGAGGCCAATCTGCTTCGTATTACTTAAGCAAGCGGCGCTCATCCCCTTGTCCTTCGCTTTGCTCAACGCCGGGAGGAGCATTCCAGCCAGGATGGCGATGATGGCGATCACAACCAACAGTTCAATCAGGGTAAAACCGCGCTTTTCAAAAAACGGTGCGCTCACACTGGCGGATGAGGGCTTCATGAAACCTATGGTGACCAGGCGCAGGACGTTTGGCAAGGCTGGGACGGGTGGCACGCGGCGTCCAATCCATGCCCTCGGCGACGGATGGGCCGCTGTTCTCTCCCGACCTTTCATGGCCGCCTGATGCAGGGCGGGGAGGGTTTTGGAAAAACGCGTGGTGAGGCCTGGTGGTGCGCCATTCTTTGGTACTCCCGCCCAGAATTGAACTGGGATCAACGGTTTAGGAAACCGCTGCTCTATCCATTTGAGCTACGGGAGCTACCCATCGGCCAGATACGGTAGTAAATCGCGCGGCAAACACCAATCTTTTTGACGATCTGGCAAACAGGCGCAAACAACCGTCGCTTAGTAGACAATCAGTTCGGTCAGCGGGACGGTTGCCTCGTACTTGCCTAAGATCCGGATTTTTAGTTTGCCGACGTCGCCTTCGCGTTCCGCGTCCAGGTCAATTGGGGTCGTTTGTGCTCGGTCCATCGCTTTGAGCGGGACGTGCAAGAGCGGCTCTTTCGCCTTGCCGAAGACCAGGAGTTCCAGAGTGCCAGCGTCGCTCCGCCGCACTGCGAGGGCACATTGGGGCACCGTGGCTTCGTCGCCATCCGCGCGGACGGTGACGAGCTTGAGATCATTTTGCGACACCACTTCCCCATTTCGCATCGGAGCGAGCTTATGCAGCCACAGTTGGCCGATTGGCACCGGGGATTTTTCAGCTCGCGCAATGGCGTCCACGGTTAGCTGCTTCTGAGGCAGCACCATGCCTCCATAGTCCTCATCTTTTAGCGCGACAGGCTGATTCACATCGACGTCGGTGGCGATCGGAGTCGCGGTCAATTGCTTGGCGTCTGCACCCACGGCTCGGGCATAGCCGAGGGCCTCGTCGCGGGTTAACTTCTCTTGGGCTGACGCGCTGTGCAGCGCGGATATTAAGGCGAGTGCGAACAGGGTTTTTTGTATCATAGGATGGGGTATTTTCATGTGGTTAGTCTCTGCATCGTTAACAACGTCGTGAATTCATGGCTGGTTACAGCTCACCGATCTTTATCGCATCGATGCCTAAGGCTCGGTGTTGAAGCGCAGGTGCACAGCTGCTTAGCGCGCGTTGGTTCCCAGCTTCGCGGGCGACAGGTGCAAGACGTCGAGCGTCACCTCGGACGGTTTCGGCTTCATCGCTTCAAAGGCCTGGCGCTGCTCCGGAGTCAATTCCCGCTCCACGTCAGCAATCAGGCGCCAAATGACGTTGGTGCTGCGAGCGATCGTATCGAGTCGAATGGCTTGGAGCTCACGCACCGCGGCATCGAAATAGCCTTGGAGTTTTGCACCTTGGGCCGGAGTGGGTCGAACGATGCGATCGAATTCACGGGTGACATGCTCGTTCCAGGTCTCGGGGTTATTGCGGGCCTCCAGATCTCGTCGCGCCAGACGATGCCCAATCAGTCCGCCGGATAGGGCGGTCGCGGCCAAAATTCCGAAGATACAGAAGAGCACCTTGGGCGAGTGGAGTGGATTCATAGCGACCATACCAATTGAGCGACGGTGTTTTCAATGCTCGGCTCGAGTGAACGCGAGTTGCGCCAGTGCGGTCCTTCCAAGCCCCAACAGAGGACGAGAACCGAGACCGCGCCAATCAATGCGCGCAAGGCCAAGCGATCCCAGGCCAAGTCCGTTGGCTGCGTGGGAAGAGCCACTACTCGTGCCGCGAGCCGGGTGGAGAACCCGAAAGGCGCCCGGTCATCCCGGCCGGCGGCTGCACGGGCCCGGGCGGCGGCTTTCTGCCATCTGGTATTAAATCCTTTCATACGGATGTTCTTTCTTGAAGGCCTCAGCGAGCTTTCGCAGTTTTGCCCTGGCGCGAAACGCCTGGATCTTCACACGCGGGACGCTCCAGCCTGTCAACTGGGCAATTTCTTTGACGGACTTCCCTTGCAGATCGAGCAAATGAATGGCCAAGCGATCATTGGGAGGCAGCTGTGCGAGAAGGGCTTCGAGCAACTCGCGCAGCGGTCCGGGACTACTCTCGGGTGTCGGGCTCTCGTCCGTTACCATAAATTCCAGCCACGCGGATTGCTCTTCGGAAAGGTCGCTCCATCGCAACTCGGGGCGGCGTTTCTCAAAGCGCAGCGCATCCAGGCAGGTTCTCACCGCCAGGCGTGACACCCAATGTTCAAATGGAATGCCGCTTTGAGTCTGGTAACGATCGAGTCGCGAAAAAAGTTTCACGAAAACCTCCTGGGCCAAATCTTCCTCGGCCGTGCGCACGGGCAGATGACTTCGCACGATGCGGATTACCAAAGGATAGAGACGTTCGATCAGGGCGCGGGCTGCGTCCTGGTCGTGCTCCCGCACTCGCTGCAGGCTCTCGGCGAGGTCGGTATCGGCGTCGATCATGATTCATGCATGACGAGTAGACCAATATGCCTAACGCCGGCGTCGAGGCCTTGGTTACATCCTTGCCGTGCGGGGTAACCTTGGAGTGAAGACTCCCAGAACTGGCATTTGGTTCCCACCCGTCGATGCCGCCCTGCCAAATCAGCGAGAAACCGGGGTTGAAGTTTGAACCTTCGAGCCCGCGGCCCAGGCGCAGCCGCGTCGCAGGAGTTCTGGCACTGCCGAATTAGTGATGGCACGAACATCGTGGCCCAGCACGGTGTGAAATACCCGTCCCTTCCCATAATTGAGGACGAAGGCCATTGGGTAGTCCAATTGATCGACCTTAGATCGCGCCGTGGCCAGAATCCGAATCACCGCGTCGCCTTTGAGACACGTATACAGTTCGTCGGTCGTGTCAAAGGGTGACAAACCTTGGGTGATCGGATGGTCTCGATCCGCGATTTGGACTTGGAACGTTCCGTGCGGGTCGTGTGGGCGAGCTTTTGGATCATAGACCCGGCCGACGAGTTTCCCGAACTCCGGCCAGTCCTGCCACGCTCCGCACGCAAAATGGAGTAGCACAAGGCCTTTGCCTCCATCGACGAAACGGCGTAGGGCTTCCCGGGCGTCAGCTCCTGGGGACGGAGATTCCCAATTCATAAAATGGAGCACCACGGCATCGAATGCTTCAAGGTCGATCGCGCTCAACGAGCCGGGATCTTCGGTGACCTGGACTTGAAGCCGCTGATCCTTTTCCAAGATCGCCTTGAGGGCAGGGGCCGTTTCGCGCCAGTGATGGCCGGGATAGTCAATTCCCGTGACCAAGAGCACTCGAGCAGGGCGCACTACAGCGGAAGAACTCGATTCCGGTGCAGCTGCTTGGACGGTCGGGAGCGACTGGCTTCCCGCGGCGACGAGAATCAGGCCTTGAACCAAGGCCAGGAGCGCGCGTTGCATAAGATGTTGGGAGATAAGTTTGTAAATACCGGCAGGGCGTCCGGTCGATTGAACCGGAACGTCCGGCTGCAAGGTTGACGATAAGTTATCCGGTCCATCCTGGAAACAATAATTAGGGGGCAGAATTCACATCGCTGCGGATTCGGCTTCGGGCTGGATACGCTCTTGATATGCTTATAACAGGGATATAACACGGATATAACAGGGAAATAACACGGCTAAGATCCGAGGTAAAACCAGGTAAAAGCCCTGTCTATTCCTTGTTAGTAAGCTCGGAAGAGCGCCGGGAATTCACCCGACCTCAGGCTCCGATGCGGGACACGCCTTGACCCAGCACGTCGAGCCCGCCAAGGTAAACTCTCACCATGCACCGTCGCCGATTTATCGGGCTTACCCTTGGCACCGGGGCGGCCGCTGCCTTTGCGGGCAAGCGGATGTTATCGGGATACCAGCGCATCGAACGAACTTCCTGGGCCCTGGGATCCAACGTGACGATCACAGCCTGCCATCCAGATGCCCGGTCTGCGGAACGGGCGATAAATACCGCATTTCTCGAGCTAGATCGCTTGGAGGACGTTCTCAGCCTCTACCGACCTCACAGCCAGATCTCTGCTCTGAATCGAGACGGAATACTCGACAACCCGGACGCAGATCTGGTGGCTGTTCTCACCAGCGCGTTGGCTTGGTCGCATGCCACCAACGGTGCCTTTGACCCGACCGTGCAGCCGCTCTGGCCGTTGTACGCGACCGGTAAGCCGCCTGACCTCGAAATTCTCGAATCCACGCGGCGACGGATCGGATGGCAGAGAGTCGAGTTGTCGCCGGGACGAGTCCGGCTCGGGCCAAATCAGGCCATTACGCTCAACGGGATCGCCCAAGGGTTCGCCGCCGATCGAGTCTGCGACGTCTTGCGCGCGCACGGGATTGAGCACGCGCTGGTCAATACCGGCGAGTTCGGCCCAATCGGAACCAAGCCGAACGGAGATCCATGGAAGTTGGGAATCCAACATCCGCGCACTCGCGACGCGTTGGTTGCTTTGACCGCGTTGGACGGCCGCTTCCTGGCGACGTCTGGCGATTATGAAACGGCTTTCTGCGATGATTTCACAAGGCACCATATCTTTGACCCGGCATCGGGCCGATCTCCGACCACGTTGTCTAGCGTATCGGTATTAGCCCCGAGTGGGATCGAGGCAGACGCCCTCTCGACGGCGATCTTTGTTCTCGGGCCTGAGCGGGGCCTCGAGTTGGCCGCATCTCGGGAGCGGGTCGATGTCCTGTTAGTCCTGCGCAGTTTGGAGACGCGGATGACAGCTGGATTTCCTCGAACGCCTGGGCCGAACTGAGCGCTTCCTATGGGACAGAGGAACGCTGCTCCAGTGCCGGGCGAGGCTCGTTGGACACTCCGCCGAATCCATGGCAAGCTCCCGGACGCTGGCCGAAGGTATCGGCACGATAAACGAATTTTATGAAATTTCCGAGAAGCGGTTTCGATCAGGTGGGGGGAATCTGTTATCTGCCTCGAATGCTGGACAAGATCCGCTTGCACAGGTCGGGGGAATTGCCGGCGGACTATCGCGCGAACTTAGGTCAAGGGATGGACGGGCGATGCTGCCGCTACCTGCACGTCCAGTACGAAGCGTTGGTTACCCAAGTTCACAAAGGCGGGTCTGATGACGAGGTGCTGCAATGGATCCAATCCGCTGGCCGTAAGTTGAATGAAGTCGAGATCATGGTTTGGAACGGATTCACGACGAAGCGCGGTTGGAACGACGAAGCGAGCCAGGTGTTGGAGGAGCAAAAGCAAAGCGGCGGTTTGGGGCATCGGACGGATATTCGTACGTTTTTTGAGTATTTTGAAGTGGACGAAAAGCGAAAGACTTAAGTTCGGGCTCGGTTTCCCCGGCTAATCGCCTGTGACAACCCTATGGTCTGGTCGATTGGTTTGTCTGGCCGCGGACCGGGATGTCACCAGTTCTGGGGACTGGTCGTCGCCGAGAAATTCGGCATACTCAAGCTCGTTAGTACGACGCAAAACGCGGTGTTCTGTGTGTGAAGAATGCGTGGTCCGCGGCGCAGCGTCGGTAAAGCGACTTTGTTCTAGGAAACGGCCGGATGCAAATCCGGCCATTTTCTTTTGTGTTGGCCCTTCTTGATTTCCCAGCCCACGAAGGTTGCGCTTGCCATTTCGCACGACTGACGGGAAAAGAGGACGTGCGCTGGGAACGAAACCCGATTCAGTTCTGGGCGTGGGTGCTCCTCTGGCTGGCCGTGGCGAGCGGCAGATCCTCCATAGCGGGCGAACCCGCAGTGGGTTCTGTGAATCGGGACTATCTTCTGCGCATTTGGGAACCCGACGAGGGCTTACCCAGTATTTCTGCGACCGCGGTGGCTCAGACAGCGGACGGATACCTCTGGGTAGGCACGTTCAATGGTTTATCCCGCTTTGACGGAGTCCAGTTCCACACATTTCGCCCGGAAAACACGCCCGCGTTGCCTAGCGCTGCCGCTGTTCGACTCTATGTGGATCGCAAAGCTCGGCTCTGGGTGGGAACAGACCGAGGTCTGGCCGTGCTCGACAAAGGAGTGTGGCAGGCTTTTGGAGCGCCGGAGCGTTGGCCTGGGCTTTTACCGAAATCGTTCGCGGAGGATCACGACGGTGGGCTCTATGTGTCGGCGCGTGATCAGGTCCTGCGCTTGGATGGAGATCGGTTCGTGCCGGTAGCATTGCCTGAGCGCGGGGGGGATGACTCCACGTTAACGCTAACCGCTGACCAAAATGGCACTATTTGGGCCATTGGAGATAAGTATTTAGGTCGGATGCGGCACGAAGAATGGCGGCCCGTGCAGCAGATCGACCCTGGAAGCGCCGAGCGGTTCGAAGGTATCGCTCGGGCTCAGGCCGACGGCGTCTGGGTCGCGGACTCTCGACGCGTTCGGAAATTTACCGGGGAGAAATGGACGAAGGAATTCATCCGGCCTCTGCCGTTCCAGAGGGATGCACCCACGATTTTGCTCGAAGACTCCCGAAGTAACGTTTGGGCAGGATGTTTCACCAAAGGGCTCGTTGTCTTCTCCGGCGACGACATTCTCGCATGTGTCCGAGAAGATGGGTTGTCCGCAACCGGAATCACTTCTATTTACGAGGATCGAGAAGGGAACATTTGGGCCGGGACGGGTGCGGGAGGGCTCGTCCGACTTAAACAGAGAAGCTTTACCTCGTTTGATGATCCAAAGCTCCTGCGTTCGCCTCTGGTTAATTCGGTCGCGCCGGATGTCGAAGGCCGGTTGGTTCTGGGCGGCAGCGGATTGTTGTGGTTTGAAGGCGGTCACTTTGTCCAACACGCTGCCATTCAATCGGCGCGTCTTGATCTACGTCACTCGGTCCTCTGTGTACTCAGGGATCGCGCCGGGGCGACTTGGGCAGGGGTGCGTGATCTTGGGCTGTTTCGGATTTCGAGTTCGGTTGTGCGTCCAGCGGATTCTGAACTGGTTCGCGATCAGTCGATCTTTGCGCTGTTTGAGGATTCCAAGGCCCGATTGTGGATCGGCTCGGCATCCGGGGTCGTCTGTCGGGTCGACGATCGATTCCGCGATTACACTTCTGAAGGCGGGCTGCCGGTCGCCAGATATCACGCCATTGCCGAAGCGGCGGATGGCAGCATTTGGGTCGGAAGTCCAACGTCCGGATTGTTCCGGAGCGACGGCGGACCCTTTGCGGAGGTCCTTGAAGCGGGACAATCCGTTACCAATATCCTGTCCCTCTGCGGCTCTAGGAATGGCGGGACCTGGGTGGGCACGGAGAATGGCCGCCTGTTACGGGCAGACGGGGCAGGTTGCCACGAATACGCCCCGGCGCGGGAAATCCCGTTGGGCAGGATTTCCTGCATTCTCGAGGATGAGCCGGGAAACCTTTGGATCGGCTCGGATCAGGCCATTGCGCAGCTCGCCGTGCGCGGCGATGAGCGTCCGGTCCGTTTCCGGCTCTTTGGGAAAACAGATGGGCTCAAAGGAGGGATCTATGTCGAACGCACTCAGCCGGCGGCGTGCATCGCCCCGGACGGTCGGCTATGGTTTGCCACGACCAAAGGCCTGGCGGTGGCGGATCCCCGAACCGTCCGACGGACCGCCACGGCTCCTGCGGTCTATGTGGAAAGCATGCTCGTTGACGGCAAAGCGCAAAGGCTTTTGAGCGCCTCGGCGCAGTCTGTGACCGTGCCGGCCGGTGCCGGGCGCATCGAGATCGCCTATACCGGCATCAGCTTGGCAGCCCCTGAGAGCTTGCGGTTCCAGTATCGAGTGGATGGCTTGGATGGAGAGTGGCGAGATGTCGGCGGGCAGCGCCAAGTGGTCCTGCAGAAGCTAGGGCCTGGAGATTACCTCTTTCGCGTGCGTGCGGTGAATAGCGACGGCATTTGGAGCAGCGGGGATACGTCGCTGGCGTTTACGGTGCTGCCCATATTCTGGGAGAGTTGGTCGTTCCGAATCATCGTTTTGGTGTGCAGTTTAGGCGCGGTCTTCTCGCAGTTGTGGCGGGTGCATCAACGCCGGTTGCGCGAACAGGACGAGCGTGCCTTACGAGATGCTCACCGGCTCTCCGAAGGAACCATTGACGCTCTGCCTGCAAACATCTGCGTGCTTAACGAAACGGGAGAAATCATTGCCATCAACAAAGCGTGGAGTCGATTCGCCAAGGGGAATGGGGCGGGACATCCGTTGGCCTGGCGCGGAACGAACTACCTGAGTGTGTGCGATGCCGCCCGTGGGGCGGAAGCTGCGAAAGCGGCGGCTTTCGCCGCGGGGATCCGGGAGGTGATCCGTGGGGCTCGCCGCGACTTTGAACTGGAGTATTCCTGCCATTCCCCCGAACTGAAACGCTGGTTTATCGGGCATGTAACGCGATTCGAAGCGTTGGGGCGCATTCGGATCGTCATTGCCCATGAGGACGTCACCAAGCAGAAGAATTCCGAACTCATCCTCGAACAAGATCGACATCAACTGGAGGTCAGCGTCCGGAAACGGACCACAGAATTGCAGAGCGCCAATGAACTCTTGGCAGGCAGCCGCGAACGACTCATCGCCATGTCATTGCGCCTGGTCGAGATTCAAGAGGCGGAGAGGCGAGCCATTGCCCGAGAACTACACGATGAAGTTGGGCAAATCCTGACCAGTTTGCGGATCCTGTTGGATATGACGGATCGGCAACCCGTGGATACGGTTAGGACAACCCTTGCGGAAGCGAAGAGCATGGCCGGCGAGTTGATTGAGCGGATCCGTCAAATGTCCTTAGACCTGCGTCCGCCGATGTTGGACGATTTGGGCTTGCTCCCAACGTTCGAGTGGCATTTCCGCCGCTACACGAAGCTTACGGGGATTCAGGTCCATTTCCAACAAACGGGGCTGCCTTGCCGATTGCCAACGGCGATCGAGACCGCCGCTTATCGCCTGGTCCAAGAGGCGCTCACTAATGTCGCGCGCTATGCCAAAGTCACCGAGGTCTCGGTCGACCTCCAGTGCCAATCGGATCGGCTCGACTTGGAAATCGAAGACTGCGGAATTGGCTTTGATCCCGCGTTGGTTCTTGCGGAGCGGAATTCAACGGGATTATCCGCCATGCGAGAACGCGTTGACTTGTTACACGGTCGGTTTGAGGTCTTTTCCCGCCGGGGGGAGGGGACTCGCTTGCAGATCTACTTGCCGCTGGGGGAGTTCTGAAAAAGCTTGGGCGATTTTTGAGGTTGAGTGGCGGAGGCTAAAGTGCTTACACTGTCGGCCAGTCAGACGGACTGGAACGTGAATCATGGAAATCGGGGTCACCTCCATCGCCATTGCCGACGATCATCATCTGGTTCGACAGGGCTTAATGCTCCTGTTGAAAGGTGAGCCTGATTTCCGTCTGCTCGGAGAGGCCGGCGACGGTTTGGGCGCCGTGCAGTTGGTCAAAGATAAATGCCCGGATATCCTCCTCCTGGATTTAATGCTCCCGCGCATTCATGGCCTGGAGGTCATCCGCCAGGTGCGGATGGGGAATCCGGATACGCGCATCATCATCCTGTCGATGCATAAAGAGGAATCCTACGTCATTGAAGCCCTTCGCAACGGCGCTTCCGGGTATATCCTCAAGGATTCCACGGGAACAGATCTCATTGAAGGCATCCGCAAGGTCAAGGCCGGTCGCCGCTATCTCAGTCCTTCCTTGCAGGAAATTGCGATTGGACTGCTCGAGCAAAGGCCAACCACGGGGACGGGAGATATTTATGATTCGCTCAGCAATCGGGAGCGACTGGTCTTGCAGTTGGCCGCGGAAGGCCTCAGTTCTCCGGAGATCGCAGAGCGGCTTTTCATCAGCCGCCGGACGGTGGAAACCCATCGGGCAAACTTGATGAGGAAGTTGGATCTCCGTTCTCAGACCGACCTGGTGCGCTTTGCGATTCGCAAAGGAGTGATGCAAGCATAGGGGCGATCCCCTACCGTAGCTCCACGGGCGTAAATACCAAGCTGTACGGATGGACGCTGAGATCTCTGCGACGCATCTTGAATTGGTGATCCGGTTCCAAGTCCATCATCGTGTGAGATGTTTTGCACGATACGAAGTTAACGCGCTCCGTCGGATCAGGAGCTGAGCATCCACTTGTGCACTGCGGTCGGTGCATTTGAACCGGTGCATGCATGCCATGGCGAAACCCTCAGACAAGTTTATGAACACCTATCCCCACACTCCGCGCCGATCCTGGCTGCTGCTCATTGCAGCAGGCTTGGTTTTGGCTCCTATCAGCACTCTGTTGGCTCAAACGGCCAACGAAGTCGAATACAATAAACAGTACCGCTCTTACCACGATGTTCCGCTCGGCGAGAATTATACCGGGCGTTCTCCGTTCCTTCGTCCTAAAGGGGAGCCAGAAGCCCCGCCGCCGCGCCGCGTGCAAGTAGTCAAGCAGGTCGAACGAGCTCCGGAACCTCCGCAAAGTTGCTCGGAGATCAACACCGGACTGATTCGCATGACCAAGCGGATGCCAGCGGAGGTGACCCTCGGTCAAGAGTTCATGTATGAATTGAACCCGACCGCGGTCGGCTGTGCCGGGAACGTCGTCATCACGGACCATATTCCGCCAGGCGCTTCTTATGTTCGCAGTGAACCACCCGCGGAAGTGCAAGGAGAACACCTCGTTTGGCGCATCCACGACATGGACCCGGGTGACGCGCGCAATATCAAAGTTTGGCTGAAAGCTGAACAAGAAGGGCGATTGGCCTCCTGCGCGACCGTTTCCGCTGATCCTCGTGTCTGCGCAAGCACAATGGTGGGCAAACCCGTCTTGGCGATCACCAAGACCGGACCGGAAGTGGCCCAAATTGGCAGCGAAGTGAGCTACAACATTGTGGTCAGCAACAACGGCTCGGCCGTGGCCCGCGACGTGACGGTGACAGATACCGTCCCGACAGGGTTGTCGCATTCAAGCGGACAGCGCACGCTGTCGTTCCAAGTCGGCGATTTGGCTCCGAAGCAATCGAAGTCAATCCCAGTGGTCCTGCATGCTGACGCCCGCGGCAAAGTGTGCAACGGCGCCGTGGCCGCGTCCAGCAACGCTGGACAGGTTAACGCTGAAGCCTGCACAACGATCGTTCAACCTGGCTTGAAGATCGTGAAGACCACCAACGACAAGGAACTCTTGATCAACCGCACCGCGACTTATTCCATCGTGGTATCCAACATCGGCGATATTCCGCTGACCGGCGTGGTGGTGACCGACACCGCTGCTCCTGAGACCACCATCACCGCGGCCGAGGGCGGCAGCGCGGCTGGCAACGTGGCGACCTGGAACATCGGCGAGCTGCGTGCTGGTGAGCAGAAAGAACTGACCGTGAAGATCGCGTCCAAGAACCCTGGCCATTTCTGCAACACCGCCACGGTTTCGACGGCTCAAGGCCTGAAGGAATCCGCTCAAGCCTGCTCCGATTGGATCGGTGTGACAGGCGTGTTGGTGGAAGTCGTGGACGATCCTGATCCGATTCAGGTGGGCGAAACGACCACATTCACGATCCGGGTGACCAACCAGGGATCGACGCGCGACATCGAAGAACTCAACGTGAAGTCGATCTTCGGCGAAGCGATGAGCCCGACCACCGCGTCGGCAGGCGGCACGGTCAGCGACAAGACGGTCACATGGCCGACTCTGCCTCGCTTGGCTCCGAAACAGTCGGTGACTTACACGATCATTGGTAAGGCTGTTAAGGCTGGCGACCATCGTCTCGAGACGCAGGTCACAACCCGGGAGCGCACCAATCCGATCGTCGAGCTCGAGAGCACGACGATTTACTAGTCCTCCTCGTTCAGGGGCTGGCCGAGCGATCGGCCAGCCCCTTTTTTCTTTTCTCTCTGTCTCTCCTTATGAAATACCAACGCATTTTACTTTCCGCCTGTACAGTGGCTTTTTGCCTGATGGCCGGCTGCTCTAAAACAGAAGAATCGGCGCCAGCGCCCGCCGCGGTCGAACCTCCGAAACCCCCCGAACCTCCTGTCGCCGCGACGCCGGCACCGAAACCCGCGGAACCAGCAGTGGCAACCGTGGTGCAACAAGCCAACGAACAGGCGGCAGCGGCTCAAAAAGCAGTCCAGCCCGCGGCCGCGGCCGTTCAAGAGCAAGCGGCAGCGATCACTTCGAAGGCCCAGTCGCTGATCGATCAAATTCGCAAGCAGATTGCCGATGGAAAATGGTCGGACGCCTTGAAGTCTTTGGGTGAAGTCAGCGCCTTAAAGCTGACTCCCGAACAGCAAGCAACCGTCGACAGCCTGAAGCAACAAGCCCAAACCATGGCGCAGCAAGCGGCGACCAGCAGCGCGGTCGACAAGGGCTCCAAAGCTCTGGGGGATATGCTGAAGAAGAAGTGAGCGGATTGTTCGATTTGAGGGAAACACTGCCTGGCAGTGACTCGATGCGGCTGCATGGCTGACGGCAAGCTCTGGAGTTAGCTCTGCCAAAGCCATGCAGCGGCATCCTTAGTCTGGAAGCCGCTGCGCCATATCGAAGCCACCGTCTGGATTCGAGCTTCTTGTGTCGAACCTAGGCCCGACATGAAGGGCGGAGGCACCTCTCATGCAACGGAACGGGTAGACTTCCGCTACATTGTCGAGGAACCCTCTAACCCGCGCAATCCACGCTTCTCCAGTGCGAGTTTTAGAATGTCCCGGGAGCGTTCACTAACGTCCCTGCGGAGACGGTCGCATCCTTGGTTTGGCCCGGCGATAGTGGTGACTCGCGCCGACTGATCGATGATGTGGTCCACCCCGGAGCAATACAAACGTTATGCACACTATTGTGCTTGCTGAGGATCACCCTCGAACCCGGCAGGTCCTGCGACGGATCCTGCAGGACGAGGAGGACTTCACCCTGGTTGGGGAGGCTCAAAACGGTGTGGAGGCCTGTCGTTTGCTCAGCGATCTGAGACCGGATGTTTTAGTGTGCGACCTGGTCATGCCTGGATTGGGCGGGCTGGCTTTGGCAGAACAGCTCGGCCGCATGTCGCCGCGGACGAGAATGGTGATTGTTTCTAATCACATCGAACCTCCCTATGTGCGCGAAGCGCTCAGCCGAGGGGCTGGAGGGTATGTTGACAAACTGGAATGTTCCTACTGCCTGGCTGCCGCTGTGCGCGCGGTCCTGAAAGGAGAACAGTACTTAAGCCCCTCACTTTCCGAAGAACGTTCCCATTGCTAGACTCTCTCCCCGCCGCCTACCTGGCGCTGTCACTCAAAGTCCTGCCCGTCCGTCACGCTCCAGCCCCCGTCCACGGCGAGAACTTGTCCCGTCGCGAAGCGTGACTCCTCCGAGAGGAAGTATATTGCCGCCGAGTCCAAGTCTGAGGGACTTCCAATTCGTCCTCCGTCCAAAGGTTGCTTGCTAGCAATGAACTTCAAAACGGAAGAGTCCTTTTGTGCACGGGCGGACATCGGGGTCGCGACAAGCGCGGGAGCCAATACGTTAAAGCGAATCCCTTGGGCGGCATATTGCGCCGCGGCCGATCGGGTCAATCCGATAATGGCCGCCTTGCTGGTCGCATAGGCTTGTGTTCCGAAATGCCTGGCCGATGGGGAGAATCCTAACACGGATCCCATATTGAGAACGCTGCCACCCATTCCGGCCCTAAGAAACTGCTGTGTCGCGGCGCGATTGGAGTAGAACACCGAGCTCAGATTCACGCGAAGCGTATAATCCCATCCGGCGTCGGTGATTTGGTCAAGGGGACCGTCGCCAGCCTTTCGGCCACTGCCGCCTGCGACATGATAGAGCCCGTGAAAACCTCCAAAGCGTGTCAGCGCCATTTCAATGCACTTCTCGGCGAGGCCTGGCACCCCGGCATCCCCAGCGAACACGACGGCGGAATCGCCAAGTTCTCGCTGCGCGGCTTCGCTCGTTTCGTCATCGCGCCCAGCGACAACCACGCGCGCGCCTTCTTTAAGAATAGCGTGGGCTGCTGACAGTCCTATCCCGCTGGTTCCACCAATGATCACGATTACTTTCTCCGCGAGACGCATGGAGCAACAAGTTGAGTCTGGGGTCTAGTTCTGTTTTAACCCGAACTGGTCGGCAAGTTGTCCGAAAAGTTGATCCCGGGTAAAGCTGCCTGAAATGAGGTTGGTCCCGATAATCACTTCTGGCATGAACCCTTTTCGATAACGCCGATAAATGGCCCCGTAAATCGCCACGTCTTGGCTGATCTGATCGGCAACCCAACGGTTTGTGAACGCTTGGTCAAATGCCGCACCTCCCACCAGATCGCGCGCGAACTTCTCCGCGGCGGACGGAAGAGGCGGCGCCGTGGTCGCAAAGATCCATTCGTCAAAAGCCGGTGCGGCAGACCGATTGGCGCGCCAGACGGTCAAGCCAATGCGCGCTAAGGCACAGGCGTTGGTGTGGGGTGCCTGAGTGCGTTTGACGAGAGGATTGCACTGGCTATCCAACGGCATCGGAAGACTAATGATGGCCAATTCGTTGCTAAAGCGGTGCTGCGCTTCCATTAAAGGATGGTGCATCTCACGGCAATGATGACAGGTGTAGTCGAACAGGCTGACCATGGTGTGAGGCGCATCGGGTCGGCCAATCAAGGGAACGTCGTTTAAATCAAATTGGAACTGTCCCTCGAAGATTTGGAACATGCGACGTGGAATAGCTGCCGGCACGTTGGTGGTGACGCCAGCTGTGATCGGGCTCGAGACGAATGTTTTCGGTTGTCGCAGGCTCTGCCCAAAGATCAGGACTGCCACCATCGCTAACCCCGCGGCGCCAAGTCCCAGAGCGCGCTTGGTCGTGATGAAAATGGCCTGGTCGCGTTCCCGGAGTTTGAGCGGAGCGTTCCGAATGGGCGCGCCGCTTAAAAGCAGGGCGGACGCGGTCAACGCAGACGCATGAGCCGTCATGCAAAACGGGCAGATCGTTTTGATCAGGAAGACTTGGATGCCGATGAACCAGAGTCCAGCCGCGAGCACCGTAACGCAGCAAGGGATCAAGATCAGCCAGGCTGACTTTTGTTTCGCCGGCGGAGTGCTCGGTCCGAGACCGAGGCTGGTCAGAAGCATGGCGCCGTAGACGCCAAGGGCCGGAAGGCTCACTGGGACGCCTAGCCAATAAGCGTATCGGCTTCCCAGCACCGTGCCGCAGTTTGATTCAGGGCCGCATCCTGCGACCGAACCTCCGCTCAGTGAAACCCAGGCAAGATACAGGTCCACTCCCAGCGCCACCAAGAGCAGGGATCGAACGGCGATCCTAACCCGCGGGGATGGTCGACCTTCAGGCGCGGGGCCTTTTGGTTTGAGGTTTCGGTTGCCAGCCATAAAGGCGGAGTGTTTGCCGGGGGCAGTCAGGTTTCAAACAAAAACTTCATGAGATTGAGGCGTGGACTCGAGGCCAGCTTCCGGCTACTTGTAAGTTCCATCCCAT
The DNA here is from genome assembly GCA_044225505.1 of Limisphaerales bacterium. GTDB lineage: Bacteria > Verrucomicrobiota > Verrucomicrobiia > Limisphaerales > SIBE01 > JAXMHN01. The sequence goes on from JBGAIN010000124.1 coordinate 18,242, forward strand.
GGTCGCCATTGATAGCCTCGTCTCGCTGAGAGTCCGCTTGCCCGCTTCTACCTGGCGTCTGTTGACCGGGCGCGCTCGCACTCGCCGTGTCAGCATCGGGACCTATGCCGACATGGCCTGGCGCTACCAGTGGCACGAACGCGCTCCTGTTCAGATTCCCATGGGGCCGCCCGTGGAAGCGGAGCGGGAACCGGTCTATTTTGAGTTGGAGATCCCGCGCCGGACGAAGGAACGACTTGCGGATTGGAGTCAATCGCGCCAATCCAGTATTGCGGCGTTCTCAGGACTTGTTTTGGAAGGCTTTGTCGACCGATACCCACAAGATCCCAGGGATCTCGTCATGATCCATTACCTGGTCTCAAAGCTCGAGCATGCCGGTGTGCTGACCTTGAATGATCTCCGGCAGGCGGTGGCTCGGTGCGAAACCAACCAGGCGGTGCGCTTGCCTCCCGGATACTTGGGCAAGTGGCTCTGGCAGCGGATTCGTTCCGTCTCCTCCACGGTGAATATCGCGGGATCCATGGTCGAGTTGACCATGGAGGTTGTGGACGGGGTCCTGCGTTCAAATGTCCATGCCCATCCTCCCAAGGATGTCCGGACTCAGGCCGGCGAGGCGCGAGATTGAAGGCGCGTTCAGAACGTCTTGGCCATTGGCATGGCTAGGCGCCGCTGGATGGCGCTGCGTTCCCGACGTTCGAAGTTTCCCGCCAGAATAGCAGGGCCGCAAGTGTTGCCCAAACGAGATATATCAAAAAGACCAGCAGCGCCGCCGCCACTGCGTCGCTGGCTGGAATGGAGTACATCCCCAACAGAACCAACGCCGCGCTTTCCCGCAGGCCGACGCCCGAAAAAGTCACGGGCGCAGACGTAACCAAGGAAATCACCGGGAAGATCCAGAGGACGGCGGCGGCTGAGAAAGGCGTTTGGCAGACGGCGTGCAAACAACAGAGGAAGACCCCGGCAACGCACAAGTGAGCGAGAACTGCCAGGGTCACCGCTTGGATGGCCACGCCTGGGGTTCGGCAGAACTGGCGCAAGGTTTTCATGAAAGTCTCGTGCATCGCGGCCAACGACGGAATCCTCGTGAAGTGACCCCGGAACCGTATCAGGAGCAAGATTCCGACCGCGGCGGCGGCCAAGCCCCACCCGAACCGAGGCGACTCCCAGAGCTTGGCTGCCCTTTCGGACCAACGCCCGCGCGTCAGCGCAAAGCCTGGGGTCAGCGCGATGAAGAGGAAGAATCCCACCCCTCCGAACGATCTGTCGATCAGACACGTTGAGAGTATTGCTGGCGTTTTGAATCCGTAAGTGCGCGCGTAATAGGCGGCCTTGGCCAGGTCCCCACCGGTCGGGCCAAACAATATCGTGTTGAACAGATGCCCGATCAAAACCGTCCTCAGCGTCGCGATTGCGCGTGTCTGAAACTGGTTCATGCGCAGGACCAGGTGCCAGCGCGCGGAGGCTAAGGCGAGAGCTGTTCCGAAACTGGCGCCGGCTCCCACCAGCCAAAGGGGCCGGGCGTGAGTCAGGGTGCGTCGCAGCGTCTGCCAGTCCACGTAATGGACCACCCACGCCAGGCTCAACACGGAGAGAACGACGCATACACTCCGCATCAAGGCCGGCAACGTTTTCGTGTGGGTCGTCAAACGGAGAGAGCATGGGGTTCCTCGGCTCGGCGCGCAAGCAAGGCGTCCCATGTGCGCGCGGTCCTGCGCGTGTGGAAATGGCCGTGCGTCGCTTATTTGACATCCAGGGCGAGGCTCGCAATTATCCACACGGCCTTGATCGACGAACGGCCAGGCAGCTCTATCATACTTATGCAAGATTTCGAGAAACTGGGCGTTTTTTATTTAGGCCGCCGGTTCGATCCCGAACAGCAAAAGACCAAGTCGGATCTCCTCCTTTTCGAATCCAGAAAACTAGTGACGCACGGGTTTATCGTCGGCATGACCGGGAGCGGCAAGACCGGTCTCGCTTGCGACCTGATCGAGGAGGCGGCGATCGATGGAATCCCTGCCATGGTCATCGATCCGAAAGGTGACCTTTCTAACCTGCTCCTGACGTTTCCGGACCTCCGTCCGGAGGATTTTGCCCCCTGGGTGAACGAAGACGATGCTCGCAGACAGGGCGTCGCGACGGACCAGTTTGCCGCGCAACAGGCCGAGTTGTGGCGGGCTGGCCTCGCCAAATGGGGACAGGACGGCGAACGGATCCGCCGCCTCCGATCCGCCGCCGAGATGCGGATTTATACCCCGGGGAGCAATGCGGGCTTGCCTGTCTCGATGCTGAGCTCTTTTGCCGCGCCGCCCGCCGCCATTGTCGAGGATCCGGAACTCTTGGAAGAGCGGATTGGTTCGAGCGTGGCAAGCCTTCTCGGGCTGATCGGCGTCGTCGCCGACCCAGTCAAAAGCCGGGAAACGATCTTGCTCGCGACGCTCCTGCAGAACGCCTGGTCTCAAGGGCGCGACCTTGACCTGGCGACATTGATTCGGGAAATCCAACAACCGCCCGTCAAAACGTTGGGGGTTCTGGAGCTGGAAAGCTTCTATCCGGCGAAAGACCGGTTTGAGCTCGCCATGCAGTTGAATAACCTCCTCGCCTCTCCACGGTTTGCGGCTTGGATGAAAGGCGCTCCGTTGGATGTGGACAGCTTCTTTCACTCTCCATCGGGCCGCCCGCGTGTCACCATCTTTTCCATCGCGCACCTTGGCGACGCGGAACGTATGTTCTTCGTGACCCTGCTCCTGAATCAGATTCTGGCCTGGATGCGCACGCAGTCCGGCACGACGAGCTTGCGAAGCTTGCTCTACATGGACGAGATTTTTGGCTACTTCCCGCCCGTCTCCAATCCGCCTTCCAAAACGCCATTGTTAACCTTGCTCAAGCAGGCGCGCGCTTACGGGTTGGGCGTGGTGTTAGCCACCCAGAATCCGGTGGACTTGGACTACAAAGGCTTGGCGAATATTGGCACGTGGTGCATTGGCCGGCTGCAAACCGAGCGAGATAAAGCCCGCCTGCTCGACGGTTTGGAAGGGGCCGCCGCAGGGCAGGGGACCTCCTTCGATCGCCGTAGCATCGACAGCCTGATCTCCCGTTTGAGCGGTCGCGTCTTTCTGCTGCATAGCGTGCACGCGAGCGAATTGGAACTATTCGAATCGCGGTGGGCAATGTCCTACCTGCGAGGTCCGCTATCTCGGGATCAAATCAAGCGCTTGGCTCAGAGCGCTCCCTCGACCGAGGGGGCAGCAACCGAACCGCCGGCAGCGGCGCCCGCCGGGACTTCGCCAGCCCCGGTAATGCCCAAGGCCGAAACCGCTCCGACCTCAAGCCCGCGCCCGAGCCGGACCAGGCCCGTTTTGCCGCCTGAAATAACGCAGGTGTCCGTGCCGGTTCGCGGCGCTGTCCCTGCGGGAGCCGCGCTGATCTATCACCCGCGGCTATTAAGTGCTGCGCAAGTGCGGTTCGTCGACGCCAAGAACCGGATCGACGCGAAACAAGAGACGCTCTTTCTGACCGAGGTGACTGAAGGCCCCGTGCCCGTGGAATGGAATAACGCGGAGGAACTTTCCATGACCGTCACTGACCTGGAAACCACGCTGGCAGACGGCGCGTTTGCATCGGTGCCAGCGGCTGCCGCGCAAGCGAAGAACTACGAGAAATGGTCCAGAGACTTTAGCAACTGGATTTATGGGAGCCGCAAATTGACGGTGTTTCGGTCGGTGGAGACCGGTCTAACCTCGCGGCCTGGGGAGGAAGAACGCGAGTTTCGCATCCGCTTACAACAGGTGGCGCGCGAGGAACGGGACAGCGTCGCGGAAAAGCTGCGTCAGAAATATGCTCCGAAGCTCGCGGCGTTGAACGAGCGGCTGCGTCGCGCTCAAGCCGCTCGCGAACGCGAAGCGTCCCAAGCTACTCGGGCGAAGTTCGATACCGTGATCTCATTTGGGTCCACCCTCCTGGGAGCGTTTTTGGGACGTAAAGCTCTGTCCGCTTCCAATATTGGAAAAGCCGCGACCACTATGCGCAGCGTCGGGCGTTCCATGGACCAGGCCGGCGACGTCTCGCGTGCGGACGAAACGGTGGAAGCGGTGCAACAGCAACTCAACGCCTTGGAAGCGGAGTTTCAGGCGGAATCGGAGGGGCAAGGGAAAAAGGTGGAGGATCGCGCGACGGAGATCGAGCCCATCGAACTCTCTCCGACGAAAAGCAATATTCAGGTGAAACTGATCGCTTTGGCTTGGTTGCCTTTCTTCCTCAGCAGCAACGGCACGCTGGACCGCGCGGACTAGGCAGCGGCTGAGCCGCTGCTTCTTCGCATCGACCGAAGGGTTGGAGGGAAGCGCGACCAGGTTCCAGGGCGAGACCCACAAAGTGGCGGCGGCGTCTCGCCCGTGGCTGGGAATTCCGGTGCTCCCTGGAGAATCCCAGAGCCGGTACGGCTCTGCCACTTTGATCCTGACTCGGTTCTTGCCGGCACCTCACTCGTACGTCACGGGCAAGGCCACGCCTCAGCCGACCAGCCATTGCTGATCGAATCCGAAGGATCATTGCCCGAGCAGTTAACGACAAACGCTGGGAATTTATGGCCACGGTGGCGAAGCGTCAGCGGCTAAGAAAAAGTTCCAGGAGCCGAGTCACGCCCCTGATCTGGACCAACCGCGGTGCAACGCCCATGCAAACACGGTGCAAGGCCGCTCACTGACCGGCGTTGCAGCGGCCTTGGACCGGCCTTGGACCGGCCTTGCCTCGAATGACCGCGGGCGTGGCCAGGCGCATTTGCCTCAGGAACAAGGATTCGAGTCCCAGGCTGGCCCCTCCTTCGTCGGGCAATCAGCAAGTGCTGATCGGACTGCAAGTGGCTCTCAGACAATGGTCATAAACCTATTTGGGAATTTCTGCCGGCAATTAGCGAAATCACGGCACTCGGTACCGACCGATTCGCACCGTCAGGCGATAGAACGAGAATGGGATCGGAACCCCGCGACCGCCAACTTACAACTTCAGGGCTGACGCCGAGGCCTCCAATCCGACGACCAATGGCGGTCGGAGTTGGGAATCCCAATCCGTAACGGTTCCGCCTGGCAACATCGTCATGGAGACCACCGTCTTCTTTCTCAACGCGACCCACGGATGGGTTGGGAATACGACCACCATTGGTTCGCGATCCGAAGAGATTCCACCGCTCTTGCGCACCACGGACGTTGGCAAGACCTGGTCCGTCGCCGGCCGTTGGCCTGGAAATTGGGTCTGCGACACTCAATTCCAGGACGCGGACACTGGCTATTGTGTCGACATGGGCGGGATTTACTCGACGAAAGACGGTGGACGTTCCTGGCACAGGGAACTCGACAGCAACGCCGAGCCTCTCTGCCAGTTGGTGTCTGTGGGGCAGTCCCGTCGCTGGGTCTTAACGTCGACCGGCAACGTTTACACTTACAGCCCTAAACTCCACCTGGGACGCATAGAATCGTCGTCAGACCACAGCGAGTGTTTCACGTGCGAGCAGGACGGAGGCTGGGTCTCGTCGGACGAATATGGCGCTTTTTCTGGCCTGGAAAAATGGGCCATGCACTGGTTTTGCGCGCTTCGAAGGCCCTTAATCTTCTGCTGCCGAACTTCTTGTCGTGGTCCGACGAGGATGTAGGATGTAGCAAGCTCTCCTCGGTCGGAATGCCGCGGTCCATCGCCCAAATCCGACGCGCTTTGCCATACGGCTTCTCCAACGCGTTCATTCCTCGGATCCGTCGCGCCGACTGTCGTCCGCAATTTGCGGACGGGACACGCAGTCGCCATGCCGGAGCGCCGAGCGGAAATGCGGTCGCAAGGGATGCAGCCGTCGGTGCGCGATCGTGATTTGGTGACTTTTTGTCACCGCCCGATCTTCGGTTTGGGAACGGTCCGTTCCCAAACCATGCGTCGATTGGCCGATTTGTCGCACACTCTGTCAACAAATTGTTGTCAGCCTGCAGAAGGCATTTGCTGGGATGGTGCGGTAAACGAGTTTTAGAGGCACCTTAGTCCTTCCGCGCCAGCGTCTTGGGTGTGCCAGACCTCTGGCGCTTTTCCGTGCAGATGAGCCGGAAATGCCGCCTCCCTCTCGGATTCAACTTTTTGCCCCGTCCCACCCGGAGGCGGCCGCGGCCGCTCGTCCCCGCGTTTGTTTGACGGCAAAGCTCGAACTTCCGCCCGAATGCAGCGTGTGATAGGATCGACTCATGTCCCTGGAAAAATGGGCCATGCACCGGTTTTGAGCCGCTGGAAAACCCTTAATCTTCTGCTCCCGAACTTCTTGTCGTGGTCCGACGAGGATGTAGAGGATGTAGCCGGCCTGCGGTCAGCCGCTGCACCGAAGCTTGGGCCCTACGACTTACCACGCCCGGCGCCAACGATGTTGCGCCTCGTCATTGGGTAATAATTGGAGCGCGGAATTTATTCTAATGCCATTCGGTAATTGCCTCCTGGCGCCCCGGATGGGGCAACTCGAGAATAGCTCGGCGTTTTAACGCTTGTCTTTACCCACAAATAGGTGTGCCATTTTGTCTCTTGTACTTTTTGTACTGATGCCTAAACTCGCTGGTCATGCAAAACTCTTTGCTGACCTGCGCGCAGTGGGCAGAACAACAATTTAGCTCGGTTGCTTTGGGCGATTGCCGGCGAGTTCGCC
>JBGAIN010000326.1:0-3073 GCA_044225505.1 Limisphaerales bacterium
CGTCGCCGACGCCTCTCACGAGTTGCGCACGCCACTTGCGGTGTTACGGGGCGAAATCGAAGGTGTGGTGACTGGGAATCATCTCAGCCCGGAAACCCGCGAAACGCTCGGGAGCAACCTGGAGGAGGTCGATCGACTCGGGAAAATTGTGGAAGGACTGTTCGCTCTCTCCCGCCTGGACGCGGGTGAGGCGCATAGCGAAACCGTCCGTTTCGATCTCGCGGCGCTCGCGGCCACCACCACCGAACAAATGTGTCTTCTAGCCGAGGACAAAGATATTTCACTTCGATGTGAATCAAAGTCGCCCGTCTTCGTCGAAGGTGATCGAGCCCGGTTGAAGCAGGTTATAGTGAACCTCGTTGATAACGCTATTAAGTACACACAAGCGGGAGGAAGTGTCAGAGTGCGCATTTATAAAGAGAGCTCCGAAGCTATTCTGGAAATAACGGATAACGGCATCGGAATTCCTAGAGACGCAGTACCCTACATTTTTGAACGCTTCTATAGAGTGGACAAAGCCAGATCTCGCGATCAGGGCGGCGCGGGATTAGGCCTGTCCATTGTCAAATCCATCTGCCATGCCCATTCGGGGAAGGTGACGGTGGAATCCCGCGAAGGTATCGGCAGTACCTTCCGGGTGCATCTGCCTTTGGCACGAGAAGAAGCAATAGTCCCAGTTTATGATTCTAGAGAAAGATAGTGCTCACAACGCCGCCTCAGCGCCAGTGGTGGAAAGCTCCGTCGAAACTGCCAGCCATAAAGCACTATGGCGGACGATGCTGATGGTGGCTGTCCTCCTTTTGGCCGCCGGACTGTTCTTCTGGCCGAGAAAGACCCACGCCGTGGCCGCAGAGGGTGCGACTGGCGCACCGCCTGTCGTCGCAGCCAGTCCGGTCACGCGCGAGGAGATCGCACGCGAAATCGTTTTCGATTCGGAACTGCGTCCTTACCAGGAAATTGACCTCCACGCCAAGGTGGCGGGCTACGTGCAAACGATCAATGTGGACGTGGGTGATCACGTGAAGGAAGGGCAAGTCATTGCGCAACTGGAACTGCCCGAAGTGGAGCACGAACTGGAGCGCGCCCTCGCCACTCAACGTCGTGCCTCGCAACAAATCCGTCGTGCCCAGGCAACCTGGGACGATGCGCATGTAAGCCTTGACCGCATGGCGGCTGTGGAAAAAGCACAACCGAATCTCATCGCTCAGCAGGACATCGACAGCGCGACCGCGAAAGAACGGGGTGCCGAAGCTGACCTGGCGGCAGCCAAAGAACAGGAAAGTGGCGCGACGGCAGAAGTGAACAAGCTAAAAACAATGCTTCAATACGCTCGCATTACAGCTCCTTTCGACGGCGTCGTAACAAAGCGTTACGCGGATAAAGGTGCTCTCATCCAGGCGGGCACCTCCTCGAGCACGCAGGCCATGCCGCTCATCCGGCTTTCCCAGAATAGTTTTCTCCGGCTGATTTTTCCCGTTTCCGCTTCATTTGTTTCCGCCATCAAGCAGGGGGATCCGGTCGAGGTTTCTATCCCAGGCCTAAACCGAAAAGTGCGAGCGAACATCACTCGTTCTTCACAGAAGGTGGATTTCTCGACACGCACCATGGAAACCGAGGTCGATATCGAAAATGCGGACTATTCGCTTATACCGGGTATGTATGCCTCGGTGACCGTCAAGGTCGAACGGAAAGAGAACGCCGTGGTAGCTCCAATCACAACTATAGCGCGTAAAGGTGAGTCAGCGACTGTCTACCTCATCAAGAAGGACGGCACCCTTGAGGAAAGAGCGGTAAAATTGGGCCTCGAATCCCCGTTCAAAATCGAAATCCTTTCTGGTGTCAGTGAAGGTGATATGTTGCTGGTGGGCAATCGCACCGGGGTGAAGCCCGGGCAACATGTCACCCCCAAGGTAGTTTCCACAGATCCAATTCCCCTATCTTGATATGTTGCTTGCCCCACCTGAGTTGAAGGAACTCAAAAGACTCAGCAGTTGCGCTGTGGCCAACGCCATTGAATCGTTGGGAGTCCGTCTTCGAAATGAAGGCTTCACCGACGGCTCCATCCGCCGCTTCACAACGAACGAAGAGCCTGCAGTCGGTTATGCCGCCACAATAAAGATTCGGTCCTCTTCGCCTCCAATCGATGCGCCAAGCTACTTAGAGAGGACTCAATGGTGGGACTACATTCTGAGCGTTCCAGAACCGCGCTTTCTCGTCATTCAAGACGTTGACCTCACTCCGGGAACGGGCGCACTCGTTGGTGAAGTCCATGCGGAGATTCTTCGCGCATTGCATTGCGAGGCTGTCGCGACAAATGGCGCAGTTCGCGACATTCCGGAAGTCAGCCGAATCGGGTTCTCTCTTTTTGGAGGATGTCTTTCGGTCTCCCATGCATATAGTCACATTGTCGAGGCCGGCAGCCCAGTCGAAATTGGAGGCCTCACAGTTTCTCCGGGAGACTTATTGCATGGAGACTGTCACGGTATCGTCTCTGTACCGCGAGATCGCGTGGTAGATGTGCTCAAAGGCGCGATTCGCCTTCAGCAACAAGAACGTGAGCTCATCAAGTTTTGTCGCGAGCCAGATTTTTCGATCGAACGGCTGCGCGAAGCCGTGCGCAAAACTCGACGCTAGTGCTAGTTTCCTATGTCCCGCTTTTCCATTCGCTATCCGTATCTGATCATCGTCATTTGTCTGGTAACCTGCGTGGTTGGGATCACCAGCCTCGTCCGCCTCCCGGTCGATCTCTTCCCGGCCATCAAAATCCCGGTGGTCGTTGTCGCCACTTTCTATTCCGGTATGCCGCCGGAACAGATCGAAAATGATATTACGGGCCGGTTCGAACGGTTCTTTACTCTCGCCAGCGGCATTGATCATATCGAATCGCGCTCGCTACCTGGCGTCAGCCTAATCAAAGTCTATTTCCAACCCGGCACAAATCCGGATTCCGCCGTCACAACGATCGCAAATCTGGCCTCCGCCAACTTACGTCGCCTGCCTCCAGGAACCTTGCCGCCGGTCGTCCTCAAATTCGACGCCTCCAGCCTCCCGGTCTGCTTGATCACGCTCAAGG
>JBGAIN010000327.1:0-864 GCA_044225505.1 Limisphaerales bacterium
GCGCGCTGTGGTTGCCTTTGCCCAAGCGCACGACTTGTTGTGGGTCTCAGACACTTTCGGTCGGCCAGTTCATCCCGAGTTCCAAAGCGTAATCAGAGACATCCAGGTCTCAGACGCCTATCGGTTCTGCAACGACCCTCGTGCCTATTTTAAGGCGTTGCCGAAAGAAGCCAAAATCAGCGAACCAGCGGCTGGAGGGAACGCCGAATGAGCGCTCCTGTTCCAATCGGTTGCCACTGGCTCGGCGGCCCTCGGCCTAACCGTTAGACTTGGAAGCGATGCGCCCTTGCTACAAACTTGCTGGCGTGATCGGGACAGCCGTTCTGGCATACCTTGCCTGGCGCTGGGTTTTGTCACCACTGATTACCCTGCCAGGTGGTTTGGGGACAGCAGGAGAGAAACCGGACGAGTTCATCGCGAGATGTTGGCCACTGCGCCTTATTCGTGGCAGCGGAATCAGAGACCAAAGCGGCTTCGCCAGCTGGTGTGTCATGGAGGTCATGGCGCGGCTTCGTATCGTTCTCCTATTCGGGGCGGCCGTAGTCTCGGTGCTTCTTTGGAGGGCGTTCCGTGAGCCGCAAAAAAGCAAAGTCTAACGAATCAGCGAAACGAACAGCCGCTAGTCTTCTTGCTTTTATGACTTCTTGGGATATTGGTCTCCATGGCAGCGGCGAAGCCGTTCGGACGGCGGCTGTCGTTTGCTTTCGTCGTTGGGCGAAACCCGTATGCCGACGCGCTTCGCATTTGCCATCCTGACGGGCGTCGGCTTGATTAGCACCATGGGACAGCAGGCGACGGTCACAATTGGCAGCGCCCGCATCTCTGTTCCGAGTCATTGGCGCGAGTTGACGAGGCAAGAAGATC
>JBGAIN010000327.1:878-3062 GCA_044225505.1 Limisphaerales bacterium
TATGCCGACGCGCTTCGCATTTGCCATCCTGACGGGCGTCGGCTTGATTAGCACCATGGGACAGCAGGCGACGGTCACAATTGGCAGCGCCCGCATCTCTGTTCCGAGTCATTGGCGCGAGTTGACGAGGCAAGAAGATCGAATCACGTTCAGCTCCACGAACGGGCACCAGCAGGCAATAATTTCGCTGATACGCCTCAGCCAGGATGCCTCGTTTGAGGATTTTAGGAAGCTCTGTGAAAGTCGTCTCACGGCTGAGAAGCTTGAGCTGAGTGATGGATTCGTCCAGGAGCACGATCCGTCAAATGACAACGGCAAGTTTGCACTGTCTTTTTCAGGGGAAGACAACAAGACCGGAAGGCTTTTTTCAGGGTATCTGACGCTTCGAAATCAGGAGTTCCTTGCACTCTATGTGGAGGGAACCACCGCTACGCGAAAGGAGCACTCGAAGGTCTTCTGGCAGTTTGCAAGATGCTTCAATCCAGGGTTGGAGGATCTCAAGGTTCCCCTCTGGCAGGCATGCACTCAGACCGGGCGCACCAACATTTGGCGGCTCTCTGAAAACCAATTGGAAACGTTGCCACGCTGGAGGCCCGGTCAGGGCGAGCCCCCCGTTGGGCTTGGGACCGCCATCACTGCCGCTAAGGCTTGGGCGATTTCCTGCGGAGTTTCGACCAATTTGTATGTGGAAGAAATCTTGGTCAAGTCACTCAATCCATGCTGTCCGGAGAACGACGAGTTGTATTCGATCCAGTTCTATCGGATAGTCTTTGGCGGAATCGGCCTCTATGGCCATCGGATGTCTGCCATCGTTCTAATGGACGGCGCTGTCGTGCAACCGGAGCAGCCGGGCTACTCGGGCCCGATGAGGTCGTTTGATTACGACGAGGTGCCATGCCCAACAAGTCGAGGCAACGAATGAGCGGCGAGAACATCAACTTGGAATTTGAGCAGTGCGAAATGCCGCTCATCGTTGCTCTTCATCGTTCGGTGTATGGCGCGTGCTCGACAGCCGCGTGGGGCGGAGTATCGTCGCTGCATAGCAGAATCAGTGGAAACGTTGGCCGCCGAGGCGATGCAGTTGCCGCCTGACCAGCGTCTGACGCTCGCGCACAAAATCCTCAGCAGTGTCGAGCCAGCCGGCTCGCCGGAGCTCGAGGCAGTGTGGGACACGGGGATTCGCACCCGGATAGCGCGGTATGATGGCGGGGAGACGCAAGGGATTCCCGCTTCGGAGGTTTTCGCCGAGCTTGATCGGCGATTAGGGCGATGATTCTGGAGTTCCTTCCCGAGGCGTCCGTCGAGCTGTATGCCGCCGCTGAGTATTGCGAGCAGAAGGAAGAGGGGCCCGGACGGCGATTCCGTAATGAGATTTTGCAGGTCTGCCAGTTGATCGTGCAGCAGCCAGTCCTTTGGCGAGAGCGGGCCGGGTGGATGCAGACGCGTGAATTGTCCAGTATTTCCATACTACGTCGCCTATTTCATTCGGGCGACCGCCACGTCGTGGCAGCCATCGCACACGGTCATCAGCGGCCGGATTACTGGAAAGAACGACTCAAATGACACCGCCCCAGGCAGCGGCACCGAACCCGGGTGATCATGTTGTGGTTTCAAATCGACCACCTCTGCCGCCGGGTCGGTGAGCGGCCCGAAGTTTGCCCACGTGCGCGAGCGCTCAGGCAGCCAACTGCGTTCGATCGATCACGAGCGGCGCTTAATCTACTAAAATACGGACCTGCCCCCTTCGCCGAGCTGGCGCGGAGTGCCACGTCGAATTGTCTCACACGCCGTTCACATTTGTGGACGCACTCCCAAGCTACACCGCCACAACGAGATCGGTAACCCCGCAAATCGGTAACTTGATCAGTGCGGATTGCAGTCTTAATCGTGATCCTCCCGGACCTTAGCCCGCTGTGCGTTCCCCGCCGCATTGCGAGCTATTGAGCCATTACATCCAGCCACAGCCGACGATCACAGCTGCCTAGCCTCACTTTGGGTTCCCGCTTAACAGCAAGAAACATGTGGGGATGGCGCAACCGAATCCAGGAGCCGTTCAACTGCAGTGACCCCAACAAGGAGAGAGAAGACCTGTATTGGAAAAGACAGCTCATCGCTTCGATTCCGATGCCCACCAGGATTTGCGTGACTGGTTTGACTACCGGGACAGCAGGACGTGCCGCCATG
>JBGAIN010000125.1:0-24638 GCA_044225505.1 Limisphaerales bacterium
GCGAGACCGCCGATCGATTGGAGTTTCAGACGCTCGACGGCCGCGGACTGACTTTGAGGGTTTTCGGCGCCGCGAGCACGGTTTGGCGGATCCAGCGCGCCCCGGCCGTCACCGGTCCTTGGGCCGACGTCGGAACGCTCGTCCTGGACTCGCAGGGAGCAGGGCTCTTTCATGACCCCAACATCCCCTCCACCACCGGCTTTTACCGAGCTGCGAGACCTTAGCGAAGCTGTTTTAGTCCAAAAAGCGGGTCGTTCAGGGAAGCGCCAAAACCACCCGCTTTGCAGCCCGATGGAACGTGCAACGGACAGTTTAGATGTTGTATTCCAGACGGTTAGCAGAGCGTCCGCAATTTGCGGACACGCTGAGCCCTGGCGTCGAAAGAAGTATTCCCCCACACTTAATTGCGGGGAATGGTTGACCTTTTGCACCTTATGGAAAATGTTAATGCTTAGCCCGAAACGAAATCTGGGGCTAGCAGGTGCAGGCAGTTCGCCGTCCTGCTTCGCCCAAGAGAGTAGGATCGGGCATTTTTTTATTTTGCCCGTCCAAGGATCGACTTGGCTATAAATAGTCGTTACCAAGAAAGATGCCGAATGGGTTCAGTACTGAGAGCAGCGGTGGCGAGTCCACGTAATCTCTCACTGCTCCACGGACGCTGTGCAAAGTCTCCCTTTGGGCGTCCGTTTTTTGTTCTCCCCCCACCGTGATCGATCGTTGGGTAGTTGCGGAAGATCCGCCGTGGTCGATCGCTGGAAACGCATGCGCTCTTGATTCATATATAACACGGATATAACAGGGAATTAACACGGATATAACACGGCTCTCTTCCCTGTTATTTCCCTGAAATTTCACTGTTAAATCCGTGTTAAATACGCCCCACGAGCGCGTCCACTCCATTCCCGCCAACCAGGAAACTGCATCGAACAAGATTGTAAGTCCCATCGCCAGAACAGCTTTTCGGAGAGTCCGCCATGCCCGCTCGAGGTCCTCCCCCCCACGTTGCAGGCGTGTTCCGCCGCTCACCAGCCGGCTTGCTCCCATCCCAGATTCTTGCTCTCATACGCTGGTTCCAGCCATGCAACGGCGCACCTTCCGACACTTGCGAGCTGCCACCGAAAGCGGCATGCATCATTATGTCTATGTGGTTCTACTGGAATCGAAAGCAGCCAAACTAGCCAAAGTCCGGCGTGAAAACCCGCATCGCGATCCTCGAAAACCGGCGGTATACGTGGGGATGACCGGCCTGAAGCCGGAAGAGCGGTTTGAAAACCACAAAATGGGGATCAAATCCTCCCATGTCGTCGAACGCTACGGCGTCCGGCTGCTGCCAGAGCTTTATGAGTGGCTGAATCCGATGCCGTTTGCAGCGGCCGTCCAAATGGAGCTAGACCTCGCGGAAGATCTTCGTCGACAGGGATATACAGTCACAGGAGGGCATTGATCACCCATGCTCCGCCACGCTCGCCGCATCCCCGCCCAGCCAGAACTCATCGCCCTGCGCAAACGGTTCACTCGCAACGCTCCCGTCGCATGGACCAAAGAGACGAGGATTTATGAATTTATCTTAATCCACAACTGTCCGATAATTAGATATGTGGATTTGGTGGCGGTCGATTCGGCGGTATTGGGCGGAGCTTATTCTGAGCGGAATTGGACTGTTTGCGGTCGCAATCCTAATTGCGTTTCCGGTCCACCGCAGTTTGATCCTGGAAGCCAACTGCGAAGATGAGCCGCACGCGTGGCGGCGGCGCGAAGAGTTGCCGACGGGAAACAACTTTGCACATCGCGCGATCGAGGAAATGGGGCCACGCGCGATTCCCGTGATATTTGGACGAGTCCCCACGGAAGGTCCTTTCCATTTCGATACTGTGCTGGCTTTGAGCCAGTTAGGCCCAGCCGCTGTCCCGGGGCTCGTGGAGGGATTCAGGCATCCCCAGGCAGAAGTTCGCCTGGTCGCCATACGAGCGTTGGCGTGTTTGGCCCCGCGGCTAGGGAGCCAAGCCGGCATGATCCTGCCGAAGTTAGTCCGATTGCTGCGGGATCCGAACGAAGAAGTGCGTTTCGGGACTGTCCTTCTCTTGGGACGGATTCCCTCAGGAAAGCAGGAGGCGGTGCCGGGGCTAATATCTCTTCTTCAGGAATCCGAAGTGAGCCTGGACGACAGCCCCGCTTACATTCGGCAAGGTGCCGCGTATCTCCTCGGGAAAATAGGCCCAGCCGCCGAGGCGGCCGTGCCTGAACTCGAGCGCCTTTTGCAAGATCCGCAACCGAGCGCACAACAGGAAGCAGCCATCGCTTTATGGCGCATCACGGGAAAAACCAACACCCTGGTGCCGCAATTGACGCGGCTAATGCAGGCGAATGATCGGATCGTGCGGGAGCAAGCAGCCACCGCCCTCGCGCGCATCAGCCAAGTCCAGCGCCCTGGGCATTGATTCGCTTTCAGGACGGCCCCAGTGCCCCTTGGCGCCCACAAGTTGCGCTTGCGACCTCTGGCGGCAGTGCCGCCGAAACAGCCTGGCTGGAGCGTGGCATTGCCATGCCATCGCAGTGGTTCAATTTGGTTGCGCCACGGGGAGATCTCAGGCATAGTTCTTCCATTCCGAACCCAAACGCAGGCTGCCTCATTGTCCCTGGCACTCGGCTTTATTACGCCGGATTGGGGCACTAGAAATCGCACAGCCAAATGGAAATTGCCGTTTTCACCGCCCTTGGACTGTTACTGAGCGTGTTTTTGATGCTCTGGCTGATCACGCGTCTACGCTACCGAATCGGATCACGCCACGTGAAAGTCACCTTGTTTGGGATTTGCATTCGGCGCGTCGCGCTCGAGAACATTGAGGCCATCTCAAAACGCCGCGGAGGGGGTTTGGCGGAGCATTGGTGGAGCACGATGCGGCCGAAACACCGGATGCTCGTGATTCGCAAGAAACGGGGGCTCTTCAAGAATTTCGTGATCACGCCGAAGAACCGCTACATCTTCAAGACGGATGTGGTGCGCGGCGCCAAACGCGTCGGCAATCCCCTGCCCCTTTTCACCGAGGGCAAAGGCGAATCCGGTGCGGAGATGGGCGATCTCGAGCCGGAAAAGCACGAATCGATCGAGGAAACCCAGGCGGACGAGCAAACCTCGAACCCGAGGTGATTGGGGCACGAGACGGTTCGTCCGGGAAGCTCTGCCCTGGGCGCAGGCCTTGGGGATGGATGGACAACCCCTTTTCCAGCAAGCCCCTTGCAATTCCGGAGACCCAAGACAAATTGGGGCTTGTCAACGAGCAGGCCGCTGCTAGTCTGACCAACCTTTTTTATGAAAGCTGAAATTCATCCGAAATACGTGGATGCAGAGATCCGTTGTGCATGCGGGAACGTGATCAAGACTCGTTCGACCCGGCAGACGATCCTGGTGGGTATCTGCAATGTGTGTCATCCGTTCTACACGGGAATGCAGAAGTTCGTCGATACCGCAGGACGGGTTGATAAGTTCCAGCAACGCATGGCCAAGACCCAAGCTGCGCAGGCCGCCGCCGCCGCCACCAAGAAGAAGAAGAAGTAGCTCTTTCAAGCTCTTTCGCCCGCAGTGTTTGACACTCGCGGGCGATCTTTTTTTCCGGGGTATGGATCTACGGCCACACGTCGAAAGGTTCGCGAAACGCTTCGCGGAAATCGAAGCCGCTCTGAGCGATCCAAAAGCCTTTGAAAACAAGCAGCGGGCCCAAGAACTTTCCCGAGAATACGCTCGGTTGAAAGAGTTGGTGGGCCACGGCAATGCTTATTTGAAGGTCCTCGCGGATGTGGAGGAGAATCGCGCTCTGTTGAAAAGTGAACCGAGCGATTCCGATTTAGCGGGCATGGCGCGCGAGGAAGTCGCCCGGCTTGAGGCGGAAGAAAAACGGCTCGCCATGGAAGTGCAAAGGGGCGTGCTCCCGCCCGACCCGGCAGATTCGCGCAACACCATCATCGAAATCCGCGCCGGCGCGGGCGGCTCGGAATCTGCCCTCTTCGCGGCGGACCTATATCGGATGTATACGCGGTATGCGGAGTCTCAAGACTGGAAGGTAGAGACGCTCGATTCCAGCACGTCGGATTTAGGTGGATTCAAAGAGATCATCTTTAGCGTCACTGGCACCAACGTTTACAAACGGCTGAAATACGAAAGCGGCGTCCACCGGGTGCAGCGCGTTCCTGCGACCGAAGCCCAAGGCCGTATCCACACGAGCACAGCAACGGTCGCGGTCCTGCCCGAAGCGGAGGAGGTCGATATCGACATCCGCCCGGAAGAGCTGGACATCACCGTCTGTCGTGCTTCGGGTCCTGGCGGCCAGGGAGTGAATACGACGGACTCCGCCGTCCAGATCATTCATAAACCCACCGGCTTGATCGTGCGCTGCGCGGACCAACGGTCCCAGCAAAAGAACAAAGCGCGAGCCATGACCGTGCTGCGTTCCCGCTTGCTCGAACAACGGGTGGCCGAGGAAAACGCCAAATACGCCGCTCAACGCAAAGCTCAAGTTGGCACCGGTGAACGCAATGAACGAATCCGCACCTACAATTTCCCGCAGAACCGGGTCACGGATCACCGCATCGAACTAACCTTATACAATCTCCCGGCGTTGATGGACGGCGAGATTGACTCCGTGATTGAGCCGCTCATGACTCAGGATCTGGAGGATAAACTGGCCGCTTTGAAGCTCACGTAAGCGATCGTATGCCCGTGCGAGGTTTGATCTTCGACTGCGACGGCACTTTGGCCGACACCATGCCCTTCCATTGGAAAGCATGGCAGGCCATCCTGCAACGGCATCGGTTGCACTTGCCCGAATCCCGCTTCTATGCGCTCGGCGGCGTCCCGTCGCGAGACATCCTGAAAATGCTCGGCCAAGAGCAAGGAATCGCCCTCGATCCCCATGCCGTTGCGCGCGAAAAAGAAGCAGCGTACCTCCCGTTCTTACCGCAAGTGAGCCCGATCCAAAACGTCGTCGATGTGGCGCGCGAGCACTTTGGCAAAATCCCAATGGCCGTCGCCTCGGGCGGCACGAAGCCGATTATCGAACAGGTTTTGCAGCATCTCGGCATCAGGCCTTGGTTTCAGGCCGTCGTCACTAATGAAGATGTCGTTCGCCAAAAGCCCGCCCCTGATATCTTTCTCGAAGCCGCCCGACGCATCGGCATCGAGCCAGCCCATTGCCGCGCTTACGAAGACACGGATCTGGGAATCCAAGCGATCCGAGCTGCGGGCATGGAAGCGATCGACGTGCGCGACCTGCTACGCACCCCAAAGAATGGCGCCTAGCGTCGGCGTCGCCTTCTTAATACTCCGGTTGCCTTCAAGGACTCGAGAGCAATTCGCTCTCGCGCACTTTCCACACGTAGCGGAACATCAGCGCACGCAGCGCGGCCGTAAGCGGAATGGCGAGAATGCCCCCCAAAATCCCGCCCATCAAAGTGGTTCCAACCATGACCGCGACAATAATCGTGAGGGGATGCAAGCCAACCCGATCCCCCATGATTTTTGGTGAGATGACCAGGCCTTCGAGCAATTGCACCACACCAAAAACGACGAGCACCAGTGCCGGATGGAGCCAATCCCCAAACTGTGCGAAAGCGATAATCAGCGCCGTGATCGAAGTGATGATAGCGCCCAGAAACGGGATCATCGTGAGCACGGTTCCCAATGCTCCAAGAAGGAAAGCGTAAGGCAGGCCGATGGAAAAAAAACCGATAGTGTAAAGGATGCCATCGCAGATCGCGACCAGGACTTGTCCGCGGAAGAAACTAATCAGGCAGTCGTTCATTGACCCCAAGACAAAGACGATCTCGTCTTTCAACCCAGAGTTCGCGAGCGGAACATACTCGGACCAGTTCTTTTCGATGCCTCGCTTTTCCAAAAGCAAATAAAAGGCATAGACCGGGATTAAAGCCAGTCCAGCAAGCACCCCGAACCAGGACGCCACCCGCGTGACTTGCCCAAAAGCCCAGGAACCTAGTTTGGGAAGGTTGCTTGCCAGCCACGTCGTGGCCGATTGGATCGCCCCGGGATCGAACGCTTTGCGCAGCAACGCCCTGCCGCCGGGTGAATTACTGTCTGTCGTGCTCGCAGGAAGTTCGTTGGTCACGGCCAGATCCGTCGAAAACTCAATCGCCGGCTCGGTGTTCGTGATCTTCGGTGCGGGCGCCAGGCTCAACCATCGGCGCAGGCGCGCGGGAGGATTGTCAATCCAGTTACGGATACGGTTCTGCACTCGATTCGCATAGGCTGGAATGCGTTCGGTAAGCTGCCGGGTTTCATCCACGATCTGCGGAACGACGCTGCCGATCAGCGCCGCGACGGTCACGAACGCCAAAGCAAACACGCAGATGATTGCGCGAGCCCGGGGCAGCCCCCGCTTTTCCAAGGCGTCGACTACAGGGTCCAGAAGGTAGGCAATAATGCCGGCAATCCCGAGCGGCAGCAGCACAGACGAGAGTTGTTGCAGCACAAGCCCTAAGACCCAGATAAACCCGACCGCTAGCGCCGCTAGCACGCCAATCGCCAGCGCCGTCAGCGAGGCCCAGAGAATTCGCGCTTGCTTGGGAGTGGGAGACGGAAAACTCATGGGGGATTAGCGCTGGCCGAGTTTCTTGGCCTTATCAGCCGCCGCACGGGACGGCTTGAATGACTCCACCGCGGAACCGGCCCGTTCAAGTTCGTGAACGCCTTCGATCGTCGTTCCCCTGGGCTGGTCACCATATCCTTCAAGGCCCCGGGATGGAGTCCAGTTTCCAGAACCATGCGCGCGCTTCCCAGGACGGTTTGAGCCGCGAGCCGTGTGGCCACATCACGGGGCAAGCCGGCCGCGACTCCGCCATCGCTCATGGCTTCAATCATCAAATAGACATAAGCGGGACCGCTGCCGCTGAGGCCCGTTACCGCGTCGAGCAGACTCTCTTTGACCTGATAGGCAATCCCAATTGCCGAAAACAGGTCTTTCGCCAACTGACCGTCTTTGGCCGTCGCCGCTTGGCCAAGCGCAAATCCGGTCGCTGACGCCCCGACCAGAGCAGGAGTATTGGGCATCACTCGAACAACCCGGGCCCCTCCAGGCAAAGCCGCTTCAATGCGCGACAGTGTCAAGCCCGCCACGATCGAAATGAGCTGATGCCGCTCACGGAGATGGGGGCTCATCTCCCGCAAGACTTCGTCCACTTGATCCGGCTTCACCGCCAGAATAATGACATCGGCAAACTGGGCCACATCCGGATTGAAAGCCGTGGTTTTGCTGCCGACGACCTCCGCAAAATGAGCCCGCGACGATTCAATCGGGTCACTCGCCAGCACTTGGTTCGATGTGACCAATTGTGCGTGGACAAACCCCTTCGCCAGGGCCGCCGCCATTTTCCCAGCGCCGATAAAGCCGATCTTGAGCTCCGAGGCCATAGGCATTTCTAGCACGGAAACGGCTGTTGGGGAAGCAAAAGCACCGCGCCTCAGGATTAAACCCGCCGCAAAATAGAAAATTCCCATCCGAGAGCCCCTGGGAAGGGCGGTTTTGGGCACGGTGCACGGACTCTTCCAGGACGGGTCCCGAAGTTAGGGCTGGTCGCCCACCTACGCGGGCCAGTTGACGGCTGGAGAGGGCGTTGCTACAAAACGCGGTGATGACGCTGTCGCAACTTACCTATGGAATCGGCAGCAGGTCCCTTTTTGTTTCGCCCAACGCCCTCCCGTCCCTCTTGTCCCAATGAAGACCTCGCGCCGAGTGAAGTATCGCCGAATCCTCCTCAAACTTAGCGGTGAAGCTTTGGGAGGCGAAGGTGGAGTAGGAATCTGTCCGTCTGCAGTGCATGACATCGCCCGCCAGATTCAGCAAGTGCGCGAGTTAGGCGTGAGCGTGGTTATCGTGGTAGGAGGCGGAAATATATTTCGAGGAGTACAAGGAAGCGAACGGGGCATTGATCGGGCGACCGGCGATTACATGGGCATGCTGGCAACGGTCATCAATGCGCTCGCACTCCAAGACGCATTGGAGAAGCTCGGCGTAGCCACCCGGGTTCAGAGTGCGATCACGATGGCCCAGGTCGCCGAGCCATTTATTCGCCGCCGCGCCATGCGGCACTTGGAAAAGGGACGAGTGGTGATTTTTGGCGGAGGCACGGGAAACCCTTACTTCTCCACGGACACAGCAGCCGCATTACGAGCCAATGAGATGGGAGCCGAGGTAATCCTCAAGGCCACCAAGGTGGACGGCATTTACGATAGCGATCCGAAGAAGAACCCTGGCGCCAAGCGGTTTTCCGAAATCGCTTATATCACAGCGCTGCAAAAACAGTTGAAAGTGATGGATTCCACCGCTTTTTCACTGTGTATGGACAATAAAATGCCCATTGTTGTTTTTGATCTGTTCACTCCCAATAACCTGACTCGTGTCGTGCGCGGGGAAAAGGTCGGAACCGTGGTGTCGGACGATTAACGGATCGACGGACAGGACGTCCCAACGGGATCCCATTCCCGAGACGGATCGATCCCACCAGCGAACAGGCTCCCTGCGGAAGTGAGCTGAAATCCGAGCGGTCTCCGCTTGGCACGACATCTGCCAATGGTTTTTGCGTAACCGAATCGACGGCCGCTCGGTCAAACAGGTAATCGCTGATTTGACGAACCTGACGAAATGAAGCAATCTCGGCGTCCCATGCAAGTCACTCGAATTGTTGGTGTTTTCATCTTGAGTTCGACCTTTGGCCTAGGCGCCCAGGAGCCCGCGACGCGCCCTGCCAATGGCCCGCAAACACCTCCCCCTGGCAACACTCCGCAACCGGCCGTACCGTCGACCACCCCGGGACGTCCTAGTGCCAGTGTCACCTCTCAAGTTGTCGTCAACACACGCTCTATCTCGCTGCAGGAAGCGATTGATATGGCGTTGCAGCATAATTTCGACGTCCAGATCCAACGCTATTTGCCGGAGTTGGCTCAGTTCAGCTTGCAGAACGCCTACGGGGTCTATGACCCGGTAGCGTTTGCCAGTGGTCAACACAACTACAGCCTTTCGCCAGGCGGCTTGAACCCGTACAGCAATACCCTGTTTCCTGGACCGGAAAGCGAATCCGACTCCTTTAACACCGGGATCAACGGCGTATTACCTTGGGGACTCAACTACAATTTGATCGGAAATGCGTCCGACTCCATCAGCACGACCCCTCCAGCTTCCCCGGTCGAAGTCTCCACTGCCAACGCCGCCGTTACGCAACTTCGACAACCGCTCCTCCGAAATTTTTGGATCGATCCGGCGCGGGCTACCATCCAGATCTCGAAGAATCGCCTGAAGTATTCCGAACAGGCGTTGCGGCTGCAGCTGATGACCACCATGGCGCAGGTAGAGCAAGCGTACTACAACCTGATTTTCGCGCGCGAGAACGTCAAGGTTCAGGAATCTGCCCTGCAACTGGCAGATCGGCTTCTGTGGGAAAATCGTAAGAAAGTCGAAGTCGGCCAGCTCGCCCCCCTCGACGAAAAACAGGCTGAATCGCAAGTCGCGGCCAGCCGCGCCGATTTGCTGGTGACTCAGCGCGCCCTGGACGTCCAGGAGAATACCTTGAAAAGCCTGATCACCGACGATTATACGAGCTGGCATAGCATCCGCGTAATTCCTGCGGAAAACCTGGTCGCTGTGCCTCCCATCGTGAATTTGCAGGATAGTTGGGATAAGGCCCTCAAGCTGCGCCCGGATTTGGCGCAGGCGCGCTTGGACGTAAAACGTAACGAAATCACCGTCCGATTGGACAAGAATCAACTTTTCCCTCAGCTCGATTTGATTGGGCAGTATGGCTACGCCGGTCGGGAGAAGGAATTCAGCGGTGCTTTCAGCCAAATCCATGATCAAAACTATCCCTTTTGGTACTATGGCGCTTCGGTAAGCTATCCTTTAGGCAACCGAGCAGCCCGCGCCAATTACAAAGCGGCGAAAGCGCAAAAGGAGCAATCCGAACTGATTCTCAAGCAGCGCGAACAGAACGTCCTGGTGTCCGTTGACGATGCCGTCAAGCTTGTCCAAACCGACTTCGCTCGTGTGGAAGCGACCCGCGAAGCGCGTCTTTTCGCGGAGGCTGCCTTGGATGCAGAACAGAAGAAACTCGAAAACGGGAAGAGCACGAGCTTCTTTGTCCTTCAATTCCAGCGCGACCTAACCGCCGCGAAGTTCCAGGAAATCCAGGCTCTCGCCGAATATAACAACGCGTTAGCGCAACTCGCGTTTCAGGAAGGAACTACCTTCGATCGGCATCGGCTCAACGTCGAAGTCAAGTAATCGGCATTGCGTACGATTCTAGACCGGCTGGAGCATGCGCTCCAGGGCGGACCGAGCTTGGGTTAACCCCTTATACTTCGCGATGGCTGGCGGCATGGTTCGCAACGCCCGCCACAATCGCTGGCGGACAACGACATCGTCCAAAACCTGCCCGAGCGGATGCATCGTGACCCGGATCCCAAAAAGTATCCCCCCGGTCTTTGGCAGCGAAACCAGCGCCTGATGCTCCATCCGTAGCCAAACCGAATCTGCGGTCACGCCTTCTACCAAGCGCGGCAATCGGCGCGAAGGATGCTGATTCATTTCCGACGTGGCACTCAATCCCCAGTTATTTCGCAGCCACGCCGCGCCCGGCCTGAGGCCCGTCAAAAATCGATGAATTTGCGGACCGATCTGAGCATTCAACTCAGGGACGACGCCGTGAATATCCTCCAGACGTAGCCCAATCTTCTCAGACAAGTCCCAGGAAGACGGGAAGCAGACACACCCCGCCCACAGGCGAATAGCTCCTGCTTCGTCGGGTTTGAGAACGAGAAAGTCGGGTTCCCAATGCCTTCCCAAGCGCTGGCACCGCTCGACCAAGGAAACGCCGGAGTTCGAGTCTTCGTCCAGGACGGGCACTGGATGGACGCTCGCTGCGGCCAACGCGAGCGCTTCGGCCAGAAGCGGTGCGCCGTCGGGCAAGACAGCAACACAAAGCTCCGGGGTCTTTCGCAGCCAATGAGAA
Source organism: Limisphaerales bacterium (assembly GCA_044225505.1). Classification (GTDB taxonomy): domain Bacteria; phylum Verrucomicrobiota; class Verrucomicrobiia; order Limisphaerales; family SIBE01; genus JAXMHN01. The sequence continues at coordinate 11,008 of JBGAIN010000125.1, forward strand.
CGTTCCTCGAGGATTTGGCGTCGGCTTGAGGTCGGTCCAAAGAACTCCGCAAAAGAGCCGCGCTGAAACCGAAGTTGAAACTCGAAATCCGCATCTGGAATGGCGTTGGCCAGATCCATAGCGGAAGTGGAACTAACGACGATTAAGCTGCGGCCTGATCCTGTTTTCGACGGATCAGTGGCTTGCTCTCCTCGAGCACAACCGGGCGGGTTATCTTGACCGAAATGATGTCATCTCGACCTGGGATATCGTACATCACGTCCAGCATCAGCCTTTCCAAGATCCCGCGCAACGCGCGCGCTCCCGTGCCTTTTTTGACCGCCAGCGCGGCCAGGGCATCCAACGCGTCCGGAACAAACTCCAACTGCACTCCTTCCATCGCCAGGAGCTTGGCATACTGTTTGGTGAGGGCATTCTTTGGTTCGGTCAGAATCGAGACCAATTGCGTCTCGCTGAGCTCTTCCAGCACTGTCACCATCGGGAGGCGGCCGATGAACTCTGGAATAAAGCCATAGCTTAAGAGATCTTCGGGCTCAACGTTCTGCATGATCGCCGATCGATCGAGCGTCGCGAGTTTATGGTCTTTATCCACCGAAGCCCCAAACCCCATGACACGGTTACCAAGACGCCGCTGCACAATACGTTCGAGCCCCACGAAAGCGCCTCCACAAATGAACAAAATCCCAGTCGTATCGACGCGGATATATTCCTGTTGAGGATGTTTGCGGCCGCCCTGGGGGGGAACGTTGCAAACCGTTCCTTCCAGAATCTTTAGCAATGCTTGCTGCACTCCCTCGCCTGAAACATCGCGAGTGATCGAGACATTCTCTGTCTTACGAGAGATCTTGTCGATTTCGTCAATGTAAACAATTCCCATCTGCGCCCGCTTCAAATCGTAGTCGGCATTTTGGAGCAAGCGCAGAATGATGTTCTCCACATCCTCACCGACATAACCCGCCTCCGTTAAAGTCGTGGCGTCGGCAATCGCGAACGGGACATCCAGAATGCGAGCCAAGGTTCGCGCCAGCAGCGTTTTTCCAGAACCGGTCGGGCCGATCAACAGAATATTGCTCTTCTCAATCTCGACCTCCGCATGGCGGTCCATGTTGAAGTCGTGCACCCCGTCACGTCCGGCTGGCGATACCCCTTGCTGGATTCGCTTGTAATGGTTATGCACCGCGACGGCCAGGGTCTTCTTCGCTTGTTCCTGGCCAATGCAGTATTGATCCAACTGACGCTTAATGTCGCAAGGCTTGGGAACTTTGAGCTTAAGAACGTTTTTCTTGTTGTCCGCTCGGAGTTCCTTATCCAGAACACTCTTGCACACGACAATGCAGCTGTCGCAGATGTAGACCCCTGGACCTTGGATCAACTTTTTGACTTCCGCGTGGGATTTTCCGCAAAAGCTGCAGAGAGTGAGTTGAGTGGGGCGCGCCATGCGGTTTTATTCCTTGGGAATGCCCACCGACTTTTCGATCAAACCTGGAATCTCTTTCCGTGACTGCACGACTTCATCAACCAGTCCGTAGGCCTTGGCTTCATCTGCAGTCATGAAGTTATCACGGTCGCAATCCTTTTCCACCTGTTCAATCGCGCGTCCCGCGTGTTTAGAGATGATTGAGTTGAGCCGCTGCTTCAACCGTAGCATGTACCGCACCCGGATCTCGACATCGCTGGCCGGCCCTTCAGCCCCTCCCAAGACCTGGTGAATCATAATATTCGAGTTGGGCAAGGCGTAACGCTTTCCTTTGGTTCCGCCACAAAGTAGAACGGCTCCCATGCTAGCTGCCTGCCCGATGCAATAGGTATTCACATCGCACGTCAGGAACTGCATGGTGTCGTAAATCGCCAATCCAGCGGTCACGCTCCCACCCGGGGAATTAATGTAAAGGTGAATGTCTTTTTTGGGATCGGCCATTTGCAGGAAAAGCAATTGCGCGATGATTACATTTGCAACCATGTCATCCACCGGCGTGCCCAGAAAAACAATGCGGTCAACCAGCAGCCGGGAGTAAATGTCATACCCGCGTTCGCCGCGGCCCGTCTGCTCGACAACCATTGGAACCAGAAAGTTTTGCATGATGATCAATAGCTATACCGCTAGTGACGCAAACTAGCTAACCAACCCTGAAGCGTCAAGCACCTGCCTCGCGACTGCCCATCGACGCTAGGCAGGCAAACAGACTCCAATCATCTTCTCAGATTTGACAATCGCCACGCTAAAGTGGTGCCTCCCCTGCATTTTTCCCTATTCCAAAGCCGAGTTCCGTCTAGGTCTAAGCCTTGCTGAGGCTCGGTCCTCCACCTGTTCTTAGCCTTGCTAAGCATTTTTCCTAGCGGCAGGCAGCTGATTGTGCAGCCCCGTTTGGATTGCCTCCCAATTGTTTAAATCGCTCTCTCCCTCTAACGTCGTTACATGTCGAAAAAAGAAGTCTCCTCTCAGCCCGCCCCTCATTCACTGACAGAAGACGCTATTGGCGCCGCCGTTGAGCAGACCGGTGAGGTCTCAACCGAACCGTTCGCCGACAGTTGTCTGGCGGCCAAGAACGGCCGGAACCTGATCGACGTTCTTGCTGGATCCAAGCTATACCGAGAATACGAGCGGGCCTTCGTCGACGCTACGGGTGTGCCCCTGACGTTGAGGACGCCCGAATCCTGGCAACTGCCCTATCACGGAAAACGTGGTGAGAACCAATTTTGCGCCTTTCTGGCGGCTAAGAGCAGGTCGTGCGCGGCCTGTCTCCGAACGACCCAACGGCTTTCGCGGATCGCGGTCCAGCAAGCGGCAACCGTCACGTGCGCGAGTGGTCTTTCCGAAACGGCCGTGCCTGTGCGGGTCGGTGACCGTGTCCTCGGTTTTCTTCAAACGGGGCAAGTATTTACGAAACCGCCAACCGAGTCCCAGTTCGAGCGCACGGCCAGCCTGCTTCAGCAATGGGACGTTGCGGTCAAGAAAGAGCAACTTCGAGATGCGTATTTCAAAACCCGGGTGCTGACGACCGCGCAACAGCAGTCTCTCGTCTCGCTACTAACCATCTTTGGTCAGCACCTTTCGATGGTCGGAGACCAGATCGCCGTCTGGAAATCACACGCCGAGCCGCCCGTCATTGCGCGAGCCCGCAGTTACATAATTGAGCACCAGAGCGAAGATCTTTCCTTGGGACAAGTGGCCAAAGCGGTGAATGCCAGCAGTTTCTACTTCTGCAAGCTCTTCAAGAAGTCAACCGGGATAAATTTTATCGATTACGTCTCCCAATTACGCATCGACAAGGCCAAGAACCTCTTGCTTAACCCCAACTGTCTCATCAGCGAGATTGCTTTCGAAGTCGGATTTCAGTCACTCACGCACTTCAACCGTGTTTTCAAGAAGATCACGGGACAATCGCCATCGCGCTATCGAGCCCAACTGCCGGTCACCCGGGAGGGTTAAGTGTCTGCTGGCAAGCGCCCTTGAGCCTTGCCGGAGTGGCGCCCGCCGCACCAAAATACGGTTGGCACTCGACAAAATTGCGGTAGTGCTAAACCAGGCCTCGTTACATCGTTCTAGCGAGGACACTCAGGGAACTCCTCGGGCGCAGTATTCGTGATCCTCAACTGGCGGCCAAAGCGGCCCACCGAAGGTGTTTTCTGGCGTAAGCCTATGCGAGCCTCTCGCGACAAACTCCAGCCCGATCAGAGTCGGGCTCGCCCCCAACGGGTCGTGCCGCTTCCACCGGAAGCGACCGCCGTGAGCGCGTTGGACGACATCGTCGGGATGAGTGCCGATCAGCTCCGTGCGGAGCTGGCACTGTCCCGCCGAGAAGTGGAATCGTTAAGGGCCGCCCTGAAACAGAGGGTTGCCCACGACGGGTCTCTAAACACTTTGGAAACGCGGCTCCGCATGGTGATGGACGCGGCGAATCTTGGATTCTGGGATTGGGACCTTCAAACCAACGCAATCTATCGTTCCCCCGAGTGGAAACGGCAGCTGGGCTTTGAAGACCACGAAATCAGCGACGCGATTGGAGAATGGCAAAACCGGCTGCATCCTGAAGATCGAACCCGTCTCGCCACGGTGATGCAGCGCGTTATGAAGGACCCGGAATCGGGCTTCGATCTGGAATTCCGGCTTCAGCACCGGGACGGTACCTACCGGTGGATTCGATCTCAGGGCAAGGTGCTCACAGAGAAAGGCAAACCAGTTCGGCTATTGGGTGTTCACGTGGATGTCACGTCGAGCAAGCAACGAGAAGCGGATTTGCGCGAAAGCGAACAGCGTTTTCGACGATTGCTGGAGGCGGCTCCGATTATACCCTGGGAAGCCGATGCACAAACTTGGCGATTCAGTTATGTCGGGCTGCGCGCCCAGTCGTTGCTGGGCTATCCGCTCACCGAATGGTTTGAACCGGAATTCTGGGTAAAGCACTTGCAGGCTGAAGGGCGAGACAGCGTCGTTGCGTTTCGCCGCGAACAGATTATGCACCGCGTCGACTTCGACTGCGAGTACGGGATGATCGCGCAAGATGGCAGGGTCGTTTGGTTTCACGACATTGTGCATGTCGTCCGCGGCGCTGGAGGGACTGAAAAACTTCAGGGATTCTTGGTCGACATTACCGAACGTAAGCGGGCTGCAGAAGACCACGGACGTTTGGCCGCAATCGTAGAGTCTTCCAACGACGCAATTATCGGCGAGACTCTGGACGGCATCATCACCAGCTGGAACAAAAGCGCGGAGCGCATTTACGGGTATGCCGCCGCCGAAGCTCTAGGCCGCTCCGTACGAATGATCGTGCCCAAAGAGCGAGCTCATGAAGTGACGCAGATTCTTAACCAGATGAAGCGCGGTGACGTCATTGAGCAGTTTGAAACTGTTCGAGTTCCGCGCGATGGCCGTCCAATCCACGTCTCACTGATGGTCTCTCCAATTCGCGACGCCAACGGGGCGATCACGGGCGCATCGGCTATCGCGCGCGACATTACCGAACGCAAGCAACTTGAAGCTGAGGTGCTTCAGATCAGTGAACGTGAACAACAGCGCATCGCTCGCGACCTGCACGACGGTCTCGGGCAATTGCTCAGCGGCACCGTCCATCTGGCGAACGTCCTTCAACTTGAACTGGCGGAACAGGCGCTTCCCGAAGCGGCTGAAGCTTCCCGCATTACGGAACTCCTGAACCAGGCCGTGACCGAAACGCGGAGTCTGGCCCGAGGGCTTTATCCGGTCCGGCCGGAAGCGAACGGTCTTCTGGTCGCGCTTGAGGAATTAGCTGCTCGGACCAAAGAACTGTTCAAGATTCGTTGCACCTTGGAATGTCGCAGCACCGTCCAGATTGGTGATAACACGGTGGCAAGCCACCTCTACCGTATTGCGCAAGAGGCCGTTAACAACGCCGTTAAGCACGGACAAGCACGGCATATCCAATTAAGACTGACCGCCATCCCACAACGCTGGGTGCTGACCATCCGCGACGACGGGGTTGGGTTTCCTAGTCAACCAACCAGCCGCGGAGGAATGGGGATTCGTATCATGCAATACCGTGCGGGCATGATCGGAGGATCGTTGAAGATCGAACGAGGCTTGCGGCGTGGAGTTCGGGTCGTCTGCACGGTGCACCGACGATCATCGAAGCTCGTTGGCCGGACTCTCGCATGACGTCCAACTTACTCAACGTTGGGAACGCTTCCCCGAAACGCAAAATCCTGATCGTAGATGATCATCCGATTTTTCGTGAGGGCCTGACTCAATCGATCAACCGCGAGCCAGATCTAACGGTCTGCGGTGATGTCGAAGACGCTGCACAGGCTCTGGACGCACTTCACCGTTTGAAACCAGATTTGATCGTTCTCGACCTTACCCTACCTGGAAAGAGTGGATTGGAACTAATCAAGGACCTCCAAGCCTTGGCTCCAGACCTGGCTCTCCTCGTCGTATCAATGCATGACGAGTCGCTTTACGCATCACGCACCTTGCGTGCGGGTGCACGGGGTTATATTATGAAGCAGGAAAGCCCGCAGACATTGCTCCGAGCTATTCGGCTCGTGCTTGAGGGGCGGATCTACGTCAGCGATAAAATGTCCGCTCAGATACTTGAAAACTACTCCGGACGCCGTGCTTCAGGAAGTCACTCACCCATCGAACAATTAAGCGATCGCGAGTTCGAAATCTTTCATCTCATCGGCCAAGGACGCAGCAATCGAGCTATTGCTCAACAGCTTCATCTCAGCTTGAAAACTGTCGCGGTGCATCAGGGGAACATTCGCCGCAAGATGAATCTGGCCAGCAGCGCCGATTTAATTCGTTTCGCGGTGCGCTGGGCTGAAGCGAGCGGATAAAACCGACGCCGATCGGTCAGGGATCGTTCGGAAAGGACTTCGCCTTACACCCCGCGGAGGCTGGACTTACCGTGGGAGCATCTCGCAACACCAACGCCCCCGTCGGACAATGTTCAACACACTCTGCCGCGACTTTCTGCAGCCCTTCCGCAATGGAACGTCCGAAAGGCGCTGTCACCCGCACGTCGAATCCACGCCCCACAAATGTCAGGCCTAAGGGTTCGCGCGCTCGTTCTGCCAGTTGCACGCAGATTCCGCAGAGAATGCATTTCCCGGGCTCGAAGATGACGTGTCCATCCTGCAGCTCTTGCTCAAACACGCGTCGCTGTTCCCGAAAACGACTCGGCTCTGCGCCGTAAAGCTCACCGTAGCGCTGGAGGGCACAATTCCCAACCGCGCGGCAGTCACAATGCAGGCATCGGCCTGCCTCTTGCTGTGCGAGCGCACCTGATCCCGGGCCACAAGTTGCACAAAACAAATTCGCTCGTGGCCCAGCGCCCGCGTGCTTTAAGAACAACTCCACCTCCACTTTCTCCACCCGGCCCATGATACTGGAGAAAGTCTTTTCCTTGGATTGGAACTCCTGCCCGCTCAGGTAGCGATCGATTTGTTCGGCTGCGGCCCGGCCCTCGGCCATCGCACGGACAAGTTGAGCGACTCGCTTTACCGCGCTGCCAGCCGCAAATACATTGGACGCATTGGCGACGCTGGCCTGATAAGTCAAAGGATCCGCTTTGATCCCATTCCCCGCGAGGGTCACCCCAAAATTGGTCCCTTCTCCTGGACTCAACTCGCCCACCGTCAACAGCACGGCATCGAAGCCCCGCTGCAAACCATCCAAAGTTACGACGGTGCCAAACTCAACGCCCAGCTTCAGATTTAAACCCCAACGGCGCAGCTGAGCCAGTTCCGCATCAAGTATCTCTCGAGGCAGCAACTGGGCGTCAACCTTGGTGCGAAGGGCCCCACCCGCCTCGGACTGACGGTCCACAACGGTGCACGAGTGCCCTTGCTGAAGAAGCGTAAACGCGGCAGAAAGCCCGGCGGGACCCGACCCAACCACTACCACGGACTTCCGCGTCGCCATCTTGCGGTGTGGCAGTTCATCGGATCCCTGGCGCAAATCGGTGTCCGCCACGTGCCGCTCCAGATCGCGAATGGCTGCGGGTTGATCCCACACTGACCGTCGGCAGCCGTTCTCGCAGGGATGATGACACAGGCGGCCCAAAACTGCGGGGAGAGGAAGTGCGCTCCGAACTGTGCGCGCCGCCTCGGCGAGCTGGCCGTGCTCCACCTGTCGCAGCATCACGGGTATATTCAGGTGCAAAGGACAGATGCGATGGCACGGCGAGAGACAATCGCCGACATGATCGCTTAGCAACAGTTCCAACGCTGTTCGGCGAGCGGCGTGCACTTCCGTCGTTTCGCTTTCGATGACCATCCCAGGTTGAACAAGTGTCGCGCAGGATGGCACCATCCGTGCCGCGCCTGCGCTCTGAACCTTGACCAAGCACACTAAACACGAAGTGGCTGGAGTGCACTTCTCCAGAAAGCAAAGCGTTGGAATGTCCAGGCCGATCTGGCGGGCCGCTTGAAGAACCGTGCTGCCCGCAGCGATCTGGACAGGTCGACCGTCGATCGTTAGAGAGACCAAGTTCATGAGATTACAACGGCCTTCACCGGGCAGACCTGACGACAGGAATCGCACTTCGTGCACAGGTCCTGCTCGATCAAGTGCTGTCGATACGGCGTGAGCGGGATCGCCTTTACTGGACAGGCCTGCGCACAGAGGGTGCAGCCGGTGCACGACTCCGTGATCCGATAGGAAACTAGCGCGTGACAGCGTCCAGCTGGACAACGGCCCTGCAAATGCGCTTCGTACTCCTCCGGAAAGTAGCGCAGCGTTGTTAACACCGGGTTAGGCGCGGTCTTCCCCAAACCGCACAACGAACCTTGGTTCACCTGCAGTGCGAGTTCTCGCAGTTCGTCCAAATGCTGGCGTTGGGCTTTCCCAGCGCAGAGTCGCTCAAGGATGCCCAACATTCGCTTGGTGCCGACGCGGCAGAAGGTGCATTTCCCGCAGGACTGCTCCTGCGTGAATTGCAGAAAGTAGCGCGCAATGTCGACCATGCAGTCGGAGTCGTCGAGCACGACTAACCCTCCCGAGCCCATAATAGCGCCGACGTCCCGGAGTGACTCGTAGTCTACGGGCGTATCCGCCAAACGCGCGGGCACACACCCCCCTGAAGGACCCCCAATTTGCACCGCTTTGAATCTGCGTCCGGGCGGCACGCCCCCACCAATCTCTTCCACAATCTCGCGGATCGTTGTGCCCATCGGAACCTCGATCAAACCTCCTCGGACGACTTTTCCAGCCAGGGCAAAGACCTTGGTCCCTTTGCTTTGACGCGTCCCATAACGACAGAACTGTTCTGGCCCGTGCCGGAGAATCCAAGGAACTAATGCCAGCGTCTCGACATTGTTGATTAGAGTTGGGTGATTCCACAGACCTGACTGCGCGGGAAAGGGCGGGCGAAGGCGCGGCATGCCTCGCCGCCCTTCGATCGATGCGATCAACGCCGTTTCCTCGCCACAGACAAACGCACCTGCGCCCTGTCGAATGGTCATTCGAAAGGGATAGTCTGTCCCCAACAGCTTTTCCCCAAGCCAGCCCCTCTCTTCGCAAGCGGTAATGGCCGCTTGAATGCGTCGCACAGCCAAAGGGTACTCGTGGCGGATGTAGAATATTCCCTCGTGCGCTCCCACAGCCACAGCGGCAATCGCCATACCTTCGATCACGCGGTAAGGAAAGGACTCAAGGATCATCCGGTCCATGAACGCGCCAGGATCCCCTTCGTCGCCATTGCAAATAACATATTTAACACCCGCTGGCTGCTGACGGACCATCCGCCACTTCGCGCCCGTTGAAAATCCAGCTCCGCCCCGGCCACGCAGACCGGATTTTTCAATTACCTCCAACACTTCCTCCGCTTTTAATTCTCCAAGGCACCGGCGCAAGCCGGCGAATCCGTCATGCGCCAGATACTCGTCCAAATCTAACGGATCCAGCTTGCCGAAGTGCTCGGTGGCAATGTGAACCTGCTTTCCCAGGAACGCCTGAACGGACGGATCTCTCAAACTCATGGAGAAGCGTGAGACATCTTGCTCGCCATCGTCCAACAGTAACCCATCCATCGCCCGCGCCCATACCCCGCGAAACCGCCCCAGCCATTTGCCAGCCCGGAAGTGCCGCTGCAGCAGGGAAGGAGCGAGCCCCGGAGTCAAGTCAGCGTAGAATGTTGGCTGATCTCCGGCGGCGGCAACTTCGAGCATAGGCGTGCGGTGGCACATGCCCACGCAACCCACGCGTTTGACCCGAACGGGCGAGCCGCTCTCCTGGACCAGCTTGGTCAACTCCTGATATAACCGGTCACTTCCCTTGGCCATGCAGCACGAGCCCAAGCCAACGTTGATCTGACTGATCTGCTGCAATCTGGGCCGGATTTTTTCCAGGCTTTCCAACGATTCTTTCCGCTCCGGGCGAGTCAGGAAATCCCGCACGGTCGCCGGCACTTTTTCAACGGTGACATGTCCGCGAGTGTGACCGTTCATCTGGACGACAGGGGCTAAGGTACAGCACCCCAGACACGCCACGGACTCGATCGTGAACTGCCGCTCCGGATCCGTGTCGGTGCCTGGCGGGATTTTCAGATGACGACGCAGGGCATCCTCAACGCGTTCCGCGCCTGTGACATGACACGCCGTTCCTCGGCAGACCCGGAAGATGTTTTTGCCCACTGGCTGATGCCGAAACATGTCGTAGAAGCTCGCCACACCCTCCAGATTGGCCGGCGTAATCTCGGTCTTGGCACAAACATGTTCCAGAACTTCAGAAGGCAAATACCCGTAGTGCTCCTGGATCGCCTGGAGGATCGGCAGGACCGCGTCCGGAGTTCGTCCGGAGCTTTGAACAATTCGATCTGCGATTTTGAAGTCGGTGTCAGTCATGGATCGTGAGCGACGGATGCCAGCTTCTCCTCATTTCCAATACGAAAGAGATGTTTGCTGCCTCGGACGAAGATGCTTCCTCCCACAAACGCCGGACTGGCAAACACACCTTCAGACAAATTATTCCTGGCAAGTTCCCGATAAGTCGGCCCTGCCTCGACAACTAGCGCGAGGCCCTTGATTCCGAAGATATAGACACGCCCTGCGGCCACACTGGGAGTGGATTGGCATTCAAAACCTAACTCCTTTTCCCATAGCTTTCGTCCGGTCTTGGCGTCGACGCATGTGGCTACTCCCGGGGTGCTGACGGTGACGACAACCTGTCCATCGCTCGCTGGACTGCTGATGTCTGGCACATTGTCTTCCGTCGACCAGACGACATGGGTCTTGGTCACATCCCCGTGGCCGGTCGGGTCAACCGCCATCAGCTTTTCATTTGGGCTGACAACTAGAACACGGCCTCCGGACAATGCCGGCGATGGAGTGACTTCGTTATTCAACCCCTCCGCTCGCCACAGCTCAGCCCCATCTTGCGCCGCATAAGAGATCACCCAAGGCACTCCCAAAGTAATAATCTGAGCCGAGCCTGCGGAGTGGAGAACGACCGGTGTCGCCCACGAGCTTGGCACTGCGCGCGGTCGTTGCCAGAGAACACGCCCTGTCCGACCGTCGAACGCGGACAGTTTGGACAGCTTTTCGTCAGATTCTCCCTGGTCAAGCTGCACAATCACGGTCCCTTTCCAGGTCGCCAACGAGGCCGCATGCCCGTGGGGATTCTTGGGAACACCCAGGTTTTTCGCCCAGATCACTTTCCCATCCAAATCGAGAGCGCCCAAATCGCCGTTGGCGAATATCACGTAGACCCGGCGGCCATCCGTTGCCATGGTCGACGGAGCATACCCGGTATGCTCGGGAATTTCGGCAGCCTGCGCCGCTCCGGGTCCCGTGACCGTCACCGGCCGATGCCAGAGCAGTGCTCCCTGATGCGCGGAATAGCAGTAGACCTCGCGCCGCGCGGCGTCGCCGCCGGAAACCAGCACTCGATCCCGCCAAACAATCGGCGAATTGAAACCCGTCACAGGAACTTCCACCTTCCAGACGATTCCAGTTCCGGACGTCGCGTCCCAAACCAGCGGGGCGTTGGTCTCCGCGGTGAAACTGTTGCCGAGCGCACCGAGAAATCGAGGCCAGTTCTGTTCCAGCTCGTCCATGGTCGCGAAATCGTCTCCCGCGACAGCCGGTGCAGCATCGCGTGCCGGCAATAAAGCCGCGAGGGCGTTCGAACGTTGGGCCAGAGGCGCTGGCCCCATCATTACCAAGGTCCCTCCTGACAGCAGGAAAACCAATCCCACGGCGGCAGTCGACCACCGGGATCGGACAGCCGCTTGTTCCAGATCGGCCTCCGTAAAAGGTGCTCGGAAGGCCCAAACGGGTGTGCGAAGTCGCCTGGCTTGCCGCGATGCCAAAATTAGAATAGCGACTCCCCCTAGCGCCAGCCAAGCCCCGGATCGATGCACGAAGAGCTGTTGGAAATAGCGCTGGCGTAATTGCAGATCCAGGACCCGGATCTTCTCCAGAAGCACCTGATTCTTCGGCTCCGCTCGAAGCTGCTCTTGCAATGCCGCCAACGGCTGGGAATGGAGCGGGTCTTCGCGCTTGGCCAGTTGGCGCTGAACCAACATGACAACACCGACAATACCAGCAAAGAGAGCGGCCACGAGCGCCGTCCGCCATAGAGTCACAGCCAAAGACGTCGTCAAGTCCGTCGTGGCCTGCGCGGGTTGCGTGACGGAACCACTCATAATTCGCTCAAACGCTGATTCCAAGAACGGGCGATCGCGCCCGTCCCGGCCGGTATCGGCTCAGACCCACCCGGTCCCGTAACCGCGGCCGAGCCACATCGTAACCGTTCACTCGGACAGGCTGTAAAGCATCGGGCGCAAGCTAAACACCCGCCACGATCGGGCTGATAGTCCGTTCGTTTGTAACGCAACGAAAGGAAGACAAGCTTGAGGCCGATAACCAAGCTGGCCCAAGCCCCAAAAGCGCCTCCAGCCCACCGAAACTTCTGCTGTACAGCCATGGCTTGCCGCACCAGCGCCGTCGGATCCTGCTCAGCACGACTCAGGGCCAAAGCTCCAGCCGTCTGCGGTGCGAATCCGGCTGGCTGCTGTTTCGCACGGAGATAGGTTTCGCTCAAGGCGACGGCGGGATGTAATTGAGACGCGAGCGGACTTAAACGCACTCCCAGCCATGTTCCAGCGCTGATGAACGGAACGAGCCCAATCAAGATCCAGGCTAAACGCCGACGATCACGGCCAAGCCTTTCAGCGGTCATGGCGGATTGGACCGGATACTGAATCGCGTTGTATGGGCAGGAATCTTCACAAAGCCGGCATTGGGTGCACGTATCCGGCGTAATGCTGACGCGCCATTTGGAGACCGTCGAAGCCATGCGCAACAGAGCTCCGTACGGACAGAGGAATCGGCAATAGGGACGCCCGACAAAAATCCCCGCGAGCAACAGCGCCGCGCCGCTCACCACCATCCCAATGCTCCCGCTCATGCGAAACAATGGCACGAACGGATCATACCTACAGATCACCCAGGCACTCCCCGTGGCGGCAAACATGACCCCAGCGCCCAAATACAGGAACGGCAAAACTCCCAAGCCATGCTCGAGCCAGGGGGGCACCCGAATGGGTCTCAGCAGCACCAGGTCCTGTAATGCGCCGTGCGGGCAAACCGCTGCACAAAAGGCTCGGCCCGCAAACAAGGCCACGACCAGGGGGAGGAGAAAAAAAGCCAGCGCCGTCAGCGGAATGGCATAAGCACTATCGAATAGTCCGCGGGTCACATTCTGAATGGAACCAATCGCGCAGATGCACCCCTGGCGGTAGAAGCCAAAATACAAGACAGAGCCGAGGGATAAGCCCATGACCCAGCGCCGCGATCTCTTTCGAAAAATCGCATCACAAGCCAAGCCAAGTCCGACAGCGAGAACAACCACGTCGAGATACTGCAGCGCCAAACTCCGCGGTAGTGGAGTTTGGGTCGCCGGAAGCTTGTAGCCACTTTCGAAATCAGGCGGCGGAAAGCGCTGCTCAGCCACGAGCCCTTCGGTGACGAACCACGAGAAGAGCAACATCAGGAGAATAGCAAAGCGCGCGCGCATTTAGTGAGCGTGAGTTTTCAAGAGGTACGGCTCCTGAACCGGGACGCGCTGAAATGCATCAGCAGGACAGACTCGAGCAATGGCACACTCATTGCAGTTGAGGCATCGATCCTGACGAACTTGAAGAAAGAGCGAG
>JBGAIN010000328.1:0-3035 GCA_044225505.1 Limisphaerales bacterium
CTCAACGCCCCTCTCAATCGCTCTGGAGGCAATTCTCAATCCCGTTACAACTGGCAACTGAATGCCCATAACCGCGGCGCTGATTGGTATTTCGAAAGCCTCGCGGACGCTTCATCCAATCCCGGCGCTGAAGGAGATCAATTCGTTCTCGACAGCCGCGGCGGCTCATCAGAACCAATGCTCACCGTTCCAATGATCGGTTGGGTCGCCCGGTTGGGGCCCAATCGCGGTCGCTTGTCCAGTTTCTCCATCTCCAGATATGGCGCTCAAACAGGCCGGGATGCCCAGTGGTTTCCCGACGCCGGCAACGGCATCAGCGCCGCCAATAACCAAACGATTCCCAACAACGATCCCAACGACGCGAACGTCCTCACGGACTCGCTCTTTCAACAAGATTGGATTCGTCATCTGACCAACCGTTGGGGCAGTGCGAACAACGGCGGCCTCCGCTACTACGTTCTGGATAACGAACCAAGCCTCTGGCACGAAACCCATCGCGACGTCTTCAAAACGGGTCTGCGCATGGCCGACCTCCGCGACCGGTTCATCGAATACGCATCTCGTGTCCGCGCCGTCGATCCAAATGCCGTCGTTGTCGGGCCCGAAGAGTGGGGCTGGAGCGGGTACCTCTTGAGCGGTTACGACCAGCAATGGGCGAGCAGGAACGGCTGGAGCAGCTTTCCGGACCGCGATGCGAACGGCGGCATGGATTACCTTCCATGGTTCCTTGATCAACTCCATCGTCACGATCAAATCGCCGGGCAACGGTCCATCGACATCTTTACCGTCCATTACTATCCGCAAGGCGGCGAGTATGGGAACGACGTTTCGGCAGCCATGCAACTACGCCGAAATCGTTCCACCCGCTCTCTCTGGGATCCCAACTACCGTGACGAAACCTGGATCAATGACCGTGTTCGCCTCGTTCCGCGCCTCAAGGAGTGGGTGAAGCAATATTACCCGAACCTGAAAATCGGAATTACCGAATACAATTGGGGCGCGGAGAATCACATCAACGGCGCCACCGCCCAGGCCGACATCCTTGGCATTTTTGGTCGCGAAGGACTGGACATTGCGACCCGTTGGACCACTCCTGTCTCCAGCACGCCCGCTTTTAAAGCGATCCAGATGTATCGTAACTATGACGGCAGCAAATCCACTTTTGGCGATACGAGTGTTACGGCCGTGGCCGCAAATCCCGACAATCTATCGGCCTTCGCGGCGCTTCGTTCGAGCGACAAGGCTCTGACCGTAATGGTCATCAATAAATCCACCGCGACGACACCCGTCGCCCTTTCTCTCAACAATTTCCCCCACCAGGGCAGCGCGAACCTTTGGCAACTCACCTCCGCAAATCAAATTGCGCACCCGGCCGGTCTCGTCTTCACGGGCAACAACCTGACCAGTTCCGTCCCCGCACAAAGCGTCACCCTTTATGTCCTGCCATCCGCGTCGTCGCCTCCACCGCGCATCAGTAAAATCACTCCACAATCCAACCGCAAACTGCTCCTCGAAATCACGGGCGAGCGGAACGCCACCTACGAAATACAATCCAGCCCGGACCTGAACACCTGGACAATGCTTCAATCCGTCACCCTCATTTCGACCAGCGAAAGCGCCACGCTCGACACAGCTACCTCGCGAACGTTCTTCCGCCTCGTCCAGAAGTAATTGGCCAAAAGCGCTCCCACCCCGTCCTATACCATCCTGTTCTAACCAGGCCACGAAATCGCGCTCTGCGGCTTTGCTGGTCGCGTACCTCCTCGATTCGTCGATAAGGCTATTCTCGTTCAAACTGCTTCATTTGACTAAATTCCTGCCCGCGACCTTTCCCAAAAAACGCCCCTGTAGCGGCTGATGAGAATCGCATTGAGCCGCGCCGGTTTCCTGTACACCTACTTATTGGTGGTCCTCTTTACTTATAACGATCGTGCTCTGCCCCCGATCACTGTCTCGCAAAACGACCGGGCTGAATTTGTGCAGCGTGCAGGTGAAATGCTCCGACAACTTAAGATCAATAAGCCACAAGGTCTGCGCTCACCCAAAAGCGCGAGCACCGTTCGAGAGCTCGCCGTCGCGAATCTAAAGGAAGACGCAGGCGACGATTTTGAAATCCATTTACGGCCGGGAGAACACACCCTAATGCAGTTGCGGGGGCGGGCACTGGCGGCAATTCCGAAAGGCGCCTCCGTGTCGGCCCTCGCTGACTTGCACGAACGCGTCGCCCGCGAGTTCATCGGCAAACATCGCGACTTAATGCAGTTGAAGGACCCGGACCACGAACTCTTTCTGTTGAAGAATGAGCGCGATGAATTAGGTCACCTGCATCTTCGCTTCGGCCAGACCTACAAAGGTTTGCGCGTCTGGCCCTCGGAATTGAGCGCTCACTTCGATTCCGACGGAACTCTCCGCTCGCTTGATGGAGCCTATGTTCCCACGCCGGACCTGAATTCGATCACGCCATCGATAGCAGCGAGTAACGCAGAAGCTGCCGCGAAAGGTGCGATTGCCCCAGCAAAAGACGCGATAGCGAGCAATACTGCATTGGTCATCTACGGGCCGATAGGTCAACCGACACGTCTTGCCTGGCAGATGGTGCTTACTGTCTCCCCAATCGAAGCGTGGCTGGCCATTGTAGATGCCCAGGATGGCTCAATTCTGCACCGTAGCTCGCTGATTCGCGACATCGCAGTTCAAGGCTCGGGACTTGACCTGGTCGGCACCACCCGTCCGCTGAACCTTTGGCAGCAAGGCTCGACTTATTATCTGGTTGACACCACCAGGGCGAGTTACAACGCCGCTTATGATCCGATAGCCAATCCGCACGGCGTCATCAACATCGGGGACGCGAAAGGAATCGGCATAGATGAGGTCCTAAAGGTTGGGAGAACTGACCTTGCAAAGTCGAGCGTTCCCGATGCCTGGGCTCTGCCGGACGCTGTCAGTGCGGCTTATAACCTAGGGGAAGTTTACGATTACTTTCTCGAACGACACCAAAGGAACTCAATTGACGGCCAGGGCGGTAACCTCACCGC
>JBGAIN010000126.1:0-24186 GCA_044225505.1 Limisphaerales bacterium
GCGCAGAGTCTGATCGATACACAGTCGGCCAGTTCGACGGACGCTAAAGGGGTGGTGACGGCCGGCATTCTGGCCAGCGATTCCACCATCACGGAACTTGCCGGAAAACTACGTTCTCTGACGTTTTCCCCCGGGGGAGGTAGCACGTCGGCGATCCGCAGTCTGGCAGACTTGGGTGTCGATTCGAATGGGAAGGACAATTCGCTTACCCTTACGGACGATGCCAAACTCGACGAAGCACTTTCAGGCGAGCTCGATTCGGTGACGAACCTGTTCACCAAGGCGACAACCGGGCTGGCGGTGCAACTGAAAGATTACCTGGAAACGACAACAAAAGAAGGGGGAACTCTGGCAACACGCCAGGACATCTTCACAAAACAATCTGGGGAGATTGACAATCAGATCACAGCTCTGGAACGGCGCCTGGCCGAAGAACAGCAACGCCTTACGGATACTTTTGTGGCCATGGAGAGCGCACAGGCCAAGATCAAAGAACAACTGAGTTACCTCACGAAGAATTTCGGCACCACTTAGCCCATGAACTTTCTTGGCTCGTTACCTGTTTCCTTTCACCGCGTGCGCAGCAGCGCGGCATTCGCGTTATTGCTGATGCTCACCGCATGCCAGACCGCACCGCTGAACCAGTTCGTTCTTGGTCCGGACTATCAGCCGAGCAACGTTTACAAGCAAGCCGCGGCCTTGCCTCCAACCTTGCGCAGGATCGCGCTGCTCCCACTATATCATGACGATGGACAGGTAGACGTCGTCGCTGCCAATCAGTCACTGGAACCAGTTCTCGAGACCGAACTGCAAAAGACTCAAAAATTCGAGTTGGTCCGAGTCTCTCCGGACGCATTGCGCCAATGGACAGGGAAAAAGTACTGGGCGGCCGACGAAAAACTGCCGCCGAACTTCTTTGCGATCTTACGAGAGCAAACCGGGTGCGAGGGAGTGCTCTTTGGCCGCGTCAGTCGCTTCCATCCGTACCCGCCCTTAGTCGTGGGATGGAACCTGAAATTGGTTGCCGTGGCGGATGCCCAGGCGGTCTGGGCGATTGACGAAACATTTGACGCGAGCGAGCCGTTAGTCTCCAATTCGGCTCGACGTTACGAACAGCATCATCCGACCGGTGTGCCTGCTACCGATACGCCCATGATTTTGAATTCACCCCGACGCTTCGGTCATTACACAGTCTGGGCAGCTCTTGGTACCTTACCTCCGCGCTGAAAACGGCCGGCCCAAGGGTGGGCCCAAACCACAAGGTTGACTCAAGTCATTGCACAACGCCGCCGATATACCTCTTGAGATAATGGACACAAATTCGAGCGGTCTGTCTCGGCAAGACGCCCTGGTGTATGGAAGTTAATTTCAACAAAGATCTGGATCCGATCGACGCTCGGCTCGCAACTCGAAAGCCGCGCGCGGTCTCGCCTGAAACCCAAACGACTGATTTTCGGCAAGCAGAGGCTTTGAACCAGTCGCTCCAAGCGACCGCCGACACCCGGCCCAACGCCGTCGAGCGAGGCCGCCAACTTCTCAACGACACGTCGTATCCGCCAATCGAGACTATTCGTCGCATCGCGGCCCTGTTCGTCTCTTCTGAGAGAAATGTCGAGTAATCGGTATGCTGGCTAGTTACCATCCTTCGCAATCGTATCGCCGGACGGCCATGCAAACGGCCCCTCCCGGACAGCTCGTGTTGATGTTGTATGAAGGCGCGATCCGCTTCCTCGAGCAAGCTCTCACCGGTTTCACGAAGGATGACCCCGTTGAGTTCAATGAAACGATCAGCAACAACGTTGTCCGCGCTCAGGAAATCATTCGTGAGCTGGATCGATCCCTGAATCTGCATGCGGGCGGTGAACTGGCTCAACAACTCCGTCGCCTCTACGATTATTTCGACCGGCGCCTCATGGAAAGCAACATGAAGAAAGAGGACGAAGGCATTCGGGAAGTGATCAGCCGCATCTCAACTCTTCGAACTGCGTGGGCCACGATGCTCAAAGGCGAAGACGGGCCGGTCCTATCTGAATCCAATCTCGGCCTCATGCGTGGCGAAGGGGTTTTGACTTAAGTTTCTTGATCGAATGAGCTGGGCCCAACAACTCTTGCAAGCGTCAGCCGAATGGCGTCGCTTGACTGAGGCCGAGTTCGCCAGCCTCAAAGCTTTTGACTGGACCGGCCTATCTAAATGGCAGGAGGAAAAAGCGCAACTTCAGCCGACCGTCTCCACTTTACTAGAACGGTTCCGGCGCGAATGTCCCAACGGAGCGGCCATCCGGCGCCAGGTCGACGCAGCGTTCCAAGAACTCATAGCTCTGGAAACCGCGAATCATCAGCTCCTGGAAACGCAAATGCAGCATGTTGCTCGGCAGCGAGCGGAACTTGGCCACTCCCAACGGAATCTGGGCCGCGTGCAGCGGTCCTACGGTCAATCCACAGCCACGCATTGGCAGTCCTATTCGTGACTGGCCAAGTTGTAGCCTTCTCGCGCACATGCGGAGTCACAACGCCTTTTTGCAGCGAGCTGTTCCATAGTCTGCCCGGGCGAGGTGACACGTCTTCGACAGCGCCGGGCCGTGACTGCGCCCAGCCGTCCTCTCTTCGAATGATCTGGTGACGGGAGACTCAAACCGCGTTTTTCGAGAAATCATAGGGTCCGGGGTTCCAGCCGCGACACCCGCCCTGCCCTGCCAAAGCAGCCCTTTCTTCCCCAGAGCCACGAGGTTGGGCTCGCGGATCGCTCAACGTTGGCGATATTTCTCAGTTGACCATGCCAGCTCGAACTCCACGTCCCGCTCAGGCCGTCACGGGAAAGTTCGCGATTGTAGAAACCGCGCTGAATGATACCCTTTCCATCCAATGTCGCGTCGGATTTATGCCGTAACCTCATGACCAAACCCCAACAACCAATGGTGGACTCGACGCCGACGACCGGCCCGGTTTCGGCGCAGAACTTCGCCCTGGCCGGAGGTTGGGTGTCGGGTGGCATGGCGACTGTTCAAGCGGATGGGAAGATCTTGGCTTTGAACGAGCCGTTGCGCGATTGGTTTTTGAGCCAAGATGCGAAAGCGCGGGATTGGACAGACTTCTGGTCGGAGCTTTGGGCGCTTTATCCGGACTGGCGGCAACCGATCACCGAGGCGTGGGAAACGCCAGACACTTACCGTCGGCTGGAGCTGGCTGCGTCGAACGGCCAATCCGTCGAGGTGGAACTGGCGCGGCATGACGCTCTGGTCACGCTCCGCATCGATTCTATCCTCCCGCCGGTCGCCGAACTCGAAGAAGGAAGTGCCGAAGACTTTCTCAGGACAGATTCCGCGAGGCGGCAGTCGTACATTCGCTTACTCCGGGCGGAAGGCCAATTGAACAATCTGATCCGCCGTTGGCCCGGGGTTATTTTTAGCCAGCGCGCTGATCTGAGCTTTCATTTCATCAGTGATAAGATCGAAGAATTGACGGGAGTGCCCGTGGACGAATGGAAACGCTTGCCGCAGCGGTTCTGGCAAGTGGTGCACGAAGGGGATGTGGACGACGTCCGCCACCAGTTGCGACGAGCGAGTGGAGTCGCGCCGGATGGGCCGTGCGTCTTTCGGTTGCGCAACCTCAAGACTGGGCGCGTCTCTTACGTGGCGGAACACCGCCAAGCCGTGCGGACGCAGCGTGGCCTTCTCCTTGGATATGATGGTGTTTGGCTTGACGTCACGCGTCAGAACATTGCGGAGAAGCGACTTTCCACCGCCGCCTGGAAAGACACTCTGTCCGTCTTGACCATGGGTTTGGCTCATGATTTCAGCAATATCATTGCTGGAATTCATTCGTTGAGTGAAGCGTACCAAGCGGAGATTAGCCCGGACCATCCGTTCCAGGAAGGGCTCAAGCTGATCAAAGGCAATTCGATGCAAGCCAGCCAACTGGTTCATCGAATCCTCCAACTGCATCACGGCAAGATCGGCGAGAAAAACTATCATAATCTCAACGAACTCGTCCGCGAGATCCTTGACCTGGTCCGAAAGATCGTGCCGCGCCACATCCGAATTGATTCGGTCGTCGGGACGGAATCGCTGCCGGTCTACGCTGATTCCATAGAGTTTCGACAAGTGCTAATCAATCTCGCGCGCAACGCCGTGGACGCCATGCCCCAAGGCGGAGCGCTCCGCTTCGAAGTTTCCCGCCACGACACGTTTCCGCCGCTGATGCACGTCGAAGGGGTTTTGCCGCGGTTGCCCAGCCTCTGCATCTCGACCGAAGATACGGGCTGCGGGATTCCAGCGCAGCATTTGAACAGCATTTTCGATCCATTTTTCACCACGAAATCGGTCGAGAAAGGGTCTGGACTCGGACTTTACAATGCCCGGCTGTTTGCCGAGAAGCATCATGGTGCCATCTCGGTCGATTCGATCGAGAAGAAGGGAACCTGCGTGCGAGTCTGGTTGCCTGAGGCGGATTTCACCGAAGGCGAACGGAACGAATTGGAGCCGGCGCCCAAACGCCGGACGTTGTTGGTCTTTGGCCCGTCGGGCGATGCGCTCGATAGCATGGCCGATTTCTTGCGCCGAAGCGGGCAATCCGTGGTTCTGGCTTCTCCTCCCCAAAACGCCGCTCGATTGCTTGAAGGGCAGGACTACTCGCTCGCGGGAGTTTTGCTTTTAGCGCAAGGAGCAGACCGTGCCTATACGGAATTGGCATCGGCCGTGCGCCGGACCGGTTTACCCATCAAGGTGATAGTTCAGGCGACCGGGTGCAACCAAGACGAACTCGACAGCGAATTGACCGGCCAAGCGGACCTGGTGTTACCTGCGGACATGACGCGGGTTGCGATGACCACCAGTATCAACTCCTTATTCGCCCATGATCCCTGATGCCACGGAGACACCGGACTGATGAGCACCCCCACCCCAGCCCCTGCACTCCCTCCCAAACACCGCGTCCTGGTCATCGACGACGAAGAGATCGTCTTGGTCGGGCTACGAGAGAGTTTGCGCCGGGCGGGATACGATGTTGTCACCGGCTCGAACGCCTTGGCTGGTCTGGATGCGCTACGAACCGGCCCCTTTGCCGTCGTCATCACCGACCAGCAAATGCCCTGGATGACAGGGTTGGAGTTCCTCGCTCAAGTCAAGGATGTGCAACCCAATGCCAGCCGAATCCTGATCACGGCGGTTTTAAGTCTGGAGACCGTCGTGGAAGCGATCAACAAGGGTGAAATTTACCGGTTTATTATCAAACCGTGGTTACGCGAGGAGTTACTGGCGACCGTCACGAACGCCGTGCAGCGGTACGAGTTGGTTTGTCGTCACGCCGATCTGCAAGAGACTACGCTGAAACTCAACCAACAGTTGACCGAGCTCAACCGTTCCCTGGAAGAACAAGCGGCCAAGCTGGAGCAACAAAACCTTCAATTGGCGCAGCAGAACACGGCCCTCAGTCTCAACCTCCAGCGCTCCGTTCAGATCTGTGCCCATGTCATGCAGACGTTTTGCCCGTCCTTGGGCACACAAGCTCGCCGGGTGTCAGAGCTCTGCCGGGGAATGGCGGAGGCGCTGGACTTATCCCCGGACGAGCGTCTGGTATTGGAGGTCAGTTCCCGGTTTTACGATCTCGGATTAGTTGGAATTCCTCAGGAGATTCTCGACCGTTGGGAAAAGGATCCAACTCGACTCAACGAAACGGAACGATTGCTGATTGCCCAGCACCCTGTTCTTGGCGAGGAGTTAGTTCGATTCGGAGAGCCGTTGGAACTGGTGGGGTCGGTGATTCGTTCACACCACGAACGGTATGATGGCGGAGGATATCCGGATAAGCTGGCGGGCCATCACATTCCCTGGTTGAGCAGGCTGCTCGCCGTCGCGATCACCTACGTGCAAGGGTCGAGGAACGGTGGGGACATCGTTGAACGGATTACCGCGGAAAGCGGCGCCGCTATCGATCCGGACGCCGTCCGCGCATTGCTGCGGGTTCTCTCAAAAGCCAGGCTGCCAAAGAAACAGCGAGAGGTGCTGCTCTCGGAATTGAAGCCCGGTATGGTTTTGGCGCAAGGGATCTATACAGCGAATGGGTTGTTGCTCGTGGCGGAAGATCAGCCCTTGAGCGCGCCGGCGATTGAGAACCTGGTTCATCACAACCGGCTGAATCCCATTACCCAGTCACTGCTGGTTTACGGTTGAGCGGGAGACCGGCGTTCGCCTATTGCAGCAAGCGGAGGACGGTCTGCGGCATCGAGTTGGCTTGAGCCAACATGGCGGTGCCAGATTGCACCAGAATTTGGGCTCGCGCATACTGCGTGCTCTCGTCTGCCACATCCACATCCTTAATCCGCGAACTCGCCGCCGAGAGGTTTTCTTTGCTGACGGACAGTTGCTCGGCGGTGAAATTGAGGCGGGTTTGATAAGCTCCAATCGTGGCGCGATCGTTAGCCAACGTGTTAATGGCCGTTTTCACGCTCTGGAGAGCACTCTGGGCATGGCTCGCCGTATCGACGGCACTGGAGGTCGCTCCGGTGTAATTCGAAGTGCTGAGATTGATACCGGACATGGCGAACGTGGTGCCTTCGGAATCAATAGTCACGTTGAGCGAAGCGGCGCTGAAGAGACTCACGCCGTTAAATTCTTTGGTCGCCGCACTGGTTATATACGCGCTCAACTGCGTGAATTCAGCGTTGTAAAGGCTTCGGTCCCCGTCGCTCTTGGTCGAGTCCTGCGAAAGGATGGCGAGCTCACTCATTCGGTCGAGCGCTTTCGCGATCTTTTGCAAATAGCCATCTTGGGTCTGTGTGAATGAGATGGCATTGCCCACGTTCGATTTGGCCGCACCGATACGTTGAACTTGAGCATCGAGCCGGGAGGCCACCGCCAATCCCGCGGCATCGTCCGCCGGGTTCACAATCTTCGAACCCGAGCTCAACCGTGCAAGAGACCGGCTCAGCATCGATTGGCTCTGTTGAAGGTTATCGGCCGCGATCTGCGCCGAGATATTCGTATTAATAATCATAGGTGCGGGCTTGGGGGTTACGTTGCACTCGGACTAGCAGCTACTTCCTGAATTACCGGGCTGACTTTTGCTGCCTTAGGATCGAGGCGAATCGGCTGACTTCCAATGCGATTGAGTTTGGGCACAGGCTGACGGGGCGACGTTTGGGCCTCGAGATTACTCTGTTGGATTTCCAAATAAATTTCCTGACGAAAAATAGGGATGTCGTTCGGTGCTTCGATCCCGATCTTCACCACGTCGCCTTCGACGCGCACCACTCGGACAACGATCCGGCCGTCGATCACGATGCTTTCACCAGTTTTACGGGAGAGGACGAGCATGATACGACTTTGTTAATCGGCACTGATTAAGGGGTGCTGCAGAGAGAATTCTGCGGCGTTCAGAGGAACCACTTGCTTGGCGCGCAACGTGAAGCGGTTGAGCACCAGCGGCCCTTTCAAATTGATGGTCGCGCGTCCCTTGGCATGCAACGTCACTATTCCGTAAATGCAGGCATCCAAAGGAGAGTTAAGCCCAAGAAATGCAACATCGTCATCGCTGATATCGGGCGCATACTGCCCGATGACTTCAGCAGGTGACGCGACCAGAAACGCCAAGCCTGCACAGCCGCGCGCCTCCAGCCAGTGGAACGGCGCTTCATGGGGACGATCGAGCCACAGGTAATCTTTGAAGCTCTCGAATCCGAGTAACCCGAGCGGCAGGTGAATCAAATCCTGATCGCAAGGAACTGGAAGATCGATTTCAGTTTGTGCGGCGATGCTCATGTTTCCGAATTCCGCCAAGCAGCAGGTATGCCAGCCAACAAAACCCCTGTATTCATTGAGCTTTTTGCGTGTTTCGCCTGCGAAATACAAATCCCTCAACTCCCCTCTTTGCCCAGCCCAGGCTAATTTTGCCGCCATCCCCGGATGTTTTTTGCCTCCCCCCAACTCCTTGCCGCGAACGCTTACGGATTCCGTGGTCTGCCCCTCAGACCGCAACGCGTCGATCTTGATTTGTTCACAGAACCGGCCAAGCTACCCCTGTTCGATCAACACTTTTAAACCAGTCCACAGACCCCATGAAGAATCTCCCTTCTCGCTATCAGACCATTCTCGGCATCGCGATCCTCTGCAGCGCCACCTTGCTGCAGGCCGCAGATGTCAAAACCTACCAAGTCACTGGGCCAGTCTTGGCCGTGACTCCAACGACCATCACCGTGCAAAAGGGTGAGGACAAATGGGAGATCGCCCGCACCAAAGAAACTAAGATTACCGGCGACCCGAAAGTTGGCGCCAAAGTGACCATCTACTACAAGATGGTCGCTGCGGAAGTCGAAGTGAAAGAGACCAAAGCGAAACACTGAGGGCACCACTCTGGGGAGTCGCGCTCGTGGGCACGACTCCCCCTTCGGATTCATCAGTCGTTCGGGAAACGGTTCCGGGTCCTTGGAGTCGTTCCCGTTGTGGTGTTCCCTGCATCAGCTCACGAGCCGATCCCCACCTTCGTCTCCGCGATCCCGGTTTGCCCCTCGCCATGCTTCGAAAATATTCAAATCGGCCTTTCTCTTGCAGCGGAAGACGAGCCTCGAAAATCGCTGCTAATCCCCACCCGACGCGTTCGATTCGCCAGATCCCCTTCGGGTAGCGCCGCTTGTCTAGGCGACAGTTGACCAAGGTGAGTCGACCAAGGCATTGACAGCCGCCTTGCATTCGGACTGACGAATGCTTATTTCTTCCTCCGGAGGGCGAAGCAACCCTCCTTTTCCGAAGGCACGATGCGACTTCTTCGCCAATGGTTTTGGGGTGTAGTGTATTGCGGCTGGGCTGCACTGGCGTTTATAGAGATGAATGACAGTTCGGCCTTTGCCCAGAGTTTTAACACCACTGTTACTGGGACGACACTGACCGACTATTCCGGGTTTCTCGTTCAACCCACCCCGACCCCACCCTCTCTCAAAGCACAAACCGCCTACAGAATCGAAAACGTGGGCGGAGTTTCTGTCTCTCGGCTCTTCCGGGTGGGATTCCGAATTCTCAACGGTAGCGGAGTAGCCGTGCCGCTTACGGGAGCTGCAGACGAATCCGGAACCATCGTATTTAGCAGCCAATTCAATGTCGCATTGGAAGGAGGCGGGGTGCGAAGCGGGAGCGCGGCCGCCAGTTTGACTCCGGCAGTCAGCCTGGGCAGCGGCGAGCGTTACCAGGTGGAAGCCCAACTCTATGTGCGGCAAACCGCTTTACCTCTGGTGTTCGAGCCCATTGGAACTTCGGGACTGAGCGACGGCTACCACTTCGAGGTTTTGACCAACCCCGCAGAACCGGCTGAGAGTGGTGAGCGGATGGTAGGATGGCTGAATGTGGCCGAGTTCAGTCAAGCCTATGCGGTCGTCACCATTCCTGGAAGTGACTCCTTTCACCTGAACGTTCGAGGGGTTGTGGGCAGATTCGATCACTTGTTCGATCCCGTTTCCGCGACGGCCTACCGCTTGCAATTCGACACCAGCGTCCAAGGCTCGCGTTCCGGGCCTATTCACCTGGTGGAATCGCAAGTATCGGTCCCCATTACCTTGGCGAGCCACGCGCCCGATGGCACACCGGCAGCCTTTGGTCTGGATCAAACGATCCATCTTCGGCCAGCAACCGTCCTGGATTCGACGGACCGCTATGCCGTAACGGTGGTTCT
The DNA here is from genome assembly GCA_044225505.1 of Limisphaerales bacterium. GTDB lineage: Bacteria > Verrucomicrobiota > Verrucomicrobiia > Limisphaerales > SIBE01 > JAXMHN01. The sequence continues at coordinate 9,655 of JBGAIN010000126.1, forward strand.
GACGATCGTCGCTCCAGACAACGCGGTTATCACGCGAGCGAGTCAGACCTTGACTGGGGTGCAACTACTCCACTTCAACGGGAACCTCTTGTTCGGTTCGATTGTGACCGTCCTTCAGGCCTTCACCGATGCACCTCGCCCACTTGGAGAAACGGCACTTGGCGAAAAGGTGTCCATCGCCCTGCCAGTCGGTGGGGCAACACTCCTGACCAAACCGACCCACGCACTCGCCGCGACCGCAGGGCTGGAAGTAGTTCTTGGTTCGGATGGAACGGCTCGGGGGGACGGACCTGTTGCCGTGCAATCAGACGAAACTCACGACGTGGATCGTATCCACGGCATCACGTTTCGAAGGGAAGGAATCCTTCTGAGCGCCGCCGGCATGAGCGCCAACGTTTGGGTACAGTTTCCGGCCGGTTTCGGCGTCACAACCAGCCGTCGAGCTCGCCGGCAGCTGGCAGAGTATCCGGCCGGCCAGGTGCCTTTGAATGCGGCGCTCGTTCCACTGGAGAATGTTCGTTTGACACCCTTCCCCGGGACGGCCGCTCTGTTTGCTGCGCATGAGCGGGTGCCAGTTCTCTTTGAGACCACCTTAATGACCTGGAATGTCGACGAAGGCACTCTGGGCGTTCGGCGAGACGACACGCATTACACGCGCGCCGAAGAAATTGCGGAGTTAAACCTCGTGCGCGAGACGCTTGCCGATCCCGTGGCGGCCGACCGTCCTTCCAATGAAGCTTATTTTCTTCACCCAGCCGCCTCGCCGCATGACGACATCCTGATCGGGGCCGATGCCTCAGGGCGCGCCCAACTGCTGGATGTACACGTGGAATTGCCTCCTGGTTCGTTTACCTCTCATTTTCCCGCGGGCGTGACGGTGGCTTGGAGCGCGTCGGGAGGAGTCGTCTGGAGAAATGACGTGATCGTCGCAGCGGAAAGTTCTCTCCCGGGAGCCTCGGACGCGAGTTTTGCAGTTTCCCCGCGTTGTCCAGGCGATCTCCCAACGGCAGCCCCGGATGACGAGTTTCCTTTTACTCCGGAAGGCGCTGTTTGGCAGATTACACCGGACGGCGGATTACACGCTGAGGGCACAATTTCGCCAACGCCCGTTCGATGGGGGGCACAGGCGGGAGCGGCCTTTACCCATGCGACCAGCGATTTCACCGAAGCTGGCGCATTGGTCGCTGGCTTCGCCCTGCGCGGCGGCGATGGGACCGCGAGTTCGGACAATCGGGTTGGAGAATTGCTCCTTTCTGGTCATGGGCGTCCTGGCGAAGCGACTTATCAAGAACGTCCCGGGGCGCCCGAGTATGCCGCGGGGCAAGCGGACTACCCAGGGCTGAATTTTCGAGTCGGCGCTGACGGGAACGAGACGGGCACGAGTCAACTTGGCGATCAAAAGATCGGACCCTACGCTCTGCGCGGGACGTCCAAGTACTACGCGCGTGCGGCCGGCATCAGTGGGAGGCACGAAGCTGTCACCGCCTCCTTTGCTCCCTTCGCCGGGGAGCTTTCCTTTTACGGATTTCAGACGGTCTTACGAAACCTTCAACTTTCGTTCTTGGACAATCGGTTGGCTGAGTCTCTTGTTACTGGCAGCGTCCAAGTTCCTGGCGTTCGTTCGACCCCCGGTTTCGCCCAACCGTTCGCCCGCCTGGCTATCGACTGTCAGGGCGCACCAGGAGAGTTGACTTTGCCCGATCCCAACAACTACGAACATTCGCTGGCGTACTGGCGCGCCAGGTTCCACCCGATCACCGCTGAGTTTCGGGGCAAGCCGAAAGGGGCACCGGCGGCCACGCCGGCTGGGAGCTTGATTTTTGGCGCCGAGGTTCTTTTGCCCGGCGTTGTGCTGGAGCCGCTCGCGGGCTCGCTTGGGTTCTTCGCGGATGGCCGGTTGGTCACGGCGGCGGACGGATATCCAACCGTGGATTCCCGTCTCAAGCTGCCTAAACGAGTTAGTCTGCATGGCTACCGCTCCGCGTTCGAACCTACCACCTCTCCCGGATTTACCGTCCATCCTGTGTCCAAACTTTACTTTAACAACCCAGCACCCGCCGATGCGCCAGCCGACGGCTTCGTGGCCTTTGCCGGAACGGTGGATGTCCCGTTCTTCGAAGACTTGAAGGTCCACGTTTTAGCCCGGGCAACGAGCGGGCAAACAGCGATTCGCGGAGGATGGTCAACCGGCCCCGACACTTTCTTTAGCAACGCCCAGTTCGATCCCGCGAATCGAGGCTTCCCCCCTGGGATCGATCTCGACACTTATCAGAATGCGGCCGAACCGGACACGGTCGTAGGGCCGGGACATCCACAGAATCCTTACAACCCACGTGCGCATCAGACCTGGTTCGGGTTTGTCGATTTTGACCTGCCCGTCACTTGGGATTCTCTGCGACGCAAGTTTGTTTCGAGCGCTCCCGAGGAACGCGACTTTCTCGTGCTCAATTCACAGCGCGTTCTGTCGGGACTGACGCCGTCGGGCGCGGATTTACGCTTTGGCCTGGCTTTCCCGGGACTGCCGCGGATCAATCTGGCCGAAATGGTGATCGATGAGAAGGAAGCGACTGGGCAACTGATGCAACACGTGCCAGGCGGATCCGACGTGGTGGCCGCGATCGAAGCCCTGGATCGGCTGCTGGCAAGTCAAAGCCGCGATTTAGTCAAAGAGGCCGTGACCAACGCCCTGGACCGATTTGTGGTTACTCTCTTCCAGAAACTCGATCAGGCCCCCCGTGTCGACGCCGCCGCGGATATCGTAAAGCGCCTTGACTCCGAGCGAGACGCACTCTTGGCCGCCCTGCAAGAGCAACTCCGCAACATCACAGGTCCAGCGAGCGGCACGGCCGGTTTGATGAAACAGTTTAAGGAGAGTCTCGACAAGGTCGTCGCCGGACTCGACGCCGCGGATCAGATTCTGAAGAAAGATCCGGCCACCGGCAAACGGGGGAAATTCCTCGATGTGACAACGGGCATCGGCGGATTGGACGCGCAAACAGCCCGGGTCCGTGAACGCTTGGATGAGCTGATTAATCAGGAATTGCGAGAACCACTCGACGAAGTCCAGCGCACCGTGGATTTTGCGCGGAGCCTCGTGACGCAAGTTCGGTCAGAACTGGGTCCAATTCAACAGGCACTGGATACAGCGATGGCGGCCGTTAACACACCAACGAGCCCGGACGGTCTTCCCGCCCAGGCATTGAATGGATTCAAGAAATACTTTGAAGACGCCTACGATCCAAGCGGCAGTTACCGGACTGATGCCGGAGAGACCCGCTTGATCCATGACCTGCGCCGCATCGGGCTGGATGCCATTCAGGAATCTGGGTTTGTCTCAGAGCTCCAAGGCACGGTACGTAATACGGCGGAACCGCTCCGCCACGAGTATGTCGCGGCCTTCAACCGGATCACTGGGACGGTCAACGAGGTCTTGCGGTCCGCCTTTGCTGAACTCGGCAACGAGCTGGCCGAAAAGATCAACGGACCCCTGGGGACCGCAAATCGAGCGATCGGCGTCTTCCGAGACACTCTGCAACTCTCCCAAATTGACGGCCACGCCCATATTGAGGGCGATTCCTTGATCACGGCTCACATCAACGCCCAGGTCGGCATGCGCATGCCTGACCTTCTCAAGCTCCAGGGAAGCCTCGATTTCGAACGACTGCGCCAAGACGCGCTGCCGAGCGGGTGCATGAGCGGAATACCCGACGGTCGCATGAAGATCACCCTGGCCACCGACGGCATTGGCAGTTTGGCTGGAAACGGACCTGCCCATATCAAGTCGAGCGGCAGCTATCTGCTGGCGGCGGACCAGACGCCCCTCGGAGTTCGGGGGCGTCTTGACATCGACAATGATCTCCACTTGGACGTCATTACGCTGAAGCACGCCGAGTTTGCTTACGCCTTTGGTAAGTGGGACAATTATCTCCTGGCCAAAGGCACGGGAACAATTCTGTTTGTCGACGGCGAGGCGGCCGCTTTCCTGGGGCGGACATGTGACCCAGAGGTGCTCAAACAGGTCGACCCTCTTTTCGAACAGCTGTTACCTGTCATTGGCCTGCCCAAGCTCGACGCCGACCACCCGGTGACCGGATTCTATTTTCGGCGAACGGGCGAACTCCCCTTGAACAAGTTGCTAGGCATTCCGGATGACCTGCTCAAGTTACGAGGCAAAGGCGGAGATGGGGTCTTTGCCTTCTCGACGGAAGACACCAATTTCCTGCTCTACGGCCTCCGGTCGCGCTACGGGATCAACGTCGCCATCGGACCGGCGTCGGCTGACGCCGAAGTCAATGTGCTCGGGGCGCTTAATCTGGCCTCGCCGCTCCGATTGCTGAAGACCGAAGGTCTGCCGGAGATCGCCCATTCGCTCTTTGACGATACTGGGTTGCTACAAGGATCACTCACTGGCACGTTCAAAGCCAGTTTCAATGTCGACGTGCTTGGCGCAAAAGTCGGTAAGGAAAAGGAGTTCCGATTCCAGGCCCAAGGCGGCTACACGCCACCGCTCCCGCCAGCCTTCGTCTTTCCGCCGCCACCTGGGTTCTTCATGGTGCGAAGCCTCCATTTCGACTGATGAAGCATTCAATCCATATTAGGGTCAGGTGGCGCATGTTTCTGCTGACACTCGGCCTCTTTGGAGTATTAGCTCAACCAAGTCTGGCCGACACTGCGATACCGCCGATGGTCGTTGTCTCCGGGACCACCGGCGTTGACACCACAGGTCAAGTCTGGGCCTACCTCACGTTGAGCGAGAACCAATCCGGCCTTCTCACCGGGCGGCGTCTGGTCGTTTACGCCAAAGCTGGCTTACCTGACGCTCCCGGGACGTTTACGCGTCGCGGCGTCGTTTCTGCGACCAGCGATCCCAAGGTCGTCGAGGTGCTCTTGCACCGGGCCGCTCTCCTTGGCGATGACCTTGCCCAGCTCAACCAGCAACTCGTTGGACTGCACCGCCTGACGCTCAATCGCTACGATAGTAGAACGGCCACAACCTCAGAGCCTCCCTCCATGACCCTGTCCGACCGACTGGCCGCCTTGCTCCACCGGGCGCAGACAGATATGGCGCTCGGGCAAATGATCGACCTGCTTGGAGTTACCCACCCGAGCGTCCGGCAAACGCGCGGGACGGCCTGGCTGGGACCGTTGGATAGCCCACTCGGCAGTCCTGCGACTTTTGAAGTGCGCGAAGAGGACGGCGGCGGTTTAGCCCCGGCCGTCATTGGCCGAGTCACTCTCCGGGCGGGCCAAATGGATCCCCTTCCCGCGCCAACTCCACTCGTCATCGTCCCCGACGAAACGGTGACTGGTGATCTCACGGTGAAACTGCGCTGGGCATCCCCGCCCGAACTGCGACGCGCCGGGTCGCAGAATGCCGGCGTGGTGCTGTGGAGAGTGTCGAAGAATTTTGCCGCAACTCTGGGGTTTCCTCCCAGTCTCCCGACAAGCACCTTGCTCACGACCTTGGCCAAGTCAAATCCCGACCAAGTCAAGCGCGTCGCGGGACCCGTCTCACCTCGGAAATTGTTCGACGCAGCGAACGTCGGAGACTTTACCGCCGATGCGACGACTTACTTTTTTGCCGATGACAATCAGCGATATGAAGCAGGAGGTGAATCCTTGGCCGATGGCTCGGAATACTATTACTTTGCCGCCGCTCTGGATTCCTTGGGCCGGCCTGGGATCGTGACGGCCAGTCCTCTGGCGATGCTTTGCCGGCGACTGCCACCGCCCGTCCCGAGCCATGTGATCGTTGCCAACGCCTGGACGAAGCCCACCGGGCAACAACTGGTCGTTAGTTGGGACCGGCCGTCGGCAAGTGAAACGATCTCTGCATCCCGCTACGAAGTGTTTCGCGGGTTTGATCTTGGGGCGCATGCCGCGGCTCAACGCGGCGACCTTGATCTATCGGCCTTGCCTGCCGCCCTTGTTCGCACCGGCGCGATACAGCGAGTCGGCGTGGTTGAAGATTCCGACGGCCCGGTCGGGGGTACGCTCCGATGGGCGGACGGCACGCTCGATCCGGGACCTTCGAACACCGGCAAGACCTGGTGGTACTCAGTCCGAGCCGTGAGAGTCGCTCCCAATGCGTGTTCGGCGGTCGCGTCCTCGCTGAGCCCGCCGGCTTTCGGTACCCTCCAAGCGCAGCGAGGACCCGAAGCGCCTCCGCCGGAATCAATCGGAAAGGCGGTGGTGCGGGAGTGCCTGCGTGTTGCGTGCAGCACGGCTGCAGCCGCCTCCGCCGTCGTGTCACCCGAGCCTCTCGACGCTACCTCTTTCCATTTCCAAGTGAACTGTTCCCGGCGTGGTCGTGGCCTGAGCGAAGCACGCTTCCGAGTTACTGTCGCGAGCACTGGCGAGGAGATCGTCCCGGAGACGGGCGTCGTGTTTCCAACGGACGAGGAGACAGTGGTTTTGGAATTCGAGCGTCCGCGGTCGAAGAGCGCCGAGATCCTGGACGTGCAATGCCGCGCTCAAGCGATTACAGGAGCGTTCAGCCGATGGGCCCACTCGCGCGGCGGGGCTGTCGACCCGGCAGGGAATCATCTCGTCCTTCATGAATTCCTCGCGGGAGCTATTTCTGAGGCCGAACGGCAAGCCTTACCCGCCGATCCGTTGTGGTCCACCTTGAGCGCGCCGGTCGTTGGCGAATGCGCCGAAAACGAGCATCTCGCTTACGCACTCGACAGTGGCCGCATCTTTCACCCGCAGCTTCGGATAACACTTACCCCGGGGACAGAACAGTATCGCATTTACCGACGTATTGACGATGGCCCGCTCACCCTGATCAATCAGGGCAAAGCTGCCTACCTCGGTCCCGGGACTAGCATCGTGCGCTCAGATGACGCTTCGCCCCCTTCCAATGGTCGTGTGGGCTATTTTGTCCAACTCCTCGATGAGAGCGGGAATGCAAGTCCCATGCGACAATTAGGGAACTATCGGTTCACCGGCGACAAACCGCCCACGCCGATGCTTGCCCAACCGCAGGCGGCGGATATGACCGGATCTTTGGAGGCACCTGGGGTTCATCTGAGCTGGTTCTGTCCGTCTGAACACGTTGACCGCTTTGAGGTTTTTGTTTACACCAAGCAGATTAAGCCAGCGGGCGCCGCGCCAGAACTGACATCGCATGCTCTCTCCCTTGCCTCCGCGGGCTCCGTCAGAGTCTTTAAGCTCTCGGATCGCCAGGAGAAACTGGATCAATCGATTGTCCGAGTGGAACGGAGCTTTTTGACTGGGCGCGTGGGCGGAGAACTCGGTCAAGGCCCTCGGTTTTCTCTTTCTCTGGATGTTCGCAGCGAACTGGCTTACACGATCTGGTTACGCGCGTTAGGTCCAAACGGCGAAGTCGGCGACTTTAGCCAAAGCGTCAAGTTCAAATGGGTCGCCACGCCCGGCCTGCCTGCCGAGATCGCCTGGCCAGCGCGGCCCCTGCCCGCTGTCGGAGCCTTTCACTCTGGAATCATCGCCGTCGACCTTGGCGATCTTCCGGACCAACGGGTGCTTTGGACTTTTATCGGCAACACGCCTGTGTTCTCTCTGAATCGCGACGAGACACCCGTTGGCATCCGCGTAGGAGCCATCCCCTTGCAAGGAGGCGAGAATTTCTTTTTTGGTAGTCGCCACGTTGCCTTCGGAGCCGGACCGAACTCAGCATCTTTCGGCCTTCACGATCCAAACACCCAAGTCTACCCAAACGCCGCAGCCCCCAAGGAAAACCTTCTGCCGTGTGTTCTCTACCGCCAACAAGTCACCAATGAACTCTTTGCCGCGGTAAGTGGTGACCTGGTGCAATGCTCGCCTCTCATCCGGAGAATTGCCTGGGCGCATCCCGACAACGTGGCGACGGCTGCCGAGCTTGTCGATCCGTTCTTCCGCTGGGTCGGCGCCGGACCGAATGATTTTCCGCGCGTATTGGAACTCTATCTCGTCGACACCCAACCCGTCGTGACCGGGGCTCGCTATCGCTACTGGCTGACTCGCTTCGATCCGACTGGGGAGCCGATTCAGACTATACCTTGCGGAGAAGTGACCATCCGTGCGGAAAAGTGAAAACGATTGTTCTCATCTGTGGGTTGATCTGGGCGGCCAGCCCAACAGTGGGTTGGGCAGCCGGCGTTACCGAGGAGTCAGAGTCGGAGCTAAGCGCCACGCTGGACGCGGATGGCGATGGAATGCTGGATGTCTTGCTCCTGGACCGAGCGACAGGAATTCGGCGGGTGGGAATTCAACAATCCGACGGAGCATTCGCCTGGCTGACGCCCGAAGCCACCGGATTGAATCGCCTGAGTGCCCTGAGTTCGGGACATTTTTCAACTGCGAGTCCCGCAGAGGGTTTTGCGCTCGCCGCGGCCGATTGGAATCGAGTGCTGGTCTTCGAGAAGGCCACGGGTCCCGGCGTGCCCGTCCCAGTGCCGGGTTTAGGCCCTTCTCTAACGGTCGCCTTGGACCTAAACGGCGCCGCCGCTCTCGATGACTTGGCCGTCGGCACCTCCTGGAACAACCCCCCTGAATTCATGCGTTTGGCAGCCGTGGTTTGGGATGGCACGGCAGGGAAACTCCGCGACCAACTCGCCGGGCCAGGGTCGCTATCTCAAGGCAACCGCCTTCGCTTCAAGACGGGGCGACCCTTCGCGATGGGCGCAATTCGCCAAAACGACACCGCGAGCGATTTCGCGACTTGGTATTCAGGGGACGGGGCACTCCTCTCCGGCCCGGTCGTGCCAGACTTGCCCATTCACGCTTCCTGGGCTTGGGGTGAGTTTGGGCCAAGCCATCAAAATGTCCTGCTTATTTACGAGCCTGGCCGCCAGACAATCTCGACATACCGGCCGGACGAAGACGGGGCCGGAGCATTCCGACTAACACCACTGAACACTTTCAGTCTTGAGAAACCGATTGACCACATCACCGTGGTCCCCGACGCCTCCGGAGCGCTCCTCGTCCTGATCTTGGATGGCGGCTCCTCGGTCGAAACCTACGATTTTGCCGGAGACACCGCCCCGGTCCTGCGGCAAAGGTTACCGTCTTCAGAACTGCGGTTTTCGTTGGTAGCCGGACTAGGCAACGGGAATTTTCTCCTGCTCCAAGGTCCTTTCGAAAAAGGGTCGCCCAGCAGCGCTTGGCAAAGGTGGGATTCGGCTGGAAAGGAACACCAACAACGGATGAGCGGGCAATTGCCGTCGCTCTCCCTGGCGCAAGCTCGCGGCAACGTGTTAATTTTTTCGAGTGACCCAGCGGCCACTGCTTCGCCTTCTATTGTCCGCGTGCTTCACGCAGGCGAATGGAGCACTCGTGCCGATTTGGGCCCCAACACTCTCAGCGTTGTAAGCGAGGGATTCCGCAGCTCGACGTCCGGTTTAGGTCATCCCACCACCTACAGTCTCACGCCCCGCCCCGGCGAGCGATACGCCGCCGTGAATCAGACGGCCGCCACTGAAAGCATTGCGATTCTTCAAGCGCCCACGGACCAACCGGCCACTGACATCACCTTTGATCCGCCTGGCGGTGCTTACGCGCTGAAGGATTCCCCGCTCGAGGTTCATATCCGGACCCCATCGGAGGCTCCCATCTTCTTTCGGACGAACAGCGCGTCCACTTGGCTGGCTTACAACTCCTCCCGCCCCGTGCGTCTGCGCCAGACAACGACTTTGGCCGCCTACGTCCAAGAAAGTTCACCCAGTCCAATTTATACCGCCACGTTTTTCATCGCCCCAGCCGCGGCGATCGCCGTGCCGCAAGCAGCCGATCTGAACGGCGATGGGGTTTCCGACGCCTGGGCCGACGCCTTTGGTGCGAACGATCCGGCAAGTGATCCGGACAGGGATGGGGCATCGAATCGCGACGAATACCTGGCCGGAACCGATCCGCTCGATCCAAAATCAAGTCCTTCGGCAGAACCACTTGAGGCCCACCTGAGGGTCCGCGCCCCCGCCATTGATGCCCCTCCAGGCACAGTCTGCGAAATCTTGTGGCCGGCGAATCTGGTCGGCGACGTCTTGGAAGCCGCGCCCGATCTTGGACCCATCGCAGTTTGGCGAGAAGTCCCTGGGCCGATCCTTGTGGAAGGCGATGAACGAGTCTATGCCCACCTATCTGAAGCGGCGGCAACCCGTCAGTTCTTTCGCCTCCGCTTGCGGGAGGGAGCCACCTCTGGATCCTCTCGACAGTTCGATATTCAATTCGACAATGTGCCCGGCGAGATTTACCAGAATCGCCCGACCCAAATGAGCGTCCAGGTGGCCAACCACGGCCGACCCGCTCCCACAAATACCCGGCTTCACTGGGACCTACCCGGCGGAACGGACCTGTTAGATGTCCACTCCACGGTTGGCAGTGTTCATACCAATTCCGGAGGCGTGACCCTGGACTTGGAGAATCTCCCCCTCAACGCCAACGCCGTGCTCACCATCACTCTTCGTCCCACCCAAACGAATCGATGGGATCAGCCTTTCACACTCACGTCGTCAGCCAATGGGCTCCCCTTCACTGAAACCGCTTACCTTACCAACGTCGACGTTCGGCCGCCCCCGCCTCTGCCAGCCACCGGCAGTTTGTGGTCCGGAGATTTGGACACACGCGATGTCATTCGTGGCTTTCAGGGAAACTTCGTTGGCTCCGAAAACTATGTCGTTGGGAAAATCGGCATGGCGTTTCAGCTAAATGGGCAGAGGATCGCCATTCCGGATACGGCCCCCTTTCGTGCGGCTAACGGAAGCTTTACCATTGCCGCTTGGGTGCGCTTTGCCGGGACCTCGGCCGGCGCCAATCAGCAGGCGATTTTCGCGATGCCTAGCCCCAATCCCGACTATCCAGCTTACACCTTGGATTACAACTCGCAGCTTCTGGCCGTTCGTCTCTACGCGAATGGATCAACCGTCAGCGAAGGCGTTCCTTGGCAGCCACCGGCGCAGACTTGGCATCATGTGGCCGGAACGTTTGACGGTGAAACGATCGCCCTTTACATCGATGGCGAAGAAATGTTGCGCAAGATGGTCCGCGTTCCGAGCGGCGGAGTGACTTTCTCGACCGACCAGTCGGCATCGATTGGCGCCAACGTGAATCGTAGCTTTCTCTTCGGAGCCTTGGACGAAGTCTATGTGAACAATACCGCACTGACCGCCGCCGCCATCCAGGCGTTGTTCCAGGGCGTTACCCCAACGGAGTAATCCCAACGGCTCACAATTCAACCATTTGCCGACCGGATCATTCATGTAAAAGGCGTCAGTCCCGCAGATACGCATGTGCGATGTTCCGCCAAAGTGCCTCACGATTGCTTGAGCCACTTCCGGACACAGTCGTCAGCGTAGGCAACTGCGCCCATCATCAAGGAAGCGGCGATTCATGACCAGGGCCTGTAATCACAAACCATTCTCAAGTATCTGTTGCCGCTCCCGTCCATCAGCAACGCTATATATCGTCCGCTGAGGATACTGCACCCCAGGTTCCACGCCATTCCAAGAACCTCCCGCTGTCTCGCCTCAAGCGTCAACATCTATATTGCATTCTTCGGGGTGACCCCTGCGCCGTTTTCGGCGCGCTCCGCAGCAATACACGCTTGAGGGTTAGGGCGTTTCATCCGATAATCCAAAACGTCGTAGTCTGAAAGATGGAAGCAGCGCCGAATCAGGGTCATCACGATCGTCTTCTGACACCCACACATTGTTGCCAGCAAGCAACCCGTGGATAATATCGCCTGAAATGACTTTGTAGACAGACATCAGATGAGCCTCTGCCTTTATCCGCGGCGTGAGCGGGAGTAGAAGATCTGAGCCTGCACCTGACTCGATACGAATGCTATCGAACCAACAGGGAAGCGCAATCCATCGCACATCTGTGAACAGAATATCGATGCGTCTTGAATGTGCGGCAGTCTTGCGACTCCGGAGCAGGAGCACGCCGTGACTGTTCCAGTAGAGCTGAACCGAGAATGGTCGCGGATACTCGATTGGAAGTTTCGCGGGTGTAAACATTGAAAGAACGGCCTAACACCAAGTTGAACGACTGCCGCGGAAAGAGCAAGCTGCGGACTTGCTGAGGAGCTTAAGCGGCCCGATCCGCTCCTTACAACAAGCGCAGCGGCAGCTCGTTTCCAACGACGGGTTAAGCCGTCTTGTGGATTTCCGGCCAGGGTGATTCAAATACATACTCAATCCGATCCGTATGAAGGCAAAAACGCCATCGTCCGTCCGGGAGTTCTTCGCAGTCGAAGCCGATAATGTCCCAAGGCAGCCCGCCGTCATCGTCGGCGTGCGAAGCATCCGCAGAAATGATCCGCGGTCTCTCGAAGCGAGCATGAGTGGCAGCAGCTGCGCGCTCCCCAGGATGCAATGTCAGCACAAGTGCATCGGACAATAACTCAAATGCACTTACCCAATGGGCACTGCTGTCGCGAAAAAGAGCCTGTTCGATTCTCGACATGCGCACGCGACGGCTTAACCTGAAGCAGTGTATGCGCCGTGCCCAAAAACTCAAGGCTTCGGATTATCAGAAAGCGTTGAGGGCATGGCGCATACACTGCGGTTGAACTGAGCCGCTGAGCGTGCTGAGTGTAGGGGTCAGTCCCGCAGATACGCATGTCCGGTGTTCGGCAAAAGCTTCTCACGCTTATTTGAGCCTCTCTCGGACACATCCGGCGGCGTAGCCAGCCGCGCCCATCATCAAGGATGCGGCGTGGTAAATCGCTCCCGGATATTGCAGCCTCAGCTTTCTCGCCATGCCAAGAACCTGCCCCTGCCTTACCTCAAGCGTCAAGACCTATATTTTATTATGCGGGACTGATAAACATTAAGGGCAGTTGAGACAAAAGGTCTCCTCACAGTTAAAACGTTGTTGTCCGTAACGAGTGAACAACAACCAACAGAACTATGAGAAGACCGAAGGAAAAGCTAATCGCAGGAATGGATTTACACAGCAACAATGTGGTGATCGGCGTGATCGACCAGGACGGCAAACGCGTCGCGCAGCGGAAGGTGGAGTGCGACTTGAAGCAAGTGACTCAGTTTCTTAAGCCGCTGAAGTCGCGGCTCCAATCGATGGCTGTCGAATCGACGTTCAACTGGTATTGGCTGGTCGACGGTCTGCGTGCGGCCGATTATCCGGTGGACCTGGCCAACCCCGCCAAGATTGAGCAGTATAGCGGGATGAAACACGCCGACGATCAACACGATGCGTTCTTCCTGGCGGAGTTACAGCGGCTGAACATTCTGCCCAAGGCGCACGTCTACGATCCAGCGCTGCGGCCGGTGCGCGATTTGTTGCGCCGTCGCATGAATCTAGTGCATCAGCGCACGTCCTTGCTGTTGAGCTTCAAAAGCCTCTATACGCGCACAACGGGGCAAAAGCTGGATCTGCGCGAAGTCAAGAAACTGGAGCCCAAAGAGGCGCCCAAGCTCTACGAGCATCCAGCCAATCAACTGATTGCGCAAGTGCAAGCCGAGCACATTCAAGGCCTGGAGAAGAGCATCGGACGGATCGAGAAAGGCGTGCTGGCCAGCGCGCGCGAAATCCCGTTTTACGAGAAGCTGGTGACCATTCCGGGCATTGGCCGAATCCTAGGAATGACGATCACGATGGAAGTCGGAGATATCGAGCGCTTCCCGACCGACGGAGATTTTGCCAGCTACTGCCGGATGGTCGATGCCCGGCGGTTGAGCAACGGCAAATGCAAGGGAGACAATAACCAGAAGTGCGGCAACAAATACCTGGCCTGGGCCTTCGTGGAAGCGGCGAATTACGCGCGGCGTTTCGACGAACATTGCCGTCGTTGGTACGACCGCAAAGCGGCCAAGACCAGCCACGTGATTGCGACCAAAGCGCTGGGTTGCAAGCTGGCCAAAGCGGCCTGGCACGTGATGGCAGGGAACTGCGACTATGACCAGAGCCGGATGTTTCCGGAACTGGCCAACAAAACGATGAAGACCAAGTGAATTTTGAGAGCAGCCGTTAGCCAGCAAAGGGGTTGGACCAAGAGCTCTTGGGACTGATTGGAAGCGGCTGCTCTCTGGCTGATTTAGATTCGTGCAGCTTAAAGACGCTTTGCAAGCGATTCGACCGTGTCGCGAGTCACAAACGGGTTGGACCTCGGCAGCCGCAACGCTGCTTGGGAACCATAGCTCTATGGCACTGAATGAACGCGGCCCGGTACTGAAAGTTCTCTGGTCCCACCGCTGGTGGGATGGGCGCAACGTGGGTGAACGCGCGCGCTTGCCAAAACGAGCGCGCGTGGTAAAGGAACGGTTGACCAACAAAACCGAGCCGGAGGGAGATGGGCAGGAGACGTCCCGTCCGCTCCTTTCGGTTCGAAAGTTTGTGCAACCTCCTGGTCATCACCCCGACCCGCGCTAGATCCAGATGGCTGACTGAACGGATCGCCTTCTCGAGCTCCGGCTCGAGAACATCCGATTCATGCAACGAGAACGCAGGTTCGTGTCTGCTGGCAGAGTTCGGGTCGGAAAAGCTGCGGCAAAACCGTTTTGAAAAAATCGGATAGATAACGTTTTTTCTTGTTGACCAGGGCCCTAATGGCTGACC
>JBGAIN010000127.1:0-24350 GCA_044225505.1 Limisphaerales bacterium
GGGGCGCCCCCCCCCAACGCCCGATCCCAAGCGTGCGGGTTGGCGCCGTCGTTCCGTCGGTGTCCTCCTCTGGACAGATCTCGGGCTGGATGCGCGCGATCTCGCTCCAATTGCGGAGATCTGTCGATAACTCCAGCCGGATAGGTCCGATCAATCACTTCTGCCAGGTATCGCTGAAAGCCGTCAGAGCGTGATCAGTGGCCGGCACCAAGGCCGGGTCGAATAATCTGGACCTTACGCACGTAAAACTCCGGGGCCGTGATCGACAGGCGGAAGTCCGCCCCTCCGTTCTGGGAATTGTTGAGCAAGGCGTCCTTCAAGTCGAATGTGGCCACGCGCCACGATCTGGCTCCGGAAAGCTCGATGACGGTCGGACTCGCGGTGTAGGCGCCCGCAAAGGGAGCATTCGGGTCGGTGCCGTCGAACTCCAGTCCCAGGCGGCCTGAGGAGGCGTCGTAGAATTCCACTTGGACGGTGACGTTCAGCTTTGGCGACCACTTGAACGAATCGTCGACTCTAAAGTAGAGGTATTTGGCGGGATAAGAAGTGGTGCGCGCCGCTCGGCAAGTGCTTCCCGCCACAATCACGGGCTGAGTGGCGCCGTCGGCCAGGTCCATTTGCTTGAGTCCCTGCTCGATGTTCGTTGCCGCCAGGCTGATGGAAAGAGAACGAGCGTCTGTATACGGTCCGCGCGGGCGAACCGGAACGAGCCCTTGTTTGAACATATCCACGTACTTGCGATTAAGTTCCAGGTAAGTGCGCCCATACTCTTTGGACGCCGCGATATCCGTGCCTTCGTGATACTCGTTCCAGGTTTCAATCGTCACCAGGTTTGACGGCCGGCGCAGGAAGCTCGCCCAGTTCCGAGCGAAGAATTGCCCTTTTTCTCGGTCGATCGTGACTGGAGTGCGCCCGGGAACGGCGGAGTGATCATAGCCCGGGCCTAACGAAGCAACGCCAGGGTTTTTTAGACCTAAGGCTCCGCCCCAGGCGTAGACTCCGTCTGTCTGTACGTCCCACGAGATCTCACGAACGAGGTAAGGCACGCGTCCGCCAAACTCTGCGGCAAAATTGGCCTTTAGGTAATCGATACAGCTCTGGTCGTGATGTAAAGCGAAGCTCGCGCTGTAGAGGAGAATCAAAGGTTTTCCATCGATCATCGCCCAATGCGACGGCGCGATCAGCGAGTAGAAATCGCGGACACTTTCATAAAACCAGCGGCGTCCGAAGTTCGTGGTCAGGTCGATCCTTCGATTCCAAGCGTTGAACTGTAGAGTTGACGTGTCGTAGAAAAGTCCGATCAGCGGCGGTCGCTTGCCTTCCGCGATCAGTTCCTCGCGCGCTTGAACCAGAGGCAATAACCCGGCGTAGCTCCAGGGCTGATCTTCGAGCCGTTTTCCTGGAACGCGCGCGGGCGGGGGGCCCCAGTAGACGGGCAGCAAGATATCGATCCCTGCGGCCATCATGTCTGTCAGTTGGGTCTTGTGCCACGCTTTGGAACGGTAAGAAAACCCGGGCAGCGATGGTGGATGATCCGTTAACGCGTCGCTCCCATCGCCATTGAAAATGTGATCACCGGAAAAGACGTCGTACCAATAGAAGTAACTGGTCGTGACGACCCGATTCGTGGAGCTGTAACTGGTGCTGCTCGTGAATGATGCCGGTGTCAACTGGGTGTGAGGGCCGAGCGCAGGCAGGATCTCGCTCACGAGCGGATCGTCCGCGGCCGAATTCTGAAAGATGCACCCCAAGGCTATCCCAAATCCCAAGGTCAGCGCCATGTTCACAGGCGCAAGACTATCGACCGTGACCGCTTGAGAAAAGCGGTATCAAGAGTGAGTCTTCGACTGCCATCTGGCGATTGGTACGGTTTGCGCTATCCTTTTGCCGTCTAAACATGAGTATCACTACGCTTTGGTCCTTTGGGCTGTTTACCCAACGAACGCTTGAGTCTCGTTCTGCCCTGCGGCACGTGGCCCATTTTAGCTCGTGTCGGGGTGTATTTGCCCTCTTTTCCGTCATCATTGGGGCGTGGGTGCTAACTTCGACCAGCCGTGCGGACGAGTTAATTCCTTTCGGTGCGACGTGGCGGTACCAAATTGGTCTGGGGGAGGCATCCTCACCTGCGGAGGCATGGCGTAAACCCGAATTCAGCGACAGCGCATGGGTGGAAGGCGCGGCTCCGGTAGGCTACGGGGAACCCGATATCGTGACCACGATTCCGTCGAGCGCGGCGGGAGGGTGGCTGAGCGTGTTCTTCCGTCGGACGTTTGTTCTGAGCAACCCCGCTGGAGTTTCGGAGCTCGATCTGAGCGTCCGGATTGATGATGGGTTTGTCGCGTGGATCAACGGCGTTGAGATCGGTCGCTATAACGTTCCGGACGGCGAACTTGGGTTTGGTGGAAACGCCATTACCGCGGCGGAACCGACGACTGTGTCTATTGTCCTCACCAATGATTTAAGCCAACTTCTGCGAACCGGCAACAACACGCTTGCGATCCACGCTTTTAACGCGAACTCCGGTAGTAGCGATTTACTGGTTGACGCCCACTTGCTTAGTACGTCGGACACGACCGCGCCGGAGGTGATCGAAACCGTCCCTCCCGCGGGCGCTCAAGTCCGCCAGCTTCGATTTGTTGAGGTGACCTTTAGCGAAAGCGTTCGCGGTGTGAATGCGTCGGACTTCTTGATCAACGGGTTCCCCGCAACGAATTTCACTCAAATTTCTCCGCGTCAGTATCAGTTCTCGTTTCCGGAGCCGGTTCAAGGTCCCGTCCAGATCGCCTGGGCGCCCGGTCACCAAATCACGGATCTGGCCAACCCTGGCAACGCGTTCGCGCCGTCGGCATGGTCCTATCAACTCGATCCCTCCGCGCCAGCGGCCCAGGTCATTATTTCGGAATTCCTCGCCGACAATGCAGGCGGATTGAAAGATGACGATGGGAATCGTTCAGACTGGATCGAGTTGCTGAATCTCGGCACCGAGGCGGTTAATCTGCAAGACTGGGCGTTAACCGACGAGCCAGAACGGCCGCAGAAATGGATGTTACCGCAATGGACCCTGCCGCCCAACTCATATCTTCTGATCTGGGCCTCGGAGAAGAATCGAACGAACGTGGCGAACGCGCTGCACACGAATTTCAAGCTCAGCACCAGCGGCGAGTATTTGGCTTTGGTAGATTCCGATCGGAGAGTGGTCTCTCAATTCGCACCGATCTATCCTTCGCAACGGCCAGATACATCGTATGGCCGCGACCGCGTCAATCCGGAGTTGGTCGGGTATTTTGCCACTCCGACTCCGGGGAAAGCCAATACGACGTCGGGGACAGGATTTGCCCCGGACCCAGTCTTCTCTGTTCCTGGTGGCGTCTATTCCAGCACAAGCATCCCGGTGACTTTGAGCGCGCCGGCGGGCGAGATACGCTACACGACCGACGGAACCGCTCCGATCCCAAGTTCTCCGCTTTACAATGGGCCAATCACCGTCCGATCCACCACGGTGGTCCAAGCGCGCGTGTTCAAAGCCGGACTGCTACCGAGTGCGATCGTGGCTCAAACCTATACCTTGGTCGGGAACAACGCGGCGGAATTCAATTCCAATCTACCAATCCTCGTTGTCAACACCCTCAGTCGCGGCATACCCCAGGATCAGCGCGTACGGGCCTTTCTCAGCGCATTTGAGCCACACGACGGACGGGCACGATTGAAAGGGCAGCCAGATTACGATGGAGCCGTGCAAATCGAGGTGCGAGGTCAGACTTCTTCTGGATTTGCCAAAACTCCTTACAATCTGGAGACAGACGATCTTTATGGCAATGACATGGAAGTGCCGCTGCTTGGGCTTCCCGCAGAATCGGACTGGGTATTGCACAATCCGTTCTCAGACAAATGTCTGATGAACAACGTGCTGGCGTTCGAAGTGCACCGTGCCATGGGCCATTACGCGCCCAGGTGCCGCTTCGTGGAGGTCTTCGTGAAGACCGGCACTGGCCCGTTAAGTTATCCCGACGACTACGCAGGGGTCTACGTCTTGATGGAGAAAATAAAGATTGATGGGAACCGGGTGGATATCGCCCGCTTGACGCCCGCGCACAACACCGAACCAGAAATCTCTGGGGGCTATATCATCAAGAAAGACAAAGACAGCCCGGGCGATTTGAGCTTCTCCACCCAGGGTGGCAGCCAGTTCAGCGGACAATCGCTGAAATATCACGAGCCCAAACCGCGCGAAATTACTTCCGCGCAACGAACCTGGATTGCCAATTACCTCAACCAATTCGAGAAGGCTCTTTACGCGACAGATTGGTTGAAACGGACGGGGACTAACCATTACTCCGCCTACGTCGATGTCGATTCGTTCGTGGATTACCATTGGATTGTCGAATTCACGAAGCAGATCGATGGCTATCGGTTGAGCAACTTCATGAGCAAAGATCGAGGCAAGCCGCTGCAAATGGCCCCGATCTGGGATTGGAACCTAGCGTGGGGAAATGCCGATTACCTAACGGGCGAATTCACGAGCGGTTGGTATTACGCTCAAGTGGGAGACAACGAGCATATTTGGCTGCGGCGCATGATGGTGGGGACGCCTTTCGTCTCAACCGACGGGCAAGGGAAACCGGATTTCAGTCAAGGGGATCCGGATTTCAACCAAAAGATTATCGATCGTTGGGCCGTGCTACGTTCCAGTGCCCTCGCCGCATCGAACATTGTTCGGCGGATCGACGAAATCGCCGCCGACTTGAACGAGGCGCAGGCGCGAGACTTTGCCAAATACCCACGCCTCGATTCCTACGTTTGGCCGAACCCAGGTTTTTATATCGCCTCCACTTACGGCGAGATTTTTGAGGCGATGAAATCGTGGGTCCAAGGTCGGTTCGACTGGATCGATCGGCAGTATCTGGCGGCGCCCCAACTGGGCTTGACCGCTGGGCCAATCCAGGCCGGGGCAAGACTGGGATTGTCCGCGGCCGCCGGTGCGATCCTTTATACTCTCGACGGCACGGATCCGCGTTTGCCGGGAGGCGCGGTTAATCCTCAAGCCCGCACCTATGCCGCTTCGCCCATTCCACTCGATCGGAACACGCGCGTCTTTGCGCGGGCCCGTCAGGGGAGCGGTTGGAGCGGTCCTGCCGTAGCAACATTTGTTGTTCAGACCCCGCCGCTCGTGGTGACGGAACTGATGTATCACCCAGCGGTCCCTCCCACCGGTGACACCAATCCGGCCGACAGCTTTGAGTTCGTTGAGCTCAAGAACATCGGCACGGAAACCTTGGGACTGTCCGGATTCCGATTCACGCGCGGAATCGACTATACGTTCAGCAGCGCGAGCTCAGTGACGAGTTTGCCACCGGGCGGCTATGTTCTCCTGGTGAAGAATCGGGCGGCTTTCTCCGCGCGCTATCCTGGGGCAGTAAACATCGTCGCGGGCGAATATTCGGGCAGTCTCGATAATTCCGGAGAACGATTGACGCTGGAAGGTCCACTCCTCGAGCCAATTCTCGATTTCACCTACAACAATGCTTGGCTCCCAATTACCGACGGGGCCGGGTTCTCGATGATCATTCGAAATCCTGCCGGGCCGTTCGAGTCCTGGAATTCCGCAACCGCATGGCGCTCCAGCAGCCGCTTGGGGGGATCCCCCGGAGCGGAAGATCCTGCGCCGGGAGCATGGCCAACGATTCTCGTTAACGAAGTCCTGAGCCGTCCGGAGTTACCACAGGTCGATGCGATCGAGTTGTTCAACCCGGGCACCGCCAATGTCGACCTTGGGGGTTGGTTCCTAAGCGACGATCTTTCCAATCCCAGGAAGTATCGCCTGCCATCGCCCACGGTCATCAGCGCGGGTGGTTTCCTCGTGATTCGCGAAACAGCATTTGGAGCAGACCCCATGAACGGGTTCGGTCTGAGTTCCGCCGGGGATAGCATTTACCTTTTCTCTGGAGACGGGAACGAGTTGACCGGGTATGCGCACGGGTTTCGTTTCGGGGCTGCTGCTCCCGATGTGACGTTTGGCCGATATATTCCCAGCACGGGCGTCGAACACTGGGTCGCTCAGCAGACGAATACCCTGGGCGCGGCGAATTCTGGGCCGCGGGTCGGACCGATCATTATCAACGAGATTATGTTCGCCCCGACCGCGTCCGGCTCGACCAACAATACCACGGATGAGTTTGTGGAATTGCTCAACGTCTCGTCGCAAACGGTGGCGCTTTATGATGCGGTGATCCGCACCAACACCTGGCGCCTGTCCGGCGGCGCGGACTTTCCGTTCCCGACCGGGGCATCGCTGCTGCCTGGTGAATTTGCGTTGCTGGTAAACTTTAACCCGACCAATACCGCATCGTTAGCGCGGTTCCGATCGCTTTATGCGCTGGATCCTGCCGTGCCGATCTTCGGCCCCCTGGCCGGGAATCTGAACAACAGCGGCGAACGTTTGAGCCTGTCACGGCCCGATGTCGCCACCTCAATTGTGGTGACGAATCCTACTCTCCACATTCTCATCGATGAAGTGCACTACAGCGCCACGAGCCCGTGGCCAACGGGCGCCAATGCGACCGGGCAATCTCTCCAGAAAATCAACGCCAGTCAGTATGGCGACGATCCCGCGAATTGGAGGGTTGGTACTCCCACCGCAGGAAAGGCCAATGGCGCTGAGACAGGCGATTCGGACGCGGACGGATTGCCCGATGCTTGGGAACAACAGTACTTTGGTAATTTGAACGCTCGCCCAGAGGGTGATCCGGACGGCGATGGGTTAACGAATGCCCAGGAACTCGTCGCTGGCACATCGCCGATCGATCCGTCAAGCACCGTTGCTCTCGCGGCAGAAGCTCCAAGCACCGATACGGTCCGGCTGCGCTTCTCAACGGTGGCTGGCCGAAGTTATTCCATCCTCGGTGCGGATGCTCTGGAGGGTCCCTGGCAAGTCATTCAAACCATCCCGACCGCGTCGGGGACGGTCGAGTCGTTCACGGTCGACGGAACGGCGCGCGCGAAGTTTTATCAGTTGCGTGTGAACACGCCCTGAACCAAGAGGGGCAAGGCGATTGCCATCCTCGGACAGGAGTCCTTTCATACGAATGGGCACTCCATCCGTTCGATTGCGCTGAACTGGAATCGCGTTCGCTGCCAAGAGCCCTTAAACTGGGCTGTCGGTTAAAGTGAATCCTGAGCCATCCCAATACCGTACTCTTCCGTCTTTCTTAACGGCGATCGTGTTTTGATAACCCGCCACGACTTCTCTCCAGGTCGGGTTGAAAGGTTGACTGTCGAAGGCCCTCGCAGCGGACGCGGAGGCTGCTGCTATGCGGTTGCGCGTCCCGGCCTGCCGACAATCGCTTCGCCTCGTCCGGCCAAAATCTAGCCAACAACCGGCCCACCATGTTCACGGGCGGCTCCAGGCTCCATAGGGCCTTGCTGGCTGCAAACACCGACAAGCGTTGTAATTGAGTCCCCGACGCCGGCCTTCTACCGTTCTAATCAGTCATGCACGCCTTGCATCCAATCCTGGAAAACCCAGGCGGGTCCATCAGCACTTGGTTCCTGGTCCTGGGACTATTCCTCCCTCGGGTCACCCTCTTGGCGGCCTACTTCACCCACACCGTTCCGCCGAACAACGTCCCCTTCGTTTTTGATGCGATCGGGACGGTATTCCTGCCCAGAGTTCTGATCTGCATGTTTATTGCCAATAACATGGGCTACAATGAATGGTTCTGGCTTCACCTGATCGTCGCTTTGATCGTCTACGGAGCCAGCTCGGCGAAAGGCCAAAAGGCGCTGCGCCGAAAGGAGTGACGGCGTAGGCCAGAAGCGGATTGACCGAGGTGGTTGCACATTTAGGAGATCGTCGAATGCCCCGTTGGGGCGATACATTTTAGAGATCTTAAACCGCGGCCGGTGGGGCCCCGTCTACGAAAGCTCAGACCGTCGGTCTGCAGAAAGGCTCATACGTCCTGGGGTCTGCACTTTTTTCTGGCGCTGGAAAGCGGTAAGCGGGATGATTCGGGCACACCAGTTCGCCTATGAAGCCCAATCTCGATCGAGCCTGGTTTCCAGGTTTAGTCCTGGCCGGGGCCTTGGTTTTTCCCGTTCCCCATCAAGCGGTGGACAACGCCTCGGAGATTCGCATAGCGGCCGCGATTTCAAGTGATCAGCTCGAGCTGACCTGGTCGCCTGGCCTGGTGGGACAATCGTATACTGTTCAGTTTCGCGATTCGCTCTCGGCTGGCGCTTGGCGTGACGCGGCTGGAGCCTGGCCGATTTCGGCTACGCACTGGATTGATCCGATTGCAGGCACGCAACTCGTCCGGTTCTATCGGGTTATGGCTCAGGCGCCAGAGATTCATCCCCCGCCGCTCTCCCTCTCCCAGCTCTCAGACCTGGACGAAGACGGATTGAGCACGTATGCAGAAGGCAATCTCGGGACGGACCCTGCTCTCGCCGACACGGATCACGACGGCTTGGTGGATGGCTATGAAGTTTTCCTGCGCGATGATCCCCACCATGCTTCTCTCTCCACGGATCCGCGAAAGACAGATTCCAATGGCGACTTCATCGATGACTTCTTAGAGGTCTACGCCCGGGTCAACGCCCTGCCGTTGCCCGCGACCGGAATCACCGATACGGACGGAGACGGTCTAACAGATCGTCAGGAATTCTTCCTTCCAGATCGTCAGGAATTCTTCCTTCGAACCAAGGCGACTGCGACGGACTCGGACGGTGACGGCGTGGCCGACCGCGCAGAGTTGATGCGAGGCGGCAATCCCGCGAACGCCGCGGACGGCGGGGACGGGCGCTTCTACATCCAGTTCGGCGCCCGCGAAGAGATGCATTATCTCTTCGACCCATCGGTCATGGGAATCGGCATCGACACCCTGAAGTTGACCATCGGGTACGTGCAGCCGCCCCCCACTGGCTCGCCGGGTATCCTGCCATCCGCCGCGCGCATGTTGGCCGATTCACCTGGCAATCCGCCGATTGGGACGGGAGATGGGGGACGGGACATCTACATGGTTTACGTCGTGACCTTGCGAAACGGGGATAAGGCAGCCGTAGTCCCTAAAAACGTCTGCCCCACTGGCTTAGTCCGCCTGTGTCCCCAACTTCTGCGGCAGGAGAAGGTAACCTTGCACGACGGACGAGTCGTGACCATGACCACGATCGTCCCTTTCAGCGAGATCCCCCTCCCCGTGTTGCAGCAATGCTGCGTGAATGACGCGGGCGCCGTCGATCCCGACTCGCTCCTGGGCAAGCTGGCGGAGTTGTTCGGCAATGACATTGAGGTCTTGCGGACCGTTGCCAATTTCGTGTTGAAGCACGGCCTCGTCGTCCTGGACGAAAAGGATCGCGACCGCATGTTCGCGACGCGGCTGAAATTCATCCGTTGCTGCAACATGGACGTCGTGAGCGCGACGGCGGCCGCCATGGCGATCATGGTGGCGGTGAACACGGACAACCTGGCGGTCGAGTTCGTCTTGCAGCTGTTGCCGGCACACCTGGGCGATGTGATCAGCCTCGCCGATCGCGCCCTTCTCGCAGGGATGCTCCAGGATTTCGGTGACGGCCTCATCCCGGATGACGCCGTCACCCAGTTCCTCTGTGATCTCGTCGTAAAATATCTTTGCCCCAACGCTCCAACGCCTACGCCGCCAGGCTGCTCCGGCAATGACAGCCCATTGCCCGGCGCCCAAACCCCGCAGCGCCCGCCCCACACCGGCGAAAGCGATCCTGATCAGCCGGGCGACGGTAATGGGCGCGACGAACCGGTGGGGCACAGTGTCCCACCGCCTTACGACCGCGACGACCCGCCCCCGGAGAATCCGAAAGGCAACAAGGCGCCTCCAGGCGGAGCGGAAGACCGTGAAGCTGGACAGGAGGACAAGCGTGGGATCGCGGGACCCAAGGGCGGGCCCGGCGATCCGAAACCCGGCCCGCCTCCCGGTGGCACGCCCGGTGGAGGGCCGTTTCCCATCCCTTACCTTCTCGACGACCCTCCACCGACCAACTTTCCCACGGGCTGGCGATTCGAGTTCGGCGATGCGCCGGATGCCGGACTCTTAGCCGGCTATCCAGTGCCAAATGACGCTGTCGTGGGACGATTCGCGACGGTTTACCGGACGTCGAATTCACGCTATAGCCAACCCGGCGCGCATATCGTTTATCCTGGCTATTTCTGGCTGGGGGTCCGTTACTCCCGCGAGGCCGACGCACTCTCGGGAGACGAAGATCCAGAGCCCAATCTCGATCCCAGTGCCAAGCTTTCGAATCGGGACTTTTATGACGACGGCTTGTTGCTCCCAATCTCTGTGAATCCGTGCGGTTTTACGGGTTTGCACATTACGGTGAATAGTTGGGCCAATACGCCCGCAAGTTCCCCGTACGTCAATGTGTTGATCGATTTCAATCGGGACGGAGAATGGTCCGGAGCTGTGGAGGGCGCAGCCGAATGGGCGGTTCAAAACCTTCGTTTCGACCTGAAACCAGGTGAAGAGCAGGTTGTCCCGCTGCCGCCTGTGCAGACACCCTGCACACCCTTTCCAGCGTGGATGCGCATTCTAGTCAGCGATTTGCCGGTTCCACTGGTTGAGCTCGGCTCAAAGGGCGGGTGGGACGGCAGCGGCCGTTTCAACTTCGGCGAAGTCGAAGACTATTATGTCGAGCAAAAACCAGGCGCCGGGCCGCAATGAGGCTAAGACCGGGAGCCTTTGAGACCGCGAACTCGATTCCTTGTCAGCCTAAACCAGTATTCGTACGAATCGCGGGCTTCGCGGGCCATCACGGTTTGGCGTCCGCCTTCGAGCCGCGAAGCAGTCGCGATACAGACGCAGAACTTTCTTGCTAGAAAGTCCCAGCGCAAAGGCCCGCCGGAGCCAGTTTCGATCGCGCATATTGCGGCCGTAAAGGCGGTTTAATTCGCAGATGACTTCGCCGCGGGAGGTGGCGGTGCCGACATCGCGGATGAAATCCAAGTTTTCGCGGAAAAAGGACCTATTCAGCTTTCGAAGCAGGCAAGCAAACGGACGCGCATGCCAATTGAGGCATTTCCCGAAGATCTCTCGATCAGACTGCTCCGGGGCACACCCCTGAAACTCGCAGATGCTCAAGAAAAACGGCCACGCCGAAATCCAGCGCGGCCGTTCCGATGAGATGCGGAGGAGGCCTTAGGCCGTGGCGGATTTAAGAATCCGGACGACCCATCGTCGTAGACTAGTTTTTGAGCTCGACCAGCCAGGCGTTGCGGTAACGCACGCGGTTTCCATGGTCCTGCAATTGCAGCGGACCGGTGGCCACGTTGGCCGGGGGCTTGCCAGGTTCGTGTCCGGCCGTTGCGCCCTCGATCTCGACGTTGTCGTGCACTTTCACGCCGTTCAGTTCAACCGTCACACGCGCCTTTTCCTTCACCGTCCCGTCCGAATTCATTCGCGGAGCTCGGAAAACAATATCGTAAGTCTGCCAGGTTTCCGGAGGAAAGCTCGCATTCACCTTGGGCCGGGCTTGACTGTAGAGCGCCGCGCAATCGCCTGCAGACGGCACCAGGCCGAACGAGTCCAGCACCTGGACCTCGTAGAGGTTATTGATGATCACGCCGCTATTCGCCCGGCCTTGCCCGAAACTGTCCGCCATCAACGGTAGCCAAAACTCCAAGTGCAGCTTGATATCGCCAAAGTTCTGCTTCGTCGTGATCGACCCTTTGCTCGGTTCGCATTGGAGGCTGCCGTCCTCCTGGGGCTTCCAGGCGCCGCCTTTCCAAGCCGAACTGTCCGGTGCTTTTCCCGGGGTATAGGGCAGCAGCACCACGGCATCGCTCGGAGGTTGCAGACCCTCCGAAGGTGACTTGCGCTTGATCTTATTCAGTTCCGCGCTCATCCCATAATACCCCGGCTCCGCGAACAGCCTGTCACCCGTCAACCTCCCACGCCACTGTGCCGCATTGGCTCGCCCAAACAAATTCACTCGGTTGCCTTGTTGCACTCCGTAGATTTCAAATTGGGACGTCGGCTCTCCTGCCGCCAATGGTTCTGCCTGCAACACCACTCGATAATATCCTGGCCCTTCAGCGATGACTTTGGCCGTGGCTTTGGTCTTTTGCGCTTGGTCAGCGCTAAAAGTGCCTTCGTACTCGCCCATGAAAGGATCTTCGGCCATGGCACGGCCGGTTAAGAGCATACCGCCGAGGGCGGCGCCAATCGCGAATCGTTGCAGGTTCATGCGCCAGATCCTACGACTCCTGAAAATGCGGTCAATCGATTTGCTGAACAACCATGACCAATACCTGCAACATTGAGTACCCTCGGCTCGTCAACTTTCGGTGGGGTTTCACGGCGCAGCCATCCTCGAAATTTGCTAGGTTGGATTTTCCCCTTTTCCGAAACGCGCGGGTGGGTATAGTTCTCGGAACCAGTTAAACCGTAAACTAACAGCAGGCAATTTTATGGCACTTCGCTTAGGAGATACTGCGCCCGATTTTACCGCTCAGACCACGGAAGGTTCCATCAGTTTCCACCAATGGCTCGGAGATGGCTGGGGCGTCCTCTTTTCCCATCCTGCGGACTTTACGCCTGTCTGCACGACCGAGCTTGGCGCCGTCGCCAAGATCAAGAGCGAGTTTGCGAAACGCAACACGAAGGTGCTTGCCGTCAGCGTCGATGCTTTGGATTCCCACCAGAAGTGGATTAAAGACATCGATGAAACGCAGGCGTGCACCATGAATTTCCCGATCATCGCGGATCCGGACCGCAAAGTGGCGATGGCCTACGATATGATCCATCCCAATGCGGACGACAAAGCGACCGTCCGATCGGTCTTCATCATCGGGCCCGACAAGAAGATCAAGCTGACCCTCACTTATCCCGCGAGTACGGGACGCAACTTTGCCGAAATCCTGCGCGTTATCGACTCGTTACAACTGACCGCCAAGCATCGAGTGGCGACTCCGGCCAATTGGAAGAATGGTGAAGATTGCATCGTGGTTCCAGCCGTGACCGACGAAGCGGCCGCCACGCTTTTCCCGGCTGGAATGCGGAAGGTTAAGCCCTACCTCCGTTACACCCCTCAGCCCGCTCCCCAGCCCGCCTCGAGCAAACCTTAACGACGCTAGGTCGCTGCCGTGAGTCTGAGCTAGCCTCCTGAGACTCCCGATCACGGGGAAGAGACGTGGTTGGGAACGGATGAGGTCAGCCGCTGGAACTTCGATGAAACGCGGCCGTGGCGAAGACCGGCCACAGGCTTTCACTGGTTGTTCCGCTGCCAAGGAACCGCTGTCGCATCCATTCCAACAAAAAGATTGGCTCGATGGTCCGAGCTTGGCGAGGTACTCTGAACGTCGCACAGTAACCTTGTCGTTTCATGAATGGAAAACTCTGGCGCACCGTTCAGCGATTCTGCCATGGCAGCGATTTTGATCCCGAGGCATTCGAAGCCTTTGCGCAAATTGTGGAAGAGGAGGGGGAGAATGACGTCCGTCAAGGTGTGACCGGCTGGAATGACGCCAAACTGGAACGTTTGAGCCTGCTCATGAGCGGGACTCTCGACACCGTCGATCATCCTCGGAAAGCGGGAGGCGTCCTGCAATGCCAAGGGCTTTACGTTACTGGCGCTGAGGGGTCTTTACGCCTTTTGGGCGGGCGCGAGATTCCACCCGAGGTTCGCAGTGAGATGGCCGAGTTACTGGATGAGTCATTGCAGGATCAAACCCAGTTAATTGTCGGAAGCCACGTCGTTCCTGTGACTTGGGTCCACAGCTTTACTTGGAAGCAATGGCGCGCCGCGCTGAGTCGTCACGGCGCTATGTTCAGCCCTCCCGGCCGGGTGCAACCGAAGCAAGCGACTGAGGCTCAAGGCTGGATCCTTCCCATCTTTTTCGATAAGGATGACATCCAGACCGATTTGGAAGCCGATGCTGCTGCCGCCGGGATCAGCGGCCTTGGCTTGAGGCTGGCGGAGTCGCTCGCGCGCTATTTCCGCCGCGTTCCCGGTGGGTTGCCTGACGACGTTTCTATTCACCCCGTTATGGCTGCAGCCCATAGCTGTTGGATGCATGCGAAAATAATCGCGATCCACGATTGGGCCAGACGGATTCAAACCCGCGCCCAAGCTAGCAGTCTCCAGTTGCGCTTCGAGGAAGCGCCGCAACGAGGGTCAGTGCAAGTGAAAAATATGTCGTCCGGAGAACTCGTTGCAGCGCTCGAGGCGGACGCTTCATTCCCGGTGGATGGTACAGGGATGGTGCTGCAGTTGATCACGCAAGGCCCAGTCAGCACCTGACGGGACGCCAAGAGGGTCTCGCCAACGCTCCGGAAAAGCAGTGGAGAATGGAGCTGCTTCTCGTGACAACAAAACTCAGTCGATTCGATTTCGATCGGAACGCGGAATTTATTCCGCCGAAAGCTTCGACTGGCGGACTGCGCCTGAAATAATCCACAGCCTGCCCTTCGCGCGCCCGTTCCGGCGGACCGGAAATCCGCGTTCCACAAAATCTCGCGAAGCGCAGTGGTTTAGTCGTGCCGCGGCAGCGTCATGGAGTGTTTCAGACCCCGGGAGCTTTATTTTTGATTGGGAAATCTTCGGAGCTGCCGCGCCCGATAGGAGCTTGCTGATTCGTCAGCAGACTCCTAGCACCGCTGTTTTATCGCTCTGGCGCTGTGGCCCGGGAGCACGAACAACTGCACATGGGCATGCAATGATTCGACTTTCTCGGTGAGCAGGTCGTGCGCTGCTTTCTGGCTGAGAAGAACGAGCAGTTCGCCAAACGCATCCTGGATCAAACGGCACTGGGTCGCGCGGTTGAGCTTCGGCAACGGTGCCGCAGTCTCCGTCTTTGGCTTGATTTCCAACGCTTCAATCGCGCTTTTCACAATGCGTTCGGTGATGCGCTGGCGACCGGCCATTTGCACGGCGCATTCCCAGGCCAGTTGCACTTGATCTGGCGTTAAGCCAATCAACGGACGCACTTGAGCTTCGTTATCGGGCGGTCGTTGGTGACATTTTGTCGCCAACTCGCTGACGACTTGCGCCGCTAAGACCAATCGATTCGCGTAATGACGGCCGTAGCCCCACCGGGCTCTGCAATAGGCCTCGAAATTGTCATAGTCGACGCGGTACAGCTGGGCATCACGGATCTCACCAAGAGCCAGACCAACGTCGACAAAGCCGTTCCAGCCTTTGGCAATGACGGTTTCGCAAGCGGCAAACTTGGCTTGCTCGACCTCGGAAAGCTTATCCACGGCGCCGAGGATCCCGACCGAAGTAACGGCAGTGTCCTGTGCGGGCGGTGCTACTGCTGGGTCTCCGTCGGATGGAACGGAAGGAGCCGTCACCGAGGTGGGGAAGGGTTCAGTCGTTTCAGAGGTGATCGTCATGGGAGAGGCAGAGGGTTTGGGAGGGGTTGTGTTGTGAGTTCGGAGGTGAGGTCAAACGGGGGCGGGCGTTCCTTTTCAGCTTTGACGGAGCGTCGTCGTCTCGATGGCCGAGCGTCAGTACTTTAGTCTGTGGCATAGCAGGGCAGGGCGTAGGGATCGGAACGGGTCTGACGCACGGTCAAACTCTCGGTCCTTCATCCGCAACCCTTGCGGTGCGCCGACGGAGGAGTTGCCTTCCATCAGCGGCCGCTGATTTCACGAATTCACGGCGTTGTCATTCGTCATGGAGCAACCTCCTTTTCCGTAGCGGACCGAGTGTAACGAGCGGCCAAAGTGGGCGTCGCTACCGATCGGACCGAGGTAGATCCATGGCCGAAAAAGTAGCATGCGGCGTTCCAGCTGAGATCGAGCACTTTAAGACAGGCTCTAAGGCTGCCTCGCCCGAATCCGATCTTCCATCCGCTGGAGTTCGGCCATCTCGCACTCGGATCGTCGGACGCAGAATTCTTGATGGACCGCAGTTGCTCGTGGCCCAAAGGATGGGAGTGAATGTTCCTGGGCTGATGAGACCCTAGCAAGGACCCTATGAGACCTATCGCGATAGGGGTCTCATGCTGTTTGCATTGGGCTCTAATTGGGTTGGAGCGAACCTGGAGGCGATCGCCTGGCACAGATTGCCCGGCATTGCCGCATCTTCCGTCTGAGGAGGAGGGATGAACTATGGCTACACTAGACCCAAATACACTCATTGGAATCCTTCGCGGTCACCTCGGCGATCTGGTCTTCGTTCCAGCGCGCGACGGCACTGTGATCGTCAAACATCGGCCCGTGCGAACTGCGGAATTCACGGACGGTGAGCGGCGAGGGCAGAACGGCTTTTCAAAAGCAGCGGCTTATGTGAAGCGCGTGCGGCAGCAGCCGGAAATCTATGCGCTTTACCAAGCCGCGGCCCGCGCGGCCCGGAAACGAGCTTGTGACTTGGCGCACAAGGACTTTCGGCTTCCGCCCGTGATTGAAGACGTGGACCTTTCCACTTACCGCGGCTCGCGGGGCGACTCGATCCGCATTCGAGCGGTGGATGATTTCGCGGTCGCTTCGGCCTCGGTTTCACTGGCGCGCCTGGATGGTGTGATCCTGGAACACGGCGCAGCTCGCACCGACGGGAATGGGCTGACGTGGCTTTACGTCACTCAGACGGAAATCTCTCTGGGGCAGACCATTCTGGTGCACGTGACCGTTTCGGACTGGCCGGGCAACCAAGTCACGAAGACCTGCCATCACGCGCTCATCACGCCGACCTGATCGCCGGCGCAGACCCTCCGATCGCAACCGACGAGCGCGGCCGCCGGACTCGGCGAACGCCCGTCGTCGGACGGGCCGATGTCTATGGACAAGGCACGAATGGCGCCGGAATCGTGCGGGCTTTTTTGTGATTGAGCGCACGTGGTAAGGCGCGAAGTCCAAGCCGCTTAAGCGGCTTTAGCGTTCTTGGAAATGCGAATTCGGTGGCGCCAACCTGAGGGGGTGTAGGGGGTGAAATTCCAATTATGAGACGTTTCAGTCCTGATTTGAGACGCGTTTGGGCCGAATTTTACCACGAATTGCCGCACTTCATCCGGTAAATCGGAAAAAACTGCGGTTTTATCAAACCTGCTTTTGTGGCATTTCGGATGCTCTTGCTGGATCGCTGGCGGACGAACGGTCGCGCTTCAGGTGACATTTTGTCTCCGACGCTTATCCGCGAATTGAATCTCGCGACGCGCACTCGGGCGATACGCTTACGCGAAGGATCGGAAGCTGACGTCGTATCCGGGGGAAGATACCGAGACCGATACCGCAATGTCCTCAATTTGTGAACCGGATGTGCAACAAATCCCGCCGTGGACGGTTTTTGGGAGAACGGCTTGGCCCCATCCGACTAGGGACGCCAGTAGGACGGGGCTCGCGGATGGGATCAATTTGCGCTTGAAGTGTGTGCGACCTCAGGAACATTCCACGTAGCCAATGCGACAGTGGTGGACCGCCCTCGCCGCTCCGTGCTATCCTCAGCTGCTTGCCTGATCTGCGCCTTTTTGATAACCTTACCTCATGGTAGGAGATATCCGCCAGCATCTCCGAATAGCGCCGTTTGAGCCGTTCACGATCGTGACGACGAGCGGGGCGCGGTATCCGGTTCCCACCGCGGATCACGTCGGGCTCAACCCTCGAGGCAGTCGAGTGGTCGTTTGGTTCGACGACGACAGTAGCGTTACCATCTCCGGTCTGCACATTGCCGCCCTTGAACAGGGGTTACCAAGGCGCAACGGGTAGGGCGAACCGGCCGCTGGAGGTAGCGCCGAGTGAGTCAAAAACAGGGGATTCGTAACGGAATTCGAATGGATTCTTAGATTGTCTTCGGACCGCGGGAAATGGCTGAGCAGGGGAGGGAATAAGTTCGATGAAGCGAGCTCTAGAGGGGGCATGACGAGGCTGAGCTGGATCGTAGCGCTGCCGGCGAAACTCGGACAGGAATGGCGATACGCTACGCGAAGGATCGGAAGCGGACGTCGTATCCGGGGGAGGATACCGAAACCGATACCGACTTCACAAAGGAAACACGCTGCTAATGAACCGCCAGCCATTGGCGCGTGTCGCCAAGCGAAAGCTTCGACAGGGCGTTCACGCTTCAGCAGTATTCTCTCGGCCAGTCCCTGGATCAAAAAGCATTGAAAATGGTTAAAAGAATCTGGACGCTCTATTTCAATAGTTGGTGGCTACCGGCGCTTGTTTACATTTGCCTTCTTTGTGGGCTTACGCTCATGGCAATTTCGCGATGGCAGCCGCTGGCTTTTGCGTCGAATGGACTGTTCTGCGCAGCAGCGCTCGCGTTCTTGGGACTCGTTGTTGCCTCCGTAGGGAACTTGATGAGGAAACGCTGGGGCAATGGCATCATCAATCTCGTTCTCGTTTTGGTCTGCGGCGTGGTTACTCTGATCGTTTTCAGCTCGGTGCTGTTTGCGTCCATGTTCGGTCCGAGCGAAGACGGATTTGCCGACAACTTGACGATTCCTGAAGGGATCGAGATTGCCGAGCCAGCGGCGGAGGCAGGCAATTTAATGGAGGCAAGCACGACAAAAGGAACCGATGAGCTGCAGGACTCCGTTCGCCAGGCTTTGACTGTCGCTGGCGGGGACGCAACGGAATTCACGCCGGACATGCCGTCGCTACGCAACGCGGCGACGGATCACGCCAGGACATTCCTGGAGTACATCGAGGCTTCACCAGACTGGCATGTGTTCATAGAGCAGGGAAACCGTTTTGCGGCAAGGCGCTGGAGTCACGGAGGGGAACCACGGGATACCTTGCACGGTTATATCTCGGAATTCGCGGGCGATGCCGGCTTCCAAACCCGCTGTCTGTTGTGTCTGGATCGCAAGCCGTGGAGCAGGTATTCGGTGCAGCATGTCCAGGAGGGAAAGACTTCCGCCAAACCGCAGATGACCCGGGACAATAATCTCCACGAGAGTCGGGTGATGATTGAGTGTGGAGGAGTGTGGGTGGAGATTTTCGAACAGTCCGGCAAACCCGAACGGCGCGTCACCAAAGCCACCGTGGCTGCTTTGGAGAAAGAATTTTCGGCGTTTGAGAGAGATCCCAAAGCAGCCCTGGAGCGAGTCCGCGGCGGATCCCGCGCATTGGCAACTCGCCTCGCAGGCAACGATGGCCATCCGTTCCGATTGCTGATCGGAATGCAGCCGGGAATCTACGGGGTGGCCTATTCGCTCAATCCGGGTGAACCGGGCTCAGTTTATTTGAAAGCGTTCGAAGTCACGAAGGGCACACCATTATCGGTCGATCAACTGGAAGCGGTATCGAAAACGCGCATGACATGGTCAATCGAGCCGGCGGAACGATTCGGAGCCAAGGCAGGGTTCACGATTTACGAAGGCGACTGGGGTAAACCTTACGCCGCCCGCTTCGAAGTCTGGTTTAAACCCGATGCGGGCAGAACCGAACGCAAGCTCGCCGAACGCATCTTCAAAATCGAAGGTTGGCAGCGATGAAGACGCGTGGGATTTCCTTGGATTCTTGAGTGGCCCGGGCAGATTTCACACGTCGTGGGACTTGGCGAAATCATGGTGGTTAGCGAAAGGCTATACGTAATTCCGAACTGATCGTCGAGCTGTCCCATGGGCAACCAGCCAAAACCTGCGGCTGATGCTGCGCCGGCAGCCGCGCCTGGTTCTTAGTGACGGACCGCGGCTGTATCGGAACGATCAGCCGCAGCATGAAGTGTTGGCAACTGCATTCGTGGAAGGCTTCCGATTGGCAACGCGAAATGAAGTGCTGCAGCTCTTCCACGATCCCGGTGCCTCCGGAATGGTTTCCGGTTGGAATCCTTCTGACGCCCCGGCCGCAAGCCAGCTCTTGTCCCTGGCCGGAACTACTCTTCCGCAGTTGGACCTCGATCGAAGCTGGATGTTTTATGATGCTTCGACGGAACCCTCCTTACCGGCTTCGTCTTATGTGCTGGCTGCCGTCTTCGGCATACGGAGAGCGCAGGGAGGCGACCAGGGAACTTTCACGATTCCAGGAATCTTTCCGTTACGGGATTACAGTTCCGGCGAAATGGCCAGTGCTATGGTCAGAGTGGTTCCGGAACCTTCTGTTTCGCTCTTGTTCCTGATCGCCGTCAGTGTAACTCTGGCTTCCCCAGCGGCGCTACACAGCAGATCCTCAGCTGGGGCTCGGAAAGCTCGGCCTGCAGCGGCGCTATCCCCATTCTTGACTCGCGCCGACGCTGCCGGTCGTTTGGCCAGACAGAATACCGGTCAAAGCGAAGCGGTGAGTGTGCTGAGTTTCTCACTGTTCCGCTCCGCCGGACCCTCCGATCCGCCCGATTATGGCATCGGAGGGCAGTAAAAGTATGTAAGAGTTTCTAACTGCACCCCCTGAAGAGTATGAACAATCGGCATACTGTGTGTGTGAGTGACGGCCCATCAACGAGTTGTAAGAGTTGCTCATACTTTTTCCAGCTGTAAGAGTATGCGCGCTTTCGAAGGCAACGCCGGCAAGGCGTGCCGCGCTTGGGCGGGCGCTGTCAAAACTCGGTAACGACATGCAATCAACCTGTTTCGCGCGTTCCCAGCAATCGATCGCGCTTTCTACGCTGTTCGTTTATCGCGCTCTCGTCTGCACAATCTCACTATTCTGCCGAGGTGCGGAGTTGAAGCCCGTTTTTCCCGGAACGGAAGGGGAAGCAGCTTTCCGCGATCTGGAAATTTACTATAGAACTGCCAAGGAGCCCGAATACAGGGGCGCACTTGACGGTCTCAAATCGCCGCAGGTTGCTACCGCTCTTAAATCCGGACGATATCTCGCGTCGCTTTTTCAGCAAAGTTCGGCCGACGAACAGAACGGCCGAGCGACATGGCGCTCGGTGCCATACTGGGGCGGAGGCGCCGAATCGCCCGCTCGGGAATTCCGCAGGGCCCTTGCGAAGCAGTTTGGTGAAAGTGCGAGTGGGCCAGCAGCATTTTTGGCAATGGAATGGGCGCTTACGCACGAGGAGCTTGCGGATATTCTGGCAGAGGTTGCGGGGGTACTGCCGAGAATTAAATCACCAGAAGCAGATGCTTTCGTCGGCAAGCTATTATCCCCGCCGCACCCGAACGGTCGCGTGCTTGTGGTTGCTGTTCGTGAGGCAGCACGTCGGAAGCTTCATCGGTTGGAACCAACTGTCCGAGACCTGTGCTACCATCACCGAACGGCCGTTCGTGAGGCAGCCCGGGAAGCTGCAGCGGCTTTGGAGATCCGCGGCATCCCGCCATTCAAACCAACCGATGCATTGAGCCCATGGTTAACAGTGCAGGCCCAGCGCTTCTCTGAAATGGTAGTCACCGCTATCCCGACCAATGCCACATGGTGCGAACTCGCGGTTACGAACTTGGCTAGCCGGACCGGAAGAGAATCGATGGTCACGCGCTTTTCGGGTTGGCTCATATCGGAAACCCAAGAGGACCTGAAAGTCATTGATTGGTTTGGAAACGAGCGGGTCCTGCTGCGCAGCCAATCGAGCATTGCGCCGCTTGCTCTAGCGGAACAAGCGAGCCGGCTCTCCGACCTGGAGCGACAATCTGAGGAAAAGAAGGATCGCTCGCTTCGGGAGCATCTCTCGCGCGAGGGTGGTCTCACAGCGCAATTCGAACCCCGGTTTGTCGACATCCCCTCAGCACTTGTCGGAAGCTGGTGCTATCAACGGGGGGAAAACGAAGGCTGCGCCGCCTTGTGGCTCCCGCTCCTGGATAAAGCCGCGGATGACCGCTGGTTCACCTTTGCCGTTCGTGACCTACTCGGACACAACTACTTTCAAGCCATGCTGGTCGAGTTCTCGTACGAGCGAGACTACGATCGGGCTCAGAGATTCGCGACTCATCTGAGTAAACCAGTCTTTGACGGCTATTGTTACCAGGAGATCGCGCTTCGCCTAAGCGCTCAACTCGCCCGACGAGGCGAGGACTTCAAAACATTGACCCTACCCACGCCAACTGACTGGGCCGGCCTGAGGAAAACAATGACGAGAGGTGAACAAATTGAGTTTCTCGTAAAATGCCTCCGCCTTCTGAATTGCATCCAATGGGGCCAACCCGGAGGCGTTGACTATCACGATGAACAATACTCGCTGCCAACTAGGCGCTTGGCACGGACCGAACGTGAGAAATTCGTTGTCATCAATCCGTATAATGAACTGCAGCACCTTAAGCTCGCGGTCGCGGAATTGGTGCCCCTCGCTCCCGCTTTGAAAGACGAGAACTTCATCCCAACTTTCAGCTACTGGCGTGACTTCCATCCAAGCCGAACCGTCCATCAGGTTAACTGGTTGGTGGCGGATGTTATCAATGCCGTGGCGAAGCGAGCGCTTGCTGATGTTGAAGGGTGGGACCATTTGCCCCCTGGTGACAAGGATGAAGAGGTAGCGAAAGTGATTCGCTGGTGTCGGGCCAATTCCGGGAAGTCCGAGGCTGAGCTTTTACTCGAGAGCATCGCTCAGGCCGATCGATGGTACTTCCTTGAGAAGGCTGCTGGCGAAGCAGTAAGGCTGAAGACACTGGATTCGGTTCCGGCCTTACTCGCAAGGGAAAAGGACTTTCCTGACCGTCGAAGCGACATTGCAGAACTGGCGTTCTACAGTGGGAGCCCGGAAGCGCAGTCTCGTGCTCGCGAGTGGATCCAGGACACCAACCTCGAAGTCAGGTTCTGGGGAACGCTGATCCTGCTTAAACACGACCCGGGCTCCCCTTCAAAATCCCTTTCACTCCTTAAGACTGACCTTGAATCCACGGACGGTGTCGACCTCTACACACGAGCCGTCGAGCCGCTGTTGGAATTGAACGATGAGAAAGCTGCCGAACTCGCTTGCGGAATTTTGGAGAGGCCGAAATTCATCTATGATTGGAATGCTCGCGCCATTACGCGTTTCCTCTTTCTGGCCAAGCGAAAGGAGGTTCTCGACTGGCTCCTCAAGGGTATGGATGACCTGTCACACGCCGGGGCTACTAGCGGCGAATGGCAGCAAAAACGAATCTCACGTGACCAGGTGCGCGGCGATTACGTCGCCAAATTCTTCGAGGATTGGCGAACGGATGGATGGACTTACCCT
The DNA here is from genome assembly GCA_044225505.1 of Limisphaerales bacterium. Lineage (GTDB taxonomy): Bacteria > Verrucomicrobiota > Verrucomicrobiia > Limisphaerales > SIBE01 > JAXMHN01. The sequence continues at coordinate 22,999 of JBGAIN010000127.1, forward strand.
ACTTTGGCTCCCGATGACGAACGCGCCAAGGTGCGGCAAGAGCTCAAAGCATGGCTCCGCAGGCAATTCGACCTTCTTCTTCGAGGTGAGCGCAGCGAGATCAAACCTAAGGATCGATCGTTGCAGTTCAGCCGCTGGCAAATCGATGCCCCCTGAAAACCAGTGGGCGACTCGCGGCAAAGTGGCGCGAGTTCGGCTCGACCTGGACCGGCAGCTTTGATACCGATGACTTCACGCAGGGAAGTTAGCTGGCCTTGTTTTATATGCCTCCACAGCACGAAGTGACGGCCGAACAGATCGAAGCGGATTTCGGCGCTGCGGATAGCGCACGACGATTTGCCAATTTCTGCAATGCGGTAATCCTCTGCGAATCGAGCCCGCGCACAAACTCGCTGCCCACATTGAGTGAGAAGCCCGGGCCAGACGGTGGAATGGACGGCGAATGGACGGTCGATTTAGTTCCTGGAAGCCCCTTTTTCAACCCATTCGCCCGGATAGGTTGGAACGTTTTTCAGTTTAAAGCACGCAGTTTAGCAGGAGGAGCTAGGAGCCGAGCGATCTCGTCATTGAAGTCGAGCGTAAAGGGGGCGCTTGACGATTTAGTCAAGCGGCTGCAGACGGCCAAGGAAGCGAGTTCGTACGTTCTGTTCACCAACGTGCAACTCGATTTGCGGACTGAGACCAAAACCAAACGAGGCGCCACTCTCAACCGGAATCGTGCGAACCTATTGACGGCCATTAAATGGCGAACGAGGCTTCCCACTGAGGTCAGCATTATTGATGGAGCTCAACTCGCGGCATCCGCGAATAGTCATCCTGCGTTGCGCCTAACCTACTTTTCCGGGCCGACCGCTTGCTCGTGGGACGAAAAATGGGATCTGGAGGCGAAATCCAGGAACTACGGTGCAATCGGTCCGTTCACGGGACGCAAGCGGGAGGTTGATGAAATCGCGGCGTGGATTGAAGACCCGGCTGTTAAGGTCATCACGATCTTCGGTCCGAGTGGGATGGGAAAAACCCGCCTCGCCCTGGAATGCACTCGTCGGAACCGCTGGCGGACGACGGTAGTGGACGTTATTGAGGAGTTCGAGCGGTGGAGCCTAACAGCGTTTAAGCTCGGAGCGGAGTCTGCGATTCTCATCGTAGAGGATCCCGATGCAGCCCAAGCTGAGCGACTGGCGAGGAAAGCGGTTGCGACTGAGGGGGTGAAGCTCGTCTTCACGTTTCCGAATCAAGGGGACATCCCGATCCTCCAACTCACCGATAGTCAGTCGGTACGGAGTCTGGCGCTTCAACCGCTGCCGGATGAGGACGCAAAGGCGCTGCTCTCCGCAGTGGGAGCACCGTTCTCA
>JBGAIN010000128.1:0-23999 GCA_044225505.1 Limisphaerales bacterium
ATATCCTTCTCTTTGATACCATCAAAGACCGGGGTGGCAAACCTCAGGCCCAGAAGCTTGGCCGCCCAGCCTAGATGCGTCTCCAACACTTGGCCGACGTTCATACGGGAAGGGACGCCCAGCGGATTCAAAACGATATCCACAGGGGTTCCGTCCGCCAGGAAGGGCATGTCTTCCTCAGGAACGATTTTCGCCACGACACCCTTGTTACCGTGTCGTCCGGCCATCTTATCTCCAACGGACAGCTTTCGTTTCGAGGCAATATAGACCTTCACGGACTTGATAATTCCGGGATCGACGTCGTCGCCCGCCTCGACACGCTCCATTTCTTCGTCGTGCTGCATCTGCAGGTCGTCGAACTTCTTCTTAAAGCTCCCGATGATCTCATTGATCTTGTTGCGGATCGGCGATGGATCGATCTCGATTCGATCGTAAACACTCGCCAATTTGCGCAACAGCGTCTTGGTGATCTTCCGGTTGGCGGGAATGATGATCTCGCCCGTCTCCGAATTGACAACATCGAGCGGAATCTTCTCGCCGAGCAGAATGTTGCTGAGAGCCTCGGTCAACTGCTCCCGCAGTTCATCGAGCTTGCTCTTGTAGTCGTCCTCGACCTGTTTGGCGTGCTTCTTCGCTTCCGTCGGCGTTACTTTGTCACCGGCTCGCTCCGCCTCTTTCTTGGAAGAGACCTTGACATCCATCACAATGCCGTAGGTTCCGGACGGCACTTTGAGAGACGTATCCTTCACATCGGCTGCCTTTTCACCGAAAATAGCCCGCAACAATCGCTCCTCGGGTGCGAGCTCCGTCTCACTCTTCGGAGTGATCTTGCCGACCAGAATGTCACCTGGTTTCACTTCGGCGCCGATTCGAATGACACCATCTGGCCCAAGATTCTTGAGGGCTTCCTCACCCAGGTTGGGGATATCGCGCGTGATTTCCTCCGGTCCCAGCTTGGTATCGCGGGCTCCCACCTCGAATTCATCGATGTGGATCGACGTGAAGATATCATCTTTAACGATCCGTTCACTGATGAGGATGGCGTCTTCGAAGTTGTAACCGTTCCAAGGCATAAATGCGCACAGAACATTGCGCCCCAAGGCCAATTCTCCACCGGAGGTGCAAGGCCCGTCTGCGATGACCTGCCCCTTCTTCACGGTGTCGCCCTTCTGAATCAGAATCTTCTGATTAATACAAGTAGCCGCGTTTGATCGCATGAACTTACGAACGCTGTAGACATACGTATGTTCGGCGGGATCATTTTTGATCCGCTTCTTGCCTTCAGGGAGTTTGCCGTCCGCGGTGATGATGATTTGGCTGCCCGTGACCGAAGCCACCTTCCCCACCTCATCGGCGACGATCACCGCCCGAGAATCTCGTGCGACACGATCCTCCAGCCCAGTGGCGACGAAAGGCGCTTCCGTGACCAGCAACGGCACTGCTTGGCGTTGCATGTTGGAGCCCATGAGCGCGCGGTTGGCATCGTCATGCTCCAAGAATGGAATGAGGCCGGCGGCCACGGAGACCAGTTGCTTCGGAGAAACATCCATGTAATCCACCCGAGCTGGCTCAACATCGATGAAGTCGCCCTTGCATCGGCACATGACTTTTTCACTTAAGAAATGTCCCTTGTCATCAATCGTGGCATTGGCCTGAGCGACGATAAATGCTTCTTCACGATCGGCCGTGAGATATTCTATGTGACTGGTCACACGACCCTTTTCCACCTTCCGGTAGGGCGTTTCAATGAAGCCGAAATCATTGACTCGGGCGAATGTCGCTAATGAGGCGATCAACCCAATGTTGGGGCCTTCAGGGGTCTCAATCGGACAGATTCGCCCGTAGTGAGACGGGTGCACGTCACGCACTTCAAATCCGGCGCGATCTCGCGAAAGACCGCCTGGCCCAAGGGCTGACAGCCGGCGCTTATGGGTCAATTCCGCCAGAGGATTAATCTGATCCATGAACTGAGACAGTTGGCTGCGACCGAAAAAGTCGCGCACAACAGCAGAGAGCGCTTTTGGATTAATCAGTTTCTGCGGTGTCATCGAATCCATGCCCTGGTCAAAGAGCGTCATACGCTCCTTCACCAAACGCTCGGTGCGAGCCAAACCAACGCGGCACTGGTTGGCGAGCAATTCACCAACTGTCCGAATGCGGCGGCTGCCCAAATGATCAATATCATCCAGCGTTCCTTCACCTTTCTTCAGTCGGAGAAGGTATTTTGTCGCTGCCACCAAGTCTTCTTTCGTCAGAATTCGGCTATCCTCATTTCCCTTCAAACCGAGCTTCTGCATGATTTTGTAGCGTCCGACGCGTCCCAAGTCGTATCGCTTCGGATCGAAAAACAAACGCTTGATGAGAGCTCGCGCGTTGGCCGCGGTCGGTGGATCGCCCGGGCGCAAGCGCCGATAAATATCCTTTAACGCTTCCTCTTCGTTCTTGGTCGGATCCTTCTTTAGACACTTAATAACGATCCCATCATCGACCGTGGTATCGACCACGCGAATCTTCGAAAGACCAAGCTCTGCAATCTGCTTCACCACGGCCTTAGACAAAGGCTCAAAAGCCCGCGCGACGACAATCCCTTTATCCGCGTCAACAGCGTCTTCGATGAGGACCTTGTTCTGGATGTTTTCCAGCCCTTCCGCTTCTTTTACCGTCAGTTCTTCGATATCGTAAAAGAGCTTCAAGATATCCGCGTCGGAGCTGTAACCGAGCGCCCGAAAGAACGTTGTCGTGAGAAACTTACGTCGGCGTTTTTTGCGATCGAGATAAACGTAGAGCAAATCACTCGTATCGAACTGAGCCTCATACCAGGATCCGCGGTCAGGAATAATCCGGAAGGAATGTAAAGTTTTGCCGTTGGGATGCTGGGTGGCCTCGAAGGCTAACCCAGGGGAACGATGCAATTGGCTAACGATGACTCGTTCCGCGCCGTTAATGACGAAGGTTCCCTGCGGGGTCATGAGCGGGAGTTCCCCCATGAACACTTTTTCTTCCTTGGTGCCCTTTTCCTCTTTAAGGAGGAAAGTAACATGCAGCGGGGCACCATAAGTAATGCCTTCCCGGAGGCATTCGAGCCAGTCTTGCTTAGGCTCGCCAATCTCGTAGCTGTGATAATCAAGAACGGACTTGCCGTCGTAGCTTTCGATCGGGAAGACCTCAGTGAACACAGCTTGCAGCCCGATGTTCTTCCGGCGAGACGGAGCCAACTCCGCCTGCAAGAACTCACGATACGAATTGATTTGGACTTCGATCAGATTAGGAGGCGCGATGACTTCCTTGATCTTTCCGAAGTTAATACGTTCAGGTGCTCGCGATGGCATTTTAACCTCTTGCTATAGTTCACTCTGGCGACCGGCCAGACAGTTTTTTGGATAACGACACAATACCGGTGATCCTGATGTCCTTCAGGATTTCACCGGTCAATCTGCTGAATTGGACTGAGATGACGCGTTTGCCCTAACAATGTCTCTGGGTTGTTCGGCAAAAGGGCGACGAAGTTACTTCGCCGCCCTCTATCTTAATCCAGCTTTACTTTAGTTCAACTTTGGCACCGGCGTCTTCGAGCTTCTTCTTCGCCGCATCCGCGTCGGCCTTATTGGCACCTTCCAGCACAGGCTTCGGAGCTTCTTCAACCAATTTCTTGGCCTCAGCGAGCCCTAACCCCGCTTTGACTTCACGGACCGCCTTGATGACAGCGATCTTCTTATCTGCAGGCACGGAAACCAACGTCACATCGAACGCGGTTTTCGCTTCGGCTGCAGGAGCTGCGGCAGCGCCAGCGGCGCCACCCCCTGCGGCGGCGACCGCAACCGGTGCGGCTGCCGTCACGCCCCAGGCGCTTTCCAGTTGTTTGACGAGGTCCGCGGCTTCGAGGACCGTTAATTTGCTCAGTTGATCTACAATTGCTGCTATATCTGCCATGTTTCCTTTCAGTCTCGTCGTCACCCAAGCTTAGGATGGATTAAGCCCACAGCCGTGAGCCGACGATTTACTTTGTTGTGGTTGCTCCCATCGTCTGGCAACGACGACGGAAAATGAATCAAACCAGTGCCGGACAACTTCGCCGGCATCTCATCTACTGCGCCGGCTCGGACGGAGTTTTGTCGGCTTTTGCCTTGATTACTCGCGCCAGTTGCGATCCTGGCGTATTGATAATCGCCGCCAACTTCGTGGCTGGCGCCTGCAAAACTCCCAAAAGCTTGCCCCGAAGCACTTCCAGCGAAGGCAAATCCGCCAACGCCAGCAAATCTTGCGTCTCAAGACGCTGACTGTTCAGGTAGCCAAACTTAAGTTTTGGCTTATCGAATTCAGCCTGAAAAGCCTTGATGACCTTGGCGGCTGCCGAGACGTCTTTTTGCCCGGTCACCACTGCCAATTGTCCCGCGAGAGTCCCAGCGAGGTCTGCCACGCCCGCCTCTTTCGCGGCGATTCGAAAGATGGAATTCTTAACCACGTGAATTTGCGATCCGGTCTTGCCGAGCCGCTTTCGCAATTCCGTAAAGTGACCCACTGTCAGGCCGCGATAATCGACGACCATGAAGAAAGGCGAGGCATTCAACCGCGCCGCATACTCCTGACCAATAAATTGTTTTTCAGTGCGCATGGGATGAAAGAGTGTTGATTGCTCAGGCGGCCGTCGCGTGCTCCCGCATATCCAACGCTATGGGCGGGCTCATCGTCGCGGATAATGTGCAGCTTTGAATGAAGTGACCTTTAACACTGTGTGGTCGAGCCTTCACCACCGCATCGATGACGGAACGAGCATTTTCCGTTATCTGACTCGCCGTGAACGAGACTTTGCCGACTGGAACATGAATATTCCCTGCCTTGTCCACCTTAAACTCAACCCGGCCCGCCTTAACTTCCTTAACCGCCTTGGCCGTGTCGTCCGTCACTGTGCCGGTCTTAGGATTGGGCATTAAGCCGCGCGGCCCCAGCACTTTTCCCAACTTACGCACTTCCGCCATGGCGTCCGGTGTTGCGATCGCGACATCAAAGTCGGCCCATCCTTCATTGCACTTCTTGATCAAGTCATCATACCCGACAAATTCCGCCCCTGCGGCCCGAGCCGCGTCAGCCGCCGCCTGGTTTTTCGCAAACACCAGTACTTTGACCGTCTTTCCACTCCCGTGGGGCAGAGGAACCGTCCCTCGAACCATCTGGTCCGACTGCTTTGGATCGACGCCTAATTTGAAGGCCAGATCGACCGTTTCATTGAATTTTGCTTTGGGAAGCTTGACGAGAAGTTCCACGGCAGACTCGAGCGAGTAAGGCTTTTTCGAGTCGACCATTTCGAGGGCTTTACGATATCGTTTGCTTGGCATGTGACAGGTTGCGGTGCTAACGGACCTATCCGAGGCCCTCCCGCGTTTATTTTAGCTTCTGGTTTTTGCTTCGTGACAACTCAGGACGCGAATCAGGAATCTATTCTGACGGTGCGTCTTGAAAATTTGTTCAATCGTTATCCTTGGACTTCGATTCCCATACTACGGGCGGTTCCCGCAACCACTCGGAAAGCAGCTTCCTCATCCGTTGCATTTAGGTCCTTGAGTTTCAATTTGACAATCTCCTGGACCTGTTTCCGGGTCACCTTGCCGACCTTGTCTTTGTTGGGCGCTTTGGAGCCGGAGGCGATGCCGGCAGCCTTCTTCAGGAGAATGGAAGCCGGCGGCGACTTGGTGATGAACGTGAATGACTTATCTTGGTAAACAGTGATCACCACCGGGATGATCATGCCAGCCTGGTCGCGCGTTGCGGCATTAAACTCTTTGCAAAACGCCATGATGTTGACGCCCTGCTGACCCAGAGCCGGACCGACGGGCGGGGCTGGGTTAGCCTGCCCTGCCGGGATTTGCAGCTTGATTTGTCCAACGATCTTTTTTGCCATATCAATTTGTGCCCGCGTCAAGCGAGCGAAAGAGCCTTTGGGTCGTCCGGGTTAAGCCTTTTCGACCTGCCAATATTCCAATTCTACAGGAGTGTTTCGCCCGAAGATGTTCACTGTGACCTTGAGCTTGCCCCGTTCCGGCTCGATCTCCTCGATGACGCCGCTGAAGTTCAAGAAAGGTCCATCATTGATCTTGATGGTCTCGCCAACTTCAAATTGGACTTTTGGTTTCTCTCGATCTTCCGAGTCCGAGATCTGGGCTTTGATCGAATCGATCTCGTCCGGCGCCGCCGGAGTGGGGCGTTCGCCTCCCACGAATCCGATGATGCCCTGAGTATCGCGGATAAAATACCAAGGTTTCTCAATGACCCGTTTGTTGTCGTCCAGCAACACCATGTCAATAAAGACGTATCCTGGATAAAGCTTGCGTGTGGTGACGGTTTTCTTTCCACCCCGCACCTCGGCCACTTTCTCCATCGGCACCAGAACTTCACGGATGAAATCCGTCATCTCCTCCGTCTTGATGCGTTTCTCGATACTATCTTTGACCTTTTGCTCTTGGCCGGACAAGGTGTGAATGACAAACCACTGGCTCCGCATATGCATCTTTCGGTTCAGGTGATAAAGCGGACCAGGAGTGAGATCACAAAGTCAATTCCCACGACAAAGCCTCCGAGAAGGAGAATCGTGGTCATGATCACCAGGGTTGAACCCTTGAGTTCGTCCACTGAAGGCCAAGTGCACTTTCGCAACTCTTCGCGAGTCTCCATGACGTAGTTGGAGATGCGCAAGAGGTAGCCTTTCCACCAGAGCACGCCGAAGGCGACCCCAATGACCAGGACCCAAATGACCAGTTTGACTAGATCGTTATTCACAACATTATGGCGGAGGGGGAGGGATTCGAACCCCCGAAGGTTTAAGCCTTAACGGTTTTCAAGACCGTCGCGATAGACCACTCTGCCACCCCTCCCGCTCTGTCTTTGTTCTGTATGGCAGTTGGCAGGGCGTGAGGGACTCGAACCCCCAACCGACGGTTTTGGAGACCGCTACTCTACCAATTGAGCTAACGCCCTGTGCGCCGATTGTTTTGTCCCGCCATGCAGCAGTTTATGCTCGAAAGTGCCAGCCAATCGCTCGATCGCCAGCCCGACTTAGGTGATAATATCCGTCACACGACCGGCACCAATGGTGCGACCGCCTTCGCGGATCGCGAAACGTTGTCCACGTTCCATAGCCACCGGAGCGATCACCGTGACTTCAACCGAAACATTATCCCCAGGCATCACCATTTCGACCCCCTGCGGCAGGGCCACCGTTCCGGTTACGTCTGTCGTCCGGAAATAGAACTGCGGGCGATAATTCGTGAAGAACGGTGTATGGCGCCCACCTTCTTCCTTCGACAGAACGTAAACTTCCGCCTTGAAGTTGGTATGCGGCGTGATCGTGCCCGGCTTGGCCAACACCATACCGCGCTCAACTTCTTCCTTCTTGGTGCCGCGCAGCAGCACGCCGACGTTATCGCCAGCGCTCGCCTTGTCCAGCAACTTCCGGAACATTTCAATGTCGGTCGCCGTGGTCTTACGCGTGTCGCGCAATCCGACGATCTCCACTTCCGACATCTTGTTCAATTCGCCACGTTCCACACGTCCGGTCACCACCGTTCCACGACCTTCAATGTTGAACACGTCTTCGATGCACATCAGGAACGGCTTATCCACTTCACGGACTGGCAGCGGGATGTGCTTGTCAATCGCGTCCATCAATTCTTGAATGGCCTTGTCGCCTTCGGGCTTATTGGCCATGGCCGCGGCCGAACTGCCGCGCACGACCGGGGTCGTGTCTCCAGGGAATTGGTACTTGTTCAGCAAATCACGGATTTCCATCTCGACCAGGTCGAGCAATTCCGGGTCATCAACCAAGTCCACCTTGTTCAGGAAGACAACGACCGCTGGCACACCGACCTGGCGAGCCAAAAGGATATGTTCACGGGTCTGAGGCATCGGACCATCCGCGGCACTCACGACCAAAATCGCTCCGTCCATCTGAGCGGCACCCGTGATCATGTTCTTCACATAATCCGCGTGTCCAGGGCAGTCCACGTGCGCGTAATGGCGGGTGTCCGTCTCGTACTCAACGTGCGACACGGCAATGGTCACCGTTTTAGTCGCGTCACGGACGGTGCCACCTTTGGTGATGTCCGCGTACGAAATCGGCTTCGCAAAGCCTTTCTTGGATTGCACATGGACGATCGCAGCAGTCAAGGTGGATTTACCATGATCGACGTGGCCAATCGTCCCGACATTGACGTGCGGTTTTGTTCTTTGAAATGATTCTTTAGCCATTGCTGTGTTCTGATTTAATGTTTGCTGCTCTTCAACCCAAAACTGGAGCCCATGATCAGGCTTGAACTGATGACCTCATCCTTACCAAGGATGTGCTCTACCAACTGAGCTACATGGGCATATTAGCTGCCGAGTCCAGATCCTCGATGTTAAAAACGACAAAAAAACCCAGAAATCCCAACATCCTTCGCAAAAAGCGAGTGGGATTAATGGCGTCTACCGCTTCACAAACCAATTATTGTGTCCGAATATAGGTTTCCCCGAATACGTGTCAATGGTTTTTCTGAACATTCTTTCAGCGATCCCCTTCCCTTCCAAGTCTCTCATCCCTAACACCTAGCTCGGCTGTAAAATGCTCCTTTCCTTCACATTTCCACCCCCCACCCGACACGTTGTCCTCAGTGGTTTTCCCACCGGCAACCCAGTCCTCCGACGCTGCTGCCACCCACTTCGTTCCCTTCTTTATGGAGCCGTCCGCAATTTGCGGACAAATACTCTTCCCCACCTTCCCCCGTTTCTAATCACTGAATCCCCTTCTAGCGGCGTGGCGAACCCACACTGCACTCGACTCTTCCGCGCCGAATGCGTCGCAGGCCCGGCGAACGATCTTTAAGCCGCGGCGACCTTCGACTCCGTCTCCCCTTTCTCTGAGTGAGCATCGTCCAATTTCTCCCGCCCTACGGCGCTGCTAACCTGGAGCAAGGCGCCGATCAAACTCCGGGCGTTTAAAGCGGTTTTAGGGTGCAGAAACCTGGACTCGGAAAAAGCGATGAGTTGGCCCCCGAATCTGCACAAACACTTGCCTGGTGCCGTCACCTAAAACAGTGCTGAGCGCTTGCCATGGCCTTCCCGACAACGACGTTGTCGTTTCGAGCGAGTAAGACTTCCCTGGCAAAGTGCGTAACGAAAGCTCGATTTTCCCTTCCGCCGACGGCTCAAGGCGGAGCCGCGCGTCGCTGGGATTGTCGGGGTCGAGTAATGCGATCCTGCTCCTGGCCGCGCCGTCGAACGTCGTAAAACCGCCGGAAATGGCTATTTCCCCATCGCCACGGGTCGCGATCCCGTAAGAATTTCCAACGCCGTTGTCAGGTCCCGAGCCCGGATCGAACGTGGGGTCAACGACACCGGCCGCCGTCAGGCGCGCCAATCCTATTCGACGGATCCCCGCTACTGAGGTGAATCTGCCAGCGACCAGCAGCGCCCCGTCCGGCAAGGTTACAATCTGATCGATAGGAGCGTCCGCGGTCAGTTGCCCGCTGAAACTCGGGTCGAGGGTTAGATCCGCGTTGAGTTGAACGAGCTGGTGTGGGCCTGCATCTTCAAGCCAAACCGTAACCGCGGCGAGAAGTTTCCCATTCGACGCGACGGCGAGAGCACGAACCTCGCGATCATAGTCTCGCAGGATCGAGGGATTGGGAATGGTGTGGTCCCAGGTGCCATCCGCCTTAAAGCGGGCGACCCCAGGGCGATACCAAGAGCCGCTGACGCGCTCACTCAACGGACCGCGCGCCCACACATAGCCATCCGCTGGCAGGACGATCTGTTCCACCCGCACATCGAGGTTTGGCTGTCCCGAATCCATGATCGCATCGCCAGGATCAAACGTGGCGTCCAGCGTGCCGTCCGGATGAAGGCGGGCCAGGTGACTGCGATGGATGCCATTGACAGTGTTGAAAGTGCCGCCAATCAAGATTTTGCCGTCTGCCTGAAGCGCGATGGCCCAGACCGTTGCGGTATCGCCCGCAATGAGGACGTTGAGGGGACCGCCCGTAACACCGGTCGCCTTGAAACTCGTATCGACGCTTCCATCCTGATTCAACCGCGCCAGACACGGATAACGGATCCCGCTCACGGTCTCAAAAGCCCCACCGATCAATACTTTACCTCTCGGTTGGGCCACGATTACCTTGATGCTCGTGAGGGACCGGCCATTCGGTCCGGGCACCCAAGGTCCACCCCTTACCCCGACGCCGGGGTCGAACGAGGGATCGACCTCTCCGTTGGGCAGCAGCCGTGCGATTTGGTTACGCTGAACGCCATCGAAACTACTGAAATCGCCAGCCACGAGCCATTTGCCACCGGCTGTCGCTAGAATCGACGTTATCGCCGGCGGAAGGATCGGCGGGCTTGAGCTGGCAATCTCTGGGCCATCCCCTGGGTCGAACGCAGGATCAACAATCCCGGCGGGTGCGACGGTCAAGACTGCGTCCTCGCTCGTGACGGTTCCGAACTCACTGGTCACTACAACGCGGTATTCTCCAGCTGCCGCCAACCGAACATTCCTCAGCACGATGACGTCATTCGTCGCCGCCACCAAGTTTGTCCCATTTCGTTGCCACTGGTAAGCGAGCGGCGCCGCGTTCGTCGCCGTCACGGACAAGACGACATTTGCGCCCTCGCGAACGCTCTGGCTTTGGGGCGGGCTGACGATCTTTGGCGGCGTCCCCAGGATCACTCGAACAACCGCCACCGAGCTGGTCACGGCACCAAAACTATTCGATACGAAGACAGAGTAATCCCCCCTATTTGTGCTGGTGAGGTTCGGCAGGACGAGGGTGGCATTGGTAGCCTGCGACAGTGGCTGACCGTTCCAGAGCCATTGATAGATTGGCGCCGGGTTCGCTGCGACCCGGACCGTCAGCGCGATGCTCTGGCCGATGGCGGCAATCCCGCCGACCGGCGGGAACAAGATGTCCGGCGGAGCTAACGGTTCTCCTCCAATGAATCGGGCAATTCGACTCCGGACCACGCCTTGAAGGTTGGTAAAGGTTCCACCCACGAGGATATTGCCATCCGGCTGCACGGCAATAGCTTGAATGGTGTTCGCCGGGGTGGTCGTCGCAAATCGGGAATCCGGTCGGCCATCCGGGTGCATTCGGTAGAACGAGGGAGCGTGGAAGGTGCCCTGCGAATCGTAGGAGCTGCCGGACGCAACCAGGATTTTACCGTTGGGCTGCAACGCAAAGGTCTCCACGGCATTCGCGGCCACTCTCCCGTTGACTACGTTTGTATCGACGGCCCCGTCCGGCAGAAGTAACGCCAAACCACCGCCCGAATGCGCGTAGGGTCCAATCTGAATGGCGCCCGTCACGATTCGCCGATCAGGAAGTTCAAAGGCTATTTGAAACGCTTCCTCCGCCAGGAACCCGCGCGCTTTCGACCCGTCCGGACGCAAGCGAAGCAGGAAATTGAATGGACTATTGAAGCCGCCCACGTTGATGGTTGTCAGTCCTGAGATGAGCCAATCTCCGTTGGCCGTGACCGATCCCGCGGTGAGATCCAGCAACGGGCCTGGCACACCTTGCAGTTCCAAGGGTGGTTTGAAGCTTGAATCCCGCGTGCCGTCGGCGTTTAGCAGCACTCCCGGACGGCGAGTGAGCACTCGCCCATCCCCCAGTAACAAGACAGCGCCCTCGACATCGGCCGGTGGAACGTAATTCGCGTCGATTCTCCCATCCGATTCCATCCGAACCAAGCCAGGACGCGCCACGCCGTTATAGTTGGTGAAGTAACCGGCCGCCATAATGTGCCCGTCCAGTTGCTCGGCCAGCAGAGTAAACAAGGCAAACGGTTCGGTTACCAGGGACGGTGGACGAAGATGGGATACAAATTCAAACCCTGTCCCCGGGTCAAATGTGAAGTCCAACTGCCCATCAGCGCGGAGCCTCGCGATCCCACGCCGCGCCACGCCTTGCACATGCTGAAATCCACCCGCGATCAGGATTCGGCCATCGGACTGCACGGCCATCGCGGTCACTTCGCCGTCCGCGCCCAATCCCGGATCAAAGCTTAAGTCGAGCATCCCTGGCGTGGTTGCGGCTGGATGGACGGTGATTGTCACCGTCGGACTGGTCACAGCACCGACCTGGTTGCGGACGATCACCTGGTACTCACCGGCATCGTCGGAGGTCACGCTACGAAAAGACAACGTATTGTTCGTCGCGCCCGCAAGATCTTCCCCTGCTTTCTGCCATTGATAGGTCGGGAGGGTGGCGCTTCGGACCTGAACAGACAGTGTGCCTGTTTGTCCGACGTTAAGGGCAAGCGCCTCTGGAGCCAGCAGAATCTCCGGCAACGCTGGCGCTGGGTCCCCTCCAAACAAGCGGAGCAAATACGAGTTCCCCGCCTCCAGGTAACCAGCGACCACGACGTGACCACTCGGCTGAATCGCCAAGTCGGTCAACTGGTTGTTCGGAGCGAATCCCGGGACAAAAGTCTCGTCGACCTCGCCGTTAGGGAAAAGGCGTGCAAGTCCCGCCCGAGACTCACCGTTGACCGATTGGAAGGTGCCCGCAATCACGATCTTTCCATCGGACTGCACCCTCGCTTGTCTCACGAGCGCGGTCTCGGGAGCAACGGACGCGCGGAATCCGGAGTCGAAAGAACCGTCCGAATTCAGCCGAAAGATGCCGGTGTTCGCGCCAACGTTCAAACTGCCAAAAACGAGGATCCCACCGCTCTTATCGATCCGTAAACCGCCCAGGAAGTCTTCGGTCAGTCTTGGCCTGGCTGGGGTTGGTAGAAACGGTGTAAAGGTCGGATCGATCTCCCCATTTGGATTCAGTCGAATGACCCGCGCCGCCGGCAGCGTCTCCTGGAAAGGGGAGAATGCCAGCACCACGCGCCCGTCATCCATGATCTCGAGAGCGGTTGGCGGGTTGGTTTGCGATGCAAACTGCGGCATGAAGCTGGAGTCGATGACTCCCTCCTTCGTGATGCGCGCGAGTCGGTCTTGCTGAACCCCTTGAACACTCGAAAGCGTCCCACTGAGCAGCACGTTCTCCCCTTGCAACCCCAGGGACTGAACGCCAGGAGCCACAACCGCAGGAAAGTTTGTATCGCGAGTCCCGTCGGCGTTTAAGCGGATTAGATTCTCAGCCACCGAACTCCCGGCAACGAGCAGTTGACCGTTCGGTTGCGGCATCACCTCCCAAAGTTGGAAGTCGGCCGCCAGCTCCGCGTGGAAGCTGCTATCGATCGAGCCGTCAGGCCGCAGCCGGACGATTTTCGAACTATTCCCCGCCGCCAGGACGCTTCCGTCCGGCAAGGATCGGAGGATGTTCAACCCCACCGCCGCACTATCTGGCTGGAAGGTGGTGTCCAACGCCCCGGGAATCCCCTGAGCAAGTGCGGCCTGCACGCACAGGAGAGCTCCAACGCCCCAAAGACAAAAGTATCGTAGACTTACTCGCAGCCAGGACTTTGGCATGAATCCATCATGACTCAAATACCCTGGCGATTGACAACCTTCTTTTGGCAAAGCTCCAGGGTTCGTGGCGCGCCCGAAGGTTCGTCCGAGTGCCCGAGGCGAGGGATTGGCTGCGGGCGGGGCAGCGACGGAGAAGCGTTTTGTCTCGAAATGTGCTACTACTTCCTTCATTCGTTCAGTTCGTTGAACGTGCCCGTATGATCACATTCCTTATCAAACTGGTGTTCGCGCTTGGGGCTGGGCTATTGATTCTGGCCTTGCTGTGAAACGGTTCGGGTTCTGGACCGATCGGCTGTTCCTGATCGGATGCGCCGCGTATCTACTCAACCGATGCGTTCTCAAACCTCATTTTCGGAACGCTTTTCTGCACGGCTATTTCAATGATCTCTGGCTCATCCCGTGCGCATTGCCGCTCGTGCTCTGGTTCCATCGGCGGTGTCATTGGCGGGCGGACACGCCACCGACCCTTTGGGAAGTCGGCTCTCACCTCGTCCTCTGGTCCGTCCTGTTTGAATGGTGGGGACCAAAACTCATCCACTCGACGGTCGGAGACTGGCGCGACACCGTCTGTTACTGGATCGGCGGCCTGATCGCCTGGCTCTGGTGGAATCGCGAAACGCTCATCGCTCATGAGCTTTGACCGGATCGCTCCTTATTACCGATGGATGGAGAACGTCATCGCTGGACCTCTCCTACACCAGTGCCGCACCGCGTATTTGCGCGAAGCCGCCCAAGCCCAGCGTGCCCTCCTGCTCGGTGATGGGCCCGGGCGATATCTGGTCGAACTGCTCCGCTTGAACCCCAGCGTCGAGGTGACGTGTGTGGACGCCAGTGCTCCCATGCTCGCGGCCGCCCGCCAGAGTCTGGCCGCCGCTGGACTCCCAGAAGAGCGAGTCACGTTTGTTTGCGCGGATGCACTCGCTTGGACTTCGGCATCGGCTCCCTTCGATTGGATCGCATCCCATTTCTTTCTCGATTGCTTCCCTGCCTCCCCTTTGGCAGAGCTGATCTCAAATACGGTCCGCGCCGCCAGTCCTTCGGCACTTTGGGTCATCTCCGATTTCCGGCAACCGGCCGCTGGATGGCAGCGGCTGCGCGCACGGATTATCCTGAAAATAGCGTATGGCTTTTTTCACTGGGCGACCGCACTGGAAGCGACGGCGCTAACGGCACCCGACCCGTTTCTTGAACAGGCTGGTTTTCGCCTGACAAAGAAACAAATCTTCAATCACGGGCTCCTCTATGCCGCGTTGTGGCAACGCGACCCGGCCAGCCAGGTTCTACCCGCCGCTCGTTGACTTGCGTGAACGCCATTCCACCTTGGGGGGTTCCGGCAACCCCTGCGCCCGCAACGCCGTTCGGAAATGAAGCTTGGACACTTGACTCAACTCGGCTGCCCCGAACTTCGTCACAAACTCTTTTGCCGCCGCGTCGACCGCCGCCGAAGCGCCCTTGGGAAACACCATCTCGTAGCGCTTACCCGCTTCCCGTAACCGAGTCACAAATTCGTGCCGGGCCAGGATCGACGCCGCGGCCACCGCCAGGTCCGATTCCGCTTTGTGCCGTTGAATGAGTTCGAGATCGCGGCCCAGTGCCATGAGCGCTTTGGCCACCGTCTCTTTGTTGCTCGCAAATTGATCGCTGATCGCCCGCACGGGCAAGGGATCCATCCGGCCTCGCGCTTGCAGCAGGTTCTCGATCACACGCGCATGCCCCCAAGCCAGGAGCGTGTTGACGCTGCGCATTTTCGTGTAGAGCCGATTATACGCTTCGTTGCCGATCGGCACGACGGTCGTGACACACCCTGGCGTTTTGCGAATGGCCTCCGCCAGATCCGCGATCTTCTTGTCACTGGAAATATGCTTCGAGTCGCGCACTCCCAAATCCTTCCAAGCTTCAACGACGGACTGGTTGACGTAGACTCCAGCGACACAAAGCGGACCGAAGAAATCGCCCTTGCCACTTTCGTCGACGCCGAGGCGAGGCAAGTTCCGCTCCGGGTCGAGCACCGCTTCGTACCCGAGGCGGGCCTCTTGCAGGATCTGCGGCTCAAGGACAAACTCCACGAATTCCTGGGTCCCCTTCCCTTGCACGACCAGTTTTCCGCTCTCGTAAAAGACTACATTTACCTTTTCCTTGCCGGCTGCAAACCGGGCGTACGGCACCTGACTAAATTCATACTCATGATTCCGCAGCCAGACATGCAGGGCCGTCGCCTGGCCATCGTTCAACTTGCAGGTATAGGAGGTTAACGGTTTCACACTCGCAGTTACGGTATAGGCCCTCGGATAGGGTGTCGACTTCGGAGCGGAACGATGAAGCGACGCGCCTGATCGTGCTCGTGCGCCTGCTCCTCCGTCCGGCAGCCGTCTTGGCTGGCGCTTACGGAAAAGCGCCAGAGGTCTGGCGCACTCCAAAATCTGGCGAAGCATAGTAGCTTACTCGTTGCGCGATAGCGTCTTGGAGCGCTCTTGCCCCCCCTTTGGACTCTGGGCATTGAACATCTGCGAAATCGATGTTCAATCTCCGCGCAGCCTTCGATCAGCCTTCGATCAGCCTTCGATCAGCCTTCGATCAGCCTTCGATCAGCCTTCGATCAGGTTTCGATGGGGATTAGGCCGTCAACGAATGCAGAGCGAAGGGTGGTCGACGCCTAACCGAAACATTCGGGAAGGTTCTCGACCGGTCGCTCGATGGGCGACGTGGGGCCAAACGACGCGGCAGGCGCTCCGCCCGCTTCCATTCCAACTCAGTGCGTCGCAGTTGGGTAACTCCAATTGAAGGGCTGCTCCCCTTTATCGATGCAAAAGCCAGCTTGGATGATGGCGTTCGTGTTGAGGCAAGTGATCGGAAAATCAGCGACGTAATTCCGCATGCGACAACCAACCGCGGAGATGGTCAGACGTTTGCTCCCACGGACCAGGAGGAAGTCCTGCGATTTACCAAACGTGCTGAGGGCGCCGTTGCCGCCGGAGAAGGCCTCGACATTGGCCAGGGCAAGGTGCCCCTGCCCCTCAACAATAATCGGATGAATATCTTCGAGCTTCGCGCCGGTGTTCGCAATGATGGAACCCTGAGAGACTTGCCAATTCCTATTAAAGGTTCCGTCGCCCATTTTGTGGATCCCGACGGTCACACAGTCGAGATTGAAGCTGGTGAGTTGACCATAGGTCGCAGGTCCGAAATAGACGCCTCCGTAGGTCCCGAACGTGAACACGTCCATCAACACGGCGTTGTCCGTGTGGTTGATGGCGAAGGCGAACGTACCGTTCGCAACGACGGCATCAACCACCGAGCGGTGGTAGCCACCTTTGATGAAACGCTGATTGGAAGGATTCAAATGGCAATGGAGGACGCGCGGGATGTCGTAGCAATAATCGATGCGAACGAATTCGCCGCTGAGAGGGTATCCGTAGCAATGCTCGATTAAGATCTGCTCGCAAGGCTGGGTTCGCGGCGCATTGAAGTCCATGGCGATGTATTCACCGTAAAAGGTGAGGCAGGAGAGCGTGACGCCTTGAGCCATCTGCGTTTGCGACGTTCGGATGGTGGGCGGGTAATGAATGATCTTGGCAGGATCGCTCAACGTCTGATCCGGATACCAAAACTGCACCCCCCGCAACTGGGTGGCCGCTTCGACGGTGATGAACGGTTGCGCATCGTCCTGGATCTGGAAGACGCTTCCCACCGGTTGGGGTTTAGCCGGGTGCCTCGTGCCCCGTCCCGTCGGGCCATGCACTCCGACCAGGCTGACGTTTCGTTTCAAGACCAGGCCGCTCGCGACTGGATAAGGGTCATCCGACGGATCGACGAACAGGCTCGCTCCGCGCTCCGATGCCCAATCGATTGCTTTCTGGAGATTGTCTCGGTTTTGCGCGGCGCTGTTGGTCGCACGAACGCCAAAGCTGCGGATCGACCTGAAGCCGGTCCAGTCGGTCGCAGGGGTTTCGAGATTCGGTTCGGCGGCCGCAATCGAGACGAGGGTTAAAAGCAAGCTGACGATCAATGCACATCTCATAATCTTTCCAATCTGGCGTGGTCCTTAGACCCAATCACGGATGGAGCGTGTTCTTCAACACCAAAACGGACGGTCCGCGCGTGTTCCACAGGGTTTGCAGCCGCTCGGGCACTGGGCTCCCGGGCATGTTCACGAGCGAACCCAAAACCAAATCGAGATCGCCGTCGCCATCGACATCTCCGGCGTCCATCGTCAGCCAGCGGCCCGAGAGGCATTGCGGGAAGGTTGCCGCGGTGAACTTCATGTCTCCTTGGTTCTCTAGATAAACAAAGCTTTCCATAGGACGCGAGGCGTAGTCTGGAAAAAAGGAGATTGCGGCAATATCCAAGTCGCCGTCGTTATCGAAGTCTCTAGCCACGGCTTTAAATGCCCCGTTCAACGGGAAAAAGTAGGCTTCTTCAAACCGATTCTGGCCCCGATTCAGATAGATGCGAACGCCATGATACTTTTTAGGGGGCTGGACGAAGTCCGCGCCGTCGCCGTTCACCAATAGCAAGTCCATCAACCCATCTTTGTTGAAGTCCGCCAGTTCAAAGTAATCGGGTCCAAAGGCGGGCGGTTTGCGGATCAGTTCGTGAGTGTCGAACGTCCCTGGGTTTTTGGGATCGTTGGATAACATCAAAACCCCGTCGTTTTCTTGGCCGAACAAGGCCATGATATCCGATGTGCCGTCTCCGTTGAAATCCCGCACCCACGTTTGCATGGCGCCTGCTTTGGGAATTAACACATGTTCGCGATATTGGTCGTGATCCAGATTCTCAAACCAGGATAACCGGCCGCTGAGATAGCCGAACATCGACAGCACGAAATCGGTTTTCCCATCGCCGTTGAAATCGCCGAACTTCAAGTCGGAAACGCGCGGCAAGTCGCCCAGGATCACCTTGCGCTGATATCCGGCACGCGACTTTTCCAACAAAATGATCTGACCTTGTTTCTTCTCCGAGGGGAAGAAATGGCCGATGCACGTGAGGTAGAGCCCGCGTTCGGTCTTTTGCAGCGCGACAGGAATGTTCCCGACTTCCACCGACTGTTGCACAGCTCCGTCCGAATTGAGGATGTCCAACGTCTGCGCTTGCGCATCGGCCACGTAAATCCGTCGCTCCGCCTCATCGATCTTCACGAGAGTCGTGAGCGGTGGATCGCGCCGAAACTTGGGTGGGTCAACGCGAAACTGTTTTAACTCGGTGGTTACAGGTACTTTTGGATCTTGAGGCAGAGCCTGCTCCGGTGCGTTATGGAGATAGTAAGCCACTATAGGCGCCCAATAGTCGCGCGGAATGCGGGGCCCCAACGGCAGAATCCCCGACGCTTTAACCAACTCCGGCTCTTGAACTTTGACCTGATCCAACGTCGACAACCCAAGATAGAGCATCATCTTGGGCAGGACAGAATTCTGCCAACTCTTCCGATCGAGGAGGCTCGGGTCCGGAAACAAGTGACACTGCTGGCACGCGGCCTTGGCGTAGAGCGCGCCGCGCTCAATGCGGGCCGCCAGGCTCTCCGCCGCACTCTCGTCGTTGCTCAAGGTTGCCGCCGTGCCGCCCGGGCTGCGCTGGCCAACAGCGCGAGGATAGGCAGGACACGCCACAGGGCACTCCGAATTCGTGACTCGGCGGCGTTGGCCGATGGACTTATGGATAGATCGAACACGTGGTGGCGAGAAATCTGGAATTAACCGGGCCCAACCGCAAGCCTGTTCCCGATCCCGCGACAAACCGTCGAAAAGGCACCGGCAACCGCGTTCACCCGGCAAAACGGCAGAGGTCTGCCGCACTCCAAGACGCTGCCGCGCAATACATTAATGCCCTGCGCTCCGACAAGTTTTGGAGTGCTGTAGACCCCTACAGATTTCCTCTCCGCGCCGCAATCGCACCACCCCGCCGAGATTGACCGCAATGGGCACCCGCGTCTGTCCCGAATAGCCTATTTGGACACAGTTGCACAGTTATCCCAAATGAAAATCACCCCTGCCGAACTCTCACGCTGGACAGGACGAATGCCAATGATAACCGTCTAAGTCCTCGGGCGGCGCGAGCGCGCTCGAGGTTGATGCGAACACGATGCCCTTAATCAATGCCATGCCGATTGTCGTGCGCGATTTGCGGTCCGAGTTGCGCAGCGGCCGGCTTCACAAATCACGCTTAGGTGCAGCAGGCACGAGCAGTGTCGTACTGATGGCGCTCGCGGTGGCCGAACGGCAAGCGGGCGGTTTCAATGTGACGAGCTTCCTGAATTCCATCCCGGTGGCCGGTCTTGCGCCGCTGTTGTTGTTTATCGTAGGCCTGAATCGGGCGGCCGTGCTTCTGACCGCGGAACGCCGTGAAGGCACATTGCCGCTGCTCCTCCTGACCCACCTGACGGGAAGGAACATCATTTTCAGCAAACTCGTCCAAGCGCTGGCCCTTGAGCTGTCCACGCTCCTCGCCACAGCCCCAGCCTTGATCCTTCCCCTGCTCGCCATGGGCATTACAGGCGCAGAGCTTTGGCTGGTGGCGCTGGGCAGTTTGAACGTGTTGTTCTTCGCCCTGGCGGCGGGCCTTTTGTTCTCCGTCCTCGGCGACGGCGCGAAGATGACAACGATCTGCTTCTGCCTGTTTTCGCCGGTGCTGATTTATTCCACGCCGCTCGGAGTTCTGCTCCCGGCAGGGCCCATCCAAACGATCATGATTGCGCTCCAGTTTTTGAATCCAGGCGCGCCGCTGACTCATATTGGCGGAACCTTGGCTGGGGTGCGGCCTTACGTCTTTTGGCTCGAACTGGCGACAACCCATTTGATCGGATGGGGAATGTTAATCGCAGCGGGGCTGCTGCTGCCGGCGGCGACGCGTTGGCAAGCGGGCCGACATCCCCGCACGCGGAGCGGGCGATGGTGGACCGTTCGCCCGCTCGTTTCGTCGGAGCGCCGGCAAACCGTGCGAACCCGGCTCCTCAATCAAAACCCATTCCTGTGGCTGGCGAATCGGGAAACCCTACCGCAGGTCAGGCTTTGGTTATTGCTGCTGGGGACAGGCCTTTTTTGGGGATGGATCACCTGGCTTTCGTTTGTTGTCCGAGGAATCAACATTCTCATTGTGATGGCCATCGCCATCGGAGTGACGTGGCTGACCGCGTTTCTAGGAATTGTCCCAAGAGAAGCGAGCCGGCGCTTGGTGGAAGATAGGAATAGTGGAGCGCTCGAACTACTCTTATGCACGCCCTTGGCTCCGCGGGACATTACTCGAGGGCAGTGGCTCGCCTTGAAGCGCCAGTTCGCCCTGCCCTTTGGCATCGTCCTGCTAGTCGGACTGGTTCTAATGGCCTCGGGCTATCTCACATTTGGGTTCGGCGGGATGCTCGACCCGGAAGATCGCCCCGCGTGGCTGGTGCTCTGGTCCGCGAGCCTGACGCTGGCGCCCCTCATCGTGGTGGCCCTCTGCTGGGCGGCGATGCGGAGAGCGTTAGTAGCCCGAACGGCCGGAGAAGCTGCGGGCGTAGCCGTTCTGCAAACGCTGGGAGTTCCCGGATTTGCCCTTTGGCTGATCTATTTGGTCTCGAGCGTCGCCAAGTGGGATAGCGACCCGCGGTGGCTTGGCTTGTTGAGCCTCTTGGCGTTTGGCGTGGCACCCGCCGCTTGGGCTTGGCAATGCCGGCGCGTGCTGCTGGAGACATTACGCGACGCGGCCGCAAGCCGTTACACAGTCCCGCAACTCACCGCAAAACCAACGAAACGTGCCGACCGCGGAGTCGGCGTGTAAACCGAGCCTGGTTAGCTCACGGTTATAATCGGATCCGCTTGGAAAGTTTTGGCGGAGCCATGCCCATCGCCTTTCCGCTTCCAATCAACGCGTCAGTCCATACCATTCCGGGCTATGGCTTGTGTCACCCGTTCCGTTATCCGATCGCTCGGTTACACCGCGTTGCTGGGCAGCGTCCTGATTTCCTCTCGAAGTGATGACTGGCCGCAGTGGCTTGGACCCAAACGCGACGGTGTCTGGCGCGAATCGGGCATTCTGCAAACGTTTCCAGCGAAAGGCCCAACGATTCGCTGGCGCACGGTCATTGGCGCGGGATATAGCGGTCCCGCTGTCGCTCAAGGCAAAGTCTTCGTTGCTGATCGCCAACTCGCGACCGGCGCGGCTGCGCCGGCGAATCCATTTGACCGGAGCTCAATTCCAGGGATGGAACGTCTGCTTTGCTTGGATGAACGCGACGGGAGGGTGCTCTGGACCCACGCTTATGACTGTCCCTACACCATGAGTTACGCCGCCGGCCCACGCGTGACTCCGCTCGTGAGCGAAGGCAAAGTCTACATGCTCGGCGCAGAAGGTAACCTCTTCTGCCTGGCCGCGGATTCAGGAGCGGTGCGCTGGGAGCGCGACCTGAAAAAGGATTTCGGAACCAAGACGCCGTTGTGGGGATTTTCTGCATCCCCTCTTCTTGACGGTAATCGCCTGATCTGTCTGGTGGGCGGAGAAGGAACCACTGTCGTGGCATTTGACAAGGAGACGGGCAAGGAACTGTGGCGCGCGCTTTCGGCCAAGGAACCGGGCTATGCACCGCCCACTCTGATCAACGCTGGAGGTAAATCGCAACTGATCATTTGGAACCCCGAATCCGTGAATTCGCTCGATCCGGAAACAGGCAAAGTTTACTGGACTCACCCCTTCCCTTCGAATGCCGGGTTATCCGTGGCGACGCCGCGGCAGCTAGGGGACATCCTATTCCTGACGACGTTTTATAACGGCTCGCTCGCCTTGCGCTTGGATCCGTCCAAACCGGCCGCCACTCCGATCTGGCGAAGCAAGAAAGTAAGCGAGCGGGACACCGACGGACTGCATAGTATCATTCCGACTCCTTTCCTCGAGGACGGCTACATCTATGGCGTGTGCAGCTATGGGCAGCTCCGCTGTTTGAAGGCCGAGACCGGAGATCGCCTCTGGGAAACGTTGCAAGCGACAACGTCAGACGGCAAGGAAACACGTTGGGGGAATGCCTTTCTCGTCAAAAATGGAGACCGATTCTTCCTCTTCAACGAGAAAGGAGACCTGATCATCGCTCGCTTGACCCCCAAAGGTTACGAGGAGATCAGCCGCGCCCATCTGCTCGAACCGACGAATCGTGACGCGGGCCGAGACGTCGTCTGGACACATCCGGCCTTTGCCAACCGGTCCGTTTACGTCAGAAATGATCGCGAAATCATCTGTGCCGACTTAAATCAGACCCAATAAGACGGACCGCGCCCCATCTGTCCGCAAATTGCGGACGAGCTCGTAAGTCGCAACGCCAGAACGAGATCGGGGACCGCGCAGAAGAGCGACATTCCACCACATCAGCGACTTGGGGCCGGTCCGTTCCCAAAACGGCTAGGCCACCGCGATTTGTTTCACACCCTGTCAACAATTTGTTACCAGCCTGCAGAAGGCGTAAACTGGGATGGTGCGGCAAGGATTTGAGTTGCACCGCCCCTCAACGCGCGCTTTAGCGGCGCAACGATATCCAAGAGCAATTGCTCCTGGCATGTGAGACATTTCGCTCGAGCAGGCGTTCTCAACCATTCCGTAAACGGCGACGAGTTCGTGGGGTTTGGGGTTTCGTGTCACCGAGGCAAACTTTTGCGGGGGAGGATCTTGGTGGATTTGCTAACGTTAACGAACGGGCTCGCGGGCGTTCTTGGGCTCGGCGTTTTCAGTATGGATGGAGAGGTGAGGACGGTTCTTTGCTGTTTTCAGTAGAGTGGGATCCCTGATAAGGCAACGGTTAAGTCTCTCGCCCGCGTGTCCTAGCCAAGAGGGACATGCCGGAGGCATGAATGAAAATAGGTCGGGCGCTTTAGCGCCGAGACCCAGCGAGGCGTCGGATGATTACAGTGATTTCAGGAACGATACCGATGCCGATAGCGACCCCGACTCCGAACGCAGCCGGAAATGAGCGCTAACCCGGCAGTGAACCGAGCAGCGGCGAGGCAGCGCTCCAAGATTCGGCTCGTCGCGGACGCCGCTGTCGTTCGCTTTCGTCGTTCGGTCCAACTCCACGCGGATGTCGCTTGATGCACAAATCACCATCAAAGAGAGGATCGGGTGGAAGCGCATATTTTCGTGGCATTCCTCGCGTATTGCTTGCACGTGACCTTGCGTCGATGGCTGCGTGATCTGGCCCCGGGCTGACGCCGCGATCGGTGTTGGAAAAATTTGCGGCGGTGCAAATGATCGACGTGCATCTGCCAACGACCGATGGCCGTCACGTGATCCTGCCGCGCTGCACCCAATCGGAGAAGGAACTTCAAGTCTTACTCGATCAGATGAAACTCACGCTACCGGAGCAACCACCTCCGCGCATCACCGGATCGGGCAAACTGGTCCATGAGTCCGTGGAGTGCAGACCTTTTCGATGGCCGGACTGATTACCAACTACTTACCCATCCGCCCCACCCCGAATAGTGGAAGTTAGGTTTGGCAGCTTCCTGCCGGAACGGCGTGGATCAAATGGGTAACCATTAGACCTATTCATTTCCGCGTATTCTGCGTATTCCGCGGTTCATTCCGGGCGGACGCTCGG
>JBGAIN010000001.1:0-202495 GCA_044225505.1 Limisphaerales bacterium
CGATCATCTCGCGCATCACGACTTCGTTTTCAGCCGCGATCCGCACGAGGAGTTCGAGTGGATCTATAAAAGGGGCGAGCCCGCACCCGATCCAACCTGCTACCTCGCCGCGACCTCGTGTAGCGAACCAGGCACCGCCCCTGCAGGCGGCGAAGCACTCTACGTCCTCGTCCACACGTCTTATCTGCGGCCGCATCACGACTGGAAGAAGATGCTCCCGGCGTATCGCAAGACGATCATCGAGAAGCTCAAGACGACCGGTCAGATGCCGGACATCGAACAGCGCATCGTCTTCGAACGCACGCTCACGCCGCAAGACATCCACGACCGCTATCACGTCTTAAACGGTGCCATTTACGGCCTCGCTAGCCACGGGAAATTTCTCGGTGCCTTCAAGCCTGGCAATCGTTCGCCCGACCTGCGCGGCCTTTACCTCGCGGGCGGCGCGGCCCATCCCGGCCCTGGTATGCCGATGGTGCTGATGAGCGGTTGGATTGCTGCTGATACGCTGGACAAGGACGGAGTGGCGGAGCGCGCCGACTTCGTAGAGCGAGTCTCGGGACCAGGCGCGCGAGAGTTGGTCTCCATCTGAAATAGCAAGGACATTCCGTTTCATCAGCTCGGCCGCTCGGCCTGCAGCCGAATCGCAGCCGGGCTTCTTCTGACTTTGTGCCGAGACGAAGCGGACGCTCTGATGACGGAGCCGAGAGGAATCATGGCTGGAGATCGAATGGCTGGAGGCCATACGTAAGAAACTCGAGCGATGACGCTCAACCTGAGCTCATTCTATCTTGAGCAGGCCACCGGCTGCACCAACGTTGCGCCCAGTTGCAGGGACGTTGCCGCCCACTTCCAGTCGCCGCCCCCGGGTCCACCAGTGAGGGCAAGCATTTCGCAGAGCACCCGGAGTCGGGCGGACTTGGAAATCTCGAACTTCTGAGTAAATGTCTTGACGTCCCCACCGACTGATTGATCGACCAGAACCGTAAAATCCAACGCCAACTGGGTGGAAGTGTCCCGGCAGCTTCCGTGAAGGCGGGACAATTCGTAGAGGCATACGTTGTTTGCATCGGATCCGGCGGCATCAAACACGACACCGTAGTTCTCGTCCGCCGCCGACAATCCCGCCAGGTCGAGTAAATCGGCCACTTCCAGTTTCCAGTGTTCCGCGCCGACGGCGCCGAGCTTTTGAACCTGCCGGGCGATCAAACCGCCGCGCCCTCCGAGTTTTAGGGACTGGTCCTTTTCGTAAAGAACCGTGCTCGCGCAATACGTTTTCTTATAAAGGAGGAAGGCCATGGTGTTTTCTGAGATCGCCGGCCAGAGATTGAAGGTTCGCGTCCGAGATGGAGCGTTTGAGAACGGCCGCGCAGTGCTGGACGGTCTCCAGCAGCGCCGGCAGCAACGGAGGGGGCAACTCGATGTTCAGGCGCTCCAGCTTTTCCCGGAGCAGTCGGGTGCTGGAGTGCCGGCCCAACAACATTTCGGTGGGCGAGTGGCCGACGGTCTCGGCCGGGAAGGGTTCATACGTGTCAGGGGATTGGAGAAGACCGCTGCAGTGAATCCCCGATTCGTGACGGAAGATGGCGTGGCCAGTGACAGGTTTCTCCGGCGCCAGAGGACGTCCGGAAGCAAGGGCAACCAGGCGGCTGAGCGAGGAGAGCTGTCTGGCATCGACGCCGGGTTCGACTCGCAACGTCAATTTTGCGGCCATGACCACCTCGTCCAGAGCCGCGTTGCCGGCACGCTCGCCGAGTCCATTTACCGTGACGCTGGCGGCGTCGGCGCCGGAGCCAAGGGCCGCGATCGTGTTGGCCGTTGCCATCCCAAGATCATTGTGTCCGTGGAATTCCAAGGGCAATCCAGGCACCCCCGAGCGAAGGGCGACAAAGAGCTCCGAGGTTTGCAACGGATTGAGCATACCGACGGTGTCAGCGATTCTTAGGCGATCCAGCCCAGCTACCTCCGCTTGCTGAGCGAAATCGATCAGAAACGAACGATCCGCCCGGGAGGCGTCCTGGGCGCCAACCGACAAGAACTGGAAGTTCCCGCGAAACTCTCCGGCCAATTCGGCCAGCGTCTGCAAAACCCAGTCTCGGGTCTTTTTCCAAGCCCGGAGATGGATCTCAGAAACGGGCAAGGAAAAATGCGCGCCATGAACCCGGCACTGGGTGGCGGCCTTCAAGTCTCGCCGGGTGGCGCGGGACCAGGTCGTGAGCCGAATGCCGGTGACCCGGTCGCTGACGGCGTTGATATCGTCTATCTCTGACTGGCCCATGGCGGGGATCCCAATCTCGAGTTCGGGCAACCGGGCTTGGGCCAAAGCGACGGCGATGGCAATTTTCTCGGTCCGCGAGAATGCCACGCCCGCGGCCTGTTCGCCGTCACGCAGGGTGGTATCAATGAGATGGACGGCGCGTGGGTTCAAGCAAACAGGGTGGCGGGCGGGAGAGCGGCCTTTTCTTCCAAACTGTCCAGAATCGCCTCAGCCGTCTCGAGGGTGGCATGTTGGTACCACAAATTCTCGGGGTAGACGACGATGACCGGCCCACTGTCGCACAGGTTCAGGCATCCGGTGCTGGAAATCATCACGTCAGCGAGACCGCGATCCTGCGCTTCGATAGTGAGGTGTTGGAGGAGGCGAGAGGATTCCTTTTTATGACAGACACCGGCGGCACCGGCGGGGCGGTAACTACCGCACACGAAGATATGATGACTGGGTTTGCTCATGGATATGGGGGGATGGGTGGAACTGCGGAACCGACTCCGTCCGATCAAGTCTCGATGGAGTCGCTGGATAGGATTTGGGTTATGTAACGGTCTGGATTGAGAAGAGCGCCGGCGCAGGTCGCTTCGCGGACTTTGACGAGGAGTTTGTCGGACCAGGCTTCTTCTTCGACCTGCTCGCGAATGAACCAGTGGAGCAGGACGTGGGCGGGATAATCCCGGGCGGCCTGCAGTTCGTGGTTCGCCTGCTTTTCCACATAGAGGATCAGTTCGGGTGACATAGAGATGCTGGAGTCATTGTTCCTAGCCGCAGCCCGTGCCCGTGCCTTTGCAGGTCACGCCCGCGCCGCAACTGGTGAAGCGCCGTTTCATGGCGGTCGGAATGGGTTGATTTGCGTAAATAGCGCTCAAGCCCTCATCAATTACCCCCTCCATTTCTGACACTCGCAGGCCGTGTTGGGTAAGAATTCTCATCGGAGTCGGGCCTGCGGCACTGACGAGAAGCGCGCGGCAGTCTTTCAAGGTGGCAGCCAGCGTGGCCCAGCGCGCGTCGCCGCCGCCCTCGGACGGAGCGGGACGAATTTCGCGCAAGTGAAACCCCTCAGAGAGATCGGAATTCTTTTCAAAGATCAGGAAGCGGTCAGCTTCGCCGAGATGCTGGTTGACCAACGCGCCTTCCATGGTGGCTACGGCGACATAGGGTCGTGTCTCATCCTGGGCCGGATCCAAGCTCGCGCTGGCATAGTGTTTTAGGGCGTCCTGCTGTTCGGTGGTCATGCTCTCACCGACGAATCCAACCGCATCCGCCCGGCATCGGGCGCAGTGAGTCATTTGCGGCAGCAACTGCCCGCACTGCAGGCGGAGTCGTGCCGTGGTGAGTGTATCCGGGGGAGGGACCTCCTCAAAAGCCGTACCTTTGACCGGGACGAGCGGCATGAGGTTCATGATGTCCGCACCCAAGGTGGACACTTTTTGTGCGATATCGGGAATATGGTCATCGTTGACGCCGGGCATGATGATGGTGTTGACCTTTACGGTGATTCCGCGCGCCTTGAGTTTGACCAACGCTTCCATTTGGCGGGCACCCAGGAGGGCCGCGCCCTCGGTCCCGCGCAAGGGTCGTTTGCCGTCCCGGATCCAAGCGTAGATTTCAGCTCCGATTTCTGGATCGATGGCATTGATGGTCAGCGTGACATGGCTGACCTGGAGTTCGGCCATTTCATCGACGTAGGGCGCTACGTTCAACCCGTTGGTGGCGACGCAGAGCAACAATCTAGGAAAGTGTTTTCGAGTCAGGCGCAGCGTTTGCATGGTCTCCTCGGGATTAGCAAAGGGATCTCCAGGGCCGGCTATTCCCATGACGGCGATTTCTGGCTGCTTCACCATCACATCTCGCAAGTAGGCGAGCGCCTGTGGCGGGGTGAGTACCGAGCTGGTCACGCCAGGGCGGCTTTCGTTCATGCAATCGTATTTGCGATTGCAGAAATTGCACTGAATGTTGCAGCGTGGCGCCACTGGCAAGTGGACCCGCCCGTGCTTCTGGTGCGCATCTTTGCTGAAGCAAGGATGATTCTTGAATTCCAGGGGCAGGGAAGTCGAGGGGCCGAAAGCCAAGTCAACGTCTGGGTTCATAGGTAGCTATAGCCGACGGGAGATTGTTCCTGTTTCACTTCAAGAAGAGCGTTAACGATCCGGTCATAGAGTTCTTGCGCCCCGCGGTAGCCCAGGTGCAGGACCCGCTGGCCTCCGATGCGATCGTGAATAGGGAATCCCACTCGAATCAGAGGCACCTTCAGCCGCCGCGCGATCGAGTATCCTTTGCTGCTGCCGATGAGAAAGTCCGGCTTGAGGTCGGGTGCTGCTTCGGCAATTTCCGCAAAATCAAACCCCTCCCTGGCCAGCACTTCGCCCGGGAGCTCCGGAGCAGCCGCGCGGAGCGATTCGTGGAACCGCCCGCTCCGGCCGCCCGTGGCGCATAAGACCGGGGTCACGCCGATTTCGCAGAGCAGTGAGGTCAAGCCAATGACCAGGTCTTCTTCTCCGAAAACGATGGCCCGCTTTTCAAAGGCATACTTGTGCCCGTCGATCAGACTGTCTACCAGCCGCCCGCGTTCTCGCTGGTACTTGTCGGGTAGGTCGCAGCCGGCTATTTCGCCGAGGGCGTTGAAGAAGGCATCGCTCTCGCGAATGCCCAACGGAAGGCCGAGCAACTGGCGAGGAATGGACCACTTGTTCTGCAGCACCGTCCCGGCAGTGTTGATGCCCTGGAGCACGCGGCCAAACTCGATCGTGCCCCGGGCGGAGCCGAGTGCGTGGATTTTGGCGATCGGCGTGCCGCCGCATTGCAGTTTTTCGTATTCGGACCAGGTGGCGCCGTCCATGGTCTCGGAGTAGTCAGGCAGGAGCGTGAAGGGCAACCCAAAGTCGGCCAGGATTTCCTTCAGATGCCGCAAGTCCGCGGTGGAAACCATGCCCGGGAATATGGCCAGATGGTTTCCAGAAGGAGACTGGCGCTCGGCGAGCTGTTCGACCAGCTCGCGGACGGCGGAATGAAAACCGTCAATATGCGTTCCCCGGTAACTGGGGGTGGAAACATGGACCATGGGAGCCGTGGCGTTGGCGCCGTGCTGTTCCCTGAAGGACTGCATGAGTTGCCCAAGGTCCTCGCCGATTGTTTCCGCCAGGCACGTGGTGGCCGCACCGATGAGCTGCGGTTGGTACTGCCGGGTGATGTTCAAGGCCGCTTGCGAAAAATTCTTGCGGCCGCCGAAGATGGCGCTCTCCTCGTGAAAATTTGAGGAGGCAATGTCGATCGGTTCTCGAAAGTGGCTGATGAGATAACGGCGGATATACGTGGAGCAACCTTGGGAGCCGTGCAGGAACGGAATGCAACCTTCCACCCCGCGAAAAGCCAGGCACGCTCCCAGGGGCGTGCAGAGCTTGCAGGCGTTGCGGGTGGAGGTGAAATGCTTCGACCGTGGTTCCTCGCAATCATCGCCCCGGATCGGGTCGTCAACGGCGGCACGCGATTGGCTGGCGGAGGGGCAGCCATTCAGACCTTGGCAATCCGCCGGATGGGCACAGCCGTCGGTGCAATCAGCCGCCTCGGGCGAAGATTCGTGAATGTTTGTTTTCAACACGGCCATTGCTCTCTTTGCAATCGGGATGCCAATTGGACTCGGACCGGAATGGCTTCCCAGGCCAAGCCGCAACCCCAATAAAAATGGGATATAATCCGGGCGACGCTTGATTCCAGGGGCTCTGCGAGCGGAGGGTGAAGGCGACATTTGCGTAGGTTTCGATTCGGAAGCCACCGAAAGGTAGGAGCTTGGGCCGGGACCGGGGTAGTTGGGGCGGTCGAACGCGCCAGGTTGGGCGGCGAGTTGGGGAAAAGACCCGGAGGGGAAGAGTCCCCGGGAGTACCGTTTGCGTTCTACCGGTCCGTCCGGTTCCGGTTCGCTCGGCGGGGCGCGAATTGCCAGACGGGGCTGGACACGCTCGCGTAGACTTCCCTGGCAAAATTCAACATGCCGATGTAGCCCGCGAGAGGTTCCTTCCGCTCGTGGTTATGATCGCAGAATCCGATGCCGAGTTTGTAGGCAATTGGGCGTTCCTTGACGCCCCCAATAAAGAGGTCCACATCCTTTTCTAAACAGAACTTCGCCAGTTCGAGCGGATTTGAGTCGTCTAGGATGATCGTGCCTGGATCCGCCATTTCCTGGAGTTGACGGTAATCCTCTGGGTCGCCCGTTTGCGAACCGACGATGACGGTTTTCATGCCGATAAGGCGCAAGGCGCGCATCAGCGAAAAAGCCTTGAAAGAGCCCCCGACGTAGATCGCCACCTTTTTGCCGGACAGCTTTCGCTTAAAACGCAACAGTTCCGGGTAAATGGCGGCAACCTCGTCGCGGACGAGGCTCTGTGCCCGGGCGAGGATTTCCGGTGCGTCGGAGAAGTGCTTGGCGGCGTCGTAGAGGGCTGCGCTCATATCCTCGATGCCGAAATAGGAAACGCGCTTGAAGGGAATGCCGTAATCCCGCTCCATCATCTTGGCGAGGCTGGTCATCGACCCGGAGCATTGGACCAAATTCAATTTCGCGCCGTGGGCGCGTCGGATCTCGTCGATCCTGGAATCGCCGGTGAGGCAGGAAACGACCTCGATGCCTATCTTCCGGTAGTAATCCCGCAGGACCCATGTTTCCCCCGCGAGGTTGAATTCGCCCAGAATGTTAATGCTATGAGGACGGATCGCCGACGTGTCGCCGGTGCCAATCAGTTGATAAACCGCATCGCAGGCCGCGCGATAACCATCCTTTTTTGTGCCTTTGAAACCCTCCGAATGCACCCCGATCACGGGGATCTTGGTTCTTTCGGAAACGCGTCGGCAGACCGCGCTGACGTCATCGCCAATCAGCCCGACGATGCAGGTGGAATAGACGAAGGCGGCCTTGGGTCGGTGATGGCCGATTAATTCCAGGAGCCCTGCTTCGAGCTTCTTTTCCCCGCCGAAGATCACGTCCATTTCCTGGAGGTCGGTGGAAAAGCTGTTCCGGTGCAACTCGGGCCCACTCGAGAGAGCGCCCCGGATGTCCCAGGTGTAAGCGGCGCAGCCGACCGGGCCGTGCACAATATGGAGTGCGTCGGCAATGGGGTAGAGGACCACCCGCGACCCGCAAAAAACACAGGCGCGCTGGCTGACCGAACCGGCGACACTGGCCTTTTCGCAGGCCATCTCGGCCGGTTGGCTGTCACCGGTTTGGAGGACCTGCTTCTCGCGACCGGGGAGCAGGTCGATCACGCCGACCTCTCGCATAGCGATCGGGTTCGATTCTGCGGCAACCGGGGGCGGTGAGGGGCGTTTTGCATTCGGCTATTTTCCGCATTGGCAGGCCTGCCGGCCGCACGGGACGGCTAGCAGGATATCCGACGACTTGATTACAGCCACGACCGGCGAGCCTTTCTTGAGCTTAAGCTTTAGGACGGACGCTTTCGTGATCACGGAGACCATCTCTTCGCCGCTGGGCAACGCGATGACCACCTCCGCGTTAATGGCGCCGCTGCTGATTTTGATGACCGTGCCGGTGAGCTGGTTGCGAGCGCTGATGTTCATAGGTGATTATTGGATCAGTTCGAAGTTTTCCTCGGCACAATCGCGATCCTTGGCATCGAGCAGGGCGTCGTTGATCTTTTCCATGAGCCGGAGCGCGCCCGTATAGCCCACAGAGGGAAAGTAACGATGACCCATCCGGTCGAGCACCGGAAATCCGAAACGCACAAAGGGGATACTCTCGACCCGGGAAATGTATTTGCTGTAGGTGTTGCCAATGATGAGATCGACAGGCTCGTTCTTGATCCACTGGTGCAGGGCGAACAGGTCCGTGTTCTGCTTGACGATTGCGCCTGGCATCTGCCCGGCCAGGAGCTCAGTGACGCGGCTTTCGAAATGATTGCCGGGCGACCCGGTGACGACATAGGCAGGCTTCATGTCCAATTCGACCAGGAACTGGGTCAGCCCAATGACGTGATCGGGATCACCGACTAACGCCACGCGTTTGCCGTGAAAGTACTGGTGCATGTCGCTCATCGCGTCCAGCAGGCGGCCCCTTTCTTCTCCGATCGTGGCGGGGACGTCGACACCTCCGTGGTTGCGCAAGGCGTGGATGAACCGGTCGGTGTTGGTCAATCCGTAGGGTAATTCCAAGAAGGCGCAGGGCACGCCGCATTTTTCATCCAACTCGATCGCCGCTGGGTGAGACGCAAAATGGCCGAGGGCGATCGTGCCCAGGCTGTCGCCGGTAGACCGGATGTCGCTGACGGTGGCTCCTCCTTGCGGGAACATCCGGTAGCGTCCGTCCTGGGGCAGATCCAGCACGCCGCTCGTATCGGGAAAGAGGATGGCTTTGACGCCCATCTCGCGAACGATCCGCTTCAATTCGCGCATGTCGGCTGGATCGATGAACCCAGGGATCAGATTCAATTGTCCGTCATCTCTCCGCTGTGCTTCGCTTTTGCCGCTCGACTCCGACAGATACCGCACCATCGACGTGACCATGTTGGCAAAGCCGGTGACGTGTGAGCCGACAAAGCTGGGCGTGTTGGCATGAATGACCACCTTGCCCTCTGGGATGATGCCTTCCTCGATGGCCTTCTTAATCATCATTGGAATATCATCGCCAATGACCTCGGACAGGCAGGTGGTGTGGACGGCGACTACCTTGGGATTGTAGATGGTAAAGATATTCGACAGGGCTTGGGTCATATTCGCGAGCCCGCCGAAGACAGACGCGCCCTCCGTAAAGGAACTGGAGGTGGCAACGACGGGTTCCTTGAAATGGCGGGTGAGATGGCTGCGATGATAGGCGCAGCAGCCTTGCGACCCGTGGCTGTGGGGCATGCACCCATGAATGCCGAGCGCAGCATACATGGCGCCGATAGGCTGGCAGGTCTTGGCCGGATTGATCCGGAGCGCCTCACGCGGCTTGATCGTGGAAGTGGTTCCGTCGAGCATAATCAGAGGGGGCTGGAGGTGGAGGGACTCAGAGTTCTTCGGGCGATGAGGCCGGTTTGCGCCAGGACTTGGCTTCGCCGTTTTTCTTCGCGCCGTTCAATTTGGAGCCATGGACAAGGGCGGCGGCGGATTGAGCGTCCCTCTCCCAGGGCGGTGTGAGGAACTTCCACACCTTGGTGGTGAGCATCCGGTCTACTTCACGGTAAAAGTTAATCGCGCCACTGAAAGCCGCATAAGGGCCGCTGTAATCGTAGCTGTGAAGCTGTTTGCACGGCACGCCCATTTTTTCGATCACGAACTTGTCTTTGATTCCCGAGCCGATGATGTCGGGCTGGTAGATTTCGATGAGCTTTTCCATCTCGTGATGGCTGATATCGTCGATCACGAGAGTGTCTTTCTTCATTTCCACCATCATCCCTTCGTAATCTTTGAAGGAAAAACCTCCCGCTTCCAAAGCTGCGAGCTGTTCCGGGGTGCGTCTAGCTTTGAACCGTTCCGGGTCCGGTTCGACGTGAAGTTCCTCGATATTCCGGCTATCGGCGTCCACTTTGATCGAGGGCAGAACTTTGCGGCCTTCGTAATCGTCACGGTGGGCAAATTCGTAGCCAGCGGAGATGATTTCCATTCCCAGATCGCGAAAAAGGTCTTGGTAATGGTGCGCTCTCGAGCCTCCCACGAACAAAGCGGCTTTCTTGCCCTGGTGGCGGGCCTTGATTTCTTCGCGGACAGGCCGCACTGCGAGCAGTTCCTGAGCAATGACTTCCTCGACCCGGTCGGTGAGCTTCTTGCTATCAAAGAATTTTGCGATCTTACGGAGGGTTTTGGCGGTGGCCTCGGCGCCGATGAAATTGACTTTGATCCATGGGATGCCGAATTTCTTTTCCATCATCTCGGCGATGTAATTGATGGAGCGGTGGCACATCACGCCGTTCAGCATGACGGTGTGGGCGCGCTTGACTTGGTCATAGCTCACATCTCCGCTCAAGGTCGAAGTGATCTGGATGCCGCACTTGCGCAGGAGGGTGTCGATTTCCCAAGCGTCCCCGCCGATATTGTACTCGCCCAGGATATTCATGGTGAACTCTCCCGGATCGGGTGTGTCATCCAGTCCAATGATATTCTTGAACACCCCGTTATTGGCGATGTGGTGGCCGGCCGATTGGCTCACTCCTTTGTATCATTCACAACTGAAGGCCATCACGTTGATCCCGAGTTCTTCCTTCATTTGCTTGGCGACTGTATGGATGTCGTCCCCAATCAATCCGACCGGGCAAGTCGCGAGGATGGCGATCGCTTTCGGCTTAAATATTTCGTACGCTTCTCGGATAGCCTGTTTCAACTTTTTCTCCCCGCCGAAAATGATCTGATCCTCCTGCATGTCAGTGTTCATGCAATATTGGAGGTAATTGGTTGAGCCCTCGGGTGGGCGCACCAGGTTCCGACGGGACAGCCAGGCGTAGAAGCCGCAACCGACCGGGCCGTGGGTGATTTGGAGAATATCGTAGATGGGGCCCAAGACGACACCACGGCAACCGGCGTAGGTGCAGCCGCGCTGGGTAATGATTCCGGGAATGGTGCGGGAGTTGGCCCCGATCTCCGGGGGCGCTTCCGGCTCATTGAGCACGATTTGCTTGGCGCGCTTCTTTCGGGTTTTGGCAGGATAAATCTTCAGCAGCTCCTCTTTGACTGCGGCTGGCTCGGGCAGGGTCGAAGTGTCGGTAGATGGGGACATAATGGTGGGTGGATCTGGGGTGATTTCCTACTGCGGCGCAGCTTGCCTGGCTCGGCTCCGGTCAGTTGTAGAGCCCAAATTCCATCAACAGCTTTTCGAGGTCGGCAATCGCCAGCGGTTTTGGAATCACGAAGTTCTGATTGTGATCGATGGCCTGGGCGAGCGAGCGGTATTCGTCGGCCTGACCGCATTTTGGATTCCATTCGATCACGGTCTTGCGGTTGATCTCGGCCCGTTGCACGTCGTTGTCGCGCGGCACGAAATGAATCATCTGCGTCCCAAGCAGTTTGGCGAACTGCTCGATCATTTCCTTTTCATTGTCCACCTTGCGGCTATTGCAGATCAGGCCGCCCAGCCGGACCTTGCCATTGGTGGCGAATTTCAGGATGCCCTTGCAGATGTTGTTGGCCGCATACATCGCCATCATCTCACCGGAACAGACAATGTAGATTTCTTCCGCTTTGCCATCGCGAATGGGCATGGCGAAGCCGCCGCAAACCACATCGCCCAACACGTCGTAGAAGACGTAATCCAGATTCTCGCTTGCGTCGTAGGCCCCGAGTTGTTCCAGCATGTTGATGGACGTGATGATGCCGCGTCCCGCGCAGCCCACTCCCGGCTCAGGGCCGCCCGATTCCACACAAAGGGTCTTGCAAAATCCGCCGTTGCGGATGTCAGTCAGTTCCACGTCCTCGCCCTCTTCTCGCAGGGTGTCGAGCACGCTCCTTTGGGAGAGGCCCCCTAGCAGCAGTCGAGTAGAATCCGCTTTCGGATCGCAGCCCACCACCATGACCTTCTTTCCCATCTCCGCCAGGCCGGCGACGGTGTTTTGGGTTGTGGTCGATTTTCCGATTCCGCCTTTTCCGTAGATGGCAATTTTTCTCATAATCAAAGTCGCTTTGGTTCTTGGGCGGCCGGATCGGAGCGATCGGCCCGCTTGCGCCTGATGCAAACGGGGTGCCAACCGCAAAATTCTGCCGGTAAGACCGCCGCCGACAATGAGCTCACCCTGGAAATAAAGAACGGCCTTTGGATTCTTCTCCGCCGAAAGGAAACAAGTGATGTTCCAAGAAGCTACAATTGCGTAGGAACGGCGGAGGAAAGTTACCCGGATGTCGTTTTGAACCGGCGGCGTGGGCTGGCTCAACTCGGCGGTGTCACCAGGCCATCGGGACAACGTTGTAAAAACCGCCCAAGACCAAATGTTCGGACTCTCCGGAGAGCAGGGTCTTGGGGAGCAGGCCGCTAAAGAAAACTATTTTGGGCACGGGCACCTCGACCTCCCACGCGCACGAACCAAATTCCCAGGCGATCTCCCGATCGGAAGTGAACGAACTCAAATTGTTAAGCTGGACCAGCCGACTGGATTTGGTCGAAGTTCCGGCTGGCGCGCCCGAGCCGCGAATGGCGTATTCCTCCGGGTCATGCGTACCACGATAAAGGGTCCGGCAGCGAGCATTCGGCCAGCGCCGATGGAGTTCGTCCTGGCAAAAGGTATAAAGAAGATCGAGTTGCATGAGCACTCCGATAGACTTGGCCGCCCCGCGCATCCGATCCAAGCGAAAGGCTTCACGCGCGTTGGCGTCGTCCGCGAGGCGTCCCCTATGGTAGGTGGCCAGAATTCCGAAGCGGCTCTCCACCCAGGCTTTGAGGACGGCACCGGCTGGCCCGTTGCTGTCCGCTCCCCAGGCCGCCAGCAGATGCACGTAGCTGTAGGTTGAGCGGGCCCGCCCGCCGGCGCGACGCCCAAGTTTCTCGTTCAAGCTGAATTTAAAGGATACATATTCGTGAAATAGATGGCCGCGCGCCTCGGAAGAGGTCACCTCTTCCAACCGGCGAAAGAGCCAAGCGTCAGTGTTCCGAGCGCCGTCAATTTCAATCGAGAGCGGGTTGGCCTGGAATTCTTCTGAACCGATAATCCACGGGGAGAGGTTGCAGCGATTGAGAACGCAGGAC
The DNA here is from genome assembly GCA_044225505.1 of Limisphaerales bacterium. GTDB lineage: Bacteria > Verrucomicrobiota > Verrucomicrobiia > Limisphaerales > SIBE01 > JAXMHN01. The sequence goes on from JBGAIN010000001.1 coordinate 12,924, forward strand.
GATCGAGTGGGATCCTCGGAGATGTTTTGGTGGTAGAGGTTTTCGGGAGGGCGCACGATAAGCTAGAGCGGGTCGCCATTACACGAGAGGAAAGGATAGGCGAAGCAGTTCCGGAGTTTGGTCGTAGATCGCTACTACGACCGCGGGGTCGAGCCTTTTGAGCCACCGGGGCGGGATGCCTTGAACGCCATAAAGCGCGCCCGCCAGCTGCCCGGCGAGAGCGCCGCTGGTATCGGCGTCTCCGCCACGGTTGATCACGCGGACGAGGCACTCTTCAAAGCTGCCAGTGTTGAAAAAGCCGTCGAAGACGGTCTGGACTGTATCCACGATGTAACCGCTAGTCCTGCCGGGCCACGGTTTGAAGCGGAAGGCGGGGTGCCGAGCCACGAGGTGGTGGGCCAGTTGGTCGCACGCCGCTTGAGCGCCTTCGAGCAAAAGGCGTCGCGTCATGCAGGCTATCGCCGTGATCGCAACATCCGACTGGGGGTGATTGTGGGTCAGGTGTGCTTGCTCCAGACTTCGTTGAATCAGAATGGCTTCGTTCTCCAGAGATATGAGAACGGTTGGAAGATTGCGCATCGCGGCTCCGTTGCCTCCATGTTCTTCGGCTGGCGGAACGGATAAACGGCCGGTTGCCAGATAGTGACTGATCCCTCGGCGACAGGTGTGCCCCATGTCCACGGGCCGGCTCCGCATCCAGGTGACAAAGGCATCCGCAATGGCTCGCAGATCCCATCCGCTGCTCGACGTTAACGCGGAGCCCAGGGCGAGCGTCATCCCGGTATCGTCGGTGACGCTTCCTGGTTTTAGGTGCAGCCAGCCGCCACCCACCATTTGATTGTGGACCGCGTAGCAAGCGGCAATCTCCTGGGCCGTCATAAACTCGACTGTTGCTCCCAACGCATCGCCGATCGCCACCCCTAGGTAGGCGCCCAGGGCGCGATCCAGTAGCATCGGGTGGTATCGATCTTCTTGACCCGGAACGGGGGCCAGATTACTGAACGGCGGCGTCGCCACGTCGAAACCGTTTGAAGTCGATGTCAAACCGTTTGGCTCGCAAACCAATCTGTCGCTCGGTCAGACCAAGACGACGCGCCGCCGCGGCCATGTTACCCTCGCAGGCCTTGAGTTCAGACACGATCATTTCGTATTCGAGGGCGGAAACGGCGGCTTCTAGTGTGCCGCGGCTGGTTTTTTCGGCGGTCGTCTTTTTCTGAAGCGTGGGGGGCAAGTGATGGGCTTCGATGGACTTGCCTGAGCTGAGAAGAACCGCCCGTTCGATGCAGTTTTCGAGTTCCCGGACGTTTCCAGGCCAGTGGTAGCTCATCAGCAGGTCGATCGCCGCCGTGGAAATACGACGGACCGATCTCTGATTGATTTTGGTGTATTTTTCGATGAAAAAATCTGCCAGGAGGAGCAAGTCTGTCTTCCGATCGCGTAGGGGAGGCACGTAGATTGGAAAGACGTTCAGCCGATAGTAAAGATCGGCCCGGATTTTGTCCTGTTCGATCATCTGTTCCAGATTGCGGCTGGTGGCGGCCAGGATCCGAACCTCCGATTTGATGGCGACGTGGCCCCCGACCCGTTCAAACTCTTTTTCCTGTAGCACTCGAAGCAACTTGACTTGAGTCGACGGGGAAACGTCTCCGATTTCATCCAGAAAGATTGTGCCGCCATCGGCGACTTCAAAGCGGCCCTTGCGAAGGGCGATGGCGCCGGTAAACGCCCCTTTTTCGTGGCCGAACAGTTCGCTTTCGATGATCGATTCGGGCAAGGCCGCGCAGTTGAATTTAACAAAAGGCCGGTTTTTGCGGGAGCTTTGCTCGTGCAGGGCGCGAGCCACCAGCTCTTTTCCAACGCCCGATTCGCCGCGAATTAACACGGTGGTCGCGCTGTTGGCGACCTGCTCGATTTGGAGATACACGGAACGCATTGCGTCCGAATTGCCAATGATGTTCGGAGGGCGAAGGCTCGTCTGAATCTGCTGCTTCAACCGTTCATTCTGTCTTTGCAAGGACTCCAGCTTTTCCTGGGTAAGTAAGTGAAAATGCACTACTTGCGCAATGGTGTTGGCGATGAGCGACAAGAGCCGGCGATCCGAGGAGAGGTTTACCGTGGCGTCGGCCAGCCGCTCAATGCTAAGGCTGCCCACCACTTCGGTACCGAACCGGATGGGCACGCAAATGAAAGCCAGCACCGTCTGGCTAGCCCCCGGACGAGCCGCTTCCTGTTGCCAGCGTTCGCGCAGGGCCGGTTCCTTGGAGATCTCCGGCACCACGATCGCGGTTCCAGTCTGGATCACTTGATCGATGACTTCGCGGCACGCCGCCAAATAGCTTTCATTGCTGACGTCGTTGGGTAGTCCGATGGTCTCACTGATGGAAATCCCGCCTTCCGACCGCCGATGAATTGTGATCGCTCCCCGCCGGACACATGCCACTTCCTTGAGCCTGGCCAGCATCGGACGAATTACCGCCCGTAATTCCAGGCTGCTCTCAAGAGTGTAGGAGATATCCAGCAATAAGCGAAGCTCTTCGATGACACGGCACTCCGGCACCGGCCCATCACTGGGAACAACCGGAACTGCCGCCATTCCACCACAGGCCGTCGGACACGGCTGGTTGACATGAAAGTGCGACACTCGAAGAGTGCTTGAGCATAGGGTGTGCCGAAATAAAGAATTCGAGGTTTTGCGCCAGTGCGAGAAATTCCAACGCCTAGGATAATTGGCTCCGTAGCACGCATTGGCTCAAGTTGAGCAAAATGCACAAAAGGCCACGCTTCCTTCCTCTGGAACACTCAGGCAACGGTGAACTATAGGCCGCCGACATTTCTGCATCCGGGGCGGTGCCGATGGCAATCGAAAACGCCAAATACCACCCAGATCAGCGGATCCCGGCTGCTACTCCTCAGGGCGGGAAATAAGTATGTTTCTGCAGCCAGTCGATGTCTGGATTATTTGGGGAAGCGACTTCGACGAGGTTGTTTTGGCGCGTCCACGAGGGTCTTGTCCTTGGATCAACCCAGCGCTTCGCTTCGGCGTGTCCGTCCGCAAACGACAAGGTAGCGCCACCGCCGTGCAGCGAACTAGGAAAGCTGGAGATCCGGGCAAATTGCCCTTCGCCACGGTTCAGCCAAAACGCGATGGTACTGATGCTGTCGGGATGTTCGTCGATGAAGACGAATTGTTTGGAGGTATTCGGAAGTCCCGAGATGGTCTTCGGCCCGATATGCGTCGGATGATCCCCAAAACAATCGATGCAACGGCCCACATGGACATTCATCGAGACACTGCGGACGCGGGGCCGGTTGCTGCCGGCTGTCAGGACTGAACTCCGGTCGGCAGGGCATTTGTAAAGGTCTGCCGCCTTGGTATATTCTCCTAATTGCGCGTATCTCGGATTGATCAATAAATCCGCGTTCGTGTTGTCTGAATTGCTGCCGCTGTAATCAAGGATGCCTTGCGCCCACCAATAGGGACGATCAACCTGTGGAGGTCCAGGCATGACCTCGCCATTCGGCGGCATTTCGTCTTCGTGGTCATGCGCATAAAGAAGCCAAGCCAGCTGTAACTGCTTCTTATTGCTGACGCACTTTGCGGTCAAAGCGCGAGATTTCGTTGCGCTTAAGGCGGGCAGCAGAAGCCCGGCTAGAATGGAGATGACCGCGATGACGATTAGCAGTTCCATGAGGCTGAACGCATCTGTCCGGCCTGATCCGCTTCGTTTTTGTTCGAGAGTCCGCATAATCGTCATCGAGCGGTCGCGAGGTGTGGGCATGACGAGGCCTCAGCGATGTCTCAATCGAAAGAACATTTTTTCTTCGAAGATCACTTCGTGTGACGTCCCGGCTACGCCTGGCGCCGCTTGCCATCCCGGTGAGCTGAGCTCCGTCGTTCGTTCCAGCAAATAATCCGAATTGTCCCAGGTGAGTTTCAGGCCTTTTGCAGTTTTCGCGGCCTGTAAAACTGGAGCCGCGCTTTCCGTGATTGTTAGAGTCTGTTTGGCGGCGACATCGTGCAGCTCTTGGACAAGCCCGGACGGCCATTCCACGCGAATAGTCTGAATGGTTGCTGCGTCGCCCAGGCCGATGACCGCATCCAGGGCGTTAAAGCTAAGCCATCCTTCATTCCCGACAATTTGCCGTATTTGCCAACGATCCTGCCCGGCAATTGTCGCTTTGACACTGACTTTAGTTCCGATCGCGGAGCGGTTGGATTTTGTGCCGACGCATCGGATTTTGATCCAGGAATTGCCGTTGCCGTCATTATGGTAAAGGCCGTTGCGTTGCGCGCCGCCGATGGGTCCGCCGTTGGCGACATAGGCATCCAGGAAACCGTCGTTGTCATAGTCGCCCCAGGCGCAGCCCGTGGGATTGGCTCGGTCCGTGACCAACCGTCCTTCCGTAACCTTGATGAACGTGCCATTGCCCTCATTATGATAGAGCCGGTTGTTACCGGCGCTCGATGGATCTGCGGTGATGAATAGATCAAGTCGGCCGTCATTGTCGTAGTCGATCCAGGCGGCGCTCAGGAAGTGCCCCGTGTCCGTGGCGATGACTCCATCGGTGATCCGGGTGAAGGTGCCGTTGCCCTGATTGCGATAGAAGAAGTTCTGGAGGTTCAGACCGCTAAACCTGTAATTGGTGATGATCAGGTCCAAATCGCCGTCATTGTCAAAATCACCCCAGGCCGCGCCCACGCTCTGGCCAATGTCCCCCAGTCCCGCCGCTTCCGTAACGTTGGTAAAGTTCCCGTCTCCATCGTTTCTGAAAAGTGTGTTGGGAGCGTCTCCATAATGCGTGACGAGTAAATCCAGATCGCCGTCATTGTCGAAATCCGCCCACGATCCTTGTGTCGAATGAAGCACGTTGCCGGTCAGAGCGCTTGATGTCACTTTGGCAAACCGGCCGTTCCCTTCGTTGTGGAAAAGGAAATCTTCCTCTGCTTGGACCAGGGCGCCGTTGGCGACAAACAAGTCAAGCTGACCGTCGCCGTCATAGTCCGCAAAGGAGACGGAGACCGATACGCCAGCGCTCGACGCAACGTCGCCCGCCTGTGGTGGTCCCACCAGTTCGAAGGTTCCGTCCCCTTTGTTATGGAACAGCGGGTTAACCTTGCCCGTGAGTTGACCGATCAAGAGATCGGGCCACCCATCGTTGTCATAGTCGACCCACGCTGCAGAATGCGGGTTGTCCGCAGCAAACGTCGCGATCGCGCCTGTCGTTATTTTCGTGAATGTGCCGTTACCGTTGTTGTGGAAAAAAGAGTTTCGCGCCCCGTTATTGCCGACGAATAGATCCAGGAATCCATCGTTGTCATAATCTCCCCAAGCGGCGTTTTGCGACTCGAAAACTTCGGTGGCAATGGTGTTGGTGGTGATGCGGGTGAAAGGCGCCACCAGAGTCGCCCGCACCTGCGTTGGGCCAAGCCACGTGATCAGCAGCAGTGGCAGGATAACGCGCATGGCCTGCGCCCAGGGAGCGATCAGCCCCTCCGAGCGGTAACTGATCGCGGAACTCGCTGGACGCTTCTGGCGCGCCCCAGTGAAATCGGAGGAAGCCTTCGTTAGACTCATATCCCTAATCACAAAATAATCCCGGGAAGGTTACATCCTATCGTCATGGGGAAGCACTGATTTGCGCAAGCGTGGGCGCTTGCCAAATCCTCGTGGTGCCGTCGTAGCTGGTGCTGACCAGGGTGCGCCCATCCGCCGAAAATGCCAGGGAATAGAGGATGCTTGCATGAGAATGCAGTGTCGCGATTTCCGCTCCTGCCACCACATTCCAGAGTTTCAACTGTCCGTCAAAGCACCCCACCGCTAAAGTCCGATCATCCGGACTGAACGCCAGCGAGATCGCACCCCCATTCTCCGCCGCCAGAACTCCTTTGGGCTGACCCGTCTTCGCGTCCCAAAGACGGGCGGTCAAATCTGTCGAGCCCGAGGCCAGCCAGTTGCCATCTCCGGTGAGAGCTAGCGCGTTGATTCCGCGGGAATGTCCTGGCCAACGCGTAAAAGTATCGGCCGCCTTCCAATCGATCACGAGAATGTCTACCCAGTTCGGATGCGCCACCCAGAGCCGATTCCCGTCCGCGGAAAACTGAACCGCGCCACTTCCGGCTGCCGGGCTCAACCCAATTCCCGCGGGAAGACGGAAGGCGCTCGTTCTTCCTGAGGCCATGTCCCAAATGACGATCGCGTCCGGAGCGCCTATGGCGGCCAGCCAGCGCCCGTCTCGCGAGGTTCCGAACGTTCCGATCAGAGGGGCTGGGCTTTGCAGGCGCAAGCGTTCTCGGCCGGTGACTGGATCCTGGATGGACACCTCATGGTCGAGAGCCACTACCAATGCCAGTTCCGTTCCGATGGCGGTGAAGAGGATCTTTTCTCGTGTCGAGGCGGAACGGATTTGCATCGGCATTGAGAGACTACTGGAATCGCTATTCTTCCACACTTTTAATAGCGAGCCCGTCTCGCTCATGCGCAGAAGGCAGAACTCATTCCTCTTGGGAACGAACTGGCTCCACGCAATCGTTTGCAAATCACGATCCAACAAGGTCTCGATTTTACGTGCGCCCGCATCCCAAAAGCGCACGGTTTGGTCGGCTCCACCTCCGCTGATGATGAAGCGTCCATCTGGCGAAAAGATCGCCTGGACCCGCCCGTTATGGCCACGAAACGTTATGCGCTCTTGTCGCGTTGACACGTCCCAAAGTCGGATCATGCTGTCGGCACCGCTCGAAAGCAAAGTCTGCCCGTCGCTGGAGAACTGGACCTGTTCTGCCGCACCGGCGTGGGGTCCGAAGGCGGCAAGCTCCTCATGGGTGCGCCAGTCCCAAAGCCGAATGAAACCATCCCCGCCGCAAGTGGCCAGCGTGAGTTCATCCGGCGAGAATACTGCCATGCGAACCAGGCCATGGTGCGAATTAAACTCAGCCAGTTTACGCCAATCCTGCGTGTCCCACACCTCCACCAACCCTGTGCTGCTGAGAGGGCGCGCCAAATACCGGCCGTGCGGTGAAAATCGCGGGCGAAATGCCAGCTCAGTTCTGGGCGGGAATTTAAAGACGATGGTCTGCCGGGCAACGTCCCAGGCGAACATCTCCGCCATGCCCACTTGCCCGAAGAGTTCGCCCGCCGCCGAAACGACCGTTCGGCCGTCAGGATGGGCCGTAACCGCGCAAACCTGTTGGGTGTGGCCGGTGAAGGTCGCGTTTTTTTCAAGGGTCGCCGCATTCAGCATGAGAAAATCAGCCGTCCGCAGAGTCACGTAGAGTCCCTGTCCGTCCGGCGTAAACTCCAGGGAATCAATCACACCGCTGCCAATATCTCGCTCAACAAGGATCTTTCGTTCTTGGGCGTCCCAGACCCGGACGTTTCCTTGACCGCCGGCGCCAACCGCCAGGCGAGATCCGTTTGGCGAACCTGCAACGGCGGTGACATAGCCAGGCTGATCCGGATAGATCGCCTTCTCCAGCGGTTGCGCTTGTCTCCAGAGGTAGCGCCATTCCCACCCACGCAGGTCTTTCTGCCCAGGCGCCGGGATTTGCTGCCCCAGAATCTTGCGGGTACGACTCGCTTGGCCAAGCTCCCAGCTTCTAAAGGCGACCGCCATTTCCGACGCATAAAGGGAAGTTCGCTGCTCATCTCGCATCTTCTCGGCGGCAACACGGAGACGGGTCGCGCGCAGGGCCTGCCAGGAAGTGGCAATGACTCCGGCAATCAAAACCAGGGTCAGGGAAGCTGCACTGGCAAGCACGACTCGATGTTTGCGAGCGAACTTCCGCAATTGATACGTGACCGACGGGGGCGCAGCGCTGATCGGTTCCCCGGCAAGGTAGTTGCGCAAATCGGCTCCGAGCGCATTTGCCGTCTGGTAACGACGGTTCCGGTCCTTTTCCAATGCTTTGAGAACAAGCCAATCTAGTTCCGACCGAAACGCCCGGTTCAACTGCCCGGGCGGCTCGTTGCGGCGCGCGGCGACTCGGTTTAACTCTTCGTGGCTAAGGGTGCTTAGTTGAGTGCTCGGCTTGAGCGGGTCCGTATCCCGGATGGCGCTCAGAACTGCTTCGTAACCCGCACGGATCTCTTTCCGAAGATTCAATGGCACGGTGCCGGTCAGCAGTTCGTAAAGGAGAACGCCCAGGCTATAGATGTCGCTTCGACTGTCGACGTCCAGCCCTCCAAGTCCGGCTTGTTCGGGGCTCATATAGGAGGGCGTACCGACGAATTGATTGAAGCGCGTGACCAACCTCTTGTCGGTGAGTCGAGAGTCGGTGGCTTTGGCGATGCCAAAATCCACCACTTTAGGAATTGCTTTACCGTCTTGCTCGGTTACCAACAAGTTCGACGGTTTCAGATCCCGATGAATAATCCCTTTTTGATGCGCGTGCTGGACCGCACTGCAAACGTCTATAAACAGCTCGATACGTTGGCGCGTATTCCATTGGCGCTCATCGCAAAACTCTGTAACTGACACTCCTCGCACCAACTCCATCACGAAGTAAGGACGGCCTGTATCGGTAGCTCCACCATCGTAGACGCGCGCGATATTCGGGTGGTCCATCAAGGCGAGAGCCTGCCGCTCGGCCTCGAAACGAGCGACAACCTCGTTTGTATCCATCCCGAGCTTTAGGATCTTTAAGGCGACGCGTCTTCGGACCGGCTCCTGTTGCTCGGCCATCCAGACAGTCCCAAATCCACCTTGGCCGATCACCTCGACCAGTTGGTACCTACCGATTCGAAGCCCGGCTGACTCTTTGAGGGAATAGTTCGCGTCCTCCCCCTCGTCTGAGGCGATGTCCGTTCCTGAAAGGGTAAGTCCAAGCGACAAGAGGCAGTTAGGGCAGACCTCAGGTCTTGTGCCATCAAGAGGTCTGCCACAATCCGGACAAACCGTCCTATCTTCCGGTGTTGGCGCCGATGGCATCTGGTCAAACCTGTTTGTTCTTCCCACAAACTGTCCGATTGCCTTCCACAGAAAATCCCGGTCAAAGTTACACGAAATCTGACGTTAGCTGCTGATCACGCGCAGCAGGTGGCGTAGCTCTTCCTGTACTTCAGCACGGGAGTCGACGGTTCGCGCAATTTCATCTCGGAGAATCTGCCCATAACGTTGCCGCATGCGATGCACGGACACCTTGATGGCGCTTTCGGTGGTGCCGAGCTCCGTCGCAATCTCGCCATACGGCCGGCCGCCGCCATCTCCTTGGAGCAGGGGGAAGAGGACTGCAAATGTTTTCTCCTTATGGCCGGCGCGAAATTCCTGTTCGATCGCGGTGAGGGCTCGGTTCATCACGAGGTGGGCCCATTCCCGATCGAAAGAAAGCTCCTCCGAGGAATCGCTTTTCGCTGTAATCCGCTCCTGAACAGCAGTCTCATCCAGGGAGAGCGCTAGCGCTCCGCCGCCCCGCTTCGATGCGCTCCTTCGTTTCCAGTCATTGATCAGGAAATTCTTCATTGAGGTGAGTAGGAACGAACGGAATCGCCCTCCGTCACGCCGCAGTCCTGCCAGACGTGCTTTTTCGAGCAGAGTGACGAAGAAATCCTGAGTGATTTCCTCGGCTTCTTCATGGGACAGTCCGCGGCGGCGCACGTATCCATAGAGCGGAGGCCAGTAATCCCGGTAAAGGGCAGCGAACGCCTTCTCCGAATCCTGCGACGCGTCGCCCGCTTGTAGGATTTCAGTCCAACAAGTCGTTTTAAAAAGGGACCGCGCGTTGAGGTCGGGATTGTCGTCACCGTCAGCCATGGATTTATACGTATCATCACTCCGATGGATCTTTAACGAAAAAATCCAAGTCCGGAGCAGGGACAGAGTGGTAATGGGCGTCTCTCTGTTGGCAACAATGTCAGTGTCTCCCGTTTCCGCGAAGAAGGCTTTAGCCGGCGTCGCGACAACCGTCGGCGAAAGAGATGAAGGTCGAGGCTACGGATACGAGATCTGTCGCGGACGGTCGATGGGCGAGTGTGTGGCGTTCATCGGAACGACCTTTTACCGTGCTGGCGATGCTGGAATGGCAAGGGCTGGCGACCTTATGCGTTCGACCTCCCGGTGGCCGCTCCGGACCCGCGTATCGCGAGAGAGGCCGCGGTTTCCACCTCTTGCGCAATGCGACGTAACCATGTAATCCAAAGCCACCTGTTCGCCGTGCGGCCTGAGCAAGAAACGCACAGGGTGCGACAAGATCGGAGCTAATCCAAAAACGGTTTCTGCCGATATTATCTAGTAGAGCTATCGGTCACGTCGCTAGGTTTGACCTGGCGTCCGCTGTCGCGGGAATTCGCGACTTTGTCCGGATTAACTTCGGCGCGATCAAATCGAGACAAGACCGAGGTGATCCAGGACATTCGACGCTCAGGAGAATGTGCAGTCGGTCCAAGTCCGCAGCTACGAGGTCCGCCTGTATGGCCGAGAGTCCGATTGAGTCCTCCGCGGTTGCCAAGATGTTTGAAGGCATGCCTGGTCGAAACGGTCCAGACATTTCTACTATCGCGGAAAATCGGAAAAGCTAAAGACCTTCGATGTGCGTACCACAGGTCAGACCAATCATTCGAGGCCGGACGGCGAGATAGAGAATCATAGCCAATCGGGCGCACGACTCGTCTTTTTCGACTTGGCGTGCGCTTGGCTCGTCTTTGGTTTGAGTGTTCTGGCGCTCTGGAGTTGGGGCGCGGGGATTAACTTCCTGCTGGTTTCTGACAACGTTCCCATTCCTCCTGCGCCGAGTGCCGCCCTTTGTCTCTTTCTTTTGAGCGCCGCGTTATTGCTCCGCCGATCGTCCTGGACAGCGCCAACCTGCGCCCGAATCCAAAACACGTTGGCAGCAATCGTGGTGGCGGTCGGCGGATTGGTCTGTCTGCGGGCTTGGATGGGTTGGGCCTCGCCACTGGAGGCCTGGTTCGCGCAGGGCGGCGATCATGTAGGCGGTTCGAGAATCGGCATTATGTCTCCGTTGACAGGCGGCCTTTGTATGGCCGCAGGTTTGGCGCACGGGCTGGCAGCGCGGACTAGTAATCGGTTTTCTTGGGGAGGCCGGTCCGCCCGGATTCTCGGTCTGTTGGTAGGTCTCGGGAGTGGTCTCACCTTCCTTGTTTATGTGCTGATCGGCCCGTCATTCTATGGCGCAGCTATTACGCCAATTTCACCATGGACCTCACTGACCTTTCTTTTCGTTGGTGGAGCATTAACTGCGGAAGCGGCTCGTCTCGACGCGCGAGAAATTCAAATTCAGCCGCCACCCAGAGATTCGTCTCTCTCGGTGCGGCATCTCCGCCTGTTCCTAACCGTGTTAGGCATACTGGCGCTCGGTGCCTTCACCGCGCTTTATTTGCGCCACGCCCGGCAGCAAGATCAGGACGAGTCGTTTCGTTGGCTAGAGACAATTGCCGACTCAAAACTGGCCCAACTTGTCGAGTGGAGACAGGAACGGCTCCGAGATGCGACATTTTTTGCGACGGCGGAGTTCTTTTCACACGACACGTTGCGATTCTTAAATGAGCCAACTTCCGCTGAGGCTCGCCGCCGCCTCGTGCGGACGCTGGAATTGGTGATTGCAGATAACAAATATGCCAGTGTTGCCCTGTATGACACGAACGCCAACCAGCGTTTGGCGGTGGGGCAGCAGGCAGGCACACCCAGGCCTAGGGCGATTTCTCCCGCTCTATTCGCCGAAGTGCTTCTCTCGCAGCGCGCGACAATGTCAGACCTCTTTCGAAGCGTCGATGACGATCGGATTTACCTGGATGTGGCATTCCCAATCCTCGCGCCGGTAATTGATCGTCAGGAACCCGCCGAGCCAATGAAGCCGCACGCGATCGGAGTGGGCTTGTTTCGGTTGGACCCGCACGGGTTTCTGTTTCCGCTTCTTCAACGCTGGCCAACTGCGAGCGCCAGCGCGGAAACAATCCTGTTTCGAAGTGACGGCAAAGAGGCGCTCTTTCTGAATGAACTGCGACACGCGACGAACACGGCCCTTCGATTGCGCCTTCCCTCGGTTCGAGGACTTCTGAGGGAACGCGGTCGAATGGAAGGACGCGACTATCGCGGCACGGTCGTTTTAGCGGACATCAATCCGGTGCCGGACTCAAAATGGTTCCTTCTGTGCAAGATAGATCGCAAAGAGGTTTACGGCCCGCTTCGTGTTCACGCCTGGTTGACTTTGGCAGTGACTTTGGCCTTCGCTCTGGCCGCAGGATTGTTGGTCGGATTTGTCGTCAAGCGCGGAGAAGCAGAGTCCGCGTTGAAAGACCTCGTGAACGAGCGTCGCCACCTTTCGATGACACAACGCGTACGCCATTTGATGAAGAATGCAGCCGACGCAATTCTGATATCGGACGCCCAGGATCAGATCCTCGACGCCAACGACCGCGCAGAGGAATTATACGGCCGATCCTTGGCTGAGTTGCGCACCCTCAAGCTACCGGACCTCCGTTCGCCGGAAGCGCGACTTCTTTATGCGAGACAAGCGGCCAGACTAGCCGCGGACGGACACGCCATCTTCGAAACCCAGCATCAGCATAAAGATGGCTCTGTTTTCCCAGTCGAGATTAGCATTCGAGTTATCGAGATCGATGGTGTCGCTTACAAACTGGCATTCATCAGAGATATCACCCAACGGAAGGCCCATGAACATGAAATTCTTCGGCTACAACGGTTTTATGCGACGCTGAGCCAAGTCAACCGAACGATTGTCCGCCTCCGCCGTCGCAACGAGTTATTTAGCGAGGTCAGCCGGATTGCGGTCGAATCCGGCGGCTTTAAGGCAGCCTGGATAGGCACTCTGGATTCAACAAATGCGAACATTGAACTGATAGCGACTGCTGGGGAGGGTTGTCAGAGTCTCGTGAGCGCCAACCCGAAAGACGAAGATGCATCCATTGCCTTTGGTCCGATTCGCGCCTGTTTGCGAGAAGGCAAGACCTGCGTTTGGAATGACCCGATGAACGACGAACGGACGATATCGTGGCGCGGGGAGGCTGGTGTTCGACAATGGCTCGCGGTCGCGGCCGTTCCCATTCGCGTTGAACGTGAAGTATGTGCCGCGTTGACTGTTTGCGCGAACGAGCCCGGGGTTTTCCAAGATAGGGAAATAGCGCTCCTGGAGGAAATGGCGTTGGATTTGTCCTTTGCCTTGGAACGTTTTCAACAAGAAGAGGCGCGCCTCCGCGCTGAGGAGGCGTTGCATGGCAGCGAAGCTCAACTGCGCACTCTGGTAGACAACATCCCGCAAAAGATATTCATCAAGGATCGTTCGTCACGCTATGAGTTTATCAACCTGAACTATGCGCAGGATTTGGGCATTCGACCGGAAGAGGCCACCGGGAAATCCGACTACGACTTTTTCCCAAAGGATTTGGCTGAGCAGTACCGTGCGGACGACAAACGTGTCATGGATACCGGTCAGATCGAGACCTTGGAGGAGAAATACCTTCAGAACGGCAAGGATATTTGGATTCAAACGCTCAAAGCGCCATTGAGAGACCAGCAAGGCCACGTGGTCGGACTGTGCGGCATCTTCCACGACATCACGGAACGTAAACGTGTCGAACAGGCTTTGTGGCAACGGTTGGACATCCAGGCGCAGCTCGAGCAAGTGGCGGCTACTGTCCCAGGAATGATTTATTCCTTCAGGATGAGCGCCGAGGGTGCTTTTTCGATGCCGTACGCGAGCGCTGCCATTTTCGAAACGTACGGATTGCGCCCCGAGCAAGTGCGAGACGATGCCAGTGCGGCATTTGCTTTGATCAACGGCGAAGATCTCGATGGCGTTAAGAAATCAATTCAGGAGTCCGCGCGAAACATGACTCCGTGGCGGATGGACTTTCGGATTCAGCACTGCACCAAAGGGATGATTTGGGTTGAGGGGCACTCAGTTCCGGAAGCCGAACCAGGAGGCTCGATTCTCTGGCGAGGATTTCTCCAGGATATTACCGAGCGTAGAGGATTAGAAGCCCGTTTACGTCAATCACAGAAGATGGAGGCCATTGGCCAGTTGGCAGGCGGGGTAGCGCATGATTTCAATAATATCTTGGCTTCCATGATGATCCAAGCGGACCTGAGCTTGATGGCTGGGCACTTGCCCGCCGACGCTCGCGAGGGCTTAATCCAAATTCGAGCGGATGCCGACCGGGCTGCGAATTTAACGCGCCAGTTGCTTCTGTTTAGCCGCAAACAGGTCATGCAGCAGCGTGACTTGGACTTGAATGATGTCGTCACCAGCCTGGCCAAAATGCTCCAACGCATCATTGGGGAAGATATCCGGCTCCAGTTGAATTTGCATCCTCGACCCCTGATAACCCATGCCGATGCCGCCATGCTGGATCAGGTGTTGATGAATCTCGTGGTCAACGCCCGGGATGCCATGCCGAATGGGGGCAAACTGATTATTGAAACGAGCCTAAACGTTTTGACTGACTCGGATACGGCGAACATTCCTGAGACGAAGCCGGGATCTTACGTCGGCTTTCTCGTTAGCGATACCGGTTGCGGTATTCCGACCGAAAACCTGTCTCGAATCTTCGAACCGTTCTTCACGACCAAGGAACCGGGCAGGGGAACAGGATTGGGGTTAGCTACCGTATTCGGCATTGTGCAACAGCACGGCGGAGCGATCCAGGTGGAAAGCGAAGTGGGTCGTGGCACTCAATTCCGCATCTTGCTTCCGGCAGCCGAATCGCCCGACGCATCGTCGGTCGAGAAGGTGACACCGCTTTTTGCTTTGGCGGGCACGGAGACTGTTCTCTTGGTGGAAGATGAACCTGTTCTGAGAAGAGTTACCCGCACGCTTCTGGAGAAGGCAGGGTATAAAGTTTGCGAAGCGGCCGACGGCGCAGAAGCGCTTCGGAAATGGGATGAGCATGGACAGAAAATACAGATCTTGCTGACTGATATCGTCATGCCGGAAGGCATCAGTGGACGTGACCTCGCTGCTCGCTTACGCGAGAAGAATCCCAAACTGCCGGTTGTTTTCACAAGCGGCTATAGTTCAGAGATCGCTGGACGTGATCTCAACTTACAGGAAGGCGAGAACTTCATTCAAAAACCGGCTTCTCCAGAAAGGCTGTTAGCGGTCATACGGCGCGCTCTGAACGGTTGAGATTTCACTCGCACTCCTGCCCCGGGGCAATCTGGTCCGTAAGGTTGGGGAGACGCAGCGTGTCACACAGCCCGGGCCTCAAGCCTCGAAGTGTCGGCGGATGGACTCTCCGAAATTGACGGGCAGTGCGGCCGGAGTATCAGCTCCAAAACATCGCTCCCCAAGTTTGGATTGCGCGATTGGATGCCTCAGTTGGATAGCCAGCGTGAGCTTGATATCTGCACACTGCACCGGGGTGAGGCAAGCGGCGTTTGTCGCACTATCAGCGACGTTTGTGACCTATCCAGCCTTAACAAACGGTTCATCGCGAGCGGTGGTCATCGGCTGGGCGAGCGCGGTAATCTCGATCGCCGTGCTGCGAGCTCCGACGAGCAACAAGCCGCGCGTCGTCCCCACCCAACTCGGCTACGCACAGCTCAGTTGAAACGGGCCAGACCGGTTTTTCCTGGGAATGACTCTTAGGCTGGTGCAATATCGTGGTAACCTTTGCACCGAACGGCCGTTGAACCTGACGCCAGCTCAAACCTTGCACAACAAAACTGGAGTCAATTCGGCCGGTGAGAAGGCACGCTTGGTAGGCCCATGGCAACAACAAGAGCCGTTCCGCTCAATGGCCGTTGCGGACTTCAAGTGTCGGCTTTTGACTCCGGCTTGATCGTTCAGACATGACCAGTCAGAGAACGGCATTTGGGGTGAGTCTATTCGCCACGCGCGAATTGCAATCAGTATTGTGTTATGCGATCGCGCTGGTGACAATGGCAGGGATTTCCTTGGCACTAGCCGTCCCGACGGGCGATGCGTCCGGCCCTACGGTGCATCTGCAGGAAGTTGTTGGCACGGTGGAAATCCATCCGCCCGACGCGGCCGACTGGAATGGTGTGAACCCCCGCTTTGCCAACCTCCCTTTGGCTCCCGGAAGTGGCGTGCGGACTCGCGAAAGGAGCCGAGCCGCGTTACGTGTGAACGTGACCGCGTATTATCTGAGGCAGAACAGCACGTTACGCCTGGAGTCCAAGCTGAACGCGGCCGGGCGGCCGGTGGTCTTTCTTGAAACCGGCAGCTTCTTTCTTGCAAATCGGGAACGCGTCAGCGAATTGGAAATTCATACGGCCGCGGTGGAGATTCGTCCCCGCGGCACTGAACTTGCAATTGATATCTCTGCCGACGGCACAACCACCGTCTCGGTTCTCGAAGGCGAAGCGGATCTGGTCACAAGCCAAACCCCAGGCGGCTTTTTGATCAAAGCTGGCCAACAAGGCCAAGTCCGGCCTGGCCAGGCACCCATCAAGACTCCCATAGTCGCTAGCTATGCCCAAGTGCAATGGATTCTGCATTACGCGGCAATCCTGGATCTTCGGGAACTCCCGCTTCCAGTGGAGGCCGTCATCGCCCTCGACAGATCGTTGGCGCATTTTCGAGAGGGCGCATTGCTCGACGCCTGGACCGAATATCCGCCAGACCGGTTGCCTAATTCCCCGGCGGAAGCGGTCTATTACTCCGGGCTGCTGTTCGCGTTCGGTGAAATTAAGGAGGCCGAGGCGAGACTTCGGTCCGTCGTCATGTCGAAGGACACTCCGACCATGGTCCAGCACCTGGCGCGGGCTCACCTTCAACTCATGGCCGCGGTGACTCGCCAACCATTCGCCTTAGCGGAAACGCCAGACACCGCGACCCAGTGGCTCGCGCGGTCCTACGAAGCTCAATCCCAGCTTGATCTGGCTCGAGCGCTCGCGGCGGCCCGTCGGGCGGTGGAAATCTCGCCGGACTTCGGATTTGGTCTTGCGCGCGTCGCCGAATTGGAATTGGGCCGTGGCGACGTCGCTGCCACCCGCGTCGCTATTGACCGAAGCCTGGCCGTCTCTCCGCGCAATCCGCCAGCGCTCACCGTGCGCGGCTTCTTGTTGGCGGCAAATAACCTGACCAAAGATGCGCTCGCATCTTTCAATCAAGCCCTGGAAATCGATCCTCGACTCGGCGATGCCTGGCTCGGTCTCGGCCTTTGTCATTGGCGCCAGGGTGATTTGGCTCTAGCCCGGCAGAGCTTCGTCGCCGCTGCAACTTCTGAGCCGCAGCGTGCCTTGCTGCGCAGCTATCTAGGGAAGGCATTTTACGAGCTCGGCGATGATCGGCGGGCGCTCAAAGAATTTAGGCTCGCTAAGGAAATGGATGCGAACGATCCCACAGCCTGGCTCTACAGCGCGTTGACGTTGCGACAAGACAATCGCATCAACGAGGCCATTCAGGATCTCGAACTCTCGGTCGAGCTGAACAAAAATCGCGGTATTTACCGCTCGCAGCTCATGCTGGATGGGGACCGGGCGGTGCGGGGCGCGAATCTCGCTCGCATTTATGAGGATAACGGGATGTTGAATCGCAGCGTTCAGGAAGCGGCGAGAGCTGTGGCCGCCGATCCTGCCAACGCGTCCGCGCATTTGTTTCTTGCGAACAGCTACAACGCGCTGCGCGATCTCCGACAGATCAATTTGCGTTACGAGACCCCATGGCTCAGTGAGTATCTGCTCGCGAACCTGCTTGCCCCGGTTGGTGTCGGCCTGCTTTCTCAACAGGTCTCTCAGCAGGAATACTCGCGCCTCTTCGATCGGGACCGGCTCGGACTGAGTTCGAGCACGGAGTATTTCAGTGCTGGGGATTGGAGGCAGGAAGCGACCCATTTCGGCGTCTTTGGTGGGACGAGCTACGCCATTGAATCGTCCTACCGATCACACAGCGGCCGACGGCCGAATGAAGACTTTGATCAGCTCACCGTCAGCGCCATGGCTAAGCAGCAACTCACACTGCAGGATTCGATTTATCTTCAAGGGGTGTACTATGACGCCCATTCGGGTGACGTAGCCCAGTATTTTGATCCGGCATCGGCGCACTTGCAGCTGCGCACCCATGAGTCGCAAGAGCCGATACTGATCGCAGGCTATCACCGCGAATGGCAGCCGGGCGTCCACACACTCGTGCTCGCCAGCCGTTTCCAGGACACGCTGAGGCTGACCGACCCTGAGCACGCGATATTGGTTCGTGGCCGCACGCGTGAGGGCGTCCTCAGCCATATTCAGCAGTCGGAGCTGGATCCGAATATAGCGCCGCCGGTGGCACCGCTCGATTACCAGACTGAGCTCGAAGGTTACTCGATTGAGCTCCAGCAACTCTGGCAGCGCGATCTTAACAGCATCACTCTTGGAGGACGTCTCCAATCTGGAACATTCGACACTTCGAGCCGCCTGGGTGCGTCAACCCCGACGCTCCTTGCGAATGCGTCCTCGGTCTCCGGCGGTGCCGTCCATACAGCTCCGATCGTCCAGGACATCGGCAATGATTTCAATCGAGCCAGCTTCTACGCCTATGATCATTGGCGGCCATTTCAGCCGCTTGTCTTGGTGGGAGGCGTCAGTTATGAGACACTCACTCAGCCAAACAATTTCCGTTTTACTCCACTGACGTCCGGCGAGTTCAGCAACGACCGCGTCTCACCTAAGCTCGGCGCCATTTGGTCGCCGTGGCTTGGCAGTTCGCTGCGGGCAGCTTACTCGCGGGGGCTCGGGGGCGTCAGTTTTGATCAGAGTTTTCGTCTTGAACCGGTGCAGATTGCCGGCTTCACGCAAACGTTTCGTAATCTGGCCCCTGAATCAGCCGTCGGGTCGGTCTCTGGTGCGGAGTTTGAGAGCTGGGGGCTCGGTTGGGATCAGAAGGTCGGCGCTAGCACCTATTTTGGCGTCTCATGGGAGGAGCTTCGTTCCGAGGCCCAGCGCAGGCTCGGAACAATCGACTTTGCGGCGAATCAATCTGTGTCGAGCACGCTGCAACAGCTTGACTACCATGAGCGCAATTTTGTCGCTTACGCGAACCAACTCATCGGCGATCGACTCTCGACGGGGGCACGTTATCGGCTGACAGACTCGGAACTCACGCTCGGCCTGCCTGAAATCCCTGCCTCGGTGTTGGTGAAGAACCCGCGATCTCAATCGGCACTCCTGCATGAATTGACACTCTTCACCGTTTTTCAGGATGCGTCCGGATTCTTCGCCGAGGCAAATGCAACTTGGCGTGCACAGTCCAACGACGGCTACTCGCCAGCTTTGAACGGCGATGATTTTTGGCAATTCAACGTTTTTGCGGGCTACCGGTCTAATCGGCGGCGGGCAGAATTGAGAATCGGGCTCATAAATGTGACCGATCAGGATTACCAGCTCAACCCGCTCACGCCTTACCCCGAGGCCTATCGCGACCGGACGCTTGTCCTTAGTTTCAAGTTCAACCTGTGAACATTCTTTGCTGTTTTCAGAAAGCCCTTCTGACCAATCATAAATCTATTTCTTTAGCGTCCGGTAGAACCGAAGGGGCCGGCCGGTTGCGGCCTCGGTCTCAAGATACTCCAAATCGCCGGTCGTGATGTTCGTCACCGAGATCACGCCCCAGTCCAAAAAGTTTTCCGTGGCTTCAATCTGATACCGACCTGCTGGCACGCGGCGACGGAATGAAAATCGCCCGTCTTTCAGCGCTGGAATCGTCGGTCCCGCGGCCGGATCGACCGCCGGCTCCAATCTCCAATTGATCTTAATGATGCCCGTGGCGCCGCGGACGCCATCGGCTTTCACTAGGTATTGCTGGCCTTTAAGCACCGGAATCTTCAACTGGCTGCGCACGCCATCAGGCGCCTCGTTGTCGTCGCAGCCCAGCACCGCTCCGAAGTCGTCGTCCGCGATTACAATCAGCAGGGTGTCAATGGCGCTGCCAATCGTGTCCACCACTAGAAACCCATCGTCCTGAGGACGAATGTCCATCCACTGGGAAGCGCCCCCAAGCACACACCGAATTGGTTCCTTGGGTTCTGTGGTGGAACCGTAGTTGTTCAACACCTGCGTCCCTGGCAAACCGGCCACCGGCGAGACAAAGCTATTCGGCTCACGCTGCCGGTGTGATTGCAGGCCCAAGCCGCCCGGGCGCGCCGGATCAAGACGCAAGTCGCGCAGCTTGTCGGTAGCATGCGCCCGTGGATCCAGACCCAGTTGCAACGATGCGGACCAACTATCCACGCTCTGACCTTGGACATTGCTCACGCGCGCAAAATATAATCCGGTCTGTTCGTCTTGCGCGTTCGGAACTCGCAACGTAGCGGCCGTGGCTCCAGTCAGCGCCTGTCCATTGAAGAACCACTGGTAAGTCAAGCCTGCGCCTTCCACCGTCACGCTGAAGATGGCGTCGCTGCCCGGTGCGACCGTCAGGCTCTGCGGTTGCCGGTCTCTGGTGATCACGGGCAGGACTTGCGGCGTAACTTCTAAATCCCAGCTCAAGGCCACATCCCCGTTGGCGCCAAAGTAGCCATCGACGGCAATCTGATAGTCGGTTCCCGCCACTGCGTTGAATCGCACCAGGCTCGTCAGAAACCCACCCCGATCTTCATCGCTGGCTACTTCGGTAAGCTTGTTGACGGCATCTCCGGTGTAAACGGCCAGCAACGTGTCAAAACTGCTGCCTGCGGTGGTGAAAGTGACGATGCCGCTGGCCGGGGCCTTCCAGGTAAGCCAGACCGATTTGCTTCCCGGCTTACCGCCGTGCGGCGGCTCTCCGGCTTCGGCCACCGCTTCGGCATTGTTTCCTTTGCCAGCCCCGCTCGTTCCCGCGATGCTGCCGCGCAGGGCAAACTGGTCGTTGAACGGCAGTGGGGACAGGAGCATGGTGAGTTGCGCTGGTTCGCTCTCTACGATTCCAGCGTCGTTTGACACGACAACCGTGTAACTGCCGCCGTCGCTCAAGCGTGCAGCGGGAATGGTGTAGGTTGCGTTGGAAGCCCCTTCCAGATTTACTCCGTTTTTGCGCCACTGATAAGCCAAGGGCAGGGCGCCTGTGGCTTCCACGTCGAGAGTCACCTGGCTTCCAGGGAGGGCCGATCGATCCGCAGGCTGTCGTTTGATCCGAACCGGGAGGTTGGTGGCGTTTCCTGTCGCCTCAAGGCGCAGTTCCGTCGCTGATAAATTAACCTGCAACGTTACCTCTGGGCTTGAGGGCAAGCCGTTCAGGGTGGTAAAATTGCCGCCTCGGCTGCCGAACTTCATGACTGTGTAGACATCACCCGGATAAGGTTGGAATGACTGGGTCCACCCGACTGCCAGGGCGCCGTTCAATGTCGCTTTTCCTGTAACCACAAACTGGTCAAAATCCACGCCGGGATTAAGGCCGCCGATATCCACCAGCAAGCTTCCAGAACTGGATTGTTCGTAATTACCGCGGATGGTGAGGCTCCCAAGCGGATCGCCGGGCATTAGAGCCCCTGCGCTTATCAAAGTGCCAGCGTCAAGGTCGAGCGTCCCAGAGCCGCCCAGGATTCCATTGGAGCGATTCTCCAAAGACCCTCCGGAAAGCGACACCGTGCCGCCGTCCGTGAAGAATCGTCCCGAGTTGATAAATTTGCCCGAAAGCTGGCGGCCGCCGCCACTGCCGGCGTTGATCTGGAGGGTGCCCTGGTTGAAGAGTGTGTTCCCACTGCTGACTGATAGGTTGGCGTTCCAGGTGCCTTCAATGGATTCCAGTTTGATCGTCCCTTGGTTGGTCGCGTTGCCCTGAATCGTCACGCTGGCGTTTCTCCCGTCGTTTTGTCCACGCACCCATAGCGTTTGCGCCGGAGCCAGAATTCCCGCTCAAGGTTGTGGGGATGCTGGTAGCAGGCCAGGTTATCGCCACGAAGTTCGCGGCCCCGGTTGACCCTGGGCCAACGTTCAATGTCGCTGAGGCCAGAATGACAGCGCCGTTCACCGTCCCACCATTGAAATTGAAGGTGCCGCCTTGCATTTCGAAAGCGCTGTCAGAGGGCACATCGATGACACCGGCGGTCTGCGCCAAGGCGACGTTATTCAAAATAGTGCGCTGGCCGTTCCCCAACGCGATCCGCCCCGTGTTGGTAATGCGCCCGTCGATCTGGCGGCCGCCGCCGCTGCCAGCGTTGATCTGGAGGGTGCCCTGGTTGACGAGTGTGTTCCCACTGCTGACCGATAGGTTGGCGTTCCAGGTGCCTTCAATGGATTCCAGTTTGATCGTCCCTTGGTTGGTCGCGTTGCCCTGAATCGTCACGCCGGCGCTTCTCCCGTCGTTTTGTCCACGCACCCATAGCGTTTGCGCCGGAGCCAGAATCCCGCTCAAGGTTGTGGGGATGCTGGTAGCAGGCCAGGTTATCGCCACGAAGTTCGCGGCCCCGGTTGACCCTGGGCCAACGTTCAATGTCGCTGAGGCCAGAATGACAGCGCCGTTCACCGTCCCACCATTGAAATTGAAGGTGCCGCCTTGCATTTCGAAAGCGCTGTCAGAGGGCACATCGATGACACCGGCGGTCTGCGCCAAGGCGACGTTATTCAAAATAGTGCGCTGGCCGTTCCCCAACGCGATCCGCCCCGTGTTGGTAATGCGCCCGTCGATCTGGCGGCCGCCGCCGCTGCCAGCGTTGATCTGGAGGGTGCCCTGGTTGACGAGTGTGTTCCCACTGCTGACCGATAGGTTGGCGTTCCAGGTGCCTTCAATGGATTCCAGTTTGATCGTCCCCTGGTTGGTCGCGTTGCCCTGAATCGTCACGCTGGCGTTTCTCCCGTCGTTTTGTCCACGCACCCATAGCGTTTGCGCCGGAGCCAGAATCCCGCTCAAGGTTGTGGGGATGCTGGTAGCAAACAGGTTATCGCCACGAAGTTCGCGGCCCCGGTTGACCCTGGGCCAATGTTCAATGTCGCTGGCCAGAATGACAGCGCCGTTCACCGTCCCACCATTGAAATTGAAGGTGCCGCCAAACATTGTGAAATCTTCAACTGTATCAAGTATCCCTCCCGACAGATTCACGCGCCCGTTGCTTTGCGACGTCTTTAGACGCACGCTGCCTCCTCAAGGTTAACGTGGCATCATTTCTCAGACTTCGGAGGATAAACGCACCTGCAGCGACTCGAATGGTTCGATTCGCCGCGGAGACTATGGTCACATCGTCGTCTGCCGTCGGGACTTTTTTAGCATCCCAGTTTGCGGCATCACCAAAGGAGCTACCGTCGCCGACGCCAGTCCAGAAACGACGCCCCAGGCGACTGAAGCCCACTCATGAGGTAGATGAACAGAATCAAGCCCAACGGGTATCTCATAGATTTGGAGCGACCGTGAATGGTTGGTGGATTCTGAGGAAGAAATCAAATCGAAGATGAAGTTCGGCTTTTATTGTTGATTAAAACAGCAAACTCCCGCTCGGACCAAAGCTACCTCTCTTTCTCGCTGCGGATTTCGAGAAGAGCCGCTCGGGCGTCGGGTTGTGTCGGTTCGATGAGAACGGCACGCTGCAGCAAAACTTCGATCTCGGCGCGCGGCGGTGTTGACTCGTCTGCGCCTGACGAGAGCCAAAGGCGGGCGAGGCGGGCGATCACCCTGGAGTTGGTTGGCGCGAGTCCAGCGGCTTCGCGCAGACTTGTCACCGACGCATCGTCGGAAAGGCTCGCGATGTAGCCCGAGATCGTCAGGTCCGCGCCAGGGCTGATCGGGCGATTGCCCCGGTCAGCGAAGAACCAATGCGCCCAATTTGAGTAGAGGTCACTCCCCCGATGATTTTCGAAATGCGTACGCAGTTGCAGGAGCTTGAGTTCGTTCGTCGAGGCAAATTGATTGCCCCCCAGAGCGACGGCTCCTGCAACGGCTTCGGCCAGGGCAGGGAGCCATGCAGGAACGACGTTGGTCGGCCTCACCAGTGGCCAGATGCGAGGCACGGCTTCCATGCACGTTGTGACGAGCCAGCGACCGTCCGGGCTGAGCCGCGCGGTTTGGACAAACTCCTCCTGCCGAAGCGCGTCCACGAGGACTTCATGGGTCTCGGCATCCCAGATCCGAATCACGTTTTCGCCTTGTCCTTCAAGATCGCCGATGCCTGTGACAATCCAGCGGCCGGACGAATCGAACTCGGCAAAACGCACTAGAGCCCGATGACTGAGCGGCGGCCGTAATTCAAGGCCTGAACGCGCTTCCCAAATGCGGACTTTGCCATCGTCGCTGCCGGTCAAAACGCGATCACCGTTCGGACTCCACCGAGCTGTGGTGAGGGTCGCATCGAGTCGCATGGGACGGTTGAAGCGCACTTTCTGTGAGAGACGGTCGCGCAACTCAACCGCCGTCCCGTTCGTCTGCGCATGGAGCCGCCAGCGGCCATCGGGTGAGTCTTCGCTAGAACCGATCCATCCGTTGGTATTAACGGACGACAGCACGACTTCCATGGCAGCGTGAGGATTCCAAGCCTTGACCACCCCATCATCCGATTCCGTCAAAACGCGTTCTCCATCCCCAGTGAACCACGCCGAGATCGCGTTAGTCCCGGCTGCTCGTAACGCAACGCTTCGAGCCGCGCCGAGACGGACGTCCCAGACGCGAGCGGCTCGGTCTGCGCAGGACGTGACGAGAAACTGGCCATCCGAGGTGAAGCGTGCCGATAGTACTCCGGCTGGATGAGCCATCCGTTCAGTCAAAGCGACGCCGGACGCAGCGTCCCAAAGGCGCGCCGAACCATCCTCGGATCCGGTCGCAAACGCGAGACCGTCAGGACTAAACACGACTGAATTGATTGACCCACCGAGAACCGAGACTTCTCTCAGTAGCTTTCCCAACCTGGTATCCCAAATCCGTAACATCGAATCCTCCGCCACGGTGATGACCCGCTCACCGCCCGGGCTGATGGCTTGAGCAGCGATGCGCCGGGGGTGCGAAAGGCGTTGGGACCGGTTCGTTTCTCGGGCACCGTCGAGACGGTGCACCCAGGCAAAGCTGCCGTTGCCTACCGCAAGCATCACCCGATGATGCGGATCCAAGAAGACCCCCCCTAAGGGCTCGCCGAATTGATCTTCCAGAAAAGCGTTTGTTCCCTCGGCTGTGAATAATCGCGCGCCGCCATCCAGGCACGCCGTCGCAAAGACCGCTTCTCGGCCGACGGCGACCGCGAGTGCTTGGCGGGAGCCGAGCGCTTGAGGATGCGTCATACTGCGCAATAGTTGACCGGTGCGGCTCCAGACGCAGGCCAGCTTGTCGCCACTCACCGTGATAAACTCTAGGTCATCCGCAGCGAACTCGGCTGCAGTCACCTCATCGCCGTGGCGCATTCGCAGCGGTTCCCTGTTTCCGGAAAGATCCATCCAAACGGCGGAATGGTCTGAGGAAGCCGAAACGATGGACTGACCATCGCGACTAAAGCGCAATGATCGTACGGCTGCTTGATGGCGAAACCCGGGCTGCGTTTCGCCTGTGCGCCAATGCCAGATACGAACACGCCCGTCGCTTTCACCAATGGCGATCCCATCGTCACGCGGACTCACGTCCAGAGCGGTGATGGCATTGGCACACGCCATCGGCGTGGCGGCAGGAAGGGCAAAATTGCCATGAGTCAGCGTTGACAAGAGTCGCTGAGCGCTGGCCAGGTTTTTCGGATGTTCGCGAAGCTCCAGCGCGAGCCATGCCAGGGCCTGGCCCGTCTCGCCTCTGCCGAATGCTTGCTCCGCTGCTCCGGCGGGACGTCGCGCTGCCTGCTCGGCGCTCCGCCAGTTCTTCCACGCCAGTGCAACCGCCACCACGCTGACCGCAACTACTCCGGTGCTGGCGAAGACGGAGGGGTAGCGGCGGCACTTGCGCCACACCCTCTGCGCAGCCGTGTCCGGCCGTGCTTCGATTGCTTCGCCGTTTTGGAATCGACGCAAATCCTCAGAAAGGGTGCGGGCCGAGCTGTAGCGCGCCGAGGGGGACTTTTGCAAACACTTGAGGCAAATCGTTTCCAGGTCCCGAGGCACCTTGGGATTTAGCCGGCGGGGGGCAGGAGGATCGCAGTCACCGATCTGCCGGAGCGTTTCAGGAACGGTACTTCCCAAGAAGGGTGGCCGACCGGTAAGCAGATGATACAAGATCGCGCCGATGGAAAAAATATCACTGGCAGGTCCGATGCCTTCGCGGCGTGCCTCGGCTTGCTCGGGAGGCATATAGTTGGGTGAGCCGAGTGCCTGACCACTCAGCGTGAGATCGGCGGTGTCGTCGATCCGTTTAGCCAGCCCGAAGTCTGTCACCCGAGGGCGGTCGAAAGCGTCGAGCAAAATATTGGAAGGCTTCAGGTCCCGGTGGAGCACGCCCCGGGAGTGCGCGTAGTGAATCGCGTCGGCGATGGCTTCGACATACCGCGCAGCCACCCGTGGAGCAACGGCGCCTCGCCGCACAAGAGCGGCGAGATCCTTGCCTTCGACCAGTTCCATGGAGAAGAAATGCTGCCCATCCTCCTCCGCCACCTCATGGATTGCGACGATGCCAGGATGCTGAAGTGTCGAGGCCGCGCGTGCTTCGATTTGAAATCGCTCGATCGATTCGCCATGCGCAAACGCTCCGGCCACCATCAGCTTCACCGCCACCATCCGGTCGAGGCCAACCTGCCGTGCCCGGAAGACCACGCCCATGCCGCCGCGTGCGATTTCCTCGATCAACTCGTAATCACCGATGCGGCGCGGGCCTTTGCGGAGTGGGGGAGCGGCAGAATCGGCGTCAGCGGCTGTCGTCTTGCCTGCGGCGTCCAAACGTCCCGTGCTGGTCTTCTCAGGTGCGAATAGCCCAGCGCCGAGCTTGACCAGGCAGCGCGTGCATAGTCCCCGTGTGGCGTGGCTCGATAATATTGCACCACATTGGGGACATCGACTTTCGGAGTCCATGAATAGACGGAATTGAGAGGTCTGGTATTGCCGCGCCGAACCATATCAAGTGCGCGCCGTTTGGAAACATTTTATTGCCTCAACACGGCCGTCTCGACGGATGCAACATCGTTCGAACGATTCTGGAGGGGACAACCGTGGCCAAATCGACGCTTCGCTCGCTGTGCGGGACCGCATCCCAAAAAAGCAAAATGGCGCGGACCGGACGATCCGCGCCTGCTTGCATTTGTCCGCTTGGCGGCATTGTTTAGCGCGCTCCTATTGGAACACTTCGCGAAAAGTCGTATGGCCACGTGCTCGTGTGCACATAGGCTCGCACCTCGCGCCACCCTGAGCTGACCGGACAGGCGACCACTTCCGAAAATGGCAGCCACACATTCTGGAACCCACCCGTCCAGGCGGATGGGATGGAATCCGGCGCGATGTATCCCCAGTAAGCGAATTCCCCACCCGGGCTTGGAAAAAACGTGACCCGGAGAGGTTCGCCTCGCGATACCCGATCGGTGTAGTAACAGCGCTGGACCGGATCAAATTGAATCCGGCCCCCGGTATTGCTTCCGGGCCGGATGTCAATCCAGCCGGCGGCCGAGTATGCGGCGACCTTGCATTCCATCTTGATAGTCGCCGCATGCGTGACATGGGAGAGAATGGCCATTCCGAGCGCGGCAACGACGAGCGGTTTGCGAACGTTCCGGACGATGAGGTTAAGAAGATTCATTGGATGTTTGTGCTGGTATTTTGTTCTTGTTTCACGCGATTCCCTCGGCGTCTTTGCCGAATTCATCGCGTCTACCGAGAACAACGGAGGCCGCGGCGGAAAGTTACCCGAATGGTATGGAAGAAGTTCAGGCCTCGAGCACGCTCAGAAGATAGCGCACTTCGTCGTCAAATTCGTCAGGACTCGACAAGGTCTCGGCGACTTGGGCTCGGAAAGTCCGTTCGAAGTCCAACCGTAGCCGCCGGACAATCTGCTTTATTGCGCCTTCGCTCTTGCCGAGGCGCTGCCCGATCTCCTCGTACCCCGCGTCATTGGTTTTCAAGACGCACGGCAGGAAAAGCGTGAATGCTTCCGCCGTCGGAACGGTGAACTCCTGTTCCTTTCGCGCAGAAACAAATTCGCGCTCCATTTGCTGGAAAACGAGCTCGATGGTCGCGGTGACAAACTCGCGTTCAAAGGCTTTCGCGGCGTCGCGCTGGTCAGCCGGATCAAGTCCAGGGCCGCCGTCGTCACTTTCCGCATCCAGGGAGAGTGCTGTTTGGCCGCCGCCGCGTTTCCTGGCATTTCGCTTGTCCAGGTAATCCAGCAAAACATGCTGCGCTGACTTCAGCAGCCAGGAACGGAACTTCCCTCCCTCTCGGCGGATGTTCGTCAAAAAGTCGCGCTGCAGCATCGTCTCGAAGAAAATCGCGGTCAGATCTTCCGCATCATGGGAATTGCGCAAAGCGCGCTCGAAATAGCTTCTGATTGGGTTCCAGTAGATGCGGCACAGCTGGTTTAACGCCTCCTGGGCCTTTTCCGGCGAGTTGCTGGCAGCCGTCAGCACCATCGTCCACATCGTCGTGACAAAGATCCTCGGTTCAGACGCAGAACCCGCCTCCCGCTCTGGATCATGCTCGCCCATTTCGGCCGGAGAATAATCTTTCGAATCTGCCCAGCAAGCAGAGACTGCAATCCAGGGGAGGGGGGAGTCTAAATCCACCACCGTTCTTCTACCGTATTCTTCAGATGGCTCGGTAACCTTTCTGTTTGGCCTCCGTGGAAGACGGTATGAGCCCGGCTCGATCAAAGAACTCGCTGGTTGGTGTGACACCTCGGTCCTATGGCCGAGGCACCGCTTGCACGGTGCAACCCCTTGCACCGCCTGAGTCAAATCAAAAGAGTCCAGCTCAACCTCCTTCTATGAAAACCCTAACGTCCACTCTGCTCGGTGTCGCCGTCGCGGCGGTCAATATCTCCCACGCCCAAACCATCCTGACCAACTCTTTGGACACGGCCTTTCAGCCGCCTGCCCAGGCTTTCACATCCATGGTGGCGCTGCCGGATGGCAAGTACTTGGTTGCCGGTGACTTCCAATTCCTTGGCGGCACTTCCTTGAATCGCGTCGCTCGATTAAATGCCGACGGTTCGGTCGATCAATCCTTCGATTCCGGCGAGGCCAATGGCTCAGTCAAAGTCAAAGCTTTAGCCGTCCAGTGGGACAGGAGACTGCTCGTGTGTGGGGATTTTAAGGAATTTCGTGGTGCCACACGGCATCGGATCGTTCGCTTGATGCCTAACGGCGCGCTCGACGAGAGTTTTGTTCCACCCATGGATCCAACGGATTACCTCGGGTCTGGGATTGATGCGGTGGCCGTCGATCACGAGCAGCACACCGTTTACATCGGCGGCAATTTTAATACTTCAGGGACGACCTACCGAAGGTTTATGGTTGTGCGGCTCAAGGCCGACGGGTCGCTGGACGAAAACTTTCAGCCTCATCCAACCTCCGAACTTCCGGGACGAGTCACCGCGCTGGCCGTCGACGATCAGGGGCGGGTGTTGGTGGGCGGCCAGTTCGTGCGCGACTTCACGACTCTTCCAGGAGTGCGCCGCTTTCTACCGGACGGTTCCTTGGACGGCTCGTTCAAACGAGTTGTCATGGACCAGGAAGTGACCCGAATTGTACTCCAACCCGACGGAAAGATCGATGTGGGCGGTGCGTTCACCCAGGTCAATCAGCAGCCTCGAACAGCGGTTGCTCGGCTTCACCCGGATGGTTCGTTGGACTACAGCTTTAAGACCACCTCCGATCTTGGCAACCAGGGACATCGGCCGATAGTCAAGGATCTGGCCTTGCAGAGTGATGGGTGCTTGATCGTTGGCGGATACGTCGCCGCTCCTGGAACTTGGGATCCATTACTACTGCGCTTGCGTGCGGACGGCTCGCGCGATCCGGAATTTATCGACCCGCTCATGGCGGACACCCGCTCTGAGGACTTGGTGGAAGCGCTGGCTCTGGATGGCAATGGAAGCCTCGCTTTCGGCGGACGCTTCAAGCTTTCAGGCCAGACCACGGCGGGCGGCTGTAGCCGCGTCTTCGCTGCATCGGCGCCCGCAGCGCCGCTGATCAAAGTGAGCGCCGATCAAGTTCAAGTTCGTCTCCAGGTGCATCCGGGATCCAGGCTGACCTTGGAAACGACATCGGACCTGGCGCTGGCCTGGCGTGCCGTCACCAGCACCAACCCGGTGGCCAGCGGTGTTTGGACCGTTCGCCAGCCAGCAGACTCCGCGGCGACGGGCTTCTATCGAGTTCGTTAAAAAAGGAAAATGGTTTACCGCTGGTGGATGCATCGGGAGTGATTTTGCACAAACCTCCGGTCCGCTTCGCCTCACTAACTGACCTGGTTTCGTCGCGTGACTCATGGGCATCTCCAGCGATTTCCGGTGTCGTTCGTCCATGAGTCAACGATCCCTTCTGCCGCTTTTGGAATTCTCCGCTCCGATATTGCCCACGTCCTGCTCGCATGGGACATCCAACGCGGGACGGCCCTTTTGACGACACCGAAGACTCCCGGTCGCATCGTGACTTTGACATCTCCACTCTTCCCGAGGATGCATTGCGGGAGATCTATGAAGGCGTCAAATCGCGGGTGAGGTTCAATGCCGTCGTGGAGACCGGCGTTCCCGGGTTTATTCCGAGAGGAAAGTGAAGTGCAGCAATTCGGAGTAACGCCCCGGCGGCCCACGTAGTGTGAAATCAAATCACGAGGTTGTGAATCGCTTGGCCGTGAGGGAAAGCAAACGCAAGGTGGTGAAGCCCGGCGGAATTTGGAGGCTGCTTAATCCGCTACCGTCCAGGTAGAGTTCGGCAAGGTGCGGCGACTGCCCGCGGGCCCTGACAAGGGTCACTGGATTGCCTGCGAGCAGGAGGATCGTCAAGTTGGTCAAGCCGCCTGGGAATCGGACGTCGGATAGCAAATTATTCGAAACGTCCGCATCGGTGACACTGGGGACCGCACCCAGAAAATCGAGGTCCGTCAGTTCCAGGTAGCCAAGATTATGTGCCGCACTCAATCCATCGCGGCGGCTCACACGCGATCCGACAAGGTGCGTCAGGTTGAGTATGTCTGCCGATAGCAGTGCCCCATCGGGCTTCCTTAATGCTTCGCGGAATGCTGTCTCCGAATTCGGGTCGCCTCCTCTACAGACCGCGTGCTTCACAGGATCAGGCGCCCCGAAGCAGCTCCAACCGTTGGAGCGGCCCCAGCTGTCCTTTGACATACAGTAGTGTTTTGCTACCCTCTGGACATGAGTCAACCGGTGAAAGTCTCCGACGCGCTGGTCCTGGATGCCCGCCTCATGGGCGAAGCCACCCAACGTTCCATTGCCGGTCAAATTGAGTTTTGGGCCAGGATCGGACGAGCGATCGAACCGGTCTGCGAAGCGACCAGCTCCTGGCACCCTCCAAGGCGGCAAAGGTGAAACCTCTTTCAGCTTGCCTCCAGTCCGCTGATTCGCCAGAGGGTCGCCAGCGTGTGGTCGAACACCTCAATTCTTTGCCTTACCCGCACTACGAGCCAGCCCCTAATGAGTTGTTGGTGAGGATCGAGGCCAACGGTAAACGAACAACCGGACGGTTCGTCAATCGCAAGTTCGAAGCAGTTCGAGCAGCGAAAGAGTGAAACTTTCCGCCAAGAGTAAGAGCCCCCCTTGGTGAGGCAACACCCCTGGCAGCATGGAGCCATATACTGGATCAGCGACCGATCCTGGTTGCCGTGGCTGCATGACCTTTGAAGAAGGCGTCGCCGCGTGGACCGGCCAAGTCAGCCACGGCGAGATGGTCCGGGACGGGAACGACGAGCGCATGATTCTCGATCCGAACAACCTCATGTTCCGCTATCAGGGAATCTCCAATGCAGATAACCGCGGCGACTACGGCAGGCTGGCCTACAAACTGGGTCTGCTGCGCGCGGTCAAGGATTGATAGAACCAACCAACCAGACCCCATGAAGCCCCGTGATTTCCTTACCGGTTTGTGCCTGCTGATCCCGCTGCTCGCCCGATCGCAGCAGGCCAACGTGAACCTCGACTACAACCCGCAGAAGAACACGCATAACCTTGTTCCGTTTAGCGCACCGCTCAATTCACCCGACGTGCGGGATGACCGGACGGTCGTATTCCGCTTGCGCGCGCCTTCGGCAAATTCGGTGCGCCTGGTCAGCGGCGCCATGCAGACAGCGCTCGGCACCAACGGCCAGTCCTTGAACTTCAGCAAGGGCGATGATGGAGTTTGGACTCTCACCATCGGCCCGCTGCGGGCGGACATGTATGCCTACCATTTGAATGTGGACGGCGTGCAAATGGCTGACCCCAATAACACCTGCGCGGCCTTCACGGCCATGCCGCCCTACAGTGAACTCATCGTTCACGGCGACGGCCCGGCCTACTACGACGCCCGCAACGTCCCACACGGCACAGTGACGCGCCATGTGTATCACTCCGAAGTGACCCAGGGCGAACGCGAGCTTTACGTTTACACTCCACCCGGTTACGACCGCACCAAGACTTATCCCGTGCTTTACCTCGTCGGGGGCAGCGGCGAACTGCCTTCGAACTGGATTTACGATGGCCGCGCCAATTTCATCATGGACAATCTCCTCGCGGAGAAGAAAGCCGAGCCCATGGTGATCGTTATTTTCAACAATCAGGTCCTTCACCGGAACCACCCGAAACATGCGGACCTGACCTTCAAGATATTTGAGGACGAAATGCGACGGTCGGTGATTCCGTTGGCGGAAAAGGAATACTCAGTGCGCCGCGACCCGAAAGGGCGCGCGCTTTCGGGTTTATCCATGGGAGGCAGGCACACGATGTTCGTCGGCTTCAACTCGCTCGATTTGTTCGCCTCGTTCGGAGTGCTCAGTGCGGGCGATGTGGACGCCGAGAAGAGCTTGTCCGATTTTCTCAACGATCCGGACGTGAACAAGAAAGTGGATTACATCTTCCTCGGGCAAGGCCCGGCCGAGGCGGGCGGGCGAATGGGCGAACGCTGCATCGCGCTCCACAAGGCCCTGACGAAGCACAACATCAAGCATGAGTATTACGTCGGTGGCGAGAGCGCCCATGATTGGTCCACCTGGCGACATCTGTTGTATTACCGCTTCCTGCCAAAGCTCTGGCGGCAGAACTGAGCCGCTCGCCCGACCGCAAAGCAAAAGCATTAAGGCTGCCACCGATCAAACTATGCGTGAAATGGCGGTTAATAATGGCTGCGACCGGCCTTACGAAACTCTCGACGCATTAGGAGCCAAGTGAGCGTTCAAGACCTCAGAAATGCTGGTTCGCAAGCCCAATGAGGTCGGTTCATGCGGGACACTGTTCAACTGGCTCTCTGGAAGGCCGTCCCGTGCCGCGATTGGTGTGCTTAAGATTTTAAGCGGCCGTCTTCCATTTCGTAAATTTTATCAAAGACGTCCAAGGAGCGTTGGTCGTGTGTTGCGACTAGAACCGCCGCGCCGCGCGGCTGCGAGTCTTTCAAATCCGAATATCGTCCACCTCGACGAAATCGGTGAGCATAAAGGGCAGCACTATTTCAGTATGGGCGTTCCGGTCTGATTAATCAAGGAGAATTGAGGACTGCTCTGGCTAAATGATCCGCGAATGCGCCGATGTCGGTGGCATTGGTGTTGCCAAGAATGACAATTGTGATTCCGTCTGCGAGAATCCGGTAGACAACTCCGTTGGCACCCAGGATACCCCCAAATCGCACCGCCGCCCGAAACGTTCCGCCTTCGCGTTTCTGCTGCCAAATCCAAAGGCCATAACCGTATTCACCAAGTCCCGGAGTCAGCATTTCGTCCAGGGTTGCTGCCGGGTTCAAGAGGCGACCACTATACAGAGCATCCGCAAAACGTGCCAAGTCTTCCACTGTCGAAAACATCGCCCCGGCCGCATACCAGTTCTCGATGAGCACCGGAATATCGTGAATGAACTGCTGCCCGGAACTCTGTCGAAGATAGGTGGGTGCCAGTCGGTCCACGATGTCGCGCTGACGAAGCACGCCGCTGTTGTGGAGGGCGAGCGGCGACAGGATCCGTTTTTGCAGAGTGTGTTCAAACGATTCATGCGTCACGGCTTCAATGACTTTTCCAAGAACGACGTAGTCTGCGTTGTTGTAGTCGAAGTGAGCGCCAGGTTTGTGCTGCACAGGACCGCTGGCGTAATTCTGGAGTAGTTCATTACTCGTATGCGGGAGCTGATAAAGCGGAATTCCTTCTTTGGTTGCGCGATCAAACGTGAGTTCCACGTCCGGATTAGCGAGTCCCGAGGTATGATTGAGAAGCGAACGAACATTAAGGTCAGCCCCGGCGCGATAACTGTGCAGGTAATTTGTGACCGGTGCGTTGATATCGATCCGGCCTTCCTCGACAAGTTGGAGAATTAAAGTGGCTGTAAACAACTTTGTGATGGAAGCGATTCGATACCGGGTATCCACCGCCGCCGGAATCTTGAACTCGCGATTTGCCAGGCCGAAAGCTTCACAAACCAGGACGTCAGCTCGACGTTGCACAAGCACGGTGCCATTAAAATCGTGATTCGTGGCGTAGGAACGGACCGACTCTTTAAGAGCGGCCGGGTCCGCTGGGGCTGCGCTCCCGCCTACGGCCATGGCGCAGAAGCCCAAGAGAATGGCGTTCTGCAATGGAAATCGAGCTCCTTCGATGCATTCGATACTCATGGCGTTACGGTTCGATGGGTCACAACCCAATAAGCGATTGATGGGCCACTTGCTATATCTATAAACGGCATTGCGGATGAAAACACGAGATCTCCCTTCAATGTTACAGGTGGTTTTTCCCTAAGATCCAACTGCGCTCCAAATTTTCAGGTTAACGAGCACGCTTGAGTCGCAGACTTGTCGGGGGCGTGACCCGCGGAAAATGCCAGAGCTGATTGGATGATATCAGCTCGAAGCGAGCCAGCTCCGACGAGCTGCTCCTCCAACGTTGCTTGGGATTTGCCGACCGACCGACGACGCCACTATGTCGAGCACAAGCAGTCACTTCCAGTTGATGTGCAAGCGTCCTGGAGGACGGCCGACATCAATCCGCGAAAAGGGTAGACGCGCTTTGCCGACTGGCTGGAACTCAGCATCGCTCTCGGACGAACCGCACAAACTCGTGAAGCACCTGGCTGGGGTTGTTCCGTGCCCAGGCGAATTTGTATTGATATTTGGGGAGGCGCCCCTTCAAAGGTAAGAATCGGACGCCTGTAGCTGGCCAGGTGCAGCTTGCCCGAGCAGCGACAGCCATTGGCTCGCTCGATTTCCGCCAAATCGAGATCGATTTGCTCAAGGAATGGATATAGTTTGGGGTTCGCCAGATGGTTCTGGCACCAGGTTTCTCCGATTCTAGTTTTCACACCTTAAATCGGAGAGAAAAACCCTCGCAGGGCAAGTCCTCTGCGAGGCTCCATCTACCGGCCGGGGATGTTCATGGAACGTGAGTGACTCCGCCCCAGCTCTAATCACCATCTATGCAAAAACGGCACCACTCTGAAGTCGATTTCCCTGCGCGCGCTCACAGGTCCAATAACGCCTAATCAAATACCGAAATGAGAGCGTTGATCATCGGCGCCACGGGGGCGACCGGAAAAAATCTGGTGAATGTCTTGTTACAGGATGCGGATTACACCGAAGTTGTGGCGTTTGTTCGTCGCCCTAGCGGACGGACCCATCCCAAGTTTTCAGAAGTTGTCACCAACTTCGAGAATCTTGAAGATGTGGCCCGTTCAATCAAAGGCGATGTCTGGTTCTCGTGTTTTGGCACCATCCGGAGCGCCGCTGGTTCCAAGGAAAAGCAGTGGCACATTGACTACGATATTCCAGCTACCTTTGCCGAGATTGCCCGGCGAAATGGAGTTGCCAAGGTCGTATTGGTATCTGCCTACGGCGCTTCGGCCACAAGCAAAGTGTTTTACTCCCGCTTGAAAGGAACGCTCGACGAACGCATCGCCAGCCTGAATTTCGATCAGTGCATCATTTTCCGGCCGGGGTTTTTAATCCGAGAGAACAGCGACCGTTTGATGGAGCGTGTCACGGCGTTTGGATTGAAATGTTTGGATGTTTTGGGTTTGCTAAAACGATTCCGGCCCTTGCCTACGGAAACGCTTGCTCAGAAGCTGGCTAAAGCCCCCAAGATGTTCAAATCGCGAAAGCAGATCATCGAACTGGATGAGATATTTTCACTTTGATCGTTCGAATGAACTGGGTTTCGGCCGGGCCTAAGGACCTATGCGGTGCAAAACAATGCATCGTGTCCGACTTTCCATTGGAGCGCGGGTTTCAACCCGCAGAGAGCTCCGAGGAGGCAGTTCACTAGTAAGCGCTCGAAGCATATCCGCCGCAGGCGTTTCAGCGGTTCGACAGGCTCACCGCCGGCGTCTCAGCGTTTCAGCGTTTCAGCTTTTCTTCGAGCTCTCGTCATTTCGGCGAGATTCGCAGGGCCACAACGGCTCCACGACCGAGTTCCAGGGGCAGGCCATTCTGAAGTAGAGCGCCATACTCTTTCTTCTGTTCCCCGGTCACGAGGTTGGAGACGGTATACTGCTTGTTCGTCTCGGTCGTGAACCACTCCGGGAACTGATTGATGCGCGGATAGTCCAAAGGTAGATGCATCCGCGTTTTATGCCGTGGCTCATCGAATAGAATCCGCCCTGTCCACGGTTCCGATGTCGCGACATGGATGATGAGATTGTTACCGTCGCGCACTGCGCCGATGCACACGTCGTCCCGCCAGGGCTCAACGTGTGTGCCCTGCGTCTTCCAGAGTACATACATGAGGGTGGTTCGGGCGAAATTACCATCCCCATGCCAGCCTTCGATGACGCCATCAGCTTTTTGAAGCGTCCACAAGCGCCGGGTTTGACTGTCGACCCAATCGGCGGCGTCGGAGATAGGCTCGCGATTGAACAGATTGATAGCGCCTTCGATGGAGTCGGCGTAGCCATCCGCGCTCCTATCGGCCCAGGGCGATCCGACGTATTTCCCTTTCAAGTGGCTGAGCGCCATGCGCACGGCATCTCGGTACGCTCCGGTGCCGTCCAATAAGAACATCGTGTAGAAGGCATCGTAGTCGTATCCCCAAGTATCGCAAAGTCCCTGGCCGTGACTGTTGGTTTGCGGGAAGATGGCGGTGTAAAACAGGCCATCCTCGTTCCGGCCCAGTTCCAGCACCTTATCGAGGAGTTCGTGAAAAGGTTTCTGGTAGGCGGCGCGCTTTTCGGGATGCGCCTTGCTGAGAGCGACCGATAGCTCCGACAGACCATTGATGACCTCACACCCGTGATCCATGAGCCGCAACTCCTTCATATCGCGCGTTGGATGGTTGGTGCTGAGCAGATAGAAATCGCCTAGTCGCGTGGCCCAATCTAGGTATTTGCGGTCGCCCGTGAACCAAAAGAGTCGCGAGCAAGACTGCAACAAGTCACCGTTCACTTCAAAGTTGAGTGTCGGGATATTCCCGAAAGGCGTTGAGATTGGCGCATTCTTCCAAATGTCGTCGATAATCCCCAAAGCCCGTTCTGACCACGGACAGGGTCCGAGCCATTCCGTGACGTAGAGAAGCCCATCCTTTACGTATTCGGCGCCGTCAAAAATGATTTCATCCAGATTTGCTTTTTCCCGGCGCCAGCCCTTCTTGGAGAAAGAATAATCGTCCGGCAGTCGGTCAATACGGCTGGTGAGGCGTGCCTCTGTCCGAAGCATCTCTGTCAGCCGACCTTCTAAAAGCGCCTGGTCGGTAAAGGCGGCCGTCAGAACCATGAATGGATAGTTGTCAGCGCCACAATCCCGGCCGTTCCAGAAATCACGGCTTTCTCGAAAGTTACGCGGGAAAAGGCCTGTCTCTGGATCACAATGCGCGAGCCAGCCATCAACGTAGCGCCGGCAACGAAAGAGACCTTCCGCGGCGAGTCGACCGTTCTGTTCCGCTTCCGCGAGCCGTTGGCGAGTCTGTGGGGGAAGGTTTGCCAGGGCATCGGCATCGTGCGTTCGATCCCAGAGCATGCGCATGTGCGGGAATGCTTCGACGGTATCATTGATTGTCTTGGCAGCCTCAATGGGCAGGGGAGTGCCGTTGAACTGTGCCGCCAGCGCCGGGTAGAAATCACGACCATCGAAGACATGCCCAGCGGGATGAAAAGTCAGCGTGAAACGCGAGTCCACGGCTAAGGTCCGGTAGGCTGCACGGATCTCCTGCGCGGCTTGCTCGCCGGTCTCGATCGGGAATCCGCCAGGAGCCCGTTCCAGCGCTCCCAATTCGCAAACCAATCGCCGCGGCGCAACGCAGGCGAAGATGTCCGCGAAATCGAAATTCTCTTCGAGACCGGCGAAGTTAAAGCATGGGCAGTGTCCGTTTTTCATATTCGCAACGGTCGTTAGCCAGCCACTGCTGCAAACGATGCTGAGCCGCTCGTCCAAGGCCGCCACATACATGGTGGTTTCGCCTCCCAACGACAATCCGGCGACGGCCAGTCGGTTCGTGTCGACCTCGGGGAGCGTAGTGAGGTAATCCAGGCTGCGGATGGCGTCCCAGGTCCGCTCGCCCATCAGGGACCAGTTCGTGTGTTGCAGTTCGTGCTGTCCCACGTCCGGAGCGATGACGACGTAACCCATTTCGGCCAAAACACGGCCGTAGCCATACAAACTTTGGCCTCGCACGACGTTTTCTCCCGACCCGCCATGGCCGTGAATGGCCAGGACCGCTCCGACTTTGCCGCTCGGTTGGGCAGGGCGGGCCACCCAAGCGTGGGCGCGACGGTCCGGCAAGCTCTGCAGCGTCAGCTCTTCAAGAACATAACGGGCTCCTGGTACGGATTCGCGGCGGACGACCGTGGGGGCCAAGCCGACGCGTTGAGGTTGAGCACCTCCCATCATGAGCTCGAAGAGTTTTTGCCGGACTTGGCGTTGCCAAGGGGCTGTTTCGGCGGGTGTGTTGCTGGTAAACCGCAGGTTCCGGTCGGCGGCCGCGAGAGGACCCGCTGAAACCAAGGTGGAGATGCCTAGCATCCAAGTGACGAAATGAGAATGGAACGAGAAGTAGAAACGAATACCGCAGTCCGAGCGGGTGTTCATAGATCGTGGTCTAGCCTGTTCGGAAGTCGAACGCAAAGGATTTCAGATACGGGCCGTCCCTGGAGGAAAGGCACCGGTCGTGGGCGAAGCGCTGAGGGCAAGCCGCTCTTTCCCCACGCATCGCCTGGGTTCGATCAAATGCTCGAGAGAGACGGTCACCGGCTGTGCGAATCAGGAAATCTCTGTGATAAGTCAGGGCTTGCTTGCAGAATCGCGATTGGAGCGCAGATTCTCCACCATTTCCCGCACCGCTTGAACCACCAACTCCGGCTCGGCCATGGGAAAGCCGTGATCACTCGATTTCGCGAGGATCGACTTGGTTTTGTTGGAGATGGTCAGCAATCCCTTTTGCCCGCGTAGCCACCACTGCTGTCCCAACCCGTTGTCGGTCGCCTCAATTCGGCGGGAGATGACTGTGACTGGCATATCGCCCAAGTGCTTCATTGCGGCACGGACGCTCAACCAGTTCGACTCAGCTTCGAGTTCGTCGCAGATTGTCTCCACGCTTTTCGTGCGCGAGAGCATATCGAGCTGAATATCGTAGTTTGGCATTGTGGGGTGCATCCCGAGCACAATTGGCAACGCGAGCCTTGCTGTCCCAAGTCCTGTGCCGCTGGCCAAAATTCGATGGAAGATGCTAATCCGACCAAAAGGAAAATTGTCCTTGGCAGTGTCGTAATTCACTGAATCGACCAGGATCAATCCGGCAACTTCCTCAGGGTGCAAGCTGGCGTAAAGACGCATCGTCGATCCTCCCCACGAATACCCAAGAAGCACGAAAGGCGGCTTCACTCCTGTCTTCTGGAGCAGGATTCGGAGCTCCGTCTGGATTTGCTGGGCAGTGCGGGGTCGAAATCCTTGATCGCTCCAGCCGAAGCCTGCACGATCGTAGGTGAAGACTTCCGCAAACTTAGCGATTTCAGTCGATATGGGCGGCCAATTATAAGATGCACCCGCCATCCCGGCTTCCATAACGACCGTCGGGCTGCCGTTTCCTTGTCGCTGACAATGAAGACGGTGCCCGCCTACATCGATCAACTTCCCGGGCATGGTGTATTTTCTTTCAGTCTCGCGCGTGTGCTTCCATTGCCAAAGTGCACCCACAATAGCCAACAAGATCAGGAGCGATACCCCTGAGATAAGAATCCGGAGCGTCCATTTGACAAGCGAGTTAGCCATAAGCCAGGGAGTGATTCGCCATTCTCTGGCAGGTTCCGATGGCTTCTTCAATCATTTTGATGACTAACGGTTCCCGACCTTTTGCTCAGCGCAAGCATTTCAGCTTCTTCCAAAGAATGGCGTGCCACTCCTTCTTAGCTCCCAAAATCAACCCGCCCTGCGGGCGGCACATCAATTTCAGCGTCTCGGCTTTTCAGTATTTCAGTGTTTTTGGAAAGGTCCTTGGTCCACGCGCAAGCGTGTCAGCTTTTTGAACCGCCCCGTTCCGACACCGCAGCGTAGATCTCTTGAAAAATCGTGTCCAAGGACGTTTCGATGTTCCATTGCGGGAAATGCGACCGCATCTTGCTCAAGTCGCTGATGTAGCAGATGTGATCCCCTTCCCGCGCTTTATCAACGTATTCAAAGTCCATCTTTTGCCCGCTTAGCTGTGCGGCGCGATCGAAAGCTTCCAGGATGGAACAACTGTTCCCCCGTCCTCCGCCAATATTATAGACCTCCCCGCAGCGCGGGTTTGTGGCAAAAGCTTGAATAAACCTGGCCACGTCCCGGGAATGGATGTTGTCTCGCACCTGCTTCCCTTT
This sequence comes from Limisphaerales bacterium, assembly GCA_044225505.1. Classification (GTDB taxonomy): domain Bacteria; phylum Verrucomicrobiota; class Verrucomicrobiia; order Limisphaerales; family SIBE01; genus JAXMHN01. The sequence continues at coordinate 53,584 of JBGAIN010000001.1, forward strand.
GTAACCAAAGACCTTGTAACGTCGACCTTCGACGTTGCATCGGATCAAGTAGCTGAGAAACCCATGGAGTTCCACCCCACTATGGTTGGGGCCGGTGAGACAGCCGCCTCGGAGACAGCAGGTCTTCATGCCGAAGTATCGTCCGTACTCCTGGACCATGATATCCGCGGCAACCTTCGACGCGCCAAAAAGACTGTGTTTGCTCTGATCGATTGAGAAAGTCTCAGAGATTCCGTTAGCATACGCCTCGTCGGCGTAATCCCAGCGCGTGGCGAGCTCATTAAGCGCAATTGTATTGGGTCGATCGCCGTAGACCTTGTTTGTGCTCATGTGGACGAACACGGCGTCCGGACGGTGCTGCCGGGTGGCTTCCAATAGATTGAGTGTCCCGCCGGCGTTGACGTCAAAGTCGTCGAACGGACGGGAAGCGGCGAGGTCATGGCTCGGTTGCGCTGCGGTATGGACGATGAGAGCAGGACGCAGACTCTTCAACAAGTCCTCGACATCCTTGCGGTTGCGAATATCCAGTTCGTGATGACTGAAATTCTGGTGCAAGGCGAGCAAGCGACGCTGGTTCCAGCGCGTATCGCCGCCAGGCCCGAAGAAACTGGCGCGCATATTATTGTCGATGCCATGAACTTTTCGGCCGTCCCGGCAAAAAAAATCCACGACTTCAGACCCGATCAGTCCGGACGAGCCAGTCACTAGTATATTGTCGGTCATAGGACGCTAAAACATCGAGTAGGTCTCCATGTGGAAACCTGCCATTAACACATAGTACTTGGCAACGACTCTGGCCACGCCAGTGCTTCACGAAGGGTTTCATGGCCTTTCCAGGATCGCTTCTGCCATCTGGGGGCAGGCTAACGATTTAGCAACTCCGATAAAAGCGGAAACAGAGTGCCCCCTCGTTTCGTGCTGACCAGCGGTAAGAAGCAGTCAAAGCCTGTCAGCATCCGAGTGCGTCATCGCATTGGATTGATGGCGCGACTTCTTGCGTGACGAAGGAGTCAACAAACCAGTGGAAATCCTCCCTCTCGTTTCGGCACGGCGGTCAAAAGGCCCCAGACCGGAAGCCCCTCTACTCGGCCCCGGACAGCGGTCGGTTTGTTATCCTTATCGTAAACTTGGCACGCGATGGAACCGCCCTTCGCCCAGGCTGTGCCTTCTGTCCAGGCGACGAGGGTTTCACCGTCCGCGTTGCTCGCAGTCATCGGATGCTTGCGCTAGGCTTCCGGCCCCGGAGATGCAGGCTTCGAAAGCTCCAGAGTGGATCGATCGACTTTGGCGAGAAAGATGTCGATCCCTGTCTTCCAAGCCAACCATGCTCCAGACGGCGTCCGCTGTGACAGAGCCGTCCCGGCTCTGGTTCCCACGCTGCTTAACAGAAGGCAGCAAAGGCAATGAAGCGCGACATCCTCTTCGTTGCCTTGCTTATCTTCTGTAAAAAGCTGACAGCTAAGGCGGGTTGCGGGATCATTGACTAGAGACCAAAGACAAAAGTTCTTTTCCGGAAACGCTGAGAAACGGAGACGCTGAGATGCGACTGCGGCTGGTGCTGGATACACAGCCGCGCGCCGTGAAATGCACAACTGGCCGTCGACGGTGCGCTACACATCATTTATCAACGGGCGTCGTAGCTTGGGTCGATGTCGGGCAAGCGCCGGTATCGTTGGCCACAGTGTGCCCAGGGATCGGCGGATGTTCGGCGGGTTTTTATAATCCGGTTTGAGTGCGTTCCTGCTCCGCCTTTTCCCACTGCACAAACTGACGGCTCAGTTGTGCCCAGGGCTTGCGCGGCGGACGCGGTCCTGGAACCCATTCGACTTGTCGACCACGCCAGAGGGAGTAGATCGCTGGCACAATCTCCAGCGTCAAAATTGTGCTGGTAATGAGTCCGCCGATCATCGGAGCGGCGATGCGCTGAATCGCTTCGGCGCCTGCGCCGTGGGCCCAAAGGGCCGGCACCAGCCCCATCGTGACCATGGCCACGGTCATCAGTTTGGGCCGGACGCGCTGCACTGCCCCGTAGGTGATGGCTTCAAACAGGTCATGCTGCGTTTTCATTCGGCCAGCCCGTTGGTAAGCGTGGAACGCTTCATCCAGGTAAATAATCATCACGGTGCCGGTTTGAGCTGCGAGTCCGGCCAGTGCGATAATGCCGACCCAGACCGCAATGCTCATATTGTAGTCCAGAAGCCAAAGCAGCCAGATACTGCCCGTCATTGCGAACGGGATAGAGAGAAGGATAATGAAAGTCTCCGCGATGCTCTTGAAGTTGAGGTAGAGCAGCACAAAAATCAGGGTGAGCGTGACGGGAACAACGAGCTTGAGTCGCTCTTTAACACGTAGCATATGCTCGTATTGGCCGGACCACTCCAGCCGGTAACCGGACGGGAGAAGACCGCGCTTCTCGATCTGATCTTCGACCGCTTTCTTGGCTTCCTCCACATAACCGCCGATGTCGCGACCGGACATGTCGACGTAAACCCAACCGGTCAGGGCGCCATCTTCATTACGGATGACGGGTGGGCCGGTGGTCGTCCGCATATCGACGAGTTGCCCAATCGGAATCTGGCGAACGTTCTTGGCTGTATTCGGCGGAGTGGTGGACATACCGCTCGCGTCATCATCTGGGCCGGAAGATTCGCCCATCCCGGGAATCATGGGGACGAGCACGCGCTGTAGTTTTTCAACGTCATCGCGTAGTTCACGACTGTATCGGACGTTGATCGAATAGCGCTCCCGGCCCTCGATGGTACGCTCGAAAGACATGCCGCCAATGGCAGTCTCCACGAGCACCAGGACATCTTCTACGTTTAGGCCGTAGCGAGCGATCGCTTCGCGCTTTGGGATGATGTCCAAGTAGTACCCGCCCGTGGTCCGTTCCGCATAAACGCTGCGGGTCCCACGAATGTTGCGGATCACCGATTCCAGATGTTCGCCCAGTTTATTGATCTCGGAAAGTTCCGGGCCGAAGATTTTGACTCCGATGGGAGTGCGAATGCCGGTGGTCAACATGTCGATTCGCCCCTTAATCGGCATGGTCCAGGCGTTGACTTGTCCTGGAATCTGGAGCGCTTCGTCCATCTCGGCGATCAACTCTTCCCACGTGATCTGGCGTTGGTCAGGCCAGACCTTGCGCAGACCCGTTTGGAACCACGCCGGCGTCCAACTCGAATACCAGCGTGGATGCGCAATCTTGCGCCACTCTTTCTCCGGTTTTAGCGCCACAACGCTTTCGAACATCTCGAGCGGAGCGGGATCGGTGGCGGTTTCAGAGCGGCCCGCTTTGCCGTGCACCGTGAGCACTTCCGGGAATTGTTTGATCACGCGATCCTGGATTTGCATGAGCCGAGTCGCTTCCGAGACGGAAATGGTAGGCAGGGTAGTCGGCATGTACAAGATGGTCCCTTCATTCAGCGGCGGCATGAATTCAGAGCCGATCCGTTTGTAGATCGGAACCGCGGACGCCACCGCCACGATGGCTATGGCAATGGAGAGAAAGCGTCGTGTCATGAGCAAACTCACCCAGGGATAGTAAAGCCGGTGGAGGATCCGACTGATGGGATGCTTATGTTCAGGAACTACTTTGGCTCCGGTCATCAGCACGATCAGCGCCGGGCCGATGGTGATGGAGAGGAAAGCGGCCCAAGCCATGGTAAAGGTCTTGGTGAAGGCGAGCGGCTTGAACATGCGGCCTTCCTGCGACTCGAGCGTGAACACTGGCATAAAGCTCACCGTGATCACGAGCAGAGCGAAGAAGAGCGGTTTGCCTAGTTGTTTGCAGGCTTTGATGATGACTTCCTGCTTTTCTTTGCGCGTCAGCCCGGGCGGAGCATGTTCCAGATGCTTGTGGACATTCTCCACCATAACCACGGCTTCGTCACAGATGGCGCCGATGGCGATCGCAATGCCAGCCAGCGACATGATATTGGCCGTCAGGCCCATCCAGTACATCGGGATAAAGGCCAACGAAACAGCGATGGGCAAAGTGATAATGGCGCGCAGGGCTCCACCGACATCGAGGAGGAAGACAATGACGATGATGGAGACGATGATTGATTCTTCGATGATCGTCCGGGTCAATGTCTGGATCGACCGGTTGATGAGATCTGATCGGTCGTAGGTGGTCACAATTTCAATCCCAGGGGGCAGGGAAGGTTTGACCTCGTCGATCTTGGCTTTGATCCGATCGATCACTTGCAAGACATTTTGACCGAAACGAACGACGACAATCCCTCCAACCGTTTCGCCTTCGCCGTTGAATTCGCCGGCGCCTCGGCGCATTTCCGGACCGAGCGCGATATTTCGGGCGACATCGCGCAAAAGGATCGGCGTGCCTTTGGCGTCTGCGCCAACCACGACCAAGCGCAGTTCTTCCAACGACTTGATGTAACCCTGGCCGCGCACTAGGTAGGTAGTCCCGTTCCGGTCCAGTTCACGTCCACCGACGTCATTGTTGGCCGCGCGAATAGAGGAGACTACCTTGGTGATCGGCACGTTGTAGGCGAGGAGCTTGTTGGGATCGATTTCGACTTGGTATTGCTTCTGGAAGCCGCCGTAAGTGGCAACCTCCGCAACACCGTCCACGCTCTGGATCCAATAGCGCAGATTCCAATCTTGGAACGAGCGAAGGTCCGCCAGGTCATGACGTCCACTGCGATCGACGAGGGCATATTGAAATCCCCAGCCGACCCCTGTGGCATCAGGGCCTAGCACAGGTGTGACGCCGGGCGGTAGGTTACCGGTTAGGCCCTGCATGTATTCCAGCACCCGCGACCTGGCCCAGTAGATATCGGTGCCATCGTCGAACACGGCATAGACGAAGGAATAGCCGAAGAACGAATAACCCCGGACGACCTTGACCTTGGGTGCGGAAATGAGCTTGGTGACGATGGGATAAGTGATTTGATCCTCGACCAGGTTTGGACTGCGACCTTCCCATTGGGTAAAGACAATCACTTGAGCGTCTGACAAATCGGGAATTGCGTCCAAAGGGGTCTGGCGCATCGAATAGAGGCCGGCCAAGGTCAGAGCGCCGACCATCATGAAGACCATGAATTTGTTGCGCGCGCTCCACTCGATGATGCGCTCGATAATCGCTTCCTTGGGTGGGAGCGGACAAGGAGCCTGAGCGGTTCCAGACATAATCAGGCGACAAATCGAGGTTTAGTGTTGGTGGGTTTCCGATGAGCCCATCCCCGCAATGGCCGCTTTTAGTTGGCTTTCCGAATCCACCAGAAACAGAGCGCGCGAAACCACCTTCTCACCGTCTTTGAGCCCCGAGAGCACTTCGTAGTAGTCGTCTGTCTTGATGCCAACTTTGATCTCGCGCGGTTCCAGATGTTTGTCTGGGCTATCTACGAACGCCACATACCGCAACCCCGTATCGATTAGGGAACTTGAGGGGACGGTCAAACGTTCGCCCGCGTTGACCTCGATCTCAACGTTGGCCCACATGTCCGGACGGAGGTGGTGATGATGGTTCTCGAGTTCCAGTCGAACTTCCCCTCGGCGCGTCTGCGCCTCGATATGGGGATAGATGAAAGTCAGTTTGGCCGGAAACGACTCGTTGTTGAGGTAAGGAAAGTTGACGATGGCATCCTGGCCCACCTGGATTAGGGAGAGCTCGTATTCAAAAACCGAGGCGCGCAACCAAACGCTGGAGAGGTCCGACATTTCGTAGAGGGATTCGCCAGCCATGAAGGCTTTCCCTTCCACCGCGTTCTTTACAAGTACGTGTCCTGAGAACGGCGCGCGGAAGAGCAATTCGGCACTCGGCTTGCCCCGCTCCTCCAAAGCTTTGATTTCTTCCTCGTCGATTTCAAACAGGGCGAGGCGAAGGCGCGCCGATTCCAAGAGGGCATTCGCGGATTCCCGTGCGCTGGCATGAGCGTCCGCTTTCACAGACCGGGCGGCCCGCCAGGCGACCAGGTATTCGTTCTCAGTGGAGAAGAGTTCAGGACTATAAACAGAGAATAATGGGTCGCCCTTTGCAACTGGAGCGCCGGTAAAGTTACCGTTGAGCTTGCGCACCCAACCAGCGAAACGCGGGGCAATCTTGGTGTAGCGGGTTTCATCGTGTTGCACCACGGCAGCAGTGCGAACGGTCCGGGTCAGTTTCCTCGTCTTTACCGACGAGAGGGTCAAACCGATCAGCTGCCGCTTGTCTGGAGAGAGGCTAATGCGAATGCGTCCGGGGACCGACGGAGCGGCTGCGGCTTCCTCTTGGCCAACGAGAGTGGCCGGTCCGGCCGCTTTCTCGATCAGCGTCATGCCGCACTTGGGGCATTTCCCTGGCCCGTCCTGCACCGCTTCGGCGCCCATTGGACAATAAAACTGGCCCAGTTTAACGCGGGCGATCCGCTCCTCGGCTTGCGATCGAACGGGCGGCGGAGCGGCTTTTTCTTCGTTAATCGGGACGAGCCGCATACCGCAGATCGGGCAATCGCCCGGCTTGTCGCTCACGTAAGTGGGATGCATCGGGCAGTGATAACGATGCCCGGACTTGACGGTTCCTGGAGAATGCGATCTGTCGCAGCCGACGACCAGCGAACTGATAAGTAGTGTGACTGCAAAGCGAAGGAGTGTCGTCAGCGTGGCACGCATGGCTATTTCTGGTTTTCAAACGGAGCGACCGCTTGAGGGAGGGGATCGACGGCCGGGCTGAGTATCGGCGCGGTGGGAGGTTGAATTCCCACGATAAGAAGAGAAAGCTCGGCCAAGGCGAGTTCACGCTTTGTGCGCGCTTCGACTTCCGCAAGCTGAAATTCAAGCAACGACCGTTCGGCATCGAGCAAATTGATGAAATCGGTTCGACCGGAGCTGTATCCGGAAAGTGCGACTTCGAGCGATTGGTGGGCTTTGGGAAGCAGCGAGTCGACGAGCAGGCTCAGATTCCGCGTCGCTTCTCGATACATGAAGGATCTATCCGCGAACTCTACGGCCAGCTGTATTTGTTCTCCGGATAACCGGGCCTGGGCCGCGTGGCGTTTCGCCTGGGCACCGGCAATCTCCGCGGCGATTTTGTCGCGCCAGATGGGCAGCGTCATTCCGACGGTGGGCCGCCAGATTACCGGACTGGCTTTGACATCGGCCTCCACACTCACATTAAAATCGGGTAACCGGCTTTGATGGGCCAAGCGAATCCCTACCTCGGCCCTGCGAACCTCGCTCTCCATCTGTTTGAGTCGTGGATTTCGGGCAAGAGCGGTAGCGAATAAATGGTCGGACGTTAGATCTAGCGGAGTCGATTCAAACTTCCCGGGAAAGGGAGGGGTGGGCTCACTCGGGTGCATTCCCAGAGCGGCTTTGAATTGGGCCAGCATCGGGTTCCGAGAATCCTCCATATTCACGATCTCGGTCTTGAGTCGTTCCTGTTCAATCTGAGCACGCAACGCGTCTTGTAATGTCGCCTTGCCTGAGGCCGATTGGGCGCGAGCGATTTCTTCGAGGCGGCCAATCAGACCGAGGGTTTCCTGGGCAATTCGGATCCGCTCGTTCAGAAAATGAAGTTGATAGAACGGCCGTTTGACATCATAGGCCGCGCGCAATACGGCCGATTCGAAGGCGAAATACTTGGCTTGGCTTTCTGCGGAGGCGACGTCGGCCTGTATGCGCAATCGTTTCATCGAGGGGACGTCGGCCATAAGCCCGGGCATCACGACGGTTACGACGTCTTGAAGGTCGAGTTCCAGAGTCAGCCGCGGATCGGGAAGGGATCGGTCGACGGTGATTCGTTCGACGGCAGCCGCATATTCGTAATAAGCTGCTTCAACCTGAGGTTGGTTGAGCAGGGCGTAGGTTAGGAAAGTTCCTAAAGGGATATTCGTATTAAGAACAGGCAAGTTGGCTTTCTGATGGCCCGGGGAATAGGCCGCGGTGACGGCGCTCAGGTCGCGGCGTGCTCCTGTTTCGTTGGAAGTGGGTATTCCTTTGCAGCCTGCCAACAGCACCATGGCAACGGTTGTGGAGACGGCGGCCATGATCCAGCTTGATCCTGGGTGAGCCCCTGGGAGTTTTTGACTCATGTCGGTGCGCGTTGCGTCTGGCTCTGGATCCTCGATCGTGTCTTGCGGTCGAGCGAAGGCGCTCTGGGTGTCGGTAGAGACCTTAGCAACCCGCTGATTGGCTTCCGTCCTATTGCTTACGCGCCCGGCAGTGAAAGCCCTCAGACTATTTCCGGGGAAGATGCTTTCGGGGGCTCTTCATCGGGGTTCGGCTTCATCGCCAGGTTCTGCTGGGGGAGTCTGTGACCATTAGGCCTCGAGAAGGTGTGCCAGCGTATCTTTCAACTGCTTCCGCGCTCGGTAGATGCGCATTTCCACGGCTTTCGCGGTGCAACCGAGGATCGCTGCAATCTCGTCGTGGGATTGATGCTCGTATTCCGCGAACACAAGCGGGAGGCGCAATTCTTCAGGGAGGCTGGCGATCGCTCGACGCACGATCTCGCCGCGCTCATCAGCGATCAACTGTGCTCCCGGATCGGCCCGGGGTTCAGGAATGGTTGTGCCCAAGCCTTGGCCGGTGACTGGATTCTCAGCCTCCAGAGACACTTCTGGCCGTCGCGCGCGCCAACGCCAGCGATCTCGAATCAGGTTGGTGGCAATAGTATAAAGCCAGGTGGAAAACTTTTGCTTGGAATCGAACTTCTGGCGATTTTGATAAACCCGGACAAACGTCTCTTGAGCCAAATCCGCGGCGTCGGATTCGTCCTGGGTCAACCGGATGAGGTAATGAAAAAGCCGCTCGGCGTGACGTTCCATCAGCTCGTCGAGACTGGCGTCGTGCCCTGCCGCAAGTCGCACCATCGACTGACGATCGTCGTCTTCAGTGGTGGGCGTGGGCATCATGAGGGCCGGGGCCAACGCGGGGGACCATCGACTCGTGGCTTGGCACAATCGTGATTGATTGCATCCAGCTCAAATAACGGCGGCCCTGTTCGGCAGGCATGGCTTGGCTAACCTGCAGGAAGTGTCTAATCATTTCTCCAGAACATTCTGCCCTGAGTTGGGCAGCGTCTGAAAGGACCTTTCGCAGTTGGGGAGTCACATTGGTGGCTTCCATCATTAGCCTAGCCATTTCCCGGTTTTTCTCATCGATCTTTCGACAAAACTCCGCGCAAACCGGCTTGTAAGCCTCATGCAACGTGCGGATGCGCTCAAATTCAGTGTCGCTCAGCTGAAAATCCTTTCGCAGCCAAGCGAGCTCAGGCCCGCACTTTCGTTCTAATTCCCGATCCCTTGCGGTCCGACCCAGGTAAAGGGCGCCGTAGCCGACTAGCGCTAGGCCCAGCCCAAGACAAGCAATGATCGAGGGCCGCTTCACTTAGCAAAGCCTGCGGCGTTGGGGTTCACCGATTGGACGTAAGCCGTTCGCCAAGCTCGTTCGGCTCGTGACGTATAGTTCTCGGATTGCCAGTAACCCAGTCCGACCCCGACGACCAAGAGTGCGCACAGATAAGCGGCCGTGCCCGCTGGCTGGATGATGAATCCTCGCCAGCGAGTCAACCAGTCCATCCCGAACCGGCTCGCAAACGGTGTCGAGGGCGTTTCTTGATGCGCGATCTTCCGCCAGACGCGGTCTTGAAAGCCTGGCGGGAGTGACGCCGAAACCTTCCAGGCTTGAAGAGCGTCATGCAACGGATCCCCGCCTCTTTTGGTCGATTCTGGTTTCATCGGAACGACATCTTCCAGATGGCGGAACCTATCTTAGCCTGAGTCGCTTCACAACTCTCGGGACTTCTGCAGTCGGCCGTCCTAATGGGAGTGCGCGTTGTGGTCAGGGCTGCCGCTGGCTGGTTTAGCCGGGGCTGCTTTCTTTTCCGCAGTTTCCAGCTTCTTGATAAACTTTACGGGGTCTTTATCGAAGTCCTTTTGGCAGCCCTTGCAGCAGAACTTGATCTCACGACCCTTATACTTGTGGAGGACGGGGTCGCCCATGGCGCCTAGCTCTTCGTCCGACACGACGCAGGTTTTCAAGGTATAGGGTTTGAGCTTAGCGGACGTCGGAGCTGGAGGGGCAGTCTTCTCCGCAGCAAAGAGGGCTGTGGAGAGCGACAGGGTGAGTGCCAGGGAGGCGGTAACTTTTTGCAGTGTGGTCATAATGCTTGCTATGAGTTCAGGGCGACGGAGCCTGAGACCGTGGCAACACCTCTCCCTCCGACAAGCGGTAGACGCAACTTGCCAAGGTGACGAGGGCATCGGCGCTCAGACCATTACGTTTCATGTCGTTTACTTCAAAACCGACGGCGGGATTTCACCGCCCAGATTCTTCCTCTTGTGTAATACGCCAGAGATGAACAGATCCCTCAGAAAGAGTTTCATCTGAGGGGCTGCACTCCAAGAATCCGTGGAAGGAGCAGGGCATAGGCCCTTTAATTTGCTAATGTCCAAGCGGTTAAAGTGAAATCAACGGGTCGAGTTTATCCCTTTAGACGCGTGAACAGCGCCATCGATGAAGCTCGGTCATTTCGGCTGAAGACGTTGATTTAGGCTTGCGACGTGGGCTGACCGGATAGTCCTAAGCCGCCTGCGGTGTCATGAACCAATGTCGAGTGCGATTGCACGCACTGCAGACGGATAGCATGATGGGAACTTCCACCAAAACTCCGACGACGGTGGCCAGGGCGGCGCCAGAATTGGCTCCGAAGAGAGTGATGGCGACCGCGACGGCCAGTTCGAAGAAGTTGCTGGCGCCGATTAAGGCTCCCGGTGAGGCCACGCTATGTTCCACCTGCAAGAGGCGCATCAGTCCGTAGGCAATACCTGAATTCAAATAGACCTGGATCGTGATGGGTACGGCGATCAGCAACACAGCGATCCAACGTTGCGTAAGGTTGTCCGATTGAAACGCGAAAATCAGAACGAGAGTCAGAAGAAGCGCTCCAATCATGACCGGGTGGAACTTCGGCAAGAAACTCGTTTCAAACCAAACCTTTCCCTTGGCTCGGAGCAGGCCCGTACGCGTCGTCCAGCCGGCGGCGAGTGGAATGACAATGAAAACCGCGACCGACGTGATCAGAACTTTCGGAGGAACCACAACATTGGCAACCCCGCAAAGAAACATCACAATAGGAGCAAAGGCGACCAGCATAATGAGGTCGTTTACCGCCACCTGCACGAGCGTGTATGCGGGATCCCCGTCGGTGAGGTAGGACCAGACAAACACCATCGCCGTACAGGGAGCAGCAGCCAGGATGATGAGTCCCGCGGTGTACTGGCGCGCCATTTCGGTGCTTATCCAGGCCGAAAAAATGTGATGCATGAACAGCCAAGCCAGAAACGCCATGCTGAACGGCTTTACGAGCCAATTCACGAACAACGTTACCAAGAGCCCTTTGGGCTTGCGGGCGACGTTCCCGATCGCGCTAAAGTCAACCTTGAGCATCATCGGGTAGATCATCAACCAGAGCAGAATGCCGATAGGCACATTCACTTGCGAGCCGTGACTGAACTCCAGTTTGCTCAGCCCAGCTGTAAGCTCGGGAAACAACTTTCCAAACCCGACCCCGACGACCATACAGAGCAACACCCACACCGTGAGGTAACGCTCAAAGAACGCGAGGCGCTTCAATTGAGATGTTGCCATACTCATGCGGAACAGCATTCTGTCCCACAACATTCTCCTTTTGCCTTCTGTGCCTGGACTTCCAAACTGGTGATGAAATCGCCAGGTCTGGTTCCTGCGGGCAGGTGCTCGACCAGCTTCCGATAGAGCGGATCTTCAAAACTCGTCATCGCTTCCACATATCCCGGTTTCGACTTGAGGACGATATCGGTCAACCCGGCGTCCTGAACCATTCGCCCGGTTTCGCTCACAAGCGCCGCGCCGGCGACACAACCGACGAGTGCTTCAGCCATTTTCAAGACTTCTAGCGGTAGCGGCTTCATGAGGGCCATGTCTGATATCGCCACCCGGCCACCAGGTTTCAAAACGCGCGCGATCTCCCGCCAGACTTGCCCCTTGTTCGGCGAAAGATTAATGACGCAGTTGGAAATGATCACGTCCACACTGGCATCGGCGATAGGCAAGTGCTCAATCTCTCCGAGCCGGAATTCGACATTGTCTAAACCGGTCTGCTCGCGGTACTTCACCATGTTCTTTCGGGCCTGCGCGAGCATGTCGGCGGTCATGTCGACTCCGATGGCGCGGCCTGTTGAACCTACTTTGCGTCCCGCGATGAACACGTCAAATCCTCCACCGCTCCCCAAATCCACAACGACTTCACCCGGTTTCAAAGCGGCGAGTGCCGCTGGGTTTCCGCATGAAAGTCCCATGTTGGCGCCGTCGGGCAATGCTTTCAGCTCCTCTACCGTGTAGCCAAGCTCGCGGGCCAGCTTCTCGGCGTCCGCGGGAGCCGATCCACAGCAGGAGACCCCCGGTGAACAACGCCCTTGAGCGGTGTCTTGAGCGATTTTGGCGTAACCTTCGCGTACGATTTGGCGCACGCTTTCCTCAGTTCCAGTTTGATTCATAATTCACCTAGGTAATAACTGCTTTGGCTTGGTCGTGACGCCCGTCGGCATAAGCTCGAAATACCAATCTGATCTGGTCGCGCACGCGGCGAAACGCGGCCAACTTTTCCTCGTCCGTCCCGGTGGCATGGGCGGGATCGTCAAAACCCCAGTGATGGCGGTTCAGTTGGCCGGGGAAGATCGGGCAAACCTGGTCTGCATTGCCACAGACGGTAATGACCGTTTCCACCTCTTGTCCTAAGAATTCGTTCATGTGTTTGGAGCGGTGCGCGGAAATATCAATGCCAATTTCATTCATCACTTGAATGGCCAAGGGATGGACGTATCCCGCGGGTTTCGATCCGGCGCTTCGAATGTCGAGGATTTCGCCGGCAAAAGAGCGGAGTAACCCTTCGGCTAGATGACTACGGCAGGAGTTGCCGGTGCAGAGGATCAATACGGTAGGTTTCATTTGCCGAGTGGGCTTTAGAGGAGGTGGAGCAACGCGGGGCGGGGATGGAGATCAGCCAGTGGGGTGAGAACGTGCCGAGTTGTGAGCCTGGGCCAAGATGAAGCGTATTTCGCCATTCAACGAAATATAAGGTAGTCATCCTCTCCCTGCCGTCAAGCTGCTTCGCGTTCGAAAGCCGCCTGAGAAAAGATGTTCTGCCGCAGACGGCAGAAAAGGAAACGGGCAGAGCCGGAGTTAGAGTCTAGCCCCCTTTACCCTTTGATTGAGCGATTGAGCATTCGGACATACCTGCCCTTGACCCTGTGCCCGTGACCTGTCACACTTCGCCATCACCGGATTTTGACTCCAGGCGTCGGCATCGTGGCTTGCACGGAACAAGCGCGATGGTCGATCACGAAAGGACGGACCGACTTTCGGAATATGTTCCTGTTCCGAAGCGCGCCGGGGCATGACCGATGTCAATGTCCATGAAATCAAAGCTTTCCATTGGTAACCGACGCTCTGGCTTCACCCTGATCGAATTACTCGTCGTCATTGCTATCATAGCCATCCTGGCAGGGATGCTCTTGCCGGCGCTGGCCAAGGCAAAATCGAAAGCTCACCAGATCAAGTGTCTGGTCAATACCAAGACCTTGTCGCTGGCGAGTTTCATGTATCTCTCGGACTTCAATAAACCGGTGCCCTATAATGGACAAGCCACGGCCACCATGGATAACGCATTGTGGGTAACGGTCTTGGCTACGAATTATGGTGGCATTAACGCCGCGCGCATCTGTCCATCCGCGCCCTCAGCATCGTCCAAGTCAAAACGTCGGCATCCCTCGAGCGGATCGGTGAATCAGACTTGGCTGTGGACCGGTTCCAAAGGTTTCGACTATGAGGGAAGCTATGTTTTCAATGGGTGGTTTTACGGCGACGACGACCCATTTTTCAGCACGCCTGACCAAAAACCGAAGAAGTATCGAAGTGAATCGGACTGTCCCAAACCCTCGTCAACCCCGGTTATCGCGGACGGCAATTAGATCGATACTTGGCCTCAGCCGACCGACCCGCCCGCCAAGAATCTCTTCACTGGCGATGATTTCAACGGGGCGATGGTGCGGTTAACTCTGCCTCGCCATGCGGGACCGACCTGGCCTAAGAATCGAACATTCAATCCCAAAGATGACTTGCCGGGAGCTATCAATATCGGTTTCGTGGACGGTCATTCTGAGACGGTCAAGTTGGAGAGGCTTTGGAACCTTGACTGGCACAAGAATTGGATCCCACCTGTTAAGAGACCGGGGAAATAGCGCGAGACGTGTTTCAAAGGACGCCTGCGGTTGTCCTGCAGTTCAATTACGTTTCACCGCGGGCTTGCTGCCCAAAGTAGCGTGCCCTAGGAACCGCCACTTTAGTGGCTGCGTCTCGAGCTGAGCTTCTCCCCAAAGAAATCATTGGCGTGCGAACTGAGCAGACTGGACCTCAGTGCCAAGGATCAAACGACGACTTTGGAAGAGGCCCATTGAGTCATTCGCACTCCCTTCGACTAAGCTAGCGGAGACGTTTGGACTGCCGCGAATTTCAATTCGCTAGCGTTAGCGGGTTGACCCCATCGGTTTGCACTTCGCCGATAGCGGTTGTTCAATAGCTCCGTTTTCAAATCTCCGAACGAACCGCGACAAACGTCGGTACGGTAATTCCATCAGCGGGCTTCGAAGACTTTCGAGATTCTTGAGGCGTCTTGCACCCTTCTGGACTTTGTCTCCGCTCTCAATCCGGATTCGTAGGAGTATGAAGCTTGATCCAGATCGAGCCATTCCTGGTCGCAGGTTTCGGATGCATGGAATCCGGTCATTCTTGCTAAGGCAAAAATATTCAGAACTCACATGCATCCGAACGCCCCGGCCGGACGTAGAAAGGTGTAGGCATCAGTGCCTGGAGGAAATAAATCACCGATAACCAACCAAGAATTATTATGTCTATTGGAAATACCGCTTCGAACCTGTCGAATCATCGCACAAACCGCCGTACGGTCTTAAAGAATCTCGGATTTGGCGCCTTGGGCTTGGCTTCCATGGGCGGCTTGGCTCCGACGGCCCGGGCGCAGAGTGGTCCTGGCCTGGACGCGAACGTTCTCAATTTTGCTCTCAACTTGGAATATCTCGAAGCCGAGTATTATATCTACGCGACGACCGGGAAAGGTATCGATCAGCAAGGTGTCGGCGTCGATGGCAGTGGCTCTGCCGGAGTAGTGACGATCAAAGAAAATCCCAAGGTCCCCTTTTCCTCAGATCCCATTCGTCAATACGCCGAAGAAATCGCCGCTGACGAGCTGGCACACGTGAAGTTCCTTCGTAGCGCTCTCACGGCGGCCGGTGTTCAACCGGTGGCCCGTCCCGCGATTGACCTTCAAAACAGCTTTACCGCAGCCGCGCGTGCGGGCGGGATTATCGGCGCGACGGATATTTTCGATCCCTTTGCGAGTGATCTGACTTTCTTATTGGGCGCTTTCATCTTTGAGGATGTGGGCGTGACTGCTTACAAGGGCGGTGCGCGGCTGATCACGAACAAGGATTACTTGGAGGCTGCGGCCGGAATTCTAGGTGTGGAAGCTTACCATGCCGGAATTATTCGAACCGTCCTTTATAGCATGGGTTCGGCTGCTCAAGAGACGGCTCAAAAGATTTCTGATTTGAGAGATGCAGTGGACAACAATCGCGACGACGACCAAGGGCTCGTGATAGATGGCAAGGCCAATCTCGTGCCGACGGACGCCAACGGAATCGCTTTTAGCCGAAACACGCGAGAAGTCCTCGATATTGTCTACTTAGGCGCCAACGCCGTCAGTGGTGGGTTTTACCCCAACGGGCTGAATGGCAATATTCGATAATCGGATCATTCCGAGAGTAGGCTTTTTGCCCGGAAAGGAATGAACCATGAGAAAAGTTTTTCGCTATGCGCCCATTATTGGGTTGTCCATTTTGCTTGGAACTGCAAGCTCGGCTCACGCCGCTGCCAACGAGCATAAGCTATATGGCATTAGCTTCTTTAAGAACGAATTGATCCGGATAGATCCAGCGACCGGAGCCGGCGTCCAGGTGGCTCAACTTCCGAATGTCTCAGGTTATGGACTGGCATCCTACCAAGGCCAGCTTTACACCTTCGATCCAAACACTCAACGGATTGAGCAGATCGATGCTGCTTCTGGAGAAATAGTACGAAGTATCGACATTGGAGTAGAAGGTCTCCAAGGCGAAGGAGATCTGGTTATCCGGAACGACGGCACGGGGTTATTAGCTTCGGCATTGGACAAGAACGCGAATGTGGTAAATGACCTCTATTCGTTCGATCTAAAGAGTCGAACGTCGACGCGGCTCAGGAGTATTTCTGAGGTCGTTATTGATGGGATGGCCGTTGATTCAGATGGCACGGTCTATGTTTTGGGCCAGGGGGAGAGCAATCTCTATAAGCTCAATTCCACAAACGGCTTGGATAAAGTCGGAAGCCTCGGACTGGTGCTCAATAGTCCCTTTGCCGCTCTCACCTTTGGGCCAGAAGGAACACTCTACGCCAGTATTGACGATCGGCTTTACAGCATAAGCAAAGAATCAGGCGTGGCCAGTGTGGTAAATACAAACGTTCTCGATTTTAGCTTCAGCAGTGTGGCGGGTCTGGCGTATGCGCCTGCAATTCTAAACAGCGGCGATCAGCTTTTCGGGCTCACCTTCTTTGGGAATGAGCTGATTTCAGTGAATCTCACGAACGGCCTGGGCATAGGTGTTAGTACGATTGGGGATATGACAATGCCTTTTGGATTAGCCAATCGCTTTGGCAAGCTCTACACGTTCAGTGCGGAAACGGACGATATCCTCGAAATCGATGCCGGCACTGGGGCAACGCTCTCCCGCGTCAATGTTGGACTGCCGAATTTGCAGGGCGAAGGTGATATGGCTTTTCGAAGCGATGGGGTAGGCTTTGTGGCCTCCGCTCTCGATGCCAACGGCAATCCCAACGGCGGGCTTTATATGTTCGACTTGCTTGCCAAGACGAGCAGTAGACTTGGAACCACAACTGTCGCAATTGATGCCTTAGCCTTTGACGAGAATGATGTTCTTTATGCTTTGGGACAAGGAGAGGGCATGCTGTATACCGTCAACCTGCAAAATGGTATGATGTCCCCGATTGGCGGTTTGGGCGTTGCCCAAAACAGTCCGTTTGCGGCGCTAACGTTTGGGCCGGGTGGAGTGCTCTACGCCGCAATTGACGATCGGCTTTATTCGGTGGACAAGAGCACTGGCAGAGCTGCTTTCGTGGACCCGTCGGTGCTGGATCTG
The DNA here is from genome assembly GCA_044225505.1 of Limisphaerales bacterium. Classification (GTDB taxonomy): domain Bacteria; phylum Verrucomicrobiota; class Verrucomicrobiia; order Limisphaerales; family SIBE01; genus JAXMHN01. The sequence goes on from JBGAIN010000001.1 coordinate 70,830, forward strand.
AATTTCAGCAGCGTGGCCGGATTGGCTTTTGGTTCGACACCCGGGCGATTGAGCGTAACAAGATCCGGAAATCAATTGATCTTTTCCTGGATGGGATCTGGTTTCACCCTGGAGACGGCAGAGTCAGTCACAGGACCATACACGCCTGCCACAAGCCAGCAAAATCCGCAATCAGTGGCAATCACTGATCAAAATCGTTTTTTTCGGCTTCGCAAATAAGTGCATCGCGAGCTCTGTTTGCCGGGCTGGACCCACAAGATGGTCCAGCCCGTTTGCTTTGGGCTGCTTTCAGAACCTTGCCGTGTGCAGAGGCCGCCGGAACGAGCGTCTGATACTTTTCCCGAAAATTCGCTTTTGCACAATGTCTAGGCGGCTTGTGTAAGGGGCTTGAGGAGGGGCGTCGGATTAAGGTGAAGCGTCGAGAAAAGTGATGAGCGCCGGGATCACCTGGTTGGGCGCCTCTTCAATGAGCCAATGGCCGGAGCCAGCGACGATTTGTCCTTGTACATTCCGCGCCACAAGCCTGGTTTGTTCAATAAGAAAGGCGCCGCTGGCTTTTTCTCCAGTTTGCACGAGGACGGGCATGGACAAAGGCGACCGGCTCAACTCTGCAAAGTCTTTCGCGTCTTGCTCAAAATTGCGAAAGTATTCGAACCCGGCTCGCATTCCACCAGGCTTGGCATATTCTTCTGCATAGACTCGGCGGTCGGCTTCGGAGACGGAATGATTGCGGTCGGCGGCGAAATCATTCCAAAAATGCTCGAAGTAGGTCCGCTCGCGTCCGTTGACCAAGGCGAGGGGCACTTCGCCATAGAAGTGGAAGTGCCACAGGTCGCGCATGAGCCACACACTTTTCCAGTCGCCCACACCGGGCAGAAATGCATCCATGAGCACCAAGCGCTCCGTTTCTTGTGGAAACTGCGCCGCGAAAGCGTAGGCCACCATCAAACCAATGTCGTGGCCGACGACACGGACGCGATGGAATCCTAACTGGGAGGTAAGTTCGTGAATATCCAAAGCCATAGTCTTTTTGTCATAGCCTGATTCCGGCTTCGAAGAACCTCCTGCGCCACGCAGATCGGGTGCGACGACCGTGTGACGTTCGGCGAGTTGAGGCATAAGGGGAGTCCACATCCGGCTTGTCTCCGCGTAACCGTGCAACAGGACTACTGGACTACCCTTGCCGCCGATCGAGTAATGGATGCGGACTCCGTTGACCTCAGCGGAATGTTCAGTGAATCCTGCCGGAAGTCTCACAGGCTGTGCTGACAGAGCGGAAGAAATCGACAGGAGTAAGATGCCGCCGACAGCAAGGCGGCTTTTTGGGTTCCTTCCGGATGATGTTTGATGAGTGTTCATTGGATGCGCTTGGCGATGAATTGTTTTTCTATCCGATGTCAACTTCGGTCCGACTTGTGGCTTCTGCGCGGATTGCAGCACGTGGTTGTTACCCGCTGTTCAGCCGTGTCTTTCCGCTTAGAAGAAGCGAGATCTATCTCCAGAAAGGGCAACCGTGAGTGAGGAAAAACTGATCAATCTTCACGTGCATTGTCGCCAATGAGCCGGATCCGCGAATTCGGTCCGTTAGCAGTGAGGGAAAAACACCAGAGACCCGCTGGAAGGCGGCTCTTGGCTTGCCTTTATTGGTATCGAATGGCGTCAAACAACCATGCGCGAGCGAAATTCCAATAGTTCTTTACTGTAGAGACGGAGAGGTTGAGGACTTGTGCAGTTTCTTCGTTAGTCATCCCGCCGAAATACCGGAGCTTTGTGACTTGAGCCTGCACGGGATGCTCATGCGAAAGTCGTTCGAGAGCTTCATCCACCGCGAGCAACTGGTCATCTTCGCCGGGGGCTGCCAGACCGGCTTCCTGCAATTCGACATGCTCGTACTGACCTCCGTGGCGCAGCGTTTGTCGGCGTCGCGCTCGGTCAATGAGAATCCGGCGCATGGCTTCGGCCGCCACTGCAAAGAAGTGCGCGCGATTTTCGAACTTTCGATTTCCCGTCCCAACCAGCTTCAACCAGGCTTCATGAACCAACGCGGTGGGTTGGAGCGTCTGCCCGGGGCATTCTCGAGCCATTTTATAAGCTGCCAGGCGCCGTAATTCTTCGTAAGCCAGCTCAAGCAACTGATCGGCAGCCTTAAAGTCGCCCTGTTCCACGTCGGTCCGCAATGCGCTGGCCTCACTCATATTCGCCTCACGAGCATGGCACGGCGGATGCCAGGGGCAACGACATTCGCGTTACGGCTTCTTTGTGTCACTTTGGTGAGGTGGGCGCTGGGCAACGGCGGTGGCCTCATCGAGAGCGATGCGGGCAATGAGCCAGGCTACCCAGGAGCCGCCAAACTTTTCGACGCCGCGCTCAGGAGTGATTTTCGGTGCCAATGCTTCACCTTTTGCTAGCACGGTGTGTGCGTCGGCCTCACGGCCGAGTCGCCAATTGGTCATCGATAGGACTGCGCAGGCATAAGCGCTCGCGTAGGCTTGAGGACTTTCGAGAACTTTTTGACCCCAGGTCAAGGCTTCCTCGTAATGGCCTAATCGATAGCTTGCCATTGCCTTGCACCCCTGGAAATACGGCATGCTGTCTTTTTCGGTGCTGCCTCGACTTACGGCAATGTCGGCCAACGCGTCTACGGTTCGCAAATCAACGCCTGAGTCTGGGAGAAGCAAACAGTCGGTCGCCATTCGCTGAGCCCAGTAAGGATTGGTCGTGTTGCTGAAAGTCGCGAGGATCTTTCTGCACAATTGCTCATATGCCCGACGGTTTTGGGTTACCACCAGGAGCGGTGCGAGGATATGGTAGTGGTAGTGCTCGGCCGGTTGATGCTCGATAGACCGGGCCGCATCGGCTGCAGCTTCTTCCCACCGACCCTGGCGACCCATGAAGTCGGCCCGTTGAAAGAGTAGCTTGACGCTTACGGGCTCCCTCAAGAGAGTTGGAGTTAGCGCGTGTGCGAGGACCCGCTCCGCTTCGTCGAACTTCCTCTGCTCCCACAAGGCTCGGGCGAGTCCTTCGACCTCCAAAACGGTCTGGGGATCGTCATTTCCAAATTGCTTGCGTTTTAGTTCCAGAGTTTGTTGTCGAACCGTTTCCGCTTCCACCCAATTTCCTTCTTTTTCCAACGTGGAACCAAGGCCGGTCAGAGTGGCGAGGACATCTGGATGCTCGTCGCCCAGCAGCTTGCGTTGGATAGAAAGGGCGGCGTTCAAGACCGTGTGCGATTCCGTAAGGTTACCGTTTTGCCGCATGCGGTCGCCTAGCAGGTAAATAGATCTAGCCACGTCAGGATGTTCATCGCCCAACTGCTTTCGTTGGATGTCAAACGCTTGAGTTTCCAGGGTCTCGACCTCTCCCGAATGGCTCCCCAAGACCCAGGCCAAATCGGCCAGCGCTGCCGCCACGAGGGGATGATCGTTGCCAAGCAACCGGCGGCGCATGGCGAGCATCTCCCGCGCGACACTTTCAGCTTCCTTATGCTGGCCACGATCGCCAAGAACGATGCAAAGATTACGAAGAGATTCGGCCACATCCAAATGCTCGTCTCCGAAAAGCCTTCTCCGCATTTCCAAGCTATCGCGCGTGAACTTCTCGGAGTCGGCGAGTCGCTTCTGGCGGCGATACACGGCGCCCAGATTGTTAAGTGTTGCTGCCACATCCGCATGCTCGTTTCCGAACAGTCTCCGCCGAATAGCCAGGGCTTCCTGATAGGCCGCCTCGGCTTCGGTTAGCTTGCGTTGTTTCCAAAGTGCCATTCCGAGGTCATTGAGCGAAGAGGCTGCGTCTGCGCTCTCCCTTCCCGTGTTCTTCCGGTTCAGCATTAAGGCTGAACGGGCCATCGCTTCAGCCCCTTCGTAGTTTCCTATTTCCAGATAGAGCCGGCCGATTAAGCCTCGCATTTCCGCCTCTACTCCAGGCTGATCGCCAACTTGCTGACCGATTTGCTGCGCGGTCTTGTCCAGAATCTCCCGCAGCATCTCGGTATTGCGCCCACGAGCCACGGATGGCCCGACACCTTCTAACATGTTTTTCAGGAATTGGGTCGCCTGTCGGCTCCGCACTTCCTCAGTCTCGGCTTTTAGGCGCGCACGTCGTTCGTTGGTAAGAGCGCCTGTCACCACCGCCAGACTGGTCACAATGAGTGCGACGACGATCCCGATTCCAGCCGAGAGCAATTTGTTCCGCTGCACTGCCTTTTTGAATTTGTAGAACTTGCTGCACGGACGTGCGGAGACAGTTTCGTTGGCCAGGTAGCGTTTCACGTCCAGCGCGAGACCGTTGGCTGTTTCGTAACGGCGAGTCCGATCCTTCTCAAGCGCCTTCATCACGATCCAATCTAAATCGCCGCGGACCGTTCGAATTAAGTTGGGAGCTTCCGATCGATGGTGTTGCGCCACAGTCGTCAGATCTGTCACCACCATTGTGCTCAGCCGCGTCGATGGTCGGACCGGCTCTACTTCTCGAATGACACGGCGGATTTCGTCGAGACCTGCTTTCAAGAGAGCACCGCCATCAAAGGGCGTCGAACCGGTTACTAGTTCGTATAGCAACACGCCGAGGCTGTAGATGTCTGTGCGCGTGTCTACGTCGGCGCTGGAGAGCGCCGCCTGCTCGGGGCTCATGTAGGCCGGGGTCCCAATGAGCATTTCGAAGGCGGTGAAGAGCGTCTTGTCTGTCAACCGTTGATTGGTAGTCGCCTTGGCGATGCCGAAATCAATCACCATTGGCAATGGCTCGCCTTCCATCGTCCCTGTCACAAGGATGTTGGAAGGTTTGAGATCACGGTGAATGATGCCCTTCTGGTGCGCGTGCTGCACGGCCTGACACACTTGCTGGAACAGTCCGAGCCGTTCCTTCGTCGGCAGCGAATTTTGGTCGCAATATTCCGTGATCTTAACGCCGCGGATGAGTTCCATGACGAAGAACGGCCGACCGGATGCCGTCGCTCCTGCATCGAACACCTTGGCGATGTTAGGATGATTCATGAGCGCAAGGGCTTGCCGCTCGGCTTCGAAGCGCGCGATCACGCTCTTCGTGTCCATCCCAGGCTTGATAATCTTCAATGCCACGCGACGGCGCACCGGCTCTTCCTGTTCTGCCATGAACACCACCCCGGCACCTCCCTCGCCGATTTGCTGCAACAGTCTGTAGCGACCGATGCGGTCGTCAGGCTTTTCGCCGACGGCATGCGTTCTTCTCGTTCCGGCGGGGCCGGGCGGCCGCTCCATGAAATGGCCGGCCTCGGAATGTGCGCGCAGCAGCACTTCAACGCGTGCTCTCAGCGCGTGGTCATCGCCACATTCTCGCGCTAAATACTCTGCGCGTTCCCGGACCGGGAGTTCCGACGCCGCGGCAAAGACCGCCACGTCTCTGCTCGGTTTTTCATCCATGTTCTTCTGCCTCCGACAAACGCGAACGTTTCGGTCTGGTGATCGGCATTTGGCCGACGAGCCGCTACAAGCTCTGTTAGTGTAGAAGCGAGATTTCGGTCCGAATAGGACAAATGCGTGATCCGTTAAAGTTTTCCCACGATTCGACGGTCGATCTCGGAGGCCCAAAGCCATGCTTGGAGGATAATTCGAGCAACTCGCACGCCTTATTGTTAAAGACCTCAGATCCAAACTCGACTACATCTTGAATGATCCCACCTTGAAGATCCTGCAAGGAGCCGGTTCTCGCCCGTCCAGGGGTTCTGGACCGTTGTTTTTTGGGTTACTTCTGCGTTCCCGTGGGAGCTAGCCAAGCGCCTGCTCCTGGTCGCACGGACTCTGAACATGAACCGGTGCGCGCCTTGGCACGGAAATGCACGCAAAAATTCTGGACAAGGTTTCTGATTCCGTTCACGTCACTTTCGACGCGGCCAAGGACGGTCAGCCACTAGGTTGAGCAGTCGTTCCAGTTACTGCGAAGCTCGCTTTGCCTGTCCCTTGTGACGAAAATAAGGTATTCCGAGCTTGCGGCGCCTCTGCTGCACGGATGACACGTGCCGATGCAATCGCCCGGCAATGTCGCTATCGCTCGCTGTCCCTAAAAGCGCATCCTCCTTGATCGTAAACAATCGCCATCCGGGCTTGAAAGGCGGGACACTCAATCTGAAGCGCCGGTTTTCAACTGCGCTGACAGTACGGCAGAGTTTCCTGGCCACGTCTCGATCACTCATGGTTCCGAGGTGCTTCTCCTCCTCAGTATTCCAAGGACGATGGCGCGCCGGCGTTTTCCCTAATTTGACACGTCGATCCCGCACGCTGCTGACCGTTCTGCCGAGTTCTCGAGCGACCTCGAGGTCGGTCTTCTTGCCCAATAATGCGTCCTCGACCGCGGTCCACCCCTTGGGCCGGGAGGCGTTCGACTCTTTCAGGATTCCCAGTCGCGAACGCCGCTGCTTGACGGCGTGCTCACTCGTCCTTAAGAGCATAGCGACTTGCTTGTCCGGTCGTGTGCCCAAGATCTTGTCGTCTTCAGGGCTCCAACAATGCCTCGTATCACCAAATGCGCGAATACCTTTATCAACTCGCCGTGCGCGGACCGACTGAATACTCCGGTTCAATTTCTTGGCGAGCTTCTGGTCCGGCATCGTCCCCAACAACCGGTCTTCTGCATCCACCCAGCGGATGATTGGACGTACAAATCCGGGGATGCCAAGCAGTTTGCGCCGGCGCCGGACAAGCGACCGTGGTCGCCCCAGCTTCAAGGCGAGCTCTCGATCTGGAATTGTCCCTAAGAGCAGCTCTTCCTTCCCCTCCCAGGGCTGGTAACCGGGGCGCGGCGGCAAGGCTAATTTGCGTTTCCGCCGGCGGGTCCGCACTGCCGCGACGCTATGCCCTGTGCGTGAAGCCACTTTCTCATCCGGGAGCTTTCCCAGAAGGGCATCCTCGCCTTGAGTCCACGAATGAGACTTTAAACCAAACATCCGTATTCCGAGTCTGATGCGCTTCTGACGGACGGAATCTTCTGTCCGAAGCAACTGCTGCGCGAGTTGGGCATCAGACATAGTCCCAAGGAGCGCTATGCCATCAGAGTTCCAGCCGATGTGTCTCGGTTCGAAAACGGGAATGCCAATCATGTTTCGCCGTCGACGAACTGCCGCCACAGAGCGCCCCAGGAGAGCGGCGAGCTTCTCGTCGCGCATCCTACCGAGGAGTTCAATTTCACTGAGCGTCCAGTCGGGCGCGCGCTGCCGGCCCGAGTCCGTTCGGGCGCGGCGAAGGCGTCGCCTTGGCGGGTGCGTCTGCCGCAGCAAGCGTGCCGCTTCGTGATCGGATTTATTGGCTAGGAGCGAGCGCCGGCGATTTTCGGGTTCACGTTGGAAATGGCCGACCATAACCGAGGGGAGTTAGCTTATAAACTTGATGGGGCACTGACTGTGCAAAGAGCGGCCCACAAGACGTCGAACCTACCCTACGCGTTAGTCAGAATCCCCGACTGACCGTCTGCCCATCGGATTTTCCGGCCAGTTGCTCCACTACCGATTTGGTCCGCGCCACCACGAAGGGTATGATTGGCTTCACCTCAAGAGGACCTGCAAATCCGGGGCCCATAGAGATTGTTACCTTCTCCCCAATCGTGGCCTTGTTCAGAGCAGCGAGCTGCTCTGAAGACTCCTCCTCTAATGGACCACGGAGGACGTTGGCCAACTCGTCCACCTGCCGTTGAATGCGCGCAGGTTCGAAAAGTGTTCCGCTGAACTCCTGCAATTTCGCCAGGTAAGCCTTCTTGAACGAGTCTACTTTAAAAACGCGCTCGAGAAAGCGATTCTCGCCTGTCCAGGGCTTTTGGATGGTCAAATTCTCTCGCTGCTCTTGGGTTCCGCGGGGGAACTGGCCGAAGGGTTGGTCCTGGTCCCAGGGAATGAATGTGAACCGGTGCGTGCTCGGATGGAGATAGACGTAAAAGTTCTGACCAGGGCCCAGAATGCCGTCGAGGTCCGTTGACCAGGCGGTGATGGCCATGTAACGCGCAAAGTTGTCGATCTCCAGGTAGGTGGGCAATTTGGCAGCGAATTCGTTATCCTTGGCTTTGGTGGCGAACTGACAAAACTGAATGATCCGCTGTTTGTCCTCGTTCGAGAGACCACCTTTGGGATCGTAAGTCTGATTGTAGTTTTTCCAATCGTCACCGAGGTCGTTGAACAGGTTCGGAGTCACCGGTTTGAGCAGCGCTCCCTTGGAACTCCCAAATCGCTCTTTGGCGAACTCTTTGGAGATGTCTTCAACCAGGTCGTAGAGTCCGAAATACTTTTGTTCGTATTTGCCGGAAACGGTGACGTAGACCTTGGCGTATGCCGTGCGCGGCGCGGGAACCCCGCCATCGCGGAAGAGACGGTAAGCGACGGCTTCATTCATGGAGCTGGGGTCGCGCACCGAGTTGTGAAGGTTCAGTTGAGACATTTCAGCAAGCTTCTGGCCCTTTTGAAACTGATCCAGATCGATCTTGAACGATCGTTTGATGCTCTGCTGTGAACTGAAGAAAGTGCCGTTCCCTTTGTAACGGACGCCCACATCCTTAAATTTATTTGTACCGAACTCCAAATCGGCATGGACATAGTCGAAGACGAACCCGAAAGCAGACGCGATCCCGTTCCTGCTCCCCTCCGGACCCTGGAGAAAGCTTCTGGGTCGACCTGGACCTCCAGGTGATCTTGGCCTTTGTTTCGGCTCCATCGCCTCCCATTGCTCTGGCGTGAAGCTCAGATGCAATGTCCAAACATTCGTGAAACCAAAGATCGCCTCAGGAGCAAGGGGCGTCGACCGGCCGCTGATGGGCGCGTCGGCCGCTGGTGACGAACTCTCCCGGAGACACAGCAGGGCCGTTGCGAGTAGTAAAGTGGTTCGAATCATAGAATTGAAGCTGGACCCTGCGCGGATTAAAGGGCGTGCAAACCCGGCAGGGTCACCCGTGAATGTAAGGAGGTGCTACTTGGCCTTCACGTCGTAACAGAATAACGTGTCCTGGTCCCGGATGTAGAGCTTACCATTCGCAATCACGGGATGTGCCCAGGCCGGTTTGTCCGTGCGGTCGGGCTGATCAAACCGGCCACGTTCGATGTATTCTTTACGATTGGGCTCAATCAGAACGACCGGGCCTTCCTCGGTGCGGTAATAGATCCGGCCGTCTGCGAACGCGACTGAGCCTTTGGTGACCCGACGCTTCTCCCGATCCGCTTCGTTCCACAGGACCTCGCCAGTCTTATAATCAAGACACGCCAAATAGCCGCCGCCATTACCGCCGTTTGCGCCGAATAAAGCGCCATCGTGAAGGATTACTCCGCCGTGATGGTTTTCCATCGACTTCGAAAACCAGACTTCCTCGGCGGCGAACTCGCCGGTTGCTTTCTTAGTCAACCGCACTGATCCACCTCCAGCCCCATAGGCCGAAGCAGCGAACACTTGGCCGTCCTGATAGATCGGCGTGGAAATGTTGAGCCGCATTCCGTTGGCAGGCTTGTCATACCGCCAAAGCAGCTTGCCGTCGTCTGCGGAAACTCCAGCTACGGTCATGGCCAGGAATTGCACGTATTGGTGCTGGCCGCCAAAGTCGATGGCGATCGGTGATGAGTAACCGGCGCCGGTGTTTTGCGGGCCCATGAATTTCATGCCGACTTCGTCCTCAATAAGTTTGCCGTCGTGATTTGCGTCCAGCTTTTGCAGCGCCGCCACCGCGTTCTTAATCTCCGCATCATCAATCACGCCATTTTCGTCGGCATCCAGGGCAGCAAGCGCTTTCATCATCCGCATGATGCCCGGGCCTCGACGGGGACGTGGTCGATTATTTTGGCCGTCGCGCCCTCCCATCTGGGGAGTGATTTCATCCTCAGAAAGTTTGCCATCCTGATTCTTGTCCATTTTGAGGAGAGCAGCCGGCGCCGCGGCCAGTTCATCCGCTGAGATTTCCTTGTTGTGATCCTGGTCGAGAGTGGAGAGCGTGGGATCTGTCTCAATGGCACTGGGCCGATTCCCACCAGGGCCGCGGTTTTGCGTTCCGCCGCCAGACACGCGGTCCGGCACATAGCTCTTCCAGATCGTCTCGCCGTTAGCCTTGTTCAGCGCGACCATCGTCGTTTCGTCTCCACCGGGTGTGCAGATCACTTTCTCGCCGTCAATGAGAGGCGATTCTCGAAAATTCCACATTGGGCTTTTTCCTCCGAAGTCTGCCTTCAGATTCCGTCGCCAGACCACCTTCCCGTCAGCCGCTTGGAGGCATTCCACATTGCCCGCAAGTCCCATCACATAGAGTCGATCCCCATCCACGGTCGGAGTGGCGCTCGGACCTTCTTTTGATTGCGGCCAGTTCTGGGCAAGCGCGGGCGCCAGCCGGACCGCCCAGATTTCTTTGCCATCTTTCTCCGAAAGAGCCCAGACGACTTCGTCGCCGCCGCGATGGGCCATTCCGTAGATCCGACCGGCGACCACGGACGGGGCGCCGTCGCCACCGCCGAGTCCCTTGACTTTCCAGGCGAGCGGCGGCCCACCCTTGGGCCATTGGTTGAGGAGGCCTGTTTCTTTGGAATGGGCTGTGCGGTCTGGGCCTTGCCATTGCGGCCAATCGTTGGCGTACGCATAAGACATCAGCAGGCCCGAGGCAAACATGCCTAGGACGGGTTTGGCAAATCGTTTAGGTCGTTTGGTGTTCATGAGGTGTTTAGAAGAGCTAGAAACGAGTGGTTCGCGTTAGATGCTTCGCCTTCATTCTTTCGGCCGGTTAAGTCCCTGTGGTGGGGCGTTGGCGTGGGTCGGGTCACGTGTCCCATCCAGCAGCCTTAGACCACTGGCCGTTTTCGCCACGAGCCACTGGCCGTCAGCAGAGAATAGAATGTCTCTAATTGGATCAACCAAGCGTTGGATGGAAAGCAGTTCCTGCTGAGTTTGAACATTCCAAAAACGAAGAGTGCTGTCGTCACTGACGGAGGCGAGAGTTTCTCCGTCGGGAGCCAGCGCCAGCCACCGTATTCCCTGCGTATGCCCTTGGCAAATGCCCAGGAATTTCCCCGTTCGGGTGTTCCATAACCGAACCGCATTTTCGCTTTCCTTCATAGGATTGGATCCAATCGCGAGGATGCTGCCGTCATCGGAAAGAGCCAGTTGAGTGGCGAAGCCGAAGTCCGCCTCGACTGGGAATTCCGCTTTGAGCGAGCGCGCCTTCGGGTCCCATCGCTTGATACTCCCGTCGTGGAGCGTCACCAGGGCCATGCCATTTCGAGCGAACAGAGCGCCCTTGCAATCCAATGGGATTGGCGGGTCGGCAAGGGATCGCAAATTCCACCAGAATGCGGAACTTCCGTCTCCCGCCAGGAGTGTCGCGCCGTCCGGGGCGATCGCTGCCCAGGAAAAGTGCCGGTCACGGTTGCCGAGCTCGACCGACCGCCGGTTATGCAGGTCCCATAGACGAAGTCCGCCTTCCCACATCGGTTCTGCCAGGGTGCGCAAGTCATCGCTGATGGCACCGGTCCAACGAGGCGTTTTGGCTAATTGAAGCTGGTCTTCGGGTTCGCCTGTCTCGAGGTTCAGCAGGACGAACTTGGAACCAGCGTTAATGGCCGCAAGCATCCGCCCATCTTTGGAGAATCTGATGGGTGTCCATGTTCCTTCGTAAAGTTTCTCTTTGGCGCCGGCGTTGGCTGGCCAAAACAGAACCCGACCGTCTTTGGCACCGCTGATGATGCCCCGACCGTCTGCGGCAAAAGCCGTAGCCCAGACCTCCGAAGGATTTCCGTGCAAAGTTTGCACGACTTGGCCGGCCCCGAAATCCCATAGCCGGAGTGAGTGATCCCAACTCGCTGAGGCGAGAAGTTTTCCGTCGGGAGCAAAGGCAAGGCCCGAGATCGTCCCGGAATGGGAGGCTGCATTAGGATGCGGAGGAATGCTTGCCAGTTTTCTTCCCGTCGCTGTATCCCAGACGTCGATCACAAAAATGCTGGCATCCCGAAGACTATTGCGGGCGGCAATAACGGAATTGCCATCAGGAGAAAACAATAAGACGTTTTTGTCCCTCATCATCCCGCCTGGCTCGACAAACATGCCTTGCGAATTCTCTAGGACCAGTAACGGCTTAGCCGCAGCTACGTCCCAAAGCACGATGCCCTTGCTGCTGTCGATCGCCAGCACGGGTCCACGCGGCGCGAACGCAAACGGCGGTAGGCTGTTCGGAATTTCTGACACGAGCTTCCCGTCGGCACTGTTAAAGACGTGCGCCCCTGTAAAGGAATGCGCAGCCAGGAACTTTCCATCCGGCGAGAACGCGAGGGGAGAGCCGTGATCGGTGATAGAGTAGACCTCTGCCCAGTCGGAAATTCGCCAGACCCGGACCGTGCTTTTGCCGGCCGTGGCAAGGAGACCCGCGGTTGACAGCGCGAGCGAAGAACCTGGCTTAGCCAGGCTTTTTACCAAATCACCGGATTTCGAGTCGTAGATTTTGACGGCATCGCGCAATCCGACGACCAGCCACTCCGGGGAGTTGGCCAGGGACAAGACGCTGGAGGGTTCCTGGGCCAGTAGCGTATGCTCGTCGCCTTGGGCGGCTCGCCACAAATATCGCCATTCGAATCGATCAGAACCAGCAGTGCGGTGCTTGGCCAGCAGGTTGGTTGCTCGGGCCAAGTTGCCCGCGAGAATGGTATGGTGGGCAAGATTGACGTCGGCTACATACTCGTTGAGCTCTGCCTTTCCCTGACTAGCGAAAGCACGCTCTTTTTCCCGCTCGGCTTTCGAGCGGAGCAGTTCCTCGTTCTTTCGGCCCAGTTCGGCCGTACGTTCCGCGCGTGTCGCCCGAATAGCCTGCCAAATACTGACGGTGGTGCCAACTGCCACGACGAGGAGAATGGCAGCCGCGGCGGCAAAGGCCGTCCGATGCCGGCGCATTGCTTTATGCAGCCGATAGGCAGGGCTCTGCGGCCTGGCGAGGACCGGTTCCTGGCGTAGGTAGCGATCGAGGTCGGAGGCTAATTCCTGCGCCGTCGAGTAACGGCGAGCGCGGTCCTTCTCCAGGCACTTCATGGCGATCCAATCCAGGTCTCGATCGACCAACATGCTCCCACCGTGCGCCGGCTTGCCGACGATTGCCCGGCGTAGCCGGGCTGAAGGGGTGGGTGGCTCGACCTCCCTGATCGTCCGCCGCATTCCTTCCAGTCCGGATTGAGTCAACTCCTTTGCGTCAAATGGCGTCGTTCCAGTGAGTAACTCGTAGAGCAAGACACCGAGAGAATAGATGTCACTGCGGGTATCGACGTCCGATCCAGTCATCTCCGCTTGTTCAGGGCTGGTGTAAGCTGGTGTCCCGATGAACGCATGAAAGTTGGTTAAAATGGTCTTGGGCGTTAGCGGTTCTTCGATCGCTTTTGCTATCCCAAAATCAATGACTTTCGGTATCGGTTTTCCATCCTGGTTCGTTACAAGCACGTTGGAGGGTTTCAGATCCCGGTGAATGACCCCTTTTTGGTGCGCGTGCTGGATGGCTTGGCAGAGTTGAATGAACAGGTTGAGGCGCTCCTTCAGGCCGGTCTGATTCGCCTCGCAGTATTCAGTGATCTGAACTCCCCGAACCAACTCCATCACGAAGTAAGGACGGCCGGTGGGGGTTGCCCCGCCATCAAGCACCCGCGCAATGCTCGGGTGATCCATAAGCGCCAGCGCCTGACGTTCCGCTTCAAATCGCGCCACCACACTCTTGGTGTCCATGCCCAGCTTGATCACCTTAAGCGCAACATGACGCCGAACCGGTTCGCTCTGCTCTGCGCGATAGACCACTCCAAATCCCCCTTCGCCGATCTTCTCGAGTAGTTTGTAGCGGCCAATCGAATCACCAATCCGCTCGTCGCTGAACGTGAGCTTACCCGAAACTTCCATGGAGTTGCGGAGCAGTCCGGCTTCGCCCAGTTCGAGAAAGGTGTCGGCTTGGTCGTTGGCGAGGAGCGCCTCTACACCTTCTTTGAGCTTCGGGTCGCCAACAGTCGCACGTTCAATAAAGGCCGCGCGGGCTTCGGGAGAAGGCTGCTCCAGAGCTTCTAGGAAAATGTCACGTTCCCGGCTCATTCATTCGGTTTTCAACATCAGGCTGACGTGACAAGCGGAGAAAATGTCAAGAGTCCGCCAATATCTTGATTCTACTCAGGAGGCTGGCGTTGCTTTTTGACTTCACGCCGAAGCCAGGCCCGGGCGTAAGTCCATAAGCTTTCGGCGGTTCTGAGGGGAAGACCCATCGTTGCTGCGGTCTCAATCATGCTCATTCCGACGAAATAACGGTATTTGACGAGACTCGCCGCGACGGGGTCCTCCTTAGTCAGCATTTCCAGCGCTTCGTCGATCGCAAGCAGTTGTTCCGGCGGCATCTGCTGCACCAGTTGATCTTCGTTAAGCTCCACATGAATTGCGCCACTGCCGCGCTTGGCCGCGTGTTTCCGTCGTGCCGAGTCGATGAGAATCTGACGCATACCCTCGGCCGCCGCCGAAAAGAAGTGGGCCCGGTTCTCGAAGTGAGGATCGCCCTTTCCGACGAGCTTTATCCAGGCTTCATGGACCAGAGCCGTCGGCTGAAGTGTATGCCCCGGAGCCTCACTGGCCATCTTCTGGGCGGCAATCCGCTTGAGCTCAGTGTAGACGAGTGAAAGCAACTGCTCGGCGCATTGCTCATTACCAGCCCTGATCTCCCGCAGGATTCTTGTGACTTCCGACATAGCTTGCTTCTAAGACAAACCGGAGAGATGCGGGTTTCACAAAAGCCCAATCCGGGTTACCCGCGTCGCATTTGGGCCATTGGCTAAGTTAACCCAACCTAGCGCCTGTTCTCACCGATGGAAAGCGAGCGTCGCGCATCTGTCAGGGGAAAAGGCATCGAAAAACCCGTAACGCGCAGAGACTTAGGTTTGCTACGGTTCAAGCCTCGTGCAGGGCTAGCTGTTTACCGCTGCCTGGGACCTCGACGGGCGATCCATCGTGCGGTTACAACGGACGTAGGTAGATGTAAGCTGCGGCTGTTAAGTAAGTTATAAAGAACTGTCAGTAGTGTTGTTTCCTGACGATGCGGGCCGGATGCCCTGAGCTATTCCCTTGCTGCAACTGCGACAGCGGTTCCGGGAGTCCCGCACGAACCGGGCAGGCTAGGCGCAAGCCTAGGTCACACCCGCGTGCGTTTAGAAGCTGAGAGGAATCACGTGGCCATCCGATTTCAACGCGATGGCAAGGCCAGGAATCGATTAGTCATCGTTTCTCCCGGACTTTTATAAAACGCGCTCGTTCGGCCAGCAGCGGCACTCGGGTTCGCAGGACCTGGTCGATTGCGGCGATTGGCTCCGTCAGCGTGCTCCAATCTGCCTCGACCGCGTGGATGTCACTGCTATAAATCAGCTCAACGCGATTCGCATGATTTGCATCCAGCGGAGCGCCGGTGGTCGATTGCACAGAAAGCTCGACAAAGGCGTCGCCGACCTTCAAGGCGGCAATGGCAAGAGGTGGAAGCGCGGCGGTGGGCAGAGAAACGTCCAGGGCGACGATTTCGGCGTCGACCGCAGAGTTTCGGGCGTAGATTCGTCCGTTTGAAAGCACAGGACGATTCCAGCAGTAAAGGCTCAAGACCTTGAGCCTGGCCGTTTCTGTGTAGGCCAGGGGGTTTGTTTCAACAAGCACAAGCTCCCCTGTCTCGGTTAGAACGATCAATGTGTTGGCGGCCTTGATAACGCTGCCATAAGAAATCGCAGCCGATCCGACAACCGTTTGATCCCAGCGATTAATTCCCGTGGTGGCATCTAAACAGGCGAGGCGGCCCTGGCCAGTGTTCGGAGCCGGCACGGCGTAGAAAAACCCTTGATGAGACACGGGCGTCGCCCAATGGGCTTGATAACGAGTGCCGGTCTGACGGCCAGATTGAGTCGCGGAGAATGTGTCACCGGTCTTGGCGACGTGCGCTATCCAAGTACCCGAACCATAGGCTGCAGAAGCATAAACATACTCGCCAGCTACCGAAGGGGAAGCCGCCGTGGAAACGGCCGAAGGTGAGAATGAAAGCCGCCACAGCAAGGCGCCTGTCTCAGGTAAAACGGAGACTAATCCGGCGCGCGTCAGGAAGATGATTTGAGATACGCCATGAAGGGTAGAGTGAATGGGAGTGGCGTGGGTCAGTCCGTCAGGCAGATTGCTCCAGACGGTCGTTCCGTCCGTTTTATTCAGCGCCATGAGGCGGCGGGAGCCGGCGTTTGAGTTTACAAAAATGAGGTTACCCACCAAGAGGGGGGAAGCAGCGTTTTCCCATCCGATATTTTGGCTGCCGAGTTCCGCCTGAAAATCGCGGCTCCAGACAATACTGCCATCCGTCACTTTCAGGCAGAAGAGCTTCAGTTGTGAAGTGGACACATAGACGAAATCTCCTTCGACGGTTGGCGTCGACCTGGGCCCATTGGCTCGCTGGTCGGCTTGCGCGATGTCGTCATAGTCAGCGATATCGACGTCTCGCGCCCAGAGTTCTGTCCCGGACGTCGCGTCGAGCGCAATACAAAATTCGCGGCTTCCGCTGTCAGTCTCTCGCCTCTCCTGGGTGAAGAGGCGGCCATTGCTGACGGAGATCGAACTCCATCCCGGCCCAATTGACTTGCGCCATAGGACTTGCGGAGGATCCGTCGCCCAATTAGTTCGAATACCCTCCGGCGAGGTGTTGTCGCCGAGCGGCCCGCTGTACTGTGGCCACTCAGCCGCCAGCACCGTCCAACCGACGACGCCAATAGAAATGCACGGAACAAGCAGGCCTGTCCATACGGAATGCAAACAAGTTGCCACATTGTTGGCTGCTGCTGGCCTCGACTCGTAGTCAGCAAAACGGAACCGGGAGAGGATCTTCATAGGTCGCAAGAATTGCTGCTTCGATCGTTTGTTTACCAAAGTCCAAAAGCTCCGTCCGATTCCCACAATCGGGAGGCCCGATAGGCTCGCATCTGCTTGATGTCGCGCCACGAGGCGGAACCGTCGAGCAAAGCCACATTGCCTCCCTTCGCGCCGATATCCGGCGGCCTTTCTTGAGTCGCATGATCGTTCGCATCGAAGTAGCCCTCTTCCTTTACCACCGGACCGCGGGCGGTGTGCGGCGCAAGGATGCGCTGATAGCTAGGAGCCCAAACGTTCAAGTCCGCGACCAACGGCAATGTCGGATCATCGTCCGTTTTCTGGGGTGAAATCCAACGATTGGTCATACCGGCGACTGGCTCCCAAGGTGTTCCTCCGTGGCCTGCCAGGTAGTGGTAGCCAATGGCGATCCCATACGTGTCGTGCGTTCGCCAGCCTTCGCCTTTCGTCATCCACTGCGCCAGGCTCGGACAGTCGACCGCCTTCAAGTCGCCGGCATAACGCAGCAGATTTGTTTTCGCCAGCAAGGAAAAGATGGGCGTGTGCGTATCATCGGGATTACGGTTATCCGTGCCACCAGCTAAAAGTTTTTCCTGGTTATCACCCGCATATATGTGCACGGACAGGAGGAGTTGTCGCTGATTGTTTAAGCATGTGATGCGTTTGGCTCGCTCCTTGGCGTTGCTTAGGGACGGCAGCAGCAACGATGCGAGGATGGCGATGATGGCAATCACCACGAGAAGTTCGATCAGTGTAAATCCACGATAAATCGTGAGCATGCTCTGGTGATTGGATTTCATAAGTGCTGTCTTCCCTTCCTTAACTGGGACGAGCGGTTCGTAGCGCTGGTTACGACTCTTCCGCGTGTGCGCGCAGGCGCACATGAAAACGGGATGCCGCTTTGAAACAGCGGTTGGTCCAGTTGCTGGATATCCATTCCCACAAGAAAGCGTGCGGTTGATCATCAGCGGGGAGGGCTTCCGGGTTGAGCCTTGGATCGCTAGCGGCCTTGCCATCCAAACGCGGACCGCCTCCGGCAAAGACTGCTCCCGGGTTACTAGATCGAGTTCCGACATGTGGCTGACGTCACAAGCGGACAATCGGGGGGAAGTCCGCTAAACTCTTCTCTAAATTTAATCCGGGTCCCGAGCGTCGCTTCGTCAGTCTCTCTCCTCGAACCGGAAGGCAAAGAACTCCCTGGTTTCTGGCACGCTGAGCTACAACACGTTCCGTTTTCGTCGCCAATCGACCCCGGCCCCGCTTGACCGTGTGTCGATGCACCGCGCCTGAGTTCGCGCTATCGCAGACCCGATTAAGCGGCGGCATGCTCGTGGGACGATCTGGTGGCTCCCGACGGAGGTACCCCTCTCCCGAAGCACTTCAAGAACTCAGGTCATGGGGCCGAGACTCGCAGTCGGAGAAATCGTGCCTTCACATTCTGAATCGGCGTGTTATCACGCAGGACGAGCTGGGTGGGTGTCTCGGTGATAGTAACAGTCCCCTCCGGAAGAGTTGTCCACATAAGCAGATCCGTGGAAATCTCCAGCGTATAATTAGTGTCGGGTGCCGGAGTGGAACGGGTGACGGTCACTAGCAGATAATTCTGGCCAGCCGCTTCGATGATGCTCCCAGAGAGAAGGGGTCCTGAATCGGGTGTCTCATAGGCAATTCGCCAGATCGTGCCATTGGCATCCTCAGTCACCAGCAAAGCACCATCGTGTGCGACGGTGACGCCGACCGGCCGTCCCCAAACATTGCGGTCGCTTGTGACAAAGCCTGTTAGAAAATCATCATATCGACCGGTCGGCACCCCATCGTTCAACAGGATTCGAACAACTTTGTATCCGGTGCGGGTTGCGCGGTTCCATGACCCATGCAATGCCACAAACGCGTCGCCGTGAAACTGCCGAGGGAAAGCGGCCGGACCATTGTTGGTCGGATAGAATGTCATCTGCAAAGACGCGGAATGTGCCTGTTCCAGCACGTCGGGAACGATTGCCTTGCCAGCCAAATCCGGCCGTTCGCCCGCATGACGGGGATCTTCCAAGCTCCCCATATAATACCACGGCCAACCGTAGAAGCCGCCTTCTTTGACGCGAGTGACGTAGTCCGGCACTAGGTTGTCGCCTAAGCCATCCCGTTCGTTTGTAGAGACCCACAGGTCACCGGTCCTCGGATGAATGGCGAGTCCCACGGGGTTACGAATTCCAGTTGCATAGGGGCGCAGCGGTTGACTCCCTTCCGGGTCTGTTACCAGAATATTCGCGCGATGCGTATCGGGACCCCACGCTGCTCCCAAGCCATGCTCCGCTTCCCATGCCGTGACTTCGGTTGGATTCTTTCGCGCCATCTGTTCTCCAATGTTTGAACTCGACCCGACGGCAATAAACATCTGCGTGCCGTCTTTGGAGAAGACGACATCCCGCGTCGTGTGCCCGCCGGTGGTGTCGCTCAATCTCGGAATAACAATTTGGGGGGCGTCGGATGCCGCCAGGTCTCCGTTGCGATACGGAATTCGCACCACCGAGTTATTGAGAGCAATGTAGAGCCAGCGCGGATCGTCCCCGGCTGGATAGAACGCTATCCCGAAAGGCTGGGCCAATCCTTGAGCGAAAATCTTATTGGTGGATGGCAGGTCAGCTCCATCTTCGGTCCGTATGATTCGGATGCGGTTTCGCGCCGTTTCCGACACGAAAATATCCCCATTAGGCGCTACCCGCAACAGTCGGGGATTGCTCAGGTTCGACGCAAACTGCTTCACGGTGAACCCCGCGGGCACAGACAAAGTGGCAGTGGTCGGCCGCGCTACGACGGTGGGGAAATTGCCTGCCGATGGAGTGGCATACGGTGCGGGCAAGTCGGCGACGGCGATGAAATGTTGAGCCCCGGGCGCTTCTTGCCGCCAGTCATCCGGGTCGAGACCAGTGACCGTCGGTAGTTTGTCCAAGTCAACGCCCTCTGGGACTAGAAGGGTTGCCAGATAAGCCGTCACGTCCGCGCGCGTGCTCGCGTCGGGAACCGAAACCAGCATGGTCGTGCCTGGAACCGCCGTCGTCGGACTGATCAAATATTGATCGAGCGTTGCCATGTTCCACAACAGCCCTGAATCCTTAAGGGCTTGCGTGAAGCCGAAGTGCGGGCTTGTTCCCGCCTTCCGGCCCATCACACCAACCAGGGTCGGACCTTGCTTTATCACCACGGTATTGTCCGGGCCGAGCTTGGTGCTGTGGCAAAGAGCGCAACTCGTCTGAAAAAACTGCTCCCCGCTCTGCGCGTCGCCGGCTTGGTTGCCTTCCGCCGTCGCCATCCTCGCACCAACTGCAAACGAAAGGCTGGCGATCGAGATCCACTTTGATGGCAGTGTGATTCTCTTCATCATATTGGTGATTTGTAAAACCGTGGAGGTTTGAAGCAAAACTTTCGAGGTATTGGTTGCGCCGGTGAGCCCATCGCGATTAGATCCCCTCCGTTAACAGGGACGGTCGGCTGGTGGCAACGGTTACGACTGTTGCGAGTGTGCGCCCAAATGCACATGGAAGAAGGGGCCCGCGTTAATCGAATGTTGGACCCATGGCTTGATCGCCTCCTGCTCGAGAACGTCGGCAGCGACGACGCCATCCATAAAAAAGATAGCCCTTTTGAGAGCAACTGCTCCAGGACATAGAGAAACTCTCCTCGATCTCGAATAAATGGACTGAGTTGGGACATCTGGCTGATGTCACAAGCGGACAATCACACCAAAGCCCGCCGATCTTTCGCAAGATCTGACCAGGTTGCCGACCGGTGACCGTCCCTCTGCAGGACCGATCCTCCCCGGGCGTAGCATTTTCATCTACACGCACTCCACTACTGTCACGCTGGATCGTGGCCTTTCAGCGCCTAAACGACCAGAGGTTTACTATCCTGACGACCTCACGGACCTAAGCGGAGTCTATAATACTTGGACGCGGCAGGCATATTCACCGCGGCCCCAACATCAAGGTAGTTCGTTGTTGTGAGATAATTACCGAGCGGGACAACCCTCTGGCCCAAATCGGTAAAACTGCGCCCGTCGATACTCGAGGCGACCTGCAAATGGTTCGTCGTTCCGCCTTGGGTGGTCCAAGTGACAAGAATGTCGCCGCCTTGCCGCGTGATGGTAGAGAAACGAAATGGTGTTGAATTTGGATCCGTCGGGTCGGTGCTGGCCTGATACTCGGCAGTGTTGTTCATCCCGTCGCCGTCCGGGTCGCCATTGGGACCGCCCCGGGGAAGCAGCTCGATGCCTTCGTTTCTGCCTAGATTACGGGAGTAAAGCCTCTCTACGGCGTTGTTCCAGTGCTCGTGGACACCGAGACTGGCCAGGAGAGACCCGGTGCTGCCAGGGTCGTAAGAGCTGCCTGAGGGAGGGTTGCCTGCCTGGGCACTTTCGTGGAGGTAGTTGTCCACACCTTGGCCGCTACAGTTGTTGGCCATGAGCGGTTCATTCCGAAGGATGTCTACCAAAACGGAATCAAGCGCGACGGGGTCCTGCGACGCTAGCACGCTGGCAGTCCAATTAGTGCCAAAGGACCGGAAGCGGAGCACCGTGGTGATGGCATTGTCGGAACCATAGAGACCGTCCACCAGGAACAGGAGCGTCTTCCTGCCGAGTTGCGGGTGGCCCAGGAGGTCGACAATAGGGTTGTAGGTGCCCATCGGATTATCGCGCATACCGAAGTTGTGCAGAGGTGAGGGCGTCCAGCCACCATTCCATGGGAAATAATTGGCATTCGCCCGCCAACAGACCGAGCCAAACCAGTTTTTGCCGCACCCGGTCATGCCGAACATGCTGTGCGCCGAGAGCAGAGCCAAATCGATCAGGTATTTGGCTTCGGTCACGCAGGTGGGCGGATAAGCCGTCGCCTGGTTAGCAGGACTCACGCTTGGATCGGCGAAGTGGATGGGATAGGCCGGGTCATAGACCGCACCAATGCGACCGTTGCGCGTGGTGTTGGCAACGAACCTCACGTTCTGAAAATTCGGGTCTGCATCGCCGTGGATCCGGTTGTAGAGCGGGTCGGCGATGGCCCGCGAGGCGTCATAAACCGTGACATTTGATCCGGAGACATGCACCGTGTCGAAGAGTTGGGCCAGCAGGGCATGAAGCATCTGCGGACTTGGCATGCGACCATTGCCACTGTACGCCGGCCCGTATCCCTCTTCGTTCAGGTTAATTTTGATGGCGATCTTTTCGCCACGCTGGTAGCCAACGTCACCAGCACCGTGTGTGCGATTAAAATGGCGAAGGAGGGCGTCCCAGGCGGCCTTATCATTCTGCTCCGCCGTCAAAGTCCGCAGCGCATGCGAGAGCATTTTATCCACCGCATGTTGATCCAGGTTCTGCTCGTCCCACCAGTGACCAGTCCTGCCATCCCACTTCGTTGAGTTTGGATCGTGCACCCAAACGACTCGCCCCGGATGGATGCCCTTACCGAGGCCGATCGGGTTATTGGCTGGATCGCTCGGAACGAAAGCCGCACGAGCACCGGTGATGGTGGGCACCCAACAAATAGCTGCCAGCCCCACCGCTACCGCCGCGAAAAGTCCAGCAGCTAAGTAGCGGCCTCGTCCCGCCAGACGCTTGGCCTTGCAGTAAGCCAGACTCGACACGCCCACGGCGGTCAACCACACAATGAAACCACTCGCGATGGGAAAGGCGGCCCGCTGGCAGGGATAGCTAGCCCGCGCGGGCTTGGGGATCACACGGATCAGGAACCACAGCAGCGACACCAGTCCCATGAAAGGCATTGTCCAAGGCGCCCAGCGGTATGCCCTTTCGCTCCCGAGCAATCGACCGGTTTTCGGGTAGGTCTTCGTGGCACTCGTATCTTTTATTAAAAACTTCATACCCTCCCTCTGTTTTCTCTGGGATTTGATTTTATTAGTAGTTCGAGTATTTAACTGCCGTTACATACGCAGAACTTAATTAAAACCCGCTACGTGGATTTCAATGGCTCGCAGCGTCACAATCACTGATGGGCGCTACTCCTCCTCTCGAAGACTTCTCGCCTTTGGCAGCAAACGACTTAGCATTGGGCAGGATCGACGCGAGCCGTCGAATCGCCTTAGTCCTGACCGACACCACACAACCGGGAGCTCGGTTACTTCCCTAGCTGCTTAGCGCAGCTTCGATGATCAACTTTGAGCAGGTTGTTTTGAGCGGACTCTGGGCCACAGCGTTGTCTGGCCTCACAAAATCTAAAATGCTTCAGATCTGGAGTCTGAATCGTGGGCCCATTTGTCGAAGACCGTATTCCTGTGGGGCTCAAGCCTCTGCCCGCTCGCTGGTTGCGGCTGCCCAGTCCCGGTTCCGGAGCCACGCTCCATGCGCCCAATCCCGTGACACCGTCACCTGACTTTTGAAATCCGCAGCGCCCAAAACCGAATCGCGTCGGTAATCCATCCTTCGGCGCTTGTTCCAGTACCTGGGCCAAAGCCGTGACCCAGATTGGGGTACTTGTGAAACTCGACGTCCGCGCCGCCTCTTCGCAAGGCCTCAACCCGTTGCTGCATAGCGAATGCCGGAGCGATTGCGTCTTGATCGCCAACGACCACAAAGGTGGCCGGTTCATTGGAAGAATAATCTGAATGGCCGGTGTAAGCCATTACAACGGTTGATGGCTTCGGAAGGTCGGCTCCTCCAAAGGATCGGACTCCGTGCGACCCGATAGCCGCGGCCATTCTTGCGCCAGCCGAACTACCCCACAGTGAATAGCTATTTGTGCCCACTCCAAGCATTTGAGCGTTGCGAAAGACAAAGCTGATGGCTGCCGCCATATCCTGGACAGCACAAGAACTGCCACATCCCGTCCGGTATTTAAGCACGAAACCGTTGAACCCCTTATTGCTAATCTCGACGGCATAGGGAAAACCCTCGTGGACAGAGCCAACGTAGGAGAATCCTCCACCAGGCGCCACAATGGCGAAAGGCGCGCCCGGCTTTCCGTGAACGAGAAACAATCCAGTATTCGTTCGCCCGGGCTCAGCCTGCTTTTCAGCGTCCGTATAGAAATCGTAGAATATGGTTTTACCAGTGCTCACCTCGTCAATGAGATGGTTCAGTGCGCTCAGCACACGATCGGGATTTACATGGCTGTGATACGGGAGGAGGGAGCCCAAATCGCCGAGCGGCGTGTTCTGGTCAACGGCCCGATTATCCCACGGCAAAATCAAATGACCAAAGTTGCCAAATGCCGGATGGTTTACCACGTCACGGATGTGGTCGCCCAAGGTCAGGTGATCAACTTTGGTTGCAGCCATTTGTTTCTCCAAAATCGCGGCTGTGGTCCGCTGGGATTCATCACGGCCGTTCGCGTTCCTCTCTAAACGTGGAAACGCAACGAGCAAAACAAGCGTCAAGCTGGCTAATCTCAGTCTGCCGATAGTCATTTGGAATCCGCGGGTGCTATGGTGTCGTGAGGGCCTTTGTTGGTCACTCTATCAGTTCTTTTCCGCAAAGACATGCATCAGCCATCTGTCAAAATCGGGCACCCAATTGCCTCTGGCGCCGTAGCCGTGCGGCCATCCTTGAAGAATATTGGATTCAACCGACACGCCCGCCTTCTGTAATGCATTGGCACACGCTTGAAATTCATTAACAAAAGGGTCCTTTGTGCCGTAGCAGAAATAGGTGGGAGGCAGGCTGGACCGTCTGAACAATTCTACGTCCTGTGATGCAACACTTAATCTGCCATAAAAGGAATAGATATGCCCAATCGCGCTGGCATCAGCGGACACCTTATCCAAGTCGTCCGGCACATATCTCGAATCAAGTGTTGTCCCATTTACTTTCCCGTTAAAATGCAGCAACAATTCGCCGCATAGAATACCTCCCGCTGAAAAGCCAGCTACGGCGATATTCTTCTCCCGTATCCCGTAATCTGGAGCGTGGCTCCGCACATACCTCACTGCTCGGGCTAGATCTAAAGCGCCTTCCTCCTGGGTATATGGCCGCACCCGGTAGTTAACTACAAAGCACTGATATCCAAGCCGGGTCAACGCTCTCGCGACAGGTTCGCCTTCATTTCGATTCCCGCGGAATGCAAATGCTCCACCGGAGCAAAGGATAACAGCTCCCTTTACGGGAACCCCGTCCTTGGCGGGAAACACCTGCATGTTGGGAATAAAATCCGGCGGATCTGCGTGACGACTGTTGCTACTGGCCTGAGCCTTGGTGATTGCAGGGATATTATCTTTCGCCCAGAGATAAATCACAGCCCGTTCCGGCGTTGCGGGCGAGGTCGGCTGCGTTGAGTTCGTCGTTATGGTTTCTTGTGCATTTGCTGAGATCCAGAGGGAGGCGGCGATCTGGCAGAGCGCGAAGAAAGGCTTCAGTGGCCTCCTGCTCACAGAATCTGTTGCAGCACCTCCAAAGGGCAAGAGCTCCAGGTTTTTCATACGTGCTGCCCAAATCGTGGTGACTAATCCAAACCTTTCTTTTTAAGGAATTCCGACATGAGATCGGCAATCTGCAGATTATTCAGATCCGAGAACGGGAAATGGGTATTCCCCCGAATCCCCGTCTCGGGTAAGTGCACAACGGTGACATCACCACCGCGGCGGTTTACAGCATCCCGCCAAAGCCTCGCCATTGCCAGACGGACTCGCCAACCGTCCTGCCCCGGGTTTGCGATCGCTTCCGCCGGGATGTTGTCGCCGTAGAAAATGATGATCGGAATCTTAGTCAACGCCACGAACTCCGACAGCGGCACGCCGAGAGCCTGGAGCGTGCCCCCGGCACTTGGCATCGCGGGAGGCACTTCTCCTTCGGGAAAGATAAAGCCGCTCCCGGGTTCGTAGGAGACGATGGCGCGGACGTTCGAGTTCTTGGTCGCGACGCGCCAACCCATACCTCCGGCATGCGAGTGGGTGACGAGAATCCCCGGCCCGATCTTCCCAAACAGCGCGGTGACCGCGGCCGAGTTCAGGGCAGGATCGAGAGGGCCCGTGTCGGGCGTAATCTGCCGAAAGTATTGGTTCAGCGCCTCTGGGTCGCGTGAAAACTGCACGCCGGGGAAGAAGTCCGGCCAGATGCCCAGTCGAAACGTGCCGAACCAGTCCTGCTCGTCAGATGTTGGGGTGATAGCCGCGGGCAGTGTGCTGCGACCCGCGCGGCCGCGGCGCGGCTGATCGATGACGTAGACCGGGAAGCGGCGACGTAAGAAAATGTTTTGGAAGCCCTCGCGCCCATCCGGGGTGGTTTCCCAGGTCTTCGAGAACTGCCCGATGCCATGCCAGAGAACGAGCGGCAGTCTTCGAGCGCTCACCGGGACCTGGAAAAACACGAATGCGTGATCGCCGTGCAACGTCTGGCCGGCAGGGCTGCGGTGGATGGCGTCGTAGGCGCCGCCATTGGTTATCACGGTTCCGCCCACGGCGAAGCTGCCTTGCTTCTGGATGGTCAACGGCTCGGACGTTTCACTCGCGTGTTGTCCGGTTTCAGAAGCAAAAGCTGCAGACGTCAGCAGAGCTAGAGCAACCGTTGCTATCTTCCTCACCATGCATCGGTGTTTCGTCATGAGTCGTCCCTAAATCAGGTACTTGTCGAAGAACTCCTTCAGCTTCGCGACCGCGGGCGCCACGAACTGGGGTTTGTCGTACATATCAATGTGCGTGGCGCCATCGACAACAAAGAGCTCCTTCGGCTCCTGTGCCTTGGAATACACCTCGTCGCTCCAGAACTTCGTGTCGGCCTTGCCACCCACCACCATCAGAATCGGGCGCGGCGAGATGGTTTCGACCTGATCGAAGGGGAAGAAGGCCATCTGCAAGGGGAGACTGGAAAACATGTAGCGATTGGGCGAATTGGGATGCTTGCCGCGTGGGGTCATGTAGTATTCGTAGCCCTCGCGATAGAGAACGGGCGTGCTGTCTGTGAATTCAGCAGCGGAGTCGGGCGAGACCTGCACAAGCCGTATGGGTTCGCCACGGGCTTCCTTGCTGCGCTGCTCACCCGCGTCCTTCAGGCGCTTCATCCGTTCCTCGTAGGACAATCGGCCCATCGCACGGCGGCGCGCGTCCCCAAGATTGAACATGCTGACCGTTGCGACCGCCTTCACGCGCAGCTCGGTCGTGGCGTTGCACATCGCATAACTGCCGCCCGCGCAGATGCCGAGCGAACCGATGCGGTCGGGATCAACTTGCGGCTGCTGCACCAGGTAGTCGATGGCGCAGCTGATGTCATCCAAGCGTTGTGCGGGAACTTCTATCAATCGCGGCTTACCGCCGCTCTCGCCTTGGTAGGAAGCGTCGTAGGCCACACTAATGTAGCCTTCCTCGGCAAGGTGCTGTGCATAGAGTCCAGCCGTCTGCTCCTTGACGCCACCGAAGGGATGCGTCACGACGATAGCCGGATACCTTTTGCGCTCGTCGAATCCGGGTGGCTTAAAGAGGTTGGCGGCGATACTCGTCCCCATATTCCTGGCCTGATAGCTGATGCGCTCTATCAGGACACCCTTTTTGTTGGGATAGCCGATCACTGCCGGCTCATTCACCGGACCCACGGTCCTGGTTTGC
Source organism: Limisphaerales bacterium (assembly GCA_044225505.1). Taxonomy (GTDB): domain Bacteria; phylum Verrucomicrobiota; class Verrucomicrobiia; order Limisphaerales; family SIBE01; genus JAXMHN01. The sequence continues at coordinate 98,192 of JBGAIN010000001.1, forward strand.
GCCGACGCCTCACGAAAAGCGAGCACAACCGCGGCGCTGGGAATCGCGGCTATGGCCGCACCGATGAATCTGCGCCGCCCGCGATCAATAATCTCATTATGTGTATTCATAATCTGCTCCTAAGGAACTGACGCAAATGCTCGTCATTTCTTCTCGAATACCTCCTTAGCCACGCCGATGGCGGTTACCGCGTTAGGCCAGCCAGCGTAAAATGCCAGGTGAGTGATGGTCTCGATTATCTCATCTTGCTTTAGGCCATTTTCACGCGCCTTAACGAGGTGAGATCGAAGCTGGTCTGGACGGTTCATGGCGATGAGCGCGGCCACCGTCACCAAGCTTCGGTCGCGCTTCGACAGCTCGGGCCGCTCCCAGACATCCCCGTACAACACGTTATCCGTCAACTCCGCTAATTTGGGTGCGAACCCGCCGATCGCCCGTTGAGAGGGACGAGACTGCGCGCCGGGATCGGGCGTCAACCGCTCTCCGCTGCGGAGCGCCGCGGAATACTGCGCATCTCCGACCTTCTCCATCCATTCGACCGACTTGCCGTCGAGCGCTTCGCTGATGGCGATGTGCGCCATTGAACTATCCGGCGCAGCCCCATGCCAGTGCTTCTGGCCGGGCGGGATCCAAACCACGTCTCCTTGCCGGATCTCGTCAATGGGATCCCCCCAGCGCTGCACCCGGCCCACCCCAGCCGTCACGATCAGGATCTGACCGAGCGGATGCATGTGCCAGGCAGTACGTGCGCCAAGTTCAAACGTAACGAGGGACCCGGAGGCGCGAGCCGGAGCGTTGGCCTGGAAGAGAAGATCGACTCGGACGGAACCGGTGAAGTTCTCGGCCGATCCCGGCTTGGAGGGTTGCGATCTGCTCCGCGTGATCCTTATCGTTTCCTGGTTCTTGGATGTTGCAGCTTGGTTTGGGTGGCTTGGGTTCTCTTGCGCGTGTGTTGACGTCGAAGGCAAGCCTGTTACCAGCCACAGCGCGATGCAGATTTTACGAGATGTTACCTTCATAGGTTTGAAGTAATGGCGCCCTCGACAGCGGTTGAAATCACTTTCCCGTCATGCGGAGCACCGCCTCGGGCAGACGCTCGCCCGTTACTGAGAGTTGCGATGCGGCCATGTTTATTTCCCGCAGGTCTTCGGCCGTAAGCTCAATGCGAGCTGCTCCAATGTTCTCCTCGATGCGGTGCAGTTTCGTGGTCCCCGGAATCGGAACAATCCAGGGCTTTTGAGCAAGCAGCCAGGCGAGCGCAATTTGCGCCGGGGTGGCGGTCTTCCGAGCGGCGACATTGCGGAGCAATTCGACGAATGCAAGATTGCGCTTCCGCGCTTCCGGAGCGAAACGTGGAACCAGGTTGCGGAAGTCGGTGCTCTCGAACTTGGTGTTCTCGTCGATTTTCCCGGTGAGGAACCCCGCACCGAGTGGACTGAATGGAACGAAGCCAATGCCAAGCTCTTCGCAGGTCGGCAAGACCTGCGCCTCGGGTTCGCGCATCCACAGCGAATACTCACTCTGCAGCGCGGTCACGGGTTGGACTGCGTGGGCCCGACGCAGCGTGTTCGCCGAGGCCTCTGACATGCCGAAATGCCTGACCTTGCCTTCACGGATCAGTTCTCTGACCGTGCCGGCGACGTCTTCGATCGGCACTTGGGGATCCACCCGGTGCTGATAGAAGAGATCAATGACGTCGGTTCTGAGCCGCTTGAGCGACGCATCGGCAACCTCGCGTATGTGGGCCGGCCGACTGTTCGTCCCGCCAAGGCGTTTACCGTCAGGGGAGATGTCGAAACCGAACTTGGTCGCGAGCACAACCTGGGTGCGGACTGGGGCCAGCGCCTCGCCGATTAGTTCCTCGTTAATGAACGGCCCGTAAACCTCGGCCGTATCGAAGAGAGTCACGCCGCGATCCACGGCTGCCCGCAGAAGCTGGACCATTTCCTGACGGTCTCCCGGCGTGTGATAATAACCTTTGCTCATTCCCATGCAGCCGAGACCAATGGCTGAAACTTCCAAGTTACTGTTTCCAAGATTTCGCTTTTCCAATTTGTCCTCCGTGTTGCCGCCCATCTCCATGGGGCGCTTCAATTGCCGTTGCACGGTTTCGAGATTCTTGATTCCGCGTGACTTCTCCTGCGGTTCGCGGTCCGTTCTTCCCCCGAACTACTTTCAAATTGTTCGCTTTGAAGAATATGGCCAACTTCTCAATTCAAATGGTTCCGAAGAAAAGTGATGACTCGATTCCTAACCTCATCCGCATCGAACATTATACCGAAATGAGGCGCGTCTCGGACAATGACCAGTTCATTTTCAACACCCACCACACTCAACCAAGCGCTCAATAACTGGGAATGTTTTGGGGAAACCAATTCATCCTTTTCGCCGTGGATGATCAAAAATGGCGGATCATCCTTATCCACATATGTAACCGGACTGGCAACTTTGGCTAGATCCGGGCGCTTGAGAGGGGCAGCCCCTATTAGCAGACTTTCCGGTGACTTTTCATCATTACTTCCGGGAAATATTATCAATTCGGCTGGACCGTAAAAATCCACCACGGCTCTGAAGCGGAATGATTTGCTTGTCCCGGGCATAAAAAACGTTTCGATATTGTTGTTTTTCGATAAAGCCACCAATGAAGCCAGATGCCCACCTGACGAAAAACCCATAACTGCAAAGCGTTTTGTGTCGAGGCGATATTTGCCTGCGTTATCGTACAGAAATGAAATGGCACGGTTGCAGTCCTGTATCTGAGCAGGAAAAACGGCTTGGGTGCTGAACCGGTAGTCAATCGACGCCAGCGCAAATCCACTGCTGACAATTTCTGCCACGGTTTTCTTCATATAACCAATATCAGCATGCTTATCATTGCTTAACCAACCGCCACCATGAATTAAAATGACCAACGGCATTTCACCCTTCGAATTGGCCGGCAAATAAATATCCAAGGAGTGTTTCGGCAGGCTATCGTCGTTGTAAGACACGTTGCTGTGCAAAATAGTGCCCTGGGGAAAGGCATCGATAACTGGGTTGGTTTGGGAGAAGCCGCGCGTTACAGCTATGGAGAAGAAAAATAAGAATTGGAGGCTATGTGTTTTCATGCGGAGCCTTATTTTGCGCGTCCGTTCACGTTGGCGGCCTTTTCCATCACGTCCAGCCGCGCTTTCCGCGGATCGGGTTCGGCGGTCGGCGAACCGTCGGGCCGGAACTCAAGGATCTCATCTTTATTCGCGTCATAACGCGGCCATTTCGGCAGGCCCGGACCATTCGGATCGCCTGTCTTGGCGAAATTTGCCCAATAGGTGTTCATCATCTCGGCAACTTCTCGGTCTTTGAGCGCAACCGTGGTTCCAGTTCGGTCTCTAAGGTTGCCGAATACGTAGGGGATTTCAGATCCGTGCGCTGCACCGTACCGCATCCGCCCTTGCATTGAAGGGGAGATGTACGCGAAGAGATACATATAGGCGGGTGCGCCCTTGGCGGCAAAGGTCCTTGCAGTTAACCGGGCCGGCTCCGCCCATACCTTGTCTGTGTTGACCATCGTGAGCATCTTAGCGAAATCCGTGGTGCCATCAGGATCGTAGGCCGCACTCATTTCACCCCTCACGTTCGCGAACTGCGACAGTAGTTCTTCCTTCGACCTGGCATTGACAAAGCCAGCCGGAACTTCCGCACTATTCGATCCTATGATCAGCGGAACATTGGCCTGCCTGCCCGCCTTGTATGCGCTCTCAGCAGTTTCAACAACCAGTTTGCCGTCCAGAATCGGACCTGAGTAAATCGGCGGGCCTCCGGGACCATCACTTTCCTGGCCTCCGTCTACAATGTCGGCCACACTCAGGGCGCGCAGCTTCTGCAGCGCGGTCGCATCAGTGCCCTCAATCCCATGTTTGCGGGCGAAGTTGATTCCGATCGTTTCCGCTGAAACAGGGTAGAACGGATCGGCATTTTCTTCGCGGATGGGTCTTCCGGTCAGAACACCATCTCGCCCACCGCCGGACTGGCTGATCGCCTTTTGAAAGAGGCCTCGCGCATCCGGGATAGTCAGAAGTGAATGGACGGATACGCCACCGGCAGAAAAGCCGAAAATAGTCACATTATTCGGATCGCCTCCGAATGCGGAGATGTTCTGTTTGATCCACTTGAGCGCTGCGATCTGGTCCATGTAGGCGTAACTACCCTTGGGCTCTTCTGGATGCTCCTTACTCAGTGCGGGAAAAGCGAAGAAACCCAGGCGCCCGAGTCGGTAGTTGATGGTGATCAGGATAACCCCTTGTTTTGCAAACTGATTTCCGGCATTTTCAGGAGAGGCGCCGGAACCTCCTACGAAAGCCCCGCCGTGGATCCACACCATGACCGGCAGCTTTGCTCCCTGCTCGGCTACAGCAGGTTTCCACACATTGAGAAATAGACAATCTTCCGACGAGTTCTCGCGAATTGAAGCCGTGCCACGGCTAAATCCCCTTTGGGCACAATCCGCACCGAACTTGTTCGCGTCACGTTCTCCCCGCCACGCGGGCACAGGTTGTGGCGGACGCCAACGATTGGCGCCAGTAGGTGCAGCCGCATAGGGAATGCCCTTGAAGATGGCGACATCGCCTTCGGTTAAACCACGGACGATTCCCGACTCGGTCCGAACCGTCGGCGCTGCCCCTGGGGTTTCAGCGGCGATCGTTTTCGCACGATTGGGCGTGGCAGCCTGCTCTGGTTTGCTGTTGACGGCTTCTTGTCCGTATACCGAACCCAAGAGAGCGGCGACAACCAGCCACAGCGCGCCCGAGGGGCGCCGAAGCTTCCTGCTCATTGAATCGACTCCGGTGGCACGGCTAATCGAGGATTTCAAGTAGTTCATTCGCGGTTCCGTGTTTGGCATCAAGTCTCCTGTGATATCTCCTTGGACGCTCAGGGGAGAGCAACGAAGGTGTGCTCCAGAATGCGGGTAGCTCATCTGCAATCGAAGAGCCAACCGCCCGACGCTCGAAGAGAGCTACGGGCAGCTCCAGCGCTTCGCGAAAGATCTTCCGCGCTCGGCCTGTTGGTCTGGATTCTAACATTGGGCTGGCGTGACAAGCGGAGAATCCGATCGAAACCCGCTAACGAATTCATGTCAGGTAATCAACTGCCTTTCCCCAAGGGCCTTCCATCAGCTCTGCCCAGGCGTAAGTCTTGGAGCGTCCAGCGCTTCGCCAACGCCTGCTTAGCTGCTATCTCGTCACGGCGTATCGCTGCTTATTGCAGACGTTCCAAAGCAAACTCGTGAACGCCATCGCCGCTAGTTCTGATAGCTGATGAAGCTAAGGGTGTTGACTCCTTGGATTTCAAAACGCGCTTCGTCGAAAGCGGTGTCCGCTACCTCAAAGAAGTCTATGAGGCCGTGGCGGGTTGGGCGCGCCCGGAACCACGTTCCAATCCCTATGCATGCAACTGTCAGTAACTACCGGGAGATGTCACCGTCCCTCTCCATGCGAACGAGAATTCCCGATTGCGTTGCGTGTGGATAACGACATTACGCTCTTCTTCGAAGACGAAAAGCCTGTGGCAGGGGTCACTGTTCGAAGGGAGAGCGGCTATTCTCAGCAGAAGACATCCGTTGGCCGACCGTTTGTCTCCATGGCAGTGCTCGAAGGCCGGTCGACTTTGGCTTTCTTCTATCTTTTGTCCTGCGATTACATCAAGACGCGCGAGACCTGCTCGTTTTGCTTCCAGGTATTCATTCAACAGGAATCCACCTCTTGTGGAGTAGAACGAAGCTGTCTGCCGCCTGGGCGGCTCTTTTCCATGGCCTAAAGACGACTCGCTTTTATCCGGCGTGAAGAGACCTCATCAGGCTATCGAAGGTCGGACCACTACTTGGCGGATTATCGAAGATAGTGACGACGATTATATCCTGTTCCGGCGCGCGTGGCACAGGTTGCCAGTCCGCCTCCCTTCATTTGGCTCTGCAACTGGGCTCAAGCTCGATCGTATCTCGCAGACTCAAGCTGCAAGGTTGCTGCCATCGTTTGTGACTTAAAGATGCCGAGAATGGGAGGTTTCGAGTTGATGGAGTGGACGCGGAGACAAGAACGATTTCAATCGACGCCATTCTTCATCTTCTCCAATTCAAGCTTGCCGTTAGATCGAGAGCGGGCGTTGGCTCTCGGCGCTTTGGACGACCAAACCAAGCCTGGCGATGGTCGTGCTTTGGCCGTGACCCATCGTCAGTGTCTCGCCTCGGTGGAACGGGTATCGGGGGCTTCCAATCCGCTTGCTTGCCTCGGCGGATGAGCGGGATGTGGCGCTAGTTCGATTCAGCCAGCCACAGCCGTATCGTTTTTCCTACCTGGACGTCTAAACACCTGGTGCGGAACGTTTGAGAGCCTCGTCGTCGCTATGCTTTTCCTCGTGGCAAGGCTAAGACTTTTCCCAAAAGGCCGGGCCCGCGTGCATGCTACTGCCGTTGGATCTTGCCTCACAGGCGAAGCTCTGATCGTATAACACACTCATTCGCGTGCGTCGTTGGCGCATGCTTAAAGACGTTCTGCGCGTTGAAATGCCTCACATGAAAAGGTCGAATTATTGGCGAAATTGGTTGAGCTTTGCCGGGGCAGTCGTTGCCATCGGCAGTTTCTTTGCATTCCTCCTGCTCTTTGCCATCGAGATGTTTTCGCGTGCTGGGAATCCATACATGGGCATTCTGGCCTATGTTATTGCCCCGGCATTTCTGTTCTTGGGTCTTGGAATGATGGCGACAGGCATATGGTTTCAACGGCGCAACGACCGTCAGGCAGGTGAACCAAAAGCGAGTGTGCTCTCGGTGGATCTGAGCCGCCCGGGGGATCGCCGAAAGTTGTTCTACTTTGTGGGGGCCAGTGTGGTGTTCTTGCTCTGCACGGCCGTTGGCAGCTACCAGAGCTACCATGTGAGCGAGTCGGTACAGTTCTGCGGCCAGGCTTGCCACGGACCGATGAAGCCCGAATTTACGGCTTACCAAGCGTCGACACACGCCCGCGTGAGCTGTGTGGAGTGTCATGTGGGGCATGGCGCGGATGCTTTCGTCAAAGCCAAGATGAATGGCGTTCATCAACTCTTAGGAGTCATGACGGGCCGCTACAATCGTCCTATTAAGACGCCGATCCATAATTTGCGACCTGCCCGAGAAACCTGTGAACAATGCCATTGGCCGCAGAAGTTCGTCGGCAATATCGACCGCACCTACCATTCGTTTCTGGCCGATGAAACAAACACGGCCTACACGGTGCGTCTCTCGCTGAACGTCGGAGGTGCAGATCCCGCGCACGGACCGGTCGGGGGGATCCATTGGCACGTCAGCCAAGACAATCGGATCGAGTATCTTGCGACCGACGACCGTCGCCAGGTCATTCCTTGGGTTCGAGTGACGAGCTCGAAAGGAGAAGTCACCGAATACCGGACTCCCCAGTTCACCAATGATGTCAGCCAGTACGAGATACGCCGGATGGACTGCATGGATTGCCATAACCGTCCCGCACACCGATATCGCTCCCCGAACGATGCCGTCAATTTCGCCATGAGCATCGGTAAAATTAGTCCCACGCTTCCCTGGGTGAAATCGAACGCCGTGGAAGTGCTGGTTCGATCCTACAAGACCGAAGAGGAAGGTCTGCGGACCATTGCGGAAGCGCTGCAAAAGAAGTATGCCGCTGTCCCGAACGTGAGCGCTTTAGTGGCCGAAGTGCAAAACATCTACCGTCAGAACTTCTTCCCTGAAATGAAGGCTGACTGGCGCGCTTACCCCGAAAATATTGGGCACAAGGATTGGATGGGTTGCTTCCGGTGTCACGACGACAAGCACTTTTCAGCCACCGGCAAAAGGCAGATTCCCGCTAGCGACTGCAATTCGTGCCACTCCATTATTGCGCAAGGAAGTGGCGATGAACTGGATTTGATTTCGCCGAAAGGTCAAAAGTTCAAACACCCTGGAGACGAAGTTACCGGCGCTTGTAACGAATGTCATTCCGGTGGACTGTGAAGGTCGTCAGCACTCGACAAGAAATGAATGGAGCATAGCGAAGCTCCTGCAGTTGGGCGATGTCGCCACGAAGACTAATGCCCAGAGAAATCTCAGAAGCAGAATTGATGACTTAGTCTGTCGCCCATGCGGCACATGGCCAGAAGATCACCTTGCCGTGGCGTGTTTGAACTGACAGCGATGGAGGGCAGGGGATTTCAGGGGCACACGCCAAATCTGCGGTTTAAAGAAATTGCATTCGCCGGAGCGCCCGGACCGGATTAGGTTAGGGTTATGGCCAGCCCAATTGCACGTGTCTCCGGTTTGTCCCAGTCTGGCTCAATGTTCCGTCCTCAGAACTTAAACCATCGTCTACGAGTATGTTGACCAGTATCCGCCCTGAGGTGACCCAATTCTTATCTTCTCAACCTCTCAAACAATTCATCGGTGGGGCCTGGACGGACGCGGCCGCCGGCGCAGTGTTTGAAACGCGCAATCCCGGCGAAGGCAACGTCCTGGCCCGCGTGGCGGCTGCCGATAAAGCCGACGTGGATCGAGCCGTGATCGCGGCTCAGGCGGCGTTTCGGACTAGTCCATGGGCGACCATGGCCGTCAATGATCGCGCCGTGATTCTCCATCGTTTGGCGGATCTGGTGGATGCTCATCGGGAGGTTTTGGCCCAAATTGAGTCCCTCGATGTGGGTAAACCGTTGAGCAATGCCATGGCTGCGGATGTTCCCAACGTAGCACAAACCTTGCGCTGGTATGCGGACCTGGCTGTGCACACGCGCCGCCGTGAGCCGGTAGCCGTATCAGGACTCGAAGCGTGGCAAGTGCGTGTGCCCTACGGAGTGTGTGGCTTTATTTTCCCCTGGAACTTCCCGTTTCTCCTGGTGGGCTGGGGGATCTCGCCAGCCTTGGCCGCAGGCAACACCGTGGTGATTAAACCTGCGGAAGATACGCCTCTGTCGACTTTGTACTTCTGCACTCTGGCCGAGCAAGCGGGGATCCCCAAAGGCGTTATCAACGTGATTACAGGTTATGGCGAGACAGCTGGCGCTGCCCTTGCGCAGCACCCCGGCGTCCGTCGCATGTCCTTCACCGGCTCGCCGGAAGTCGGTAAATTGGTGGCCGGATCGTGCGGACGCAACCTCGTTCCGGTGAAACTCGAGCTGGGCGGCAAAGGGGCCGCCGTGGTTTTTGACGATGTGGACGTGGACGTCACCGCGGGCGCCCTCGCGGCCGCCGTGACACTCAATGCCGGCCAGGTCTGTTGCACTGCCACCCGTTGGATTGTGCACCAGCGCATTTTCGATCAACTCGTCAGCAAAGCAACCGAGGCCATGACCAAGCTTACCATCGGCTACGGCCTGGATGAGGGCACGCAAATGGGTCCGGTCGTCAGCGAGAAGCAACGCCAGCGCGTTCTCGCCTATCTGGATAAAGGGGAGAAGCAAGGTGCCAAGCCTTTGCTTCGCGGCGGTCCGGTAACCGTGCCTGGTCATGAAAACGGGTTTTACGTCAAACCGGCTCTGTTAACCGGATCCACGGATAACCTCTGCTGGCGCGAAGAGATTTTCGGCCCGGTCGCCTACGTCGTCCCCTTCCGCGATGAAGCAGAAGCCATCGACCTGGCGAATCGTTCTTCTTACGGCCTAGCCAACAGCGTCTGGACCCAGAATCTCGGCCGGGCAACCCGCGTGGCCGAGGCCATGGTCGCTGGCAATAGCTGGATCAACGCGCACAACTTGTTTCCCCATGGCGTCCCTTACGGCGGCTGCAACTTGAGCGGCTGTGGCGGGGGCGTTCTCGGACCGGACACTCTCTTGGATTATTTGCGCGCTCAATCAGTCGTGCGTCCCGTCTAAGGGGCGGCTGAAACGACCGAAGGCACGGTGTGGCTCTTTCGGTTTTATGGACGGGCACAGGACTTTTCGACAGATCGGGCGAGCTGGCAGCCTCTTTTCACCGATGCCGTGAAGAGGAGACATTGCGAGTCTCCTCTTCCTCGATCCAAAAAGCCTCACCGCGTTTGCCAGGACAATCGAGATCCAATTCAGGGCGTGTGATAGCTGCCCCCAGTCCAACCGTTCTGAGCGGACTGGTTCAGATTTGCACCTCCGCTAACTGTGGAGTAATCGCCGCTCGCCGTGTTGGTTGCGCCTCCCGTGACGGAGGAAAGCGAACCAATGGCCGTGTTCCGATATCCTCCACCCACCCAGCTCGCAAATCCATATCCTGGACGGCCCGCAAGCGTGCCGCCAGCCACGTTCGTAAACCCACCGCTGACCGAAGACCAACTGCCAATGGCCGTGTTGTGAGACCCGCCGCTAACGGAAGAATATAATCCGCTCGCGGTATTGAATGTTCCGCCTGTAACGGACGATCCTGCTCCGCTAATCGTGTTCTCCTGCCCTGCGACAATTCCTTCGGAGGCAGAGTAGGTATGCTTCATGCCAACCACCAAGTTGTGTGAGCCCGATCGGTCCTTAGGCTGCAACGGATCGTCTTCATTGTATCCGATGATCAAGTTGCCCAATCCATTAACCCCAGGCGTGTTGCCACCGCCATTGCGGACATGCAAGTTGGCACCCTCGATGATCATGTCCGTACCCGAAACGTCCACGTAGGTAAGCTTGTTTCCGAGCGCCTGAACCTGTCCGGCTTGTGTTTGGATCTGATCGGCTTGGGTCTGAACGTCGTGCCGGAGGTTTGCCGTGGTCGTCGTCTGTGCCGTGATCAATTGGGCCTGTGCTTGGAGGTCATTGTTAAGCTTTGCCGTGATCGTCGCCTGATCGCTGATCAGTTGCGCCTGTGCTTGAAGGCTCGATTGGAGAGCGGAATCGCCACTCAACGAATACCCGTCAAGGCTAGCAGCGTTGTAGGTGCCGCCACTCACCGAAGAATATTCGCCGCTCGCCGTGTTGGTTGCCCCCCCGCTGATAGCTGAGTAGTTGCCGCTCGCCGTGTTCCCGGACCCTCCACCGACCCAGGTGCCGCCAATTCCACTGGCCAAGTTGCCCGCCCCTCCGCTAACCGAGGAGAATCCGCCAAGGGCAGTGTTTTGAAAACCACCGCTTACCGAAGAAAAGATCTGGCCGGCGGTGTTGAGTGTTCCGCCGGTGACAGAGGCGGCAGCACCGCTGATTGTGTTCTCCTGACCCGCCACAAGTCCACCGTAAGTAGGGTAGGAATGCTTCATCCCAATCACCAGATTGTGGGAACCTCTGCGGGTTTTGGGCTTGGCCGGGTCGTCTTCGTTGTATCCGACGATCAGGTTGCCCAGCCCATTCGCCTCAGGCGTGCTGCCACGGCCGTTGCGGAGATGCAGGTTGGCACCTTCGATAACCATATCCGTGCCTGAAACGTTCACATAGGTGAGCTTTGCTGCCAAATTCCTGACGGACTGCGCTTGTGTTTCCAACTTTGCCGTCAGAGTCGAGGTGATGGCGGCCTGTTCGTTGATCCGCTTAACTTGGGATTGAAGACTCGTTTGCAGCGCTGAGATTGAGGTCGCATGCTGTTGAGTCTGCTGCTTCAAAATGGCAACGGCTGTGGACAGACTGGCCACCTGTGTTTCCAAAGCGGATACTCTTGTATCCAGACTCGTCGTTTTGTCGGTCGTCGTGGCAGCTTTAAGAGTCCCGTTCAGACTTTGAATAAGAATACTTGCGGTGAAAATGCACAGGGCAGTCAGGCGATTGGTGGCGTGTCGTCTCATACGGTTTGCTCTAATGGACGTTTCTTGTGAATAGTTCAGTTCCGTAAGTAGTAAGAAGAACGCCGGGACGAAGGTTCTGAAAAATCGGCAGCGATTTGGGATCGGACTCCCTGCCCGGTTGAAGCCAATCGCAAAACGATTTCCTCCCGTTCCCGTTTGGCGTCGGTATCGGCCTGCGTCGGTCGTCAAATCTACGGCACCGTGGAGGTCTGTTCGGGAATCACTCTGTCGGGGGACGTGCTCGGAGTGAAACCATAACATCCAGGAAGGTCGGTCTGGGGCCAAGGCCGAGATGTTATAGTCGGGCGCTTGGATGAGCCGCTGGCTGGCCATCGTCAGCCCTTGGGATCGTGAGGGGTTTGCCGGCCTGCCGACGTTTAAAGCTCACCGCAGGAAACTCAACCGCGTCTTCGCCGACGCCCCTATTGAGCCGATTGACATGAACAAACCATTCCTTCGGACTGAAGAGGAATTGATCCGCTGGAACCGAGTTCAGTTGCCGCATCGCGAAACCTGGCACTAAGTGCGTAGAATTCATGTTATGCGGGGCTTGAAGGAATGCGGCGGGAGTTCGGATATCGTAACCGTTCCTTGCGTGTTCTAGTGTTAGCGCTATGCGATTCCGATGGTCATGGCTCTTGCTTGTTCCTCTTATTCTGTTTGCAGCTCTTGCGTTGCGACCCGACCCAGTCACTGCCGTGTACACGTCTGTCGGATCGGGCAGGGCTGATGGCGGAGCCACTTTAACCTTTCGCGCTTCCGGACGGCTCACCTCGGAGGGAGGCCCTATCGAATGGCGGGGGCGATACGCATCGAATGCCACAGGATATGTCACTGCACTCCGGCCCAAGCATCCACTCGCAGTCTTTATGTCTGCCCAGCAGCAAACTCTGATTCGCTATACCACCAACAGTGAGGAGTACCTTCTCAGTTTATCTGAATATCGACCGCTTCTCGCGACTGGCGATACCAACCGCCTAGTTCAATGTCTTAAGCGAGTGCGCTAACCCAACCGATTCGACGGAGTCGGCGATTCCCGACCGATGACGAATCGATCACCGCTGTGCGACCAGTGCGGCCGTCGTGAGGAACAAAGAAAGGAAAGCGATGAGTGTTAAACGAATGGACAACGTCCTGATCGTTGTTGACGACCTCGAGGCTGTGAAGGCGTTCTTTATAAGACTGGGCCTTCAGCTCGAGGGCGAATCGACCGTCGAAAGCCCTTTAGTCGGCAGCCTGATCGGACTCAAGGATGTCCGGGCCACCCTCGCGATGCTGCGCACTCCCGATGGGCAGGGGATCGAGTTGGACAAATTTCACACGCCCAACGCGATCCGGTTTGGGCCGGTGGACGCGCCGGTGAACACGCTGGGCCTCCGTCGCATCATGTTCGCCGTCGAGGACATCAACGCGGTCGTTGCGCGCATGTGCGCCCACGGAGTCGAACTCATCGGGGAAATGCAGTATGAGGACACCTACCGCCTAGCCTACCTCCGCGGGCCCGAGGGCATCATCGTCGCGCTCGCCGAGCAACTTGGTTAAGGTGTCCCTGGTATGAGGCGGAGGGGCGTTGTGGGGTTAGGCGGAAGTGCCATCCGCCTCCTGACGTCGGCCGCTACCCGGGATGAGCTTAGGGTCCGTTTTCACCGGGACTCGGATGGCAAAGTTCATATGAAGAAGTCTCTTGGATTCGACTTGAAAAGAGGCGCTCGTTCTCTGTCATCCGGCGCCCAAAACGATTCTGTGGTGACTATGCGAAGATACGATAATTCTGGATGATAGTTTCGAGAATCATTATACCGTAGTCGATTCGGTTCGCGGAAAACCAAGGCGCCGCCTTTTATTCGACATGAAAATGACAGTCACGCTGTTCGGAGCTGCGGGTGAAGTCACCGGTTCGGCTTACCATGTTCAGACTCAAAACGCTTCGGTCCTGGTCGATTTCGGAATGTTTCAAGGACGCGAGATGGTCTCCAGTGCCAATCGTGTTCCAAAGCAATTGGACGTGGATACGTTGGATGCCGTCGTGCTCACGCACGCCCATTTGGACCACGTCGGGCGTCTTCCACTGCTCGTTAAGCGCGGTTATAAGGGCCCCATCTTTGCTACCCCTGCCTCCCTTGAATTTACGAAGTTGATTCTCGAGGACGCCGCTAAAGTGCAGGAGCAAGACACTGACCGGCACAATCGCCAACGGGCGGAGAAGGATAAACCACCGGTGGAGCCGTTGTTCGGCCTTAATGATGTGGCCGGCGTCGTCGCTCTCTTTAAGCCGCTGCCCTACGAAGAGTCTTTTACGGTTGCTCCCGGAATTTCGGTCCGCATGTTTGAAGCGGGTCATATCCTGGGTTCGACCAGTATCGAGATGACGCTCGAAAACTCTGGCGTGCGACGCGTCGTGGTGTTTTCTGGTGATATCGGACCACGCAACTCTCCCATCCTTCGCGACCCGGCCTGTCTTCATCACGGAAGCTTGGTCTTTCTCGAATCAACCTACGGAGATCGCGATCACCGACCGCTCCCTGAGACCATCGCCGAGTTTCGTGCGCTGGTGAAGGGCGCAGTGGAAAGGCGCGGCAAAATTTTTGTGCCGACGTTTGCTGTAGGACGGGCTCAAGCGCTTCTGTATCACTTGGCGAGCATGTTTGCCGAAGAAATCGTGCCGCCGTTTCCGGTAGTCCTCGATAGTCCGATGGCGATCGCCGCGACCCAATTGCATGTGCGCCACCCAGAGCTATTCGACGAGGAAATGTTGCGCCGGGCCGGTGAGGAAAACTTCCTTAAGGACTTCAAAAACCTCCAGCATTCGGTCACGGCCGACGATTCCCGGCGGTTGAACGACCTTCCAGGACCTTGTTTAATCATGGCGGGTGCGGGGATGTGCAATGCCGGCAGGATTCTGCATCATCTCCGGCACAATCTAGGCGATCCGAACTCCGTCGTGATCATTGTCGGTTATCAAGTCCCTGGATCTCTCGGGCGATCGCTCATTGATGGCGCCAAGCAGGTTTCCATTTTCGGCGAAGCCATACAGGTCCAGGCTGCCTGTCACAGTCTCGGCGGCTTCAGTGCTCACGCGGCGCAAACCGATTTGCTAAACTGGTTCTCGTGTCTGGCTCCGAAGCATCCCAGAGTTGTCCTGACGCACGGTGAAGATCGCGGTCGCCTCCCACTGGCCGAATTGATCGAAAAGCGTTTCCGATTGAAACCGTATTTGCCCGAGCTCTGGGATGTGATTGAGATTTGAAAGTGGCAACGGGTGGTGCTCGAAGATCGGAGGGAGCAGCGGACCGCTCTCGCCGTGGGTGACCTGGACGGAGATGGCCAAGACGAGGCTGCGTCTGGGTTGGTGAATAGCTTGATCATAACTACCGATAAGTCCTCCTTCACCTGCCTCGGCCGTATCTCTTACCTTGGAGCAGAGCAGATGAAATGATATGGGCAAGATGACGGAAAAACTACGTCGCGAATTTAAGCGGGAGCTCGGGACGAAGATGATCCCGTTGGCTGCCGTCCAACGAGGCGAGCACAACGCACAATCATTTCCCGGCGTGGTTGATCTTATCAAGGAGGGGCATCATCCTCTCCATGCGATTTATTCGAACGTGACGAACCTCATTTCCAAATGAGTTCACCGAGTGTGGCCACGACAACTCCCTACGTCTTGGCCGGGTATCCGGAATCGGACTGGCTCGAGTATTTTGATCGCCATCAAATCGTTCCAGGAACGTTAGGCTGTGAAGAGCGGTTAGGCCGGCACATGAAGCGCGGCAGGGATGAATGGTATTGGTCCGAATTCGTATTTTACGGCTATGTCAACCACCGGCCGGACGCAATCTTTTTGACGGGGTTTCCCGATCGTCTCGAGACTCAACCGCACCATGAGAAGTTCGACCAAACGACGTTTCGCGAGCCGTTGATCAGGGCCGCTTTCACCGCATGAGTGAGTCTCCCTCGGCCATCTCCGATCTTTTGCTGACACCGCATGGTCTTCTCCGGGTTGATCCCGCCCCCGAACCTTCTCCATGGCCAGAACCCGAAGCGGGACGGCGGATTGCCGCAGCGCTGACGGAAGATATTGGGCAAGGGCTGCTGCACCTGGGCACTCGGGAACTGAATGTTCCTCTGCCGCTAAGCGCCGGATGGTGGCGCGAGTTCGCCCGCCAGTACCTCACTCGGCTTTGCCACACCCCTGACCTTGAACAAGCCCGGCTCCTGGATCCCGTGCCTGCGCCGGCTGAGCCGGAACTTCTCCGTTTGATTCAAGCGGCGCCCCCGATGCTGGGGGGAGAATATCTGAATCCGGATTTGCTGGCTGTCCTTTGGCGGCGTCTGGATGAATGTGTTCGAGCCAAGGTGGCGGCGCATCCGGGCGGCGCTGGGACTTGGCTCAAAGAGGCGCATCCGCTCTGGCGTTTGGTGGGGCGTGTAAGCTTTCATTTGGCGGAGAACAAGCAGCATCCCACGCATCCGTTTGCCTTTATGGCCAGCTACGCCTCGCGCATCTCGAGCCAATCTCGGGTGCAGCATTTGCCCTTGGGCCGCGCGCTGCAGGAATATGCGGCGGCGAAGGACAAGCAGGCCTTGGTGAACCTCCTTTCGCCAGTGCAGAAAGCGGCCGAGAAGAGCGTGCTCATTAAAGAGTTGGTGGAGTCCAATCGCATCTTTAAAGCGTTGCCGTGGTCGCCGGCTGAGGCGTATCGCTTTCTCAAGGATGCCAAAGTTTGCGAAGACGCCGGTATCATCGTCCGATTGCCCGACTGGTGGAAGGGTGGGCGCCCGCCGCGGCCTCGGATCAGCGTGCGCATCGGTCAGAACCGCTCCGCGGGCTTGGGCACAGACGCTCTGCTGGATTTCTCAGCGGATAAGACCTTGGATGGCGAACCGCTGACTGAGCAGGAATGGCAATCGCTATTGCAGTCGGCCGAGGGACTGGCGCTGGTTCGAGGAAAATGGGTCGAGGTCAATCCGGAGAAGCTGCAGCAGGCGCTGGCCCATTGGAAACAAGTCGAGAAACTCACTCGTCGGGATGGTTTGACCTTTTTCGAGGGGATGCGCCTGATGGCGGGATTCCAGTCGGGGGCATCGAGTCAAGCGGCTGAATCCGAAGAGCGAGAGGACCGCGAGTGGGCAGGGGTTGAGCCGGGACATTGGCTGGATGCGGTGCTGAGAGAACTCCGCGATCCAGCCCAAATTGGCGGCGAATGCAACATCCCCGGGTTGCAGGCGCAACTTCGGCCATATCAAGCGGTAGGTGTGAATTGGCTCTGGCTGCTCTCGCGGTTGGGACTCGGCGGATGTTTGGCGGACGATATGGGCCTGGGCAAGACGCTCCAAGTCCTAGCCCTGTTGCTGAGGCGCAAAAGCGATTCGGTCGCACTCGGAAATTCTGGATCTGAGAAGCAGGCACGCAAACCGAACCTGCTCGTTGTGCCAGCGTCGCTGCTGGCCAATTGGCGTGCCGAAATCAGCCGATTCACGCCGACGCTGAAATTCCTAATTGTACACCCATCGGAAGCCGAGGACCTGAGTTCGTTAGTCGAGCCCACCCACCTGGCGAAGGTCGACCTCGTCATCACCACGTATGGCATGTTGGCGAGGCAAGAAGAATTGCGCCGATGTCAATGGGATTTGGCGATTCTGGACGAAGCCCAAGCCATCAAGAATCCCGAGATACGCCAGACTCGCGCGGTCAAAGAGTTGAAAACCCAAGGCCGCTTTGCCTTGACCGGAACCCCCGTGGAGAACCGCGCGGCGGATCTTTGGTCCATCTTCGACTTTCTCAACCCGGGACTACTCGGATCGGCGGGGGAATTTCGGAAATTCATCCGGGCCCGCGAGAGTGCCGAACGGATCGATTACTCGCCATTGCGGAATATTACGCGGCCCTACATCCTCCGCCGCTTAAAAACTGACAAGCGCGTCATTACGGATCTCCCGGACAAAACGGAAGTCCGCACTTGGTGTTCGCTCACTAAGGCGCAAGCGGCCCTGTATCAAGAAGGGGTATCGGCATTGGCCGAAGCACTAGAGAATGCCGAGGGAATCCAGCGGAGGGGATTGGTGCTCGCCGCGATTATGCGTTTCAAGCAGATCTGTAATCACCCGTCGCAATGGTTAAATGACGGCGCTTACCTTCCCGAGGCCAGTGGCAAGTTCGCTCGCTTGCGTGAACTGGCGGAGGAGATCGCCGAGCGGCAGGAGAAGGCTCTCGTCTTCACACAATTCCGCGAAGTGACCGAACCGCTGGCGGGCTTCCTGGCCCAAGTCTTCCAAAGGCCGGGTTTGGTGCTGCATGGGGGCACGCCAGTGGCTCAGAGGCGCAAGCTCGTCGAGTCTTTCCAGCGGGACGATGGTCCTCCCTTTTTCCTACTCACGGTCAAGGCGGGCGGGACTGGCCTGAACCTTACCGAGGCCGCGCACGTTTTGCACTTCGACCGCTGGTGGAACCCCGCGGTAGAGAATCAAGCGACCGATCGCGCATTTCGGATTGGGCAGAAGCGAAATGTGCTCGTCCACAAGTTCGTCTGTCGCGGAACGATTGAGGAGCGCATTGACCAGGTGATCGAAGACAAGAAGACATTGAGCAGTGAACTTCTGGAAGGCGGCGGAGAAAAGCTGCTTACGGAAATGAATAACGACGAGTTGCTTCGCTTCGTCGCTCTGGACTTGAAGCGAGCGACAGAAGCATGATTAGGTTAATCAAATGAGCTGGAACCATTTCGGTTTTCGACCTTACGTCTCGGTCGCGGAGCGCCAACGCAATGCGCAACGCGAAATGGCTAAGCTGGCCAAGCGCGGGCTCTCCAGCCAGCCGATCAAAATCGACGGCCGGACCATCGCGAGCTCCTTTTGGGGCAAGGCTTGGTGCGACAATCTGGAGTCCTATATGGACTATGCGAACAGGCTGCCCCGGGGCCGCACTTACGTCCGCAACGGCTCGGTGGTGCACTTGGAAGTGAAACCGGGCCTCATCACCGCGCTTGTGAGCGGATCGCAGCTCTATGAGATTGAGGTTCAAATCGTCCCGGCTGCAGAAGCGAAATGGAAGACACTTTGCCGCAGTTGCGCGGGCGGGATCGGTTCCCTGGTCGAGTTGCTTCAAGGCCGGCTGTCGAGCCAGGTCATGGAGATCATCACCCGCAGAGAAACGGGTCTCTTTCCTTCGCCTCGCGAGATCAAGATGACTTGTTCCTGTCCCGATTGGGCAGGCATGTGCAAACACATCGCTGCCGTTCTCTATGGCGTTGGGGCGCGGCTCGATCAGAACCCGCACTTGCTCTTCGTCCTGCGCTCCGTTAATCACGAAGAACTTATCGCGCAAGCCGCAGCTGTTACCGATCTTACGAGCAAAATGACTGAGGCCACAGTGGAACTCGCCGAGAACGAAATTAGCCAGGTGTTCGGCATCGAGCTCGATGATCGCCCAACTCCGGCGAAGTCCAGCCCTCCCGTCGCACCGGTCATTTCGGCTCCGAGCACGGCAGCTCCGAAGACGACATCCGGTCGGGGCCGGCCGCCGAAAGAGAAGAAGAGCCCCAAGGCTCGTAAGGCGCCGGCGCGAAAAAGACGCATGAGTCCCGCAGCCAAGGCCCGCATTGCCGCCGCGGCGGAAGCGCGACGTCTCAAACAGAAGAAGGCCAAGCCGAATTGAAGTCGACGTCCAACCGGCGAGGCAGGTTAAGGCGCTGCAAGTTCTTCAAAACCTCGTTCCGTGTCGTTTGACTCATGGTTGGGTCCATTCCCGCCACGGTAACCGTTACTTCTGGCGCAACGTATCTTTTCCAGTCGCTTTATCCCTCCTCGTGTAACACGACTTTTGGCGCCTTTCGGTCTCTCTAAAACAGTCTCTAAACCAAAGAATTGCTTGTTCTCTAGCTTTCTGTGACTAATCCTTCGGCTATGCGGTTCCTGTGCGCTCTAAGTCTGGTGACCAACCTCGCTTTTCTTGTAAATGTGCCATTTTCGATGGCCGATGCGGTCGGGACCGCTCCAAGCTCGGACGCTGGGACACCCGGCCCGAAGAAACCCGGGAGCGGAACGCGAGAGACTAAAGCCACGGTAGCGAAAGGAACCTCCCCAACCAATGGGTCACCCTCGACGGGCGCTCCAGCTCGACCGTATCGGCTCCTCGGCATTCTGGATCCGGATCGAGACCGCATGGTGGCGTTCGCGATGAAGGTGCCCAGTGATTGGAAAGCACACCAGGAATTCTATCGGAAGTGGGAAGGCGCTGTCGGACTGCCACAGATTTCGATCACGCTGAATTCGCCGGACGGGCGTTCTCAGATCGTCTATTTTCCGGCGACGCAATATATTTACTCGGAAGGGCCACTGACGCAAAACCTGCGCGCTCAAAAGAGTGCGCTGGGAATCCCGACGCAGGCCTCACCGAACGAACTCGCGCCCATGCCCCCGGTCGCTTACCTCCGACAGGTTTTCCTGCCCACCCTGGCGCAGAACGGCGTTATCCTGAAGGACCTCGGGAATGAGCAAACGGCCCCGCAGACCCGCGGTGAAAATGGGCAAATCCAATCCCGAGGTTCCATCGATGGCACCCTGCCGAATGGAAATCGGGCGCGGGTGGAGTGCCGGATTTCCCAGTCATCGCGGCAGCTTGGGACCGACACTTACCATTCCTGGAGCACCGTTCCTTCGATAACGCAAACCAGCGCAAGTGATCTCGAGTCCATCCATGCTCACACGCGCATGGCGCAAGACTCGATCGTGAGGAATCCGGTCTGGATGAAGATCGAACAGGAAGCCCAGGCGCGCGGCTATCAAGCGAACCAGGACGCCAGCCGGCAACAGCACGAAGCGACGATGGCACAGATCCAGGCGAACACCGAAGCAATGACTCGTGGCCACCAGCAGAGAATGGAAGCGATTCGGCAATTTGGCGAAGCTAACACGGCGCGCTTTAATCAGAGGATGACCGATATGGACCGCGAGCAGCGCATCCGCGTTGATACGATCCGAGGCGAGTCCAAATACGTTAATCCGACCACGGGTCAACAGGTCAAGGTCGAGGACGGTTACAAACACGTCTATTCCAGCCAGCAACACCCGAACCTTTTTCTAGGAACAGACACGCCGATTGACGCGGGCAGCCTCGATTGGCAGGAGTTGCAAAAAGTCCAGCTTGAGGATTACTGACGCGTTGGGCGCGAGATTGGGGTTGTTCGCTAGACCGGCGATGGCTAGGACACGCTAGTTTTGAAATGTCTCACACTTCGTCCACAATTGTGGACAAGATGTGAGACATTTGCGCCGTCCGTTTCCAGCTCGCGGCTGCTTGATCGGAGCTGCTCTACCGCGGGTAAGCTCAGTGGCAGGGAGGAGGATTCGATCTGGACCCGGACCAACCCCGGTCTGAGGCCGGTGAGATGCCGCTGTAACGCCGCTCCCGGACCGGCCTTGCACCGGCCTTGCACCGGCCTTGGAGCGGCCTTGCACCGGCCTTGCCTCGAATGACCATCACCCGGAATGACTGTCAAATACGCACCGCTCAAGGTTCACCGTTCCCGGCGTGACGTTGACGAAGGATCGGGCGTGAGGTGGTGTGGGACCTTCGTGACTCCGCGAGGTGCTTCTGCAGCAATCATTTACGATATGTTGCACACTTTGTCCACAATTGTGGTCACGATGTGAGACATTTCCCAGCCCGGTTCCGGAGAACCCGAGGCAACGCACCCGTTACCCGTTCAACCTCGTGTCGCCCAAGGAACAGAGTGACGCCAACGAGTTATGCATTCGACACGTCAACACTAACGCTGGCGTTTCATTTGCAGAACGTTATTGCTGAGAGAGAACCGCGCGGTAAAAGCGAGGGGTATTCGTCAGAGCTTGAGGATCGCTCAGGTCCATCGAGAGATCACCCAACGTTACCTCTTGCCACGGTTCCCACTGATTCAAGTTCGAGCTGCGCTCGAGTCTGAAGCCAACGCCGCGCGGACCTTTTAACCGCAAACCGACGCCAGGCTGACCTGGTGTGAAACGCGGCTGAAGTTGAACCGAGCGGAAGGTGTCCAGGACCGTGATCCCCCGATCTGGAATAAAAACGTGATCCCCCGAAATCGCGACGCTTGATCCTGAAATCGAGGAATTCCCGCCGACGCGCTGGGGATGGATTGGGTCACTGATATCGACCACTAAAGTGCCTTGCGCCCCCGAAACGTAGGCGTAGGTCCCGGCGATGGCTATCGCGCTGCCTGTCACCGCGCCAAGATGCGCCACCAGACGAGGCTTGGTGGGATTACTGATATCGATCACATCGAAACTTGTGCCGAACCAGCCGCTACCTGTCACAAAGACATACGAACCGGAGATGGCAAGGCCCGAAACCTGGCCTCCGTCCCAGAGACTCAAGAATTGCGGATTGGCTGGGTTGGAAATATCCAAAAGCACGAGTCCGCCCGTTGGCGTCTCCTGAGTCAAATTATTGCCAATAGCCGCCAAATTCCCTGAAAACGCAATGGTCCCAGCTCCTTGAGTGTGCTTCAAGTAGCTGCCCACTTTTTGAGGCGTGGCGGGAGTTCTAACATCGAAGATCTGCAGCCCAGCGGTGTAGTCTGCCACATAGGCGAAGCCGTTTGCGATGGCCACGTCCCAAGCGGTGCCGGGTGTGTCGGAAGTATTCAGCAGTTTCGGATGCACCGGATCTTGAATGTCAAACACCTGCAGCCCTTTCTCGCCAGCAGCAACGTAGGCGATTGTCCCGGAAACACTCGCGCGCAAGGCAGAGGTCTGACGGCTGCCGAGGAGTTGTGGGTCGCTGCGATTGGTGATCGAATATATCTCCAAGCCGAGTGATTCATTCGCCACGTAGGCGAAATCACCCGCTACCGCCAAGCTATTCCAAGACGTTGCCCCATGGAACGTCTTCGCGGAGACGCGCTGGGGATTGGCCGGTTGGACAGCAATAGCTCGCAGAAGCCACCCGTCGCCGTACGCTCCGACATAGGCGATGTTGCCTGCCACAGCCACAGACTGGGCGTAATCCGTCGAGGCAGTTTGTCCGACCAGAATCGGCTCGGCGGGCTTGGTGACGTCGAACATTCTTAGAGCGGAGTCGCAGAAGTAAGCATAGCCACCGGCAAAGGTCACTTTCCCTTGGCCACTCCCCACCGTCTTAAGCTCGACCGGGTTTTTCGGGTCGGAGACATCGATCAAGTAAGTGGCGGAATAGTCAATCCCGCTGACGGCGACCCAAGCGACGTTGCCGTAAACGGCAACGTGATCGACGCGAAAGTGAGGATCCCAAAACCCAACAACGGCCGTTGGCTTCCAACTTCCGACCACACCAAAAGAGAAAGGTTCAGCGGGTTTGCGAGCGTCCAGGATGAGGAGACCGGCAGTATCCGCTGCTACATAGGCATAGTTTCCTGATACGGCCACGCCTTTCACTGTTGCTCCCGCGTAAGTATAGTGCGGTTGTGGATTTTCTGGTTGAGAAATATCCGCGGTTACCAAGCCAACCGAATCGACTGCGAGGTAAGCGTAATTCCCGGAAATAGCGATGTCCCGGACAATTGCGCCTGGCTCCAACGCCGCCACTCGCCAGGGGAAGAAGGGATCTCGAATATCGACAACTTCGAAGCCAGATTCGCCACCCGCCACATACGCGTAGTCCCCGACAACCTTAACTGCGTGAGCGAAGGATGGCGTTGGGTAGGTTCCCACGACCCGTGGTCCGGTCGGATCCTGGACGTCCGCGATGAGGAGTCCGTCAGCGCCTGCGGCCATGTAGGCATATCGACCCGAAACGGCGACATCTTGGATGGCGTCACACGGCCCTTGTCGGCCCACGAGTTGGGGATTCTCACGCGCGCGCAAGTCCAGGATTTGTAGTCCTGAGTTCCCAACGATAAACGCACGGGTCCCGGCAACTGCAATACCGCGCATGTTGTCACAGGTCTGATATCCAGCAACACGGCGTGGGTGGGCAGGGTTGCTGACGTCGATCACGTGCGCGCCATCCGCTCCAGCGGCGATGACCAAGTCATCGGAGAACGCCACGTCCTGAATTCCTTTGGAGTCATAAGTGCCGACGCGTTGAGGAAGAGCCGGTTGGCTGATATCGATGATGTCCATTCCGGCGACTGTCGGCACACAGGCATAAATTCCGGAGATGGCCGGTTTCCGGCCCTGTTCCGGAGGTGGGCCAGACAAGCCACAGCCACCGATTCGCTTTGGGGCAGCCGGATCGCTGATATCTATCACGTGCAGGTTGCCGCTGGAGGCTGCTCCTTCCACAAGGAACGCCAAATGCCCAGATACGGAAATGGCGCCGGCGGTCAGATTCAACGTGGAAACTCGATGCGGATTGGTCGGATCGCTCACATCGAGCGTCACCAAGCCTTCGACCGCAGTTAGGAACGCATTCGATCCGATGATTGCTAAGTCCGTCACCTCGCCGGCGTATCGACCGACGCGCGTTGGATTGGCGAGGTCTGAAATGTCAACGACGTCCAATCCCGCGCGTGAACAGATGTAGAGAAAATGTCCTGCAACCGCGGCGCGCGCAGTGTTGCCCGACAAGTAATAACTACCGATGGATCGAGGAGAATCGAGATCACTGATATCCACGATGCGCAGGATGTCCCAGTTGGACGTGAAGGCCAAGTTACTGGTGACTGTGACACTGGAAGCACTACCGCCGCCGTATTGTCCAACCTGATGCAGATCGAAGTCGAGCGCACTCGCGCCGCGTGGAAGCACGCATGTCAGCACGGCCACGAACCAAGGAAGAACAGTTCCTAAACGGAGAACCAGGGTGAGCTTTCTCATAATGACATCCAAAACGCCTGCGGTCGTAACTGATGCCCTAGAGGTAATCAGACTCGCGATGATCTGACAATACGCGCATCAGAGTAAGCTCTTCCTCGATCTGTGCCGAGACGGCGGTTGTTCAGGCCTGTTCCCCTTACGACGCTTGCGCCGTTGCTTGTTTTAGAGGCAGCTTGGACGACGAGTTCAGAGCTTGATGATGAGAAGAACCGTGCCAACCTCATTCAGACTCCAGTCATGTGGGCGACTCTCATTTTTATGACGGCAAGCGGCCTGTTCCTGGCGATGACCATTGGGGCATTGCTGAACTTGCGATGGGTCCGCCGATTGCCCGCGCTCGATCCCGCCGAAAAACGCGCGCGGTCAAGCAATCGACCCTTTTGTTCGGTGGTCATCGCTGCGCGCAATGAGGAAGCGCGGGTCGAAAGGACTGTGAATCATCTGCTTGCCCAAAGCGGTGTCGATCTGGAACTCATCGTCGTTGACGATCGCTCGACGGACCGGACTTCCGAAATTCTCCGCGTGCTGGCTGAAAAGAACCAGACGTTGCGCTTGAAGCGGGTCCATTCCTTGCCGGACGGATGGCTGGGCAAGTGTCACGCTTGCCATATCGGCGCCAGTTCCGCGACTGGGGAATGGATCCTTTTTACCGACGCCGACTGCTGGCTGGAGCAGAACCTAATCGCCCGAGCGGTACAAACCGCGGAGCGGGAGGGCGCCGATCATATCACTCTGACCGCGGGAACGGCGGCGGAGAGCTTAGCGGTCCGAGCGTGGCACCTCCTCTTTTTGACTAGTTTGCTCAATTGGATTTCGGGCGTGAACCAGGACCGGCCGAAATCGCATGTGGGCTTTGGAGCCTTCAATTTGGTTCGAGCGAACGCTTACCGCGCTTGCGGCGGATACGAGGCCCTGCGCCTGACGGTTCTCGACGACGTGCGTTTGGGATTGCTCGTTCGTCGTGCCGGCAAGAGGACGAGGGCGTTTTTGGGAGCTTCCGATGTGCAATGTGACTGGGGAACGACCCTGGCTAGCATGGTCCGAATTATGGAAAAGAATTATTTTGCGGCTCTCGATTATCGATTGTGGCTGGCGTGCTTAGGCTGTCTGTTCGCCTTCGCCATTTTTGGGACTGCAATGGCGGGTGCATTGAGCGGAACGCCGCTGGGAATAGCCGCTGCCGTCGCGCCGTTTTCGTTGATCATTCCCAGTCTAATTTTGGCCAAGCGCTCGGACTGGTCTGTTGCAAGCGCTCTCCTCGTCCCACTGATGCTTCCGGTGATGTTATATACGCTGGTGAACTCGGCTTGGGTGACATTGCGGCAAGGGGGAGTTCGATGGCGAGATACGTTTTACTCACTTGAAAGGTTGCGAGCCGGAACCGTGCGATAGCCAGGACTTGACCACGAGTCCCATCCTACCTTTGCTTGTCACTGTCGACTCCGTCATTGTTGTGAAGATGCTTTATGACTTTCAGAGCCGCACCGACGCGGCCGCGTGGCAGGTGGTTAATGACGACGTGATGGGCGGCGTGTCTACGAGCGAGTTTGACGTGACGGACAGGGTAGCGCTGTTTCGAGGGGAGGTTTCGCTGGAGAACAACGGCGGGTTCGCCTCCGTGCGCTCGCTGCCTGCCCGCCACGATCTCGCTGGCTGCGATGCCTTCCTGATCCGCGTGCGCGGCGACGGCCATCGCTATAAGTTAACTGCACGCACCGACCTAAGCTTTGACAGTGCTCTCTACCAGATTGTGTTCTCAACAAAGGAAGGCGAGTGGGAGGAGCATCTTCTGCCAATGAGGGACTTTGTGGCGACCTTCCGCGGTCGCGTACTGTTCACCGAACCGCCGCTCGATGCGGCGAAAGTCACGTCCGTGGGCTTTCTGATTTCTGACCGGCAAGCTGGGGCGTTCCAACTCGAGGTGGCGTGGCTGAAGGCGTTGAAGGCATCAATGCTGCGAGCTTCGCTTTGACGGGTAGGCGATCTTTTCCGGTGTTTTTTGTCATGCTACCCCAGTTAGAGGTTTCCTGTCGGCTGTTGAGATGATCCACTGAGACCTGTCAGCACGCATGATTATGAAGACCTTGATTTCCGTAACCGCTCTCCTCATTTGCGCTCTGGCTGGCCGCGCGGCCGAGCTCGCTGCGAACCTTCCTGCACCCACGCCGCAGCAATTGGCCTGGCACGACGCTGGCGTAGGCCTGTTCTTCCACTGGGCGCCCAACGTTTACCAGGGCACCGAAGGCGACAACCGGTCCACGCCGCGTGATCAGATCAACCCAGATCGTTTTAGCGCGACCCAGTGGGTTGAGGCTGTGAAGGCGGCGAATGCGGGCTACATGATTTTCGTCGCCAAGCATGTGGGCGGTTACTGCGCCTGGCAGACCGCAACCACAGACTACTCGCTCAAGAGCTCGCCCTGGAAACATGGCAAGGGCGACATGCTCGCCGAACTCGCTAAAGCATGCCGCGACGGCAGCGTGGGGTTGGGAGTGTATCTGTGTCCGCGCGACGATACGCAAGGGGCCGCAGATGGGGGCAAGATGTCTTCGCCGGAAAAACAAGCGGTCTACAATGAAACATACCGCCAACAACTGAAGGAAATCCTGACTGGCTATGGGCCAATGTTTGAAATGTGGTTCGACGGCGGGAACATTGTCCCCATTAATGACCTGATTGACCTCTATTCGCCCGGCATCATTTCGTTCCAAGGCCGGCGCACCGGCGGCTCGCGCTGGGTCGGCACGGAGCACGGTTTTGCACCGTACCCATGCTGGAACACGATTCATTGGAAGCAGGGCGAGACACCGAAGGAAGGCGCTGGCAGTTCCAGCGGCAATACCTGGTGTCCGGCCGAATGCGATGTCTCTATCCTCCGTCCCCACTGGTTCTGGAGTGAAGGCAGCGACGAACGCATCCTCAGCCGGAACGACCTGATCGAAATCTATTATCTGTCCGTTGGACGCGGTGTCAACCTGCTGCTGAACGCTACGCCGGACAAGCACGGTGCAATCCCGGCGGCGCAGATGAAGCGGTTGCAGGAGTTTGGGGATGAAATCCGCGCGCGCTTCGCCGCACCTCTCGCCACGGCCAAAGGCGACGGCAACGAGCTCACGCTTAAATTCGACGGCACAAAAACCATCGATCATATTGTGCTTCGGGAAGACATCGCTGCCGGGGAACGGGTTCGCAAATTCGTGGTAGAGGGCCATCGCCCCGACGGAAGCCGGCTCGCCTTGGCACAAGGCACGCAGGTCGGCTGCCGACAAATAATTCCTATTCCCGCGACGGCCGTTCAGGCAGTCCGGTTGACGGTGGAAGAGAGCGTTGCGCCGGTCAGGATTCGCGAACTATCCGTCTACCACGTGGATCGGCCCGTTCCGAAAAGCGCTTACCGTCAAGGTGCGGGGGCGGCACACTAAAAAGCTGCGGCACATCTTGGGTTGAAACAAAGTGAAAAGGATCTTCCGAACCAAGTTCCCTAGCATTGCCGAAGTTGTGGTAATTCTACTGGCAGTAACAGTGGCTGTCCTATTGACCACGAGTCAGCAGACGGCGAATGCCGACGTACCCATCTCAGAGGAACAGCCCACTTCGGACTACGAGATACGCGACGTTTCCGGTTGGACCATTCACCTGAGCCGGACATTGCTTGCCACCAACAGACCAGCGACCGATCGTGCTCTCGATTTGCTGGCGGGACAACTTGAGGAAATCGTGCACCGCGTGCCTTCGCAGTCGGTGGCAGAGTTACGCAAAGTCCCACTTTGGGTCTCGCCAGAGTATCCCGGCCTGCCACCTCGCGCGGAATACCACCCGAGCGCCGACTGGCTCGGCGAGCATGGCCGCAACCCTGCCATGGCGAAAGCGGTCGAGTTTACGAATGTGCGAATCTTCGAGTCCGAAACTCGGCGGATGCCAAACTTCGCGCTGCACGAACTGGCGCATGCTTACCACGACCGTGTGTTGCCGGCAGGATTTGAAAATACTTTTATCAAGCAGGGCTACGAAAAAGCCAAGCGGAGCGGCAAATACGACAACGTCGAACAACGTTTTGGCGATGGACGCAGCGCTAAAGTCCGCGCCTACGCACTCACCAATCCGCAGGAGTACTTCGCCGAATTGACCGAAGCTTTCTTCTCAACCAACGATTTCTTCCCGATCACTCGGGAAGAGCTCCGCCGGCATGATCCAGAGACGTTCGCGCTTCTGCAAAATCTATGGGCCGTTCCGGAAACCAGCGAGCAGTGGAGCCAATTCCGGGGACCGAACGGCTCTGGAGTCGCCCGGGAATTCAAACCACCGGTCAAGATCGTTCCCGAAGAGCCAACATGGAAAACAGCGTTGCCGCCCGGCAAATCGTCACCGGTTCTTTGGAATGACAGAATTTTCCTGACCGGGGTTGAAAATGGACGATTAGTCACTCTCGCTCTGGACACCGGGTCCGGTCAGGTGAAGTGGAAGAAACTGGCTCCGGAAGTTCGCCTGGAAACTGTTCATGCGGCCAACTCCGTCGCCGCCTCCACTCCATGTGCCGACCAAGACCATGTCTATGTTTATTTCGGTTCTTACGGCTTGCTCTGTTACGACCACGAGGGTCAAGAGCTGTGGGGCAAGCCGCTGCCCACGCCCCAGAGTATGTATGGCGTTTCTACGTCACCGATCCTCCACGACGAAAAGCTCTTCCTGGTCCTCGACGACGACGCGAATTTACCGGATAGTAAGCTCAGCCGGTCCAAGGTTATCGCCCTCGATAAAGCGACTGGAAAATTGCTTTGGGAAATGCCGCGGTCTTACAACCGTGGCGCCTGGTCAACGCCCATCATTTGGAGAAACGACGCGGTAACAGAACTGGTTGTTCTCGGCAACGGCCGAGTCTACGGCTACGACCCGGCGACCGGGGCTGAAAAGTGGTATGTCAGCGGCTTCGCCCGTGAACCCATCGCCATACCCGTCGCGGGGGATGAGCGACTTTACGTTTCAGTTTCGATGCAAGGTGGTCGTGGCGACTCGGAATTGGATCCTGAACCTTTTTGGAAAGCTATGCTTCCATTCGATCGCGACGGCGACGGACGAATTGGACGAGACGAGATCACGGAAAACTTCACTCTGCCGTTCCGTCCCGAGCTGCCGGTTGGCCATCCGGGATTCGGGATGCCGTTGCCCAGCAATCCGGGGAAGCGAAAGGAAGCGCAATTCAAACTGTTCGACTGGCGTGACAAAAACCACGATGGATTCTGGACCAAACAGGAGTTCGTCGCGGAAATGTCCGTTGGCTTTGGTCGTCCGAACCTCACCGCTATTCGTCCCGGAGGCGCAGGAGATATCACCACTTCTCATGTGGCCTGGAATCTGCAAAACGGCATTCCGGAGATACCTTCGCCACTTTTTTACTCAGGCAGACTGTATCTTGTCCGGGACGGCGGCATCCTGAGCTGCGTCAACGCGGCGACGGGACAGGTTATCTATCGAGAACGTCTGGGCGCCGCGGGCCAGTATATGGCCTCCCCGATCGTCGCTCACGACTACCTGTATCTCCTCTCGGCGAAGGGCGTTCTCTCCGTGGTGAGATGCGGAGAGAGTTTTGAACTCGTGCATCAGGCAGCTCTCAACACCCCGGTGGCCGCCACTCCTTCCATGGACCACAACAGTCTTTATATCCGGACCGAGCACGCGCTCCTGGCGTTTCGGTAAAAGAAAAGTGATGAAAACGCGTGCCGCAACCAACGAAGTGGGGTGTGATTAAAATTGGATGAGATTAAGGACCGCGGCTGTGTCGTCAGACCAGCCGCAGAATTTCCGCCTTTTCAAGAGCTCCTCGAACAACACGAGGTGTTTTCGCGGATGCGGCGCTGCTGCGGCTAGGCACCGTCGGACTCGCCATAGCCGCGCCCCGTGGAATATATTGCGGTTGACCTCACCCACTTTAATTCATGCCCAACGAAGTGAGCGAACGGTGTTTGTCGTGGAGCTGGTGAACTGATAGCCTAAGGAATGGAGCACATTTGGACAAATCCGATGAGAAACCAAATCCATCCTATACGCTGGCGAAGCGGCGGACGCTGCGCCCTCCGCCACGGAGCAATCCGAAATCTATTTTGGACCCTGAGTCTTAGCCTCGGACTGTTCTTGCCACTGAGATGTTCGGCCGCAGCGTCGACTCCGATCCAGGAAGGAGAGATGGCGGGGTATCTGCTTGTTCCAAATAAAAAGGTCCCGCCGACCTACGACGCTGGGTTCTCCTTGTATGTCGCCGCCTGGCCCCTATTGCAGCAGTACCCAGGGCATCAGTTTCAAAGCGGACTGCCTGGCACCTGGATGTTTGCCCAGTATCCGGGCGCGGCTCCCACCAATCTCTACTCCGACATCGAGGGCGGGTTGGGCTGGTGGCGTGACACGCGATTTGCTACCGAAACACCGAAGTTCATCATGGGCGGGGTAGCGCCAAATTTCAGCGAATGGGCCAACGGGCCCGGAGCAGGCAAGAATCGTGATTGGGACAAACCGGAGGGCCTCTATGGCGTGGCGCAATTTAGCCCTTGGCTGCTCTGGCCACCGGACGGCATGAATCTAAAACAAGGGACGTGCGGGGAGCTCTTTGGCTACGGCTATCTGCCTTTGCCTCTCGTGTCGGCTAAATCCACCACGGCCGGGACCAACGTGCCGACGGGAGATAATTGTTGGACCCTGTTTTTAAACACGAAGAATTTCAAAGGGCCGGTGGCCTTCTTCACGCCCTATTTCTGGTCTCGTGGTTCGGTTGCCGAACCGCGTCTGGCTGGAATGCTGCTGGATACCCGCCCCTCCGACCCCAATCGGGCTTTGCAGATGGAAACTCAATACGTTCCTAGCGTTCAGGCCACGGACAGCAAGGGCGAAACCTACGCGCGGATTGCTCGAACCTATTTTCCGACCGGTCCGGGCAAAGAGTCGGTGCTGGTGCATCAAATTACATCTTACAAAAAGAGCGCGCTTTGGGACGCTGTAAAAACTTGGTTTAACGGCGGTCCTGCGGCTAGCGGCACGGTCGATCCCCAAGGGGCTCTCGTGCATGCGTTCACCGGCGGAGGCGGAGCAACGTGGAGGATTTATACGGCCGAGACTCCCGAGAAGAAAAGAGTGCCATTGGCATGGAATTCATTTGCCAGCCCGACGGCGATCTCGTCGAACACGTTTGGCTACCGTTGGAATGACCAGCACGTCAAAGGCAGCGATTCCCGGGAGGGTTCGCGGGTGACGCTTCCGGAGTTTTTTCACCTCGTCACCAACAAGCAAGAGAAGGCGGAGTGGGTACCCGTGCGTCCGGAAGAGGTCCCTGCGGAGACCGGCTTGGTGCAATACCAGTTCACTCGCGCTCACGAAGAGGCGCCCGAACCTTACGTCACTCCGGACCAGCCGACGAGCTCTTGGAAGCGCCCAGGCCCCGTGGCGGGACCGTTCCAAGCGTATCCAGGTGACGGGAGCGTGCTGACGTATTACTGGTATCGCTTCGCGGACCAACCGGCCTTGCTCAACGCCGACTTAACAGCGAAGGACCGTGAGGAATTGCAAGCACGGGTGGTGAAGCTTCACCGAACCTGGACGAAGGACCGCGAATACCTGGCGCCGCCGACGATCGGTAGACTGGCCGAGGTCGATCCCGGTCTGCTCGTCACCCCGCCGCCAGGCCTCGAAGCAGGCTATGTTCCCATCGTCACCCGACAGGCGGCGAAGGAATGAGCCAGCAAGATTCTTGCAGGGAATTGGGCAAGGGTAATATGAACAGCACCGACAGCCTGCCGATACGATTTAGCGGCCGTGACGCTACGCCATGCGCGCGTTTCGGATTATCTTAAGAATCTGAGCGGACGCTTGACGGTTTCCAGGAAACGCATTGTCGAGGCCTTTGCCAAAGAAAGCAATGCGAGCGCACGCGTGAAGCCTTTCCGAACCGTTCAACGAGGAAGCTCTACTAGCTGTCATGTCACGGTACAAATATCTCGGCCACGGGTCAAACCATGCAGCCACCGGTCACCGTCTATTCCAGAATCGCGGTCCTACTTAATGTCGCGCCAAGTCAAGGAAGCATAGCCATCTGGCAAATTTGATCCTAGTAGCGGGTCCCGTTGAAAGCGCGACCACCAGTGAAAACTGGCATGCCCATCAACAAAAAGACAGTTGCTGCCCGGCTTTTCCTCGGGCGCGTGGGCCGTTGATTTTGTGCCGGCATTAGGGACGATCCACTTGACTTTAGGTATAGCGGCGCATTCCATCATGTCTTTTTGCGACGGGTATGTGACTTCGCTAACGTAACGAGGACGGAGTACGACGAATCCCGGATTGTTCGGAACCGTGTTTTGATTGTAATAATAGAAACCGGGTAACAACCAATAGGATCCTGGCAAGATATTGTTTGTTTGCACATTCATGCTGGCAGCGAATTGCGTCGTAAGCGGTCCTCGGTCTGCAGGGCATATATAGAAGGCGGCGTTGGTCGATACGTGATAACGGAGCGCGCCCAAAAAGTAGAAAAGATTCTGTGGTTGCGTGCTGGACGATCCAGGAAATGGAAATTGATCGGAGTTATCCTCGGTGTAGAGCTGCATGGCAATGCCAAATTGTCGGAGGTTACTAAGGCAGCGAGCGGTATGGGCTTTGGCTTTGGCTTTAGCCAGCGCGGGAAGTAACAATGCTGCCAAGATTGCAATGATGGCGATCACAACAAGTAATTCAACGAGCGTAAACCCATAGGAAAGCCTCGTTCGGCCGGTTTGGGCGGTGGTTTGTGGAGTTTTCATTGACCTCATTAGTTTGATAAGTGCACGGCAAGGGCTTGCCCTCCGATGACCTGACATGATCGGGAACTCCTGGTCCAACGCGTTACTATGGCTCAGCCGCGCTGTGGCGGAGACTACGATACCGAACGTAGCGATAAGCGGCCGTCCCAACCGGCCCTTGGATTCGCTTCAGTCGGAAGATTTCCAGCTTACGGTTCGCGCGAGCAGACAATGCAAAGCGTAAAACCCAAGCGCGATGGGCGCGGTATTTGACAAAGTTCTTTGTCATTGTTTCTGTCGATCTTCCGAAGACGTCGGCCACACACGCATTTCGTCGTAACTTACAGAAACGAGCGCGTCGTCCTCCCGGAAAGCGAGTGCGGTAATTTCCTGACGATGACCGCGCAGGCGGCCAACCGGATGGTGAAAATCGAAGCTCCAAAGCGTGATGGTGCGCCCCTCAGAAATGCCGAGCGTCCTACCGTCTTTGGAGACAGCGATGGCCAGGACGTTGACGGGTGCTGGATTGAAATCGGACGAAAACTTTCCTTCATTCAGGTCAAACGCCTTGATGCCAAAGCCACCGATAAAGAGCGAGTTGGCATCCGGGGAGAATGCTACCGAAGCAAGGATGGATCCCTGAGTGTAGTCTTTTCCGCGAAGGCGATTGTGCGCCAAGTCCCAAACCAGTGCCCAACCCGAGTGATTTGCAAGGCTCACTTGCGTACTGTCGCTGGAAAACGAGGTAGCGCCTGCTAAATCAAACGCATACGTTTCCCCGTAAGAAAACGTCCGGTACTCGGTTCCATCCGCTGTGCCTAGGACACGGAGCAGCGGCCAACCGGGAAATGCCAAATACTTACCGTCGGGAGAAATGGCGAGTCGACCTACCGAGATGGGCGGAGGATAATGCCGAACCCATCTAATCTGCTCCGATTCCGCATTCCAAAGGACCAGCGTCGTACCGTTAGTTGCGAAGGCCAAGGCAACGAGCTTGCCGTCTGGACTTATGGTTTCTTGGAGGAGGTTCGTCCCGGGCATAAGATAACGCGAGCTCTCTTGAAAACTGTGTGTGTTCCAAATGCTACAGGTGCCATTCGTAAAGGTCGTGAGCAGAAAGTTACCGCCCGGCGAGAGGCTAAAGAGTTGAGACCGATTCTGGGCAACGAAAAGTCCAGATGGCAGAGCCTGTGCCGTTTTGCTTTCTGGCTCCGCATCCCGAGCCCAGACACGGACCTTGTCGTCACTCCCAGTGCTGAGCAACGTCATACCATCCGGTGAGAAGGCGAGACTATTAGCAAAACCTCGATTGCCACGTAACCGCCGGTAAGGTGTGGCGTTGTGGGAATGAAACAAATTTATGACCTCTGTATCGTCGAGAAATCCGATCAGACCACCATCAGGAGAAAATGTGATCGCCCAAGGGTTGTCGGCTTCGGGGGGCAATAAGGCCTTTGCGAGTTCTTTTGCAGTCGCCACCTCCCAAATTCGGACTGTGCGGTCGACGGAGGTCGAGGCAAGGCGCTTGCCATCAGGTGAAAAGGAAATGCTCAAAACGACGTCAGTGTGTCCGGAGAGCGTGGCCAGATTCGTGTTGGCAGAGTAGTTCCTAAGATGAATCGCACCCGACCGACCTGGGCAGTAAGCAAGCAACGGCTTGTTGGGCGCAAAATCAAAACCGAGCGGCCAAATCTTTTCCATAAAGCCTGGTAAGAATGCCACCTCCTCGCGTGTGGCAATGTCCATGATGTGAATGCCATCGCCGACTTCTTCGTAGGCAATCCAGCGGCTATCTGGAGAAAACCTAGTCATCTTTCGCGGGAAACGATTCGTAGAAAGGATAGATTTTACTGTTCCCGTTGTCAGATCCCAGAGGCGCATCGGATGGTTGCCTGGAATTAGTCCTGACCCGCAGATCGTGACCAGCCATCGACCGTCCGGAGAATGCGCGGCGTCAAAGATCGGCTGATCATGGCGAAAAGTGGCAATCTTCTGACGGGTTGGAACGCTCCAGATGTGCACGAGTCCGTCAAGACCCGCCGACCAAGCCTTGTCGCCATCGGGCAAGAAGCCGGCCGCAACGACGTTATTGGAAGCATGTTGTCCCAGGGTGAAGAGTTCCTGCCCCTTTGTTTGTTTTAGATAGTAGCGCCACTCCCAGCCAGGTTCGATCGAGGGGCTAGCCAGGAAGAGCGAAGAGTTGGAAATGCCGTCATTAGTGGGAAATTGGTTGTATTTTCCAAGGAACCGAATCGCGTCAGCTGTTCGATCCTGTTCCAAAGCGGCTTGAGTCAGAAGCATGTCGGAGGCGTAAAGGCTTCGTTCCGCGATATGGCGTTGGAAGGTCTCAGCTTCGCGGGCACGGTTAAAGCGGAAGGCGGCCAAGGGAGAGCCAATTAGAATCAAAAGCAAGAGTATCGCTAGGATCGAGTAGGCGGCGGCGAGAGCCGGATTTCGTTGAGACCAACGAACGACGCGAGCCAGCCGGGTAATGGGACGGGCGCTGATCGGTTCATTGTTTAGAAGCCGCTTGAGGTCCTCGCCGAGAGCTTGGGCGGTGAGGTAACGTTTGTCCGGAACTTTCTCCAGGCATTTCAGGCAAATTGTCTCGAGATCCGCGGGAATGTGTTGATTGAGCGTCCGTGGCTTTGGCGGATCTGATAGTTCGATCGCGCGCAGCGTTGCGGCAATGCTTCCGCTCGCGAAGGGAGGCCGGCAAGTTAGCAGTTCATAGAGAATGGCGCCGACAGCGTATATATCGCTCGCGGTCGTCGCGCGCGCCGCTCCAAAACGGGCTACTTCTGGAGCAACATAGGCAACGGTGCCGAGAACCAAATGGCTCAACGTGAGCGAGCTTTCTTGCTCGATCAGTCTGGCCAGACCGAAATCTGTAATGTAGGGAATTCCGGACCCATCGAGAAGGATGTTTCCCGGTTTCAAGTCGCGGTGCAGGACGCCGCACCGATGCGCGTGTTCGACAGCGGCGGCAATCTCGATCGTGAGAGACGCGGCCTGCCAAGGCGTGACACGCTGGCGGGCGACAAGGGCCTGGAGTGTCCCTCCTTCCAGAAATCGCATGGATAGGTAATGCGCACCTTCATGAGCGCCGAAATCGTAGATAGGGACAATGTTGGGGTGTTCAAGTTGAGCGGCAGCAGCGGCTTCGATGTGGAAGCGGTGGATAAAATCACGGCCGGCGGACGCACCGCCGGAAAGAAGTTTAAGTGCAACGACTCGATTTACACCGAGTTGTCGAGCTTTAAACACAATTCCGCTACCGCCGCGCCCGACCTCTTCAAGTAGTTCATAATCGCCAAAGAATTGTTGGTCTTGGAACTGCTCTGGAGAGTTTGTCGCCGCTTCGGGACCATCGGTAATAAGAAAGGCGAGGCACAGCGGACATAGACCTTCAGGCGAGGAGCGAGGAACAGGTGTATGACAATTCGGGCAAGAGCTGATTTCGTTTGGACCAGAAACAGTCATGTCGGCATAGTACTTTCCATTCACTGCTTCGAGAATTAGGAAAGTTAGTAACTAAAGACTTTTCAGAAGTGGAAGTTAAAGCCGTTCCAGAACGCGAGCCTGGTTGGAAGATAGGAATGGAAGTGTCCCAGAAACCCTTTTCGCCTCTGGTACGGCTGGCGGGCAACTCAGTCCGCCGACGGACGTTAGCTGGAAAGGATTTGCCGGAAAGATTCGAGTTCGGTCTCGAATTGATCTCGAGTGGCGACTGTTTCCGCTAACTCTTGGCGCGCAATCGCCCTTAATCGATGGCGCATGCGAGTTACGGTCATCTTGGCGGCCCCCTCAGTGATACGAAGTTCACGCGCCGCATCGGCAAAGGAACCGGCCTTGTCGCCCGTAAGAAAGCCTTTAAGCCGATCGAAAAACACGGCTCGGCCAGACAGTTGAAACTCCTCCCGCAGGCGCGCTACGCTACGGTCCAGAATTGCGAAAGCCCAATCTTTATCGTATTGCTGGTCGGGCGGTAGCGTTGAGGAAGCATTGGCATCGGCGATGACCGTATCAAACTGAAGGAATTCAACGTGGCCGCCACGTTTCTGCGCGTTCGCGCGCTTATGTTGATCCGCGAGAAAGTATTTCGCAGCGCTTAAAAGATAGGAGCGGAATCGACCTCGTTCCGGGATCGCCCGTGCGTACGATCGTGACTCAAGGAGTTCAACAAAAAATGCCTGCGTGAGATCACGGGCTTGGTCAGAGCTTCCGACAGATCGGACAAAATAGCGAAAGATCGGCCGCCAATAGTCAGCACAAAGCCTTTCCAGTGCCTGGGTTGCGATGGAACTATTTTCACCAGCGGCGGCAGCGACAGTCGTCCAGCGAGTGGTGACGAAATGACTCTCATTTCGTTCCCTGGCCGATTGGTCCTGGTCCGAGTCCATTTCATCTAGATAGCGCATGAGCCCACGAAAGGCGAGCAGTCTAGTCGAGGGGGGCTACTGCAATACCGTGACGCCAAGCAACCCGCGGGCAGCGGTGCCAGCTTTGCCGAGCCGCTGGATCACATGAGCCCCGCGTTTCCGCGAATGATGCACATCTGCTTTCACATTCGTGATGAGGTTGATTTCAACAAGTTCATCGCTGATCTCGAGGCAGAATCAGCGAGACGTGTGATGTTACAGGTGAAGGCCAACCGCGTAATTACTGTGACATCGGAGCAGGAGCGGAAAGCCGCGCCAATCGAGGCCAACAGCAACGGCATCACCGAAGGCCGATCGAATGGCTGGCGGCTGATCTGCTGTAGAGGACCTGAAGGTGAGCAGCTCGAATTCGTTCAGGCGTTGGGCTCAGTCAAACGCATCTTTGATGACGCGCTCGAGGCTCGCCGGAAGATTGTCTCTCGATAAGCGGCAAGACGCCCGCCATCTCGTCACCCGAGACTGATTCAATCCTGTGGCCAACCCCCCGGTGACCGAACCTTCGAAAAACCCGCTGACTATCCGGGTTCATCTCACCGATGGCTCGGTTCGTTCATCTACGCAATTGTCACGAAGCTTCCAGTAGAGAGCCAGTCCGTCATGCAATGCTTGTGGGCCAAGACGTCGATCCACATGCGTCTGGGCAGTCCCGAATTGCTGAGATCAACCTGGCCACGCTGGACGGCTATACCACTACCCAGGCGTCGCGCAAATCTCCGCAACTCCAGGCTCCCCGAGCCCGTTTACTATAGCCTGACTGCCTTGACCGGAGGACAAGTCAGCGCATTTTCGCGAGACGAGGAACTGTTGTTCCTGGCGAGGCACAGGAGGGACGCCGTATGATCCGGCGGGGAATGTTCTGTGAGGAGATTGTCTGAAGAAAAGACGGGATCCTCTGAAAAACACCAGGCAGAGTGTGCACGTTATGAAGATCGCAGTATTTATCGGCCTGATATTGGGGATCGTCAGCCAGACGGCGGCCAAGCCGCTGAAAGTGTTCATCCTGGCCGGGCAGTCGAACATGCAGGGACATGCGAACGTGGCGACGCTCGATTCGATGGCCGACGATGCCAAGACGGCAACCCTCCTTGCAGAGATGCGCGACTCCGATGGCCGACCACGGGTATGTGAGAAGGTGTGGATTTCATCGGTCGGCTGCGCTGGCGATGGCTGGTCGGATGTCATTGAGCAGACGGGCAAGCTGACGACAGGCTTCGGCGCCTCGCCCGAGGAAATTGGCCCGGAATTTACGTTCGGTCTTTATCTGGAGAAGCAGCTCGACGAGCCGATCCTGCTTATCAAAACCTCCTGGGGCGGGCGGAGTTTGCATACCGATTTCCGTCCGCCCGGAGCCGGGCCATACGTGTGGAGTGACTTTGAATTGGCACGGTGCAAAGCACGGGGTGACGATTTAGAGAAAATAAAGGAAGAGAAGCTCAAAGACACCGGCGTTTTTTACCGTCACATGATCGAGCATGTGCAGAAGGTGTTGTCGGACATCAAACGAGTCGTGCCTGAATATGATCCGAATCAAGGCTACGAGTTGTCCGGTTTCGTCTGGTTCCAAGGGTTTAACGATTTGGTCAGTGACTGGACGTATTCCCGGCAAGACGAGCCTGGGCAATACGACGTGTATGGGGCGCTCCTGGGACAGTTCATCCGCGATGTACGCCGGGATCTTTCTGCGCCGAATCTGCCATTCGTGATTGGCATCATGGGGATTGGCGGCGTGAAAGCAGGGGAGAAACCCCCTCAGCAATCGTTTCGCAAGGCTCAGGTTGCACCCACGTTACTCCCTGAGTTTCAAGGCAACGTGCGAGCGGTGCCGACGGCGCCATTCTGGGACGACGAGTTGGACGCGTTGGAACAGCGAATGGAGAATTTGAATTTTAGGTTGGATCAGGAGGCTAAGAAAGATCCAAACCTTACCCAAACGGCAAGGGACTTGGCTCGCAGGAAAGCCGTGGCAGAAACTTTCACGGCGGAGGAGATGAAACGCCTGAAGGGCATCTCTAATGGAGGGTATCATTACCTCGGAGCCGCCAAGATTTTGGCGCCGATCGGCAAGGCTTTTGCCGAGGCGATAGTGGCATTCCAGAAGCCTCAGGATGGCGCGGCTGCGAATGCGGTCGACAAAGCTGGCCGGGTTACCTCGCATTCCGAAGGCCTGCACGGATACATAGGCTTCGGCCACGAGAAGCTTCCGCTTCACGGCGACTACAGTGCGGGCATGGGCTTCTACGCTGCGGTCTGGCCTCTGGTTGACCAGCCACTGTCCGACTTCCAGATCGGGCTTCCCAGTTCTTGGATCCAACCGGATAACTCCGACAACAAGGATAGGCCACTGGCGCCCGAAGGCACGCTCGCGCGGACCTGGAAGGAGCGGGGCCCAACCTGGGCCAGCGTTTTTCAAACCGTGGAGGGAGGGCTGGGCTATTGGGCTGGCAACCATTTCCGCTACGGGCCGCCGAAGTTTAGTATGAACGGAACTCCGCAATGTTATGACTATGAGGTCGGCTCGCCGGGTTGGTCATTCTTCTACAGCAACGAGGCTTTGCCAGATCATCGCCTTGGGATTGCGCAACTGAGCAATCGGCTGCTCATCCCTCCGGATGCGC
Organism: Limisphaerales bacterium; assembly: GCA_044225505.1. Taxonomy (GTDB): domain Bacteria; phylum Verrucomicrobiota; class Verrucomicrobiia; order Limisphaerales; family SIBE01; genus JAXMHN01. The sequence goes on from JBGAIN010000001.1 coordinate 138,490, forward strand.
TGCCGTTCCAGGGCCATCCCAACGGAGATTTCCTGGGCTATACCTGGATGGCGCTGCCGTTCACCGATCCTGATGGAAACGATCCGCCGACGGGTGACCAGAGCTGGACCTGCTTTCTTAGCGCCGCGAATTTCAAAGGTCCCATCGCTTACTACATCCCCGAGACCTGGAGCAAAATTGGCAAACTGTTCAACTATCCTTTCTTGTTCGGCCGCGGTCTGGACGCGCGGCCTGGCATCATGGGCGGCGGCGCGATGGAGATTAACACGGTACCGCGCTTTGACGCCACCGACGCGCAAGGCACAACCTACTCAAAGTTGCCTAAGCTTCAGTGGCCGGTCGACGCGGAAGGTCGAGCGTTTCTCGTGCAGGACGTTACCTATTACTCGAAAGCGGCCCTCTACGACGCGTTCAAAAGCTGGCGCGACGGCGGCTCTACCTGCTCTGGACGGTTCGACGACAAAGGCGCTTTTAGGCCCAAGCTGAACACGCGTACTACTCACTATGATCAGGCCGGGAAAAAGATTGCTGGCGTTGAGCGGGCTTTCGATACGCGCGTCTTCGAGGGTAATGTCTGGGGCCTGCAATGGTTCACCAACAACCTCAGCGCCCAAGGCCTGTTTCCTCAATATTACAAAGAGGTTGGCGGCGAACGGGTCGCGGTGCCAGCGGCAGACGTGCCTTCCGAAACCCGGTTGCTGTCCCAGGAATTTGAGCTCGCAAAACCCGGCGAACCCTATACTTCGCCTAACGCCGGCGCCTGGACTCGGCCCGGCCAGAAGGCGGGCCCATTTAAGGTAAAGCTCGTCGATGGATCGACGGTGACCTACTCCTGGTATCGCTTCGTGGACCAGCCTTCCTTCCAGCAATACAACTGGAGCGGAGAAAAGAAAGCGAAGCTACAGTCATTCGTGGAGAAGTTGCACGCCGACTGGCCCACGGACCGCGATTATATGGTTGCCCCCACACGAGGCAAGCTGGTGGCGGTTGATCCCGCCCTGCTGGTAACGCCGCCTCCAGGCCTTGAAGTCGGTTACGTTCCCATCGTGACACGACAATCTCGGGAGTGACTTCCAGAGCCGCAAAGAGGGACGGCGAGTTGCCTTTTTCGAGACTATCGATGAGATCGAGGATCTAGCTGGCTTTCTCAATTTCATGAGCTGGTCGCATAACCACACCAACGAGATTATGCGCAGTCCTGTTTACAAGAGAACCGGTGCGATCAAGCAGCGCCGGTTGCAATCAAACTCACCCGATGCAATCGTCGGAATCTGGTTCCCCGGCGAGAATGGGGGAACTCCTTTGTTCATCAGGACCGCCGCCTGGCCACATCCGATAGTGCCTAGAAGTCGTAAGCGAAAGTAAGGGCGAAACCGCGACCCTTAGTGAATGACGAATACAGTTCCGTGCCGTTCTCGCCGTAAGTCCGTTCGATTTTTGGATTGAGAAGATTCTTGGCCGCAAACTTAACCGTCATGTGTTCCTTGACTTTCTGCGACAGAACAAAATCGAGAGTGGGGGCAGGTTGCTCGTAAACGTCTTCTGAGTTCAGGCTCGCGATACTGACCCGGGCTCCGGAAACGTTGAAAATAAGCGAGGCGGTGGTGCCGACTCGCGGATTGCTATAACTGAGGTCGAGGTTCAGGATATAAGGCGACTGGTCGTAGAGTGACCGGGTCGCTTTCGTGCCGGGTAGGAATCGTTTTTTGTTGATCAGTTCTTCTGCGGTCAATTCCACTTCCGATTGGACGATGGAAAGGTTGCCACCAAGGCTGAAATCTTTCAGGGGTTCACCAAAGAAGTCCAAGTTCTTGCGGGCTTCGAGTTCCAGGCCGTAAAGTTTGGCGGTCGGCCGGTTGATGAAAGAGATTTGTTCGGCATCGACTTTGAGATAGCGACGTTCGATCGCGTTTTTGAGATCCTTGTAAAAGAGGCTGAAGCTAAGCAGTTCGCCGGGCCGGAAAAACCATTCCCATCGGGCGTCGTAGTTGTCGATCGAACTCATGACCAGTTGTGGATTGCCATCCAGCATGTCGTCCAGGACCGGGTCATAGCTGAAATAGCCGGCGAGCTCACGGAATGTCGGGCGGGCAATGGTTTGACTATAGTTCAGCCGCACGTTCATGTTTGGGGTGACGTTGTAGATCAGCCCGGCACTCGGTAGAACGTCCGACTGGGTGAGCTTCACGTTGTTGGTGGGAGATCCGGTCACGCTGTTCGCGCGGTAACTGCGAGAACTGACCTCTAGATCGGTGGTTTCAAAACGGGCGCCACCGACGAGGCGCACTTTTTCAACAATGGGCAACTCGAGCATGAGATAACCGGCTTGCACGTCCAGCCGCCCGTTGTAAGCACTGCTGCGGGTTTGAACGTTCCGGTTCCAGATATAGCTCAAGCTGTTTAGGTTCGTGCGAACATCGTAAATCTGACGCAGGATTTCGTCCGTCAAGTAGGCGTTTGGATCGGAGAAGTAAGGCGCATCTCCTTCGTAGTAGATTTCTCGATCGAGAAATGTGCGTTCGGAATGACTATCATAGAGCCCGAACTTCACGTTGCCTTCTGCGTCCGTCCAATGATGGAATGGAACCGTCCAATCCAGTTTGATATTTCGATTATCTTCTTGCAGGTCGCGAAAATAGCGCGTGGGGTTCTGCGGATCGGGAAGACTGTTGGCACCGGTTTCATAAGGTCCACCATGACTGAAATCGTTGAAGAATCGAACGTCCGGCTCTTCCTGGCTCGTTCCGGTAAGAGCCACCAGCCAATCAAACTTGATATTCGCCACGTCGGGAAACAAATGGCTGCCCTTGATTTGATACGTGTTCAAGTTCCGCTCGGTGTAATAAAGCCGGAACTGACGGAACGTGGCGCCGGTATCTTCGCTCCGAACGCCTTCATCCTGGACGCGCGCTTCGTCGCTTCCGTTCTGGTTGTAGAGAAACGTGAAGTCAAGTTCGTGATTTTCGAACGGTTTGTAAGCGAGGTTGACCATTCCGTCCCAGTTCACAGTGCTAACCGATCTGGCGTCGCGAAAGAAACTACGTTCCACGATTTGTCCCGACGGCAGACTCGCTTGCCGGCGGGAGATCCCGTTTTCGTAAGAGGAGAAATCATGCTTGTAGGTCACACCGGCAAAGTATCCAAACGGCCTTTGGAAAATGTTTGTCGAACCGCCCATGGCGAAGGAGAAATTGTGGTCCGGAGGCGGCGCTTCGTGGGAGGGTGCGAACTGGGTTGGACCAAGAGCACGCGTCGCTTGGACGATCTGGTCGACTTGCGCCTGCACCGCCGGATCGTAATTTGGGCGACCTGGGCGTCCGTTTCGCGCGGGAGGAGATGGGACGGCGTCTTTCGCCTCCCCCGCCAGTTCCCGGTTGCCGTCGTCCATAGCAAACCAATCAAGCCCGCCGCCCTTGTAGCTTAAGAAACCATTGTTCAGAGTGGACTGCGTGTTGAATCCGCCTCCCAACGAGAGGGAGAAGAACGGTTTTTCGGGAAACGACTTGGTAACGATATCGATGCCTCCGCCTGTAAATGTTCCTGGCTGATCCGGAGTGAAGGTCTTCGCCACCACGACGCGGTCGATCACCTGGGAAGGGAACATATCCAGGGAAGCAGACTGCCGGTAAGGGTCGGCGGAGGGAATACTCGCGCCATTCAAGGTCGTGGTGACGTAACGGTCGTTGAGGCCGCGAATGACGGCGAATTTTCCTTCGACAACGGCCGCGCCGGAGACTTTGGCGATCGATTCGGCCGCGTTGCCAGCCCCCACCCGTGAGAGGAAGTCCGATCCTAGTGCCTCCATCATCACGACTGACTTTTGACGTTCCACCAGGATCTTCTCCGTCTGTTCCGTGAACTCCTCGGCGGTGACCGAGAATTCTTCCATGTCGTAAAACTCAGGCCGGACATTCCCATTGACGGTCGTCATTTGGCCGGGAACGACTCGAACATCGGTGACGGTCGCGGTGGCGAAGCCCGGCTTCGAAAAGCGCAAAACCTGGTCTCCCGCAGGAACGTTGGCGAGTTGATAGCGGCCGTTTGCATCCGAACTCGCGGCGAGCGTTGTTCCTCGGACGGTGACCACCACACCTGGAATCGGGCTGCCATCCCAGGTGCTCACCACCACGCCGGAAACCGTCCCGGCTTCCTGCGCCGTCGCCGCACGAAGCGACGCGAAAACAAGGACCATGAAAAAGAGAAGGTTCCTTAGACCGAGGCCCGTTCGGGTTCCGGCCAGTGACCGCCCTACGACAACATTGAAAAAGGTCATGGAGAGCGATCAGGACCGCCCGGAAAGGGCCAGTTGCTCCACTTTTTCCAGGTAGCGCTGGACATTGTCGCGCGGTTTGACCTTCTGAGCCCGCTTCAAAATCTCCACCGCTCGCGCATACTTGCGATTTTGAACCCACAACTGAGCTTGCTTCACGAAGGCATCGGCCTGGAACGCCTCGATCTTGGAAGCAACGTCGTAGCGGAATTCCGCTTTTTCGGGCTGCGCGTTGCGCGCGTAATAGTCTCCCGCCAAGAGGAGTGCTTCGCCATCGAGCGGATCTTTCTGGATAATCTCCTCCAGAGTCTGGATCGCCTTTTCGCCTTCTCCAGTTCCCATGGCGACTTTGGACTCTAGCTTGAGCAGCTTGAGTTCATCAGTTGTGTTCAAACCGCCAGTCACACTGCGAATCTTGGCGAACAGCGCCTTGGCTTCTGGCCATGCACCCCGGCTGACCAGAATCTGCGCAGGCCGGAGGGCTTTCGTGAGATTCTGCCCGGCATCGCGATCGATGGCTTCCAAATAGCTGGCCAGAGCCAAGTCGCGAATTTCTTGGGACATGTAAAGATCTCCAAGCAGGAAAAGAGTTTGGGGAGTGGCTTTGCCCAGGCGCCGCAACATCTCTAGGTTGATCGCGGCTTTGCCTGGCTGTTCCTTCTGGATGTAAATGTTCGCTCGGAGCGTCCAGAGATTCTCGCGATCTGAGTATTGCTGGACCATTTCGTCCAGCAGCACCAGGGCTTCATCGTACTTGGCCGTGGCAACGGAGCACTTGACCCAGCCAAGTTTGAAATCAACATTTTCAGGTTCAAGGACAACCGCCTGGCGATAGGCTCCTTCAGCGGAAGCGTAACGTCCCAGGTTCATGTAGGCGAAACCGAGCAAGCCAAAGACTCTTCCATCGGCGCCCCCTTGAGTGATGGTCCGAGTCAAAGGCTTAATCGCGTCCTCATACTTGCCATCGCGAATCAGGGCAAAGCCAAGATTTTTCTGTGCGCGACGGAAGTCAGGGAACTTCACCAAGGCTGCTTCGAATTGCTTCACCGCGTTCGTCAGGTCACCGTTTTCGAACTGGAGCGTTCCGAGTAGGTAGTCAAATTGCGCGCTGCTTTCGGGCTTGACCCGAGACTGCACCAGACTCATCGCTTTGGCGCGATCGTTCGCGAGCAGCGGTTTGAGCTTCTCGTTGTAAAACTGTTGTTCTTCCGGGTTCATGCGCGGCTCGGCGTCTGAGAGGAATCCGTAGCTCCCTGCCAGGCGGCGCGCGAACTCGGGATCGTTCCAGAGACTCGCGATGGGACTATCCGCGGGTGCGGGAGCGAAGCTGGTTGCCGATGGAACCGCCGCCCTCGCCGCGGCTGCTGCCGGATCCAACTTGCTCGCCTCTTGAGCTTTCTGCCGCGAGGCCGCTTCCACCGGGGAGAGACTGCTGCAAAGCGTGAGTGCAATGAGAGCTACCCACCAGCGCTCCGACCGAACGTGACCGGGCTGGAAAGAGGCCAAAGAGCAGCTTTCCGCTCGTGGCGGAAGGGTTCCAGAGAGGTATTTGAGCTTTCGTGGGGTCTGCATGGGATCGAAGAGGGGGTAAAAGAAGTTACCCAGAAATATTAAAGCGCAAGGGTTGACGCACATAGGTGCGCACGGGATGTCCGTCCTTCATGCCAGGACGAAACTTCCACCGTCGGACGGCTTCCAGGGCTGGTTTCTCGAACTCTGGTCGTGAAGAGTTTTCGACTCGAGGATCCTCAACTCGTCCGTCTTCGCCTAAAACAAAGATGACGGTCACGACCCCTTCGATCTTTGCTTTGCGAAGCTCCGCAGGGTAAGCGGGAGGCGTTTGAGAAATGGGCTCCGGCCGTTTTTCAAGATCGGAGACGTCAAATGCGTCTTGTTGGACTTCGCGTGGGCCAGCGCCGGAGCGGAGATCTCCAAACCCAGCCAGTGCTCCGCCAGATCCGGCGGCAACTTCGAGGTCAGCACTGAGCGGAATCTGCTGCGGCGTGTCCGCCAGCTGAGGATCGGCAGGCGCTTCCGGCGGTTTGTCCTGTTCCGGAGGCGGGGGCGCTTCCTGCTCAGGGGGCGGGGGAGGCAGTTCGGCGGCAGACGTCTTTCGCAGTTCGAGAGTGCGCTCGGGTTTGGCGATCCGATGGGCAAACGGCAGGACCGCAAACAGAGTGGCTGTCAAGCCTACGGAGGCGCAGATGGCGACCGCCAGCCCAACGGAACTTCCCTCTGCTTGATAGACTTTCCGCATGAAGCCCTGGATCAGCTGCGGTCCGTCGCGAGACTCACATCCTTGGCGCCGCCCAGCTTGGCCTCGTCAATAACGCGAACCACGATGCCGGAAAAAGACTTCTGATCCGCTTGGATGACCACCGGTAGCGGCTCTTTCGCGCAAAGCCGTTTCACCGTGGGACGGACCCCACCAAGCCCGATCTCTTTCCCGCCGTAAGCGATCTTACCGTCTCCAGTCACCGCAAAAATGATGCTGTTCTTCTCGACCTGACGGGCACTGGCGGCCTGGGGCTTGTCGACCTGGACGCCCGGTTCTTCGATGAAACTTGTCGTCGAGACGAAGAAGATCAGGAGAAACATGATAACGTCGATGAGCGGAATCAGATTCAGCTCGATCGGTTCTTCTGGCTCCGCCAAGGTGCGTCGAAATCTCATACGGCCAGCGGTTCGACGAATAGTTCAGAAGTGGCGGAGGCTGCAGATTGAGCCGGTCCGGCTTCGGGAGTTACCGACGTACGACGCGGGCGGAACTGGAAGCGGAAATGCCGGAGGGTGATCCCTTCAAGTCGTGCCAGGAACCCGGTATATTCATTCCGCCAGCGTTTGGCTAAGAAGGCCATGACCAATCCAGGGATGGCCACCATCATTCCGGTCTGCGTGGAAACGAGCGCTTCGCTAATACCGCGCGCGATCACATCGGAGGTTGAGCTTCCTCCAACGCCGATGGCGCGGAAGGTCAATAACATCCCTAACACGGTGCCGAGTAGACCAAAGAGAGGCGCTGCCACGACCAGAACGTTCACAAACGCCAGGCGCCGATCAATCTCCGAGACAGTGGCCGCTTCTACTTCCCTGAACCGTCCCTCAATCTCGCGAAGAATTCGGACTTCGTCTTGCGTGTACCGGATTAATTCCCGCAGCCTCCGAGGCGCTTCGTCTGGCTGAGTTACCCAATGGCGCAGTTGAATATCCGACACCTTGCTCAAGCCGCGGTGATAGAGCTGAACGAGTAAATGCGCTGCCGACGCATAAGTCACTAAGGCCAGCAGTGCCAGGGCTCCAAGAACCCATCCTCCGTTATGCCATGTATGCCAGGTCTCTTCTAAGAACGATTGCATAGTTCCTCCAGGTTTAATTCAAGCGAACGTCTTCTCTTGATCGGGCACGCCGTTGACAAAGCCGACGGCCGTTTTCTCCATGCCACCAATGATTCCTTTGGCTTTTCGGCTCAAGAAAGCATGGAAGAGCAGGGCGGGAATGGCCACCGCCATGCCGGTGGCAGTGCAAATAAGCGCTTCCGAAATCCCAGCTGCCAACAGCTTCGGATCGCCACTCCCAAAGCTGGAAATCATTTTGAAGGTCGAGATCATGCCCATGACAGTGCCGAGCAGCCCCATCAAGGGACCAGTCGTGGCAGCCAACGCCAGGAACGGAATTCCACGCTCGAGCCGAATCCGGGCACCGAGCATCTTTTCGTAGAGGACTTCTTCGATATACTCCTTCTTTTCAGACGCATGTTCGATAGCCGTGGCCAGGAGATCCCCCGCCATTCCCGGGACAGCACGTGCCACATCTAACGCTTTTTGGCCGTGGCCGGCTTCCAGGTGCTGCAGGGCCTTTTGGAGCTCCGTTTCTGCGATCAACGGAATCCGGGAGAGTTGCACCCACTTCAGTGCCGCGATGATCAATGAAGCGACGCCGAGTCCTAGGAGGGGAATCATGATCAATCCCCTTTAGCCAGGCGCTCGTAAAGACTCTCTTGCAAAGCGGCGAGCTTGAACGCGTTTCCGAGTGTTGGGTCTAACGGAAGCTGGCCCGAACCGGTCGTCACCAAACTGCGGGCGGCGTCCACGAGCGCTCGATCCGCAGCCATGACCGTCGGATCGGCTTTGTTCAATTCCTGTTGTAGCAGGCCAGCAACGGTACTCGAGGAGCCGGCAAATACCGCGACCGGCCCCACGAGCGCAACCTTCCCCGATTGAACCAATCCTTGGCGGTCCAAAGCTTTGCCCTCAAAGATCTCACCGCCGAGAGCCCCTTCACCTCGGCCCAGCGCCGTGCGTAGTAAATCAAAGCGTTGTGTAAACTTGGCGGTCGGAGAAAGGTCCGGTGCGGACGCGGCCTTTTCTGCCGCGTCGAAAACGGTCTTGTAGCGTGGTTCCTCAATGAAGCTGATGCGGGAGCGGAAAGACCGGGCATATTCGGTCAGCAAGGATTCCACGTAGCGGGTCTCCTCTGACTGTCGTTTCGCCTCGCCTTTCAACGCATTCAATTCGACGAGTTGGTTTTCTTGAAAACGCTGGGCCTTCGCCAATTCCGCGCGTTGAGAAATCAGTTTTTGTTCGAGTTCGTTCACTTGCCGGGCCAGTTGGACGCGTTCCCCTTCAACTTGTTGACGGAGAGTCGCCAATTCAGCCAAGGACTTCTTAAGATCTGCGCTCGCTCCCGAAGCAACGGCGTCTGCGTCAGCGGCATGGAGCGCTACCGGCGCGGCGACGAGCACGGCTAGAAGTATCTTCTTAGTGAGAATCATGGCAGAAACCGCTTGTTTGGCTTGGCTCATCGGATGGCGACAGGTAAGGGAACAAATCGGGCGCTTCGCTCATTGCGATAGATTTTGACAACCTCTTGCACAGAAGGCCCGAGCGCTGGTTGAATCGTCCATTCCCAGCCCTTTTCATTGGGAGTCCCCGTTCCGGCCAAGTCGCCGGTCGAACTTACGAAATAAGCCGCCCCTAGTCCGACATAAACGGTGTCCACCGCGACTTCATCCCCCTTTTGGTTCTTTCGTTTCTCGTTAAAGATCGTGACGGCATTGTTGAACTTATCGATTTCGTTCAGAGCGCCGACCACTGCTTGCATTCGTTCCGCCGCCGTTAAGCGAGTCTTGGTCGTATCGCTCGGAAACCGGTTGAGGATGGGCTTTAGCGTTTCTTGCAGAGGAGCAGGGAGCCTCGGGGCAAGGGACGTAATCTTGGCTTCCAGAGTTCCCGCCTGTTCACGGACCCAATCGAGACTCTGGTTGGATGCCTGCAAGAGTTCGGTGGCTTGGGCGCGTTCCTTTTCCACTTGAGTATTGTTCGTGGAAAGCTTGGACATTTGCTCCTGGATCGAAGCGAGCTCCCTTTCGAATAGCTGCGCCGTCTGCTGCAACATTTCCTTGTCTGCCTGCCAATCCGCCGTCGTTTTGGAAATTAGTTGTCGGGCCTCGACCCATTTCTCCAAACTAACGCGAGCTTGGTCCAGCGAGCTTTCGGCACCCAACGTGAGCAGCGTTGCCGTCATGGTGGCGATCATCCAAGGCGCTTTGACTATGCAGCGAACCATGGATTTACCGTATGCGTTCGCTATGACGCCAGAACGGCGGTTGTGTTACAATTCCGTGACGAACTTTGTTCGGCTTTGACGAGTTCGTTGAAGTGCGGGCGACCGTCAAGGGTTCTCCGCGCTCGATGCGGGACTTTCAAGTGCCGCCGTCGAAGGACTGTCGTCTCCGGGCTTGGCTTTGGAAATACTTGAAGTAAGAATAACGCGTGGACCATGGTCCTTCCGTAGACGCTTTCGCTACCACCCACTGGAGTGTCGTACTTGCTGCCGGCGGAACGAGCACGCTCGGATCTCGCCAAGCCTGGGAACAACTCGCACGCGCTTATTGGCGGCCACTTTACGGTCACGTGCGCCGTCGAGGCCGTCCGCACCAGGATGCCGAGGACCTCGTGCAAAGCTTCTTTACCCGCCTTATCGAACGGCCTGTCATCCAACAGTCTCATCAAGAACGCGGACGCTTCCGAACCTTTCTGCTCACGGCATTCGACAATTTCCTCGCGAATGAATATGACCGTGCGTCCGCGCTAAAGCGCGGCGGCGGCTTGGAGTTTATCTCCTGGTCGGATGCCGAATCCAACATTGAGCCGCGGGCTCTCAGCTCGCCGATTGAGCGCCAGTTTGACCGAGACTGGGCTCGGACGGTCCTGGCTCGAGCGTTGGGACGGCTTGAGCAGGAATTCACGCAAGATGGGAAACAGCAACAGTTTGCTGCGCTGGCGCCTTTCCTCACCCAGCCACCTGGACCTGGTGACTACGAGCGGATCGCTCTTCACATCGGCGTTCGGGCATCTCTCATGGCCACAATTGTTTCCCGCCTGCGACGGCGCTTCCGAGAATTGGTTCGCATGGAGATTGCCAGCACCGTCGTTACCGTGACCGAAGTTGATGAAGAGTTTTCCTATCTGGTTGATCTCGTGGCAAGTTGATCTTAGGGGGGAGTAAGGGGCTCACGTTTCTCCTCATTTTCTGCAATTCACGTTTCGGAATTCTTTAGAAGGAGAATGAAATTGCATGACAGCCGCCCGCGAAAACATTCCCGCTAGTTGCCCGCGTTGCGGTGCGACCAATTGCGAGCAGACCGGCGTCCGTGTCACTTCGCGAGGAAGAGGCTATTCCGCCTATGGAAGAGGAATTAGCCTGTGTCTTGCCTTCAACCCTGACCCATTCCGGCTTGCGGCCGAGGTTTGGCGATTACGAATTGCTCGACGAAATCGCCCGCGGTGGCATGGGGGTTGTCTACCGCGCTCGTCAGGTTGCGCTCAATAGGATCGTTGCCGTAAAAATGCTCTTGTTTGGCGGACTGGCCGACCCTGATCGACGACGTCGCTTTCAGACGGAAGCAGCTGCCACGGCTGCCCTGGAACACCCCCACATCGTCCGCATTTTGGATGTCGGCACGCAGGACGGACAACCTTTCATCGCGATGGACTTCATCGCCGGAACGAATCTAGCCCAGGCGGTTCGTGAACGGCCATTGGCCGCCCGTCAGGCAGCGGGGTATGCGGCCAAGATTGCTCGAGCGATTGATTTCGCCCATCAGCGCGGAGTCCTGCATCGGGACTTGAAGCCTTCCAACGTGCTGCTGGATGTCTTCGATGAGCCGCGAGTGACCGACTTTGGACTCGCGCGCAACTTGGCGGACGATGGCGATCTCACGACGACTGGCCAAATGCTTGGGTCGCCCAGCTTCATGTCGCCGGAACAAGCAAGTGGCGACGTGCGGCGGATAGGACGCTCCAGTGACGTCTATGGACTCGGAGCGATCTTATACCACTTGTTGACGGCTCGTCCGCCATTTCTCGAAGAATCCTTTCAGGCCACATTGGCGGCTGTAGGGCAACGTGAACCTATACCCCTTCGCCAATTGAACGAGAAGGTTCCAAGAGACCTCGAAACCATCTGCCTCAAGTGCCTGGAAAAGGCGCCTTCACGCCGGTATCAAACCGCGCTGGACCTGGCCGATGAATTGGATCGCTTCCTCAAGGACGAGCCGATCCGCGCGCGTCCAGTGTCCCGTTTCGAATACGGGTGGCGTTGGTGCTGCAGGAAACCGGCCTTGGCGACAGCCTACTTCTTCCTGCTGTTACTCCTGGCCGTCATCTTGATCGGTTCTCCGCTGGCCGCGTTGCGTATTAACCATGAGCGCGAACGCGCCGAAGCCATCGCCGACAGGGCACGAAGAAGCGCCTACGCTTCGGACATGCTTCTGGCATGCGAAGCATTGGAAAACAGGAATCGTGGCCGTGTCCGCGGTCTGCTGGAGAAGCATAATTGGACGAACGCTGCCCTGGGTTTACTGCAGCCCGCTTCCGATGTTCCCGATGACCTTCGCGATTGGGAATGGCGCTATCTCTGGAATCAATCCCAGAGCGATGAATTGTCGACACTCGTTACCTATGCGAACGCGCCCTGGGTTGCGTCGTGGGCACCTTCGGGCAAAGACGTGGTAACGGCGGTGGCTCATCCATCGGTGGCAAACTCGAGCGTGATGCAACGGTGGAATGTCTCTGACCAAAGGGCCACCGAGACGTTCGAACGACCTGGACGCGTGCGACAGTTCCAATTCTTACCGAATGGCGAACTGCTGGTGGTTGGGGAGCGGGATCAACGGATCGACGTGCATAATGTCTTAACGGGCCGTTCCCGATCGTTTGCAACCGGGGAAGACTCGCTCTTTGCGGTGTCCTTATCTGCGGATGGTAAGATTCTTGGGGCGGGTGGCCAAACCTGGGTCCGTCTCTGGAATGTTGAGACTGAGCACGAAATCGCGCGCCTCGATCCCGGCGGCGATATGGCCGCGTCCGAACGAGCCATAGCGCTTTCAAACGATGGGAAGCGATTTGCGTACTATAGATCAACGGGACCGACGGACGATCGGTCGATTTCGATCGTGCTCTGGGATGTGGAGAAGAGCGAATTGCTCGAAGAATTCAAGGGCCACAACGATCGTATCTACCAGTTGGATTTCTCGGCGGCCAAGCGCTTTCTGGCGTCCGGCAGCCACGATAAGACAGCTCGGCTCTGGGATCTGCAAACCCAGCGACCCCGATTCGTATTTTCAGGCCACGCGGCTCCCATCAGCGCTCTCGCTTTCTCGCCTGACGGTCAGACTCTGGCGACGGGCAGTTTCGATCAAACGATTCGCCTTTGGGATACTGGAACGGGCAAGGAAATCGCCGCATGGCAGGGCCATACGGATTGGGTTACCTCACTAGCATTTTCCCCAAGCGGTGAACGAATTGCTTCCACAAGTAGAGATGGAACCGTTCGTTTGTGGAAGACCCAACGCCCGGCAAGAGAGAGCAGCTTCAAGTCCAACTCTCCCTTCGTCGCCGCCACAAGATTCTCGCCGGCAGGAGATGGGTTTTGGACGTTCGACGGCACAGATGTCGTGACTCTGTGGAATCCGACGAACCTGACAGCAACGACTCGCTTTCACACTTCCGAAGACACCCGTGAGCGGGTGGCAACCTCGCCCGGCGGCCAATTCATGGCCTTCCAGGTCGCTGATAACAATGTCCGCATTTACAGCACGAACCCATTCCGCCCGGTCGTTGAACTGAGCGGCGACACAAATAACGTTCGGCGCCTGGCCTTTTCCAGAAACGGCCAGATACTCGCAGTCGCCCGGGACAATGCGCCACGGGGAACCACCCGGACGATCGTCCTCTGGGAGTGGGACCAAGCCAAACAATTGGCATCTCTCAACGTTCGACAAGGCATTGTCGCTGACATCTCTTTCTCATCCGATGACGAACTGCTCGCTGTGGGTTACCGGGATGGAGTCGTGGAAGTCTGGCGCCGGCAAGATGGAAAGAATATCGCGAGCTTCCAAGGACAAAAGGATAGTGCGGCCCCAGTTCTCATCTTAGCTGACAATTCCAGAGTTGCTTGCGCCAGTGAGAAATCTGGACTCATCAGAATCTGGGACCTACAGAAGCAAACCGAAATCAACACGCTCCACGGAGAGCTGACAACGTCCATCAACCTTGCTGAATCCACGGATGGTCGCAGATTGGCCGTAGGAGACGGTGACGGTGCCATCAAAATTTGGGATCTCGAGAGCTATACCGAAGTCGCAATCCTCCGCGGGCATCAGGAGCCTGTTCAGACGCTGGCATTCTTGCCTGATGGTAACACGCTGACCTCGGTCAGCCGCGAATCCATGCGTGTCTGGCGCGCGGCATCTATCGCTGACGCTGCCCCGTCTCGATCTAAGAAGCAGTAATCTCTATGAGGAATAGAAACGATACCTCGATCGCCTGCCCTTTAAGGTCGGTCTCTCCTTATCCCGCGACTCGACCTCTTACGTCCGCGGGCGATGCGCGGATAGGACGTTCCCGCATCTCTGCGTTCACGTTGATTGAGCTGCTGGTGGTCATTGCTATCATTGCGGTTTTGGCGTCGCTGCTGTTGCCTGCGCTGGCGTTGGCTAAGAACAAAGCTCGAGCTATCGCGTGCTTGAACAACCTCAAGCAAATGGGGTTGGCATGGACCATGTACTGCGACGAGAATAACGATCGATTGCCTCCAAATGAGAACTACGGAACGGACCACGGCTCCTTTAGCTGGGTTCGAGGCCAACTCGATCCGGCCGGCTCGACCGCCAATACCAATACCACGTTTCTAACCTCAAGCCTACTGGCTACGTATCTTAACTCCTCAATCCCGGTTTGGAAGTGTCCCGGCGACAGATCCACTTCACGTCATGGCGGCAGGCTCTTTCCGCGGGTCCGCAGCTATTCGATGAATTGTTATTGCAACATGACCGGCGCATCTGCCGATGAGTTGGCGAACTCTCCGTACAAAGTGTTCCGCAAGTCCGCTGACATCGTCGTGCCCAGCGGCATCTTTGTCCTGATCGATGAGCGTGCTGAAACCATCAATAATGGCATGTTCGCCATGCAGGCCGAGAATCTCGAGGATGCCCGTAAGACCTGGTTTGTCGACGGCGTGGCGAGCTATCACAACCGCGGAGGAGTCCTGAGTTTCGCGGACGGCCATGCGGAACCGAAACGTTGGAGAGATCCGCGCACGTCGGGCAAATGGGATTTTGTCAATGGGAGCCCAAGCCCAAATAATCCGGATATTCTGTGGCTTTACGGGCGCGCCACGTTCCGTAAGTGAGCAGAGGGCGGCACCTCATATTGTGTCTTTGACTAGGGTCGCAGTGTCGGTACGCTTCCGTTCATGTCCGTGACGCGTTGTATTGGGCTTGTTTTGTTTTTCCTTGGGTCTCAGTCGCTGATTGCGGCCAACCCAGTGATGCCCGGAGCCGATCCTCACGCGATTGTGTTGGGCAACACCCTCTGGATTTATCCTACCTGGACGGATGGACCGACACAGCGCTTTTTTGCGTTCTCTTCCACCAATGCAACCGACTGGCAACGGCATGGGCCGGTGCTTGATTTTGAAAATATCTCCTGGATTCGCGATGACCATCAAGCAGTCCATTACGCGTGGGCGCCTTCCGTCCTCCAAGGAAAAGGTGGACAGTTCTACTTTTACTACTCGGTTGGGCCGCAAAACCCCACGCCGTCTCGTATCGGCGTGGCAGTTGGAGAGAGCCCAGCCGGTCCGTTTCGGGATTCAGGCCAACCGTTGCTGACAGGCGGCGGTGGTTTCGAAGCGATCGATCCGATGGCCTTTGCGGACCCAAAATCGGGGACCACTTATCTTTACGCCGGCGGCAGTGCTGGGGCCAAGCTCCGCGTCTTTGAGCTCAATTCCGATCTCGTCAGCTTGGCGCGTGAAGTCCCGGTCGAAACTCCTCCCGAGTTTACAGAGGGCGTCTTTATGCATTTCCGCGACGGGCGTTACTATCTCTCCTATAGTCATGGAGGATGGCGGCACTCCTCCTATTCTGTGCACTATGCGACTTCGGACAATCCTGTTGGGCCCTGGACGTATCGTGGCGCGATCCTAACGAGCGATGAGCGGCGTAAGGGGCCTGGGCATCATTCGTTTTTTTGCAGTCCGGGCACGGGCGAATGGCGAATTGTCTATCACCGCTGGGAAAATCAGAGTGGGGACGGACCTTATCGCGGATTTCGGCAGGTCTGCATCGATACTGTGGAGTATGATGAGAACGGGCTGATTCGCCCGATCCACATGACGGGAGGAACCGCGGCAACCATGTGAGGCCGACAGAGTGAGGCCGCTGTCGCAGAGTAAGTTAGATTATTCGAAACGTGGCGCGTTGCTTTAGCCAGTCCAATTCATTCCTTCCATTGACATGACTGAATTCGGGCGGCGGTAAAATTTACCCAACGCATTCGTTAGTGTCTGGTTCAGAGTGAGTTGCGATCCGATCACCGATTGCTGATCGACCGAGAACACTGGCGCCCCAGCCGGGACGCCGTGACACGAAGCCCGGCACTTCCAGTAACGGGTACCCGCGTTCCTAGACCGCGAACTCCTGCAGAGACAGGTGTGCCTCAGCCAATGCCAGAGGCAACGTGACGTCGGTGGATCCGATCTGCAATTGCGGACGGCAAGGAGATGCGGCTCGCCCAGGTCCGAATCTACGTCCCGGCGTTAAGGTCCGTGGCAACGCCCGTCGTCATTCGAGGCAAGGCCGGTGCAAGGCCGGTGCAAGGCCGCTGCAGGGCCGGTCAGGGAGCGGCGTTGAACCGGGATTCCTTGGGCCTTGGACCCGGGTTGGTCCAGATCAAACGCGAAACTCGGCTTTTGCCACGGTCACTCGTCCGCTAAACGCTCGGTTGCAATGGCAGAAACTCCCGAAATTTGTCGTTAGCTCTTCGTGCAGCGGTAGATCTGACCCGCTCAGCAATTGCTGATCGGCTGATGCAAAAAGACAAAGACGGGCACCGCGGAATTCATGAGGAGCAAACTTGCTCGCCGGTCGCCACCGGGTTGTGGCTTGGATTCGCGTGGCCGCGCAAGTTCTCATTGGGGGCGACTTTCGTGACGAGAGTTCGGTTGAGTCCTTCGGTAGTTTCCAATGTGGCTTATCGCACGCAACGCTACCGTTCCGTGCCACTCGTGGAAAACGAGCAACGGGGAAGTGACATTTGTGTCACTTCCGGGCCCGCCCCCTTCTCAAACGTCTGGCAACGATGTTATGAGGTGCAAAGGACCGTCATTAGGGACAGTCCGTTTCGAGAACAGACTACTTATGAATCACACAAACAGCGCCACCGAAGGCGGATTGATTGTCTTACTGGCGGAAGCCCAGCCCAAGAAAGTCGTTTCAGTCCGAAGCACCTTTGAGCGCCTCCGAATCCTGGAGCGATTAGTCCGAGTTGCCAACGGCTCAGATGTCCTCAGTTACCTGCATGGCGAGGGCATCTACAGCGACCGGTTGAATTATCCCTTTCCCAGCCTCTTGTTACTGAGCCGTAAACTTCCCGTCCTTTCCGGGGTGGCGGTTCTTTGCTGTTTGCGGAGCGAACCGCGATTCGAGCATCTCCCGGTCGTCTTGGTAAGCAGTTCTTTCACTCGTGCCCAAATCGCGACCGCGACTTGGATGGGAGCGGCATGCTGCAGCCACCGGGAGTCTGCGGAGGCGCTGATGCAAGCGATGACGCGTGCGGGGAGCCTAGCGTTGCGGCCAGAACAAGATCGAGAGGATTTGTCACGCCTCATGCTTAGCGGGAGCAATGTGCAACAATCTTGGCGCAACTCCGATGGATTGATGACGGTCGGCTTGGGGTAGTGGGCCGCGTCTTTATCAATGTTTTCGAGATTGCTTCGAAACCTTCGCGAAAGCGTCACTTCGCCATGGCAATGTCGCCAGCGAGCACGCGGAGCCAGCGGACAGCGACGATTAACTCTTGAATGGGCGAGGGTGCTAGGCAGGCAGAGGCGCTGCTAGACCTCGTTACCGGTAAGTTCGCTGGGTTTGACGTCAACATCTATGAATACGACACTCCCTCTATACGTGGCGCGCCTTGCGGACTCCGTGGAAGACATCAGATCAGCGCAGTCCCTACGGTATCAGGTGTTCAACCTCGAGCTCAATGAAGGCCTTGAGTGTTCTCACGAGGCACGACTGGACCAGGACGAATTCGACGAGGTGTGTGACCATCTCGTCGTGGAGCATGTCCCGACGGGAACGATCGTCGGCAACTATCGATTGCAATCGGGAGCCATTGCCCAATCGCGACGAGGTTTCTACAGCAACATCGAATTTGATCTCCAGCCGCTCGCCCCAGTGTTGGACCACAGTGTAGAGCTCGGACGGGCGTGTGTGCACAAGGCGCACCGCAATGTCGCAGTGCTAACGCTGCTCTGGAAAGGCATCGTGCTCTACGCTCAAACCCATGCCGCCCGTTTTCTTTTCGGGTGCAGCTCTCTGACATCCCAACAACCGGCTGTGGGAGCTTCCATCTATGCTGATTTGTGCCGAAACCACATGACCCCGACTGCTCTGCGCGTTCATCCGCGCCCCGCTTTCGAATGCCCACTAGACCAGCTTTGTGAAGATTGTCCTCCTGTTCCGAAACTGCTACGCTCTTACCTGAGCATCGGCGCCAAGATTTGCGGTCCGCCGGCGCTGGACCCTGAGTTCAAAACGATTGATTTCTTGACCTGGCTTGACTTGGAAGTGCTGCCGGAGACAGTCCGAGAGAGGTTCGCCAGAACGACTGTTCCAACGATTTTTCGGAATGATCTCTAATCTGCGACGCCACCCTTTGAGAGTCGCCTGGCGGTTGCTTTGGTTGGTCGCAGAGCTCGTCCTAGCATTGCTGGGTTATCTGACGAGAGTTTCGGCTCGGGACTTCCCTTCAGTTGAGGCCGCACGTGAAGCTTGGATACAGCGTTGCGGACGGCGTCTGCTCAAGGTCTTTCAAGTTCGCATCAAGCTTACGGGTTTGCCCCCGCATACGGGATTGCTGATCAGCAACCATCTGAGCTATCTCGACATATTGGTTTTGGCGGCGTTAGCTCCACCAACCTTTGTCTCAAAGGACGAAGTCCGGAACTGGCCTGTGTTCGGATGGCTAGCCCGTCTGGCAGGCACGATTTTCCTGGATCGGACGTCGCGCGTCGGGGTCAAGCACGTTTGCGCCGCTATCGATAGAAGTTTCAACACTGGCAAACTCGTGGTTCTTTTTCCCGAAGGCACCAGCACCGATGGCACGTTCGTTGCCCCGTTCCGACCTTCGCTGCTGGACCCCGCCCTGCGTCTAAAGTGTCCAGTAACGCTGGCCGCTCTCCGCTATTCGGTCGAGCCAGGGAATCCTCGAAAGGATGTCTGTTATTGGGGAGACATGATTCTTCTCCCCCACCTGATCCATTTATTGGGGGTTCGACGCATAACAGCAGAGATTGAATTCTTTCGCGCCGAGGATGTCGTCGAACGTAAGGAAGCGGCACAAGTTTGGCGCCAGCAGATTCTCGATACCCTCGAGCGCCGCAACGCGCGCAAGCGAGCCGCGACGTTTGAATCGGACGAAGTAACTGCTGGCGACGCACATTAACGGTCTGTGCGTGGGAAGGCGAACGCCCGGCCTTCCTTTAAAGCGCGAATGCGGGATCCAATTAAAGGCTCGCGTGCGGCGATGTTCGAAGCGCGGACCGCACTGACTTCTGTGATCCGGTTGCGAAGCGTTCTGACACCGGCAAATGGAGTTTGACTTGTCGGCGGCTGGCAGCTGCGAATCGCAGACCCCCGTGCGCACAGGGTTGCATTCAGGCAACGATTTTGTTAGGAGTTCATTAAATGCAAGCGCAGGGACCCAATTTGGAGGACAGATTTCCGGAATCTCTCCCGTCCTTTACGGGAATACCACTTAGCGCTGCAGCTACTTACACCTATAGCCGACCCTTGACGAATTTGGAGTTACTGGCGCATTTGCGCGCTGAAGACCGGGTGGTAATTAAGGTTCCAGGCCTGCGGTGGCAGCTCGTCGAGCGGGAAATTGAGCAATTAGGCTTCGGCGATCAATTCGTGGTTTCGGCAACGAACGGAAAACATGGAGAGTGCTGCAAGATCGAGCCTGTTCGGCATACTGCGCCAGCCACTCCGAGTTCTGTCGTCTAGCGACCGATATCCTCCTTAAACCTTGGCAAGATTGAGTTTGATGCGGCCCTCAGTCTAGCCCTCTGCCGGATTTCCAACGCAGTTGATCGGGATTGCGACTTCCTACTCTCCGAAAGCAGACTCGGAAGAAGTCGAAGAACACCGCGAATCGAGTTCTCGCAGCAAGTCCCTTCCGAGAAACGCCAGAGTCTCCACGTCAGAAACGGATTGAAGCTTTTTCAAAGCCGGATTAAAACGCGGATGCCTAGCCAGTCGCCTCCATTCCTCGCAACCGAAGCAGCGCTTCAATATCTTTAGCAGCTGAGCGCGTTCTTTCTCCACTTTGGCAGCATGGCATAGGCACGGCGGGTCGAAAAGACCTTTCGAACGGTTGCGTTTGCCTCCGCCAACTCCGAATCGGTCGATTGAATCGTCCGGTGAGTCAGTGTAAAGTTCTCAACGGGAAAAACCTGCATTATCCGCGGCCATCGCGGACTTTAGCTCAGATCGGCCATTCCCTTCTTCGTAGTAGACCGTATATCCGATACGAGTGATTTTTAGATATTGGTTCCAGGTCAGGAAGCCAAGATCCCTTGTTGCCTCTCGGACTTCTGTAATCGGCTTGGCCGAAGTCCGAGGACGGCCGACGAGCGCTTCAGCCAAAACGCGACCATCCATCCGAGCTGGCGGCTCGACACCCAGGATCGAAAGCACGGTCGGCGCGACATCGACGTTCCCGCTGGGGACGAAACTCACGAAACCTTTCTCAAAATCCGGACCGGCTGCGATCAAAGTATTATGCAAGTCATATCGACTGAGGGAACCATGGGAGCCGGTCCCAGGCCGGCCATCGAGAATCGTCAACTGACCAGGTGCGCCATGTTCGTTCACTCCTGCATCCCATCGCATGGAAACCACCACATCCGGTGCCCCGTTTGTTGCATTCAAATGAACGAGGGAGAGCGGGAAAGTCCCTTCGATCTCGAGTTTGCTAAAGATCACACCGGCAAAGTCAGTCCCTTGGAGGAACGCGACCAGCCGACGGATCACGGTTTCTTCATTCTCAAAAACATAGAAAAAGGTGCTTCCACCCAAGTTGTTGACCAGAATGTCGCCGGCTTCCGGATTGTCAAACTGGCGACCGGCCTTGAACTTCGCTTTTTTCAGGGCTTCGATGACATCTGAGCCTCGGTTGACGGTGGAGAATCCATGATCGGAAACGACGAAGATATCCGTGTGCTCGAGAACTTCCTTGTCCTGCAAGGCTTTCAGCACCGCGGCCAACTGGTCGTCGCTGCTGGAGAGCGCCGCCAGGGCGGCATCCGAGCCGACACCGGTGGCATGTTGGGTCGCATCGGGCTCGCTCAGCCAGAGCAAAGAGTACTTTGGCACTCCAGATCGCCACAGCCCGCGGACAAGCGCTTTGGTCGTCCAGGCGTCAACGCTGTTGCGGGGTGGTGCTTCGGATTCAAACGTCCCGGTTGGAGCGGTCGATGCCGGGCCAGCGGGCAAAACCGGCGACAGGGCGTTGGTGGATGAGAGCCCCGCTCCCGTTCCACGTCGTGTTCGATCGGCACTGCTGCCGTTTCCCAGACCGCCTCGGTCGAATCCGAACGGCGCTGCTGAGCCCGGGAACGGGCCGATATCTCTGGAATTCGCCAGAGATTCCATCACAGCTCGGGGCAAACTCTGCCCCCGGAATAAAGTGACAGATTGCTTTTCGGCGTCGGTTAACTTCTTCGTGGCACGATCGTGGAGCAGCGTAACGGGCTTTGCCCCGGCGACAACGGTGCGGACTCCCGCGCCATGCAAGATTTCAGGGACAGTCGCCACGGGCAGGTAATGACCGCCGGTAGCCAGGTCGGCGCGGCGCAAAGCGTCCAGTGATTCCGTTCCGTAGGTGTTGAGCCAGCTGACTTCGGGCTGGTAGATCACATTGGCGATGATCCCGCTGTGGTCCGGTTGCATTCCGGTGGCCAGAGCAGTCCCGTTCACCTCAGTGGAGGTCACATACGCGGAATGATGATTCATGAAGAACGTGCCCCGTTTCGCGAGTTCGAAAAGGGTCGGCGTGAATTGCGGGGTGACGAAGTCAGGCCGTAGTCCGTCCCAGACGAGAACCACGACGTGCTCGGCCTGGCCACGGTTTTGAGCCTGTGCAGCTGTGATAGCCGAGGCTGATAGAATTACAGCGAGAAGCTTATTCATAAAGAACTCCGTTTGGTAAATGCCACTGCCGATCGTCTCCTGACCCACACGACGAGAGGAGCAACGAGCCAAGCCTTGATTCCCTTCTCGGCTCGTCGCTCCGATGACGTGTGCTGCTACAATCTCAACTTCGGACGAATTCTCGGTGTGCCCTCTTTGACGCAACGAAAATCAGCCCGTGAAAGAGCTAGCAATGCCAGATGGCTCCTTAACGGCGGATTTGCGACGATTCTGTGAATTGATTGGCCATGCGCCAGTGCCTATTCCCGTTCATCGTAAGGCTGTGAACCGTTGTCTTGCCGACATGGGCGCGACCTTTGGCTGCGATTGGGGTGCGGCCAAGTTCGGTAGAGGCGAACGAACGCGATCTTCCCATCGTCTCCTACTTTAATTCGTCCAAGCCTTGGTGATCAGTGGGTGGCCAGGACTGCGGCGAAGCGCTTCCCGATAATGCGTTCGCGCTGCGGCCGAGTCCTTCGCCTTCGAGAGAATCCTCCCTAATTGGTAGTGCGCCCAAACAAGGGGCGGATCTTCCATCGCCACTACGCTCTCGCTCCGGATCGGCCTGGTGAGCCGGTTTCAGTCAGCGCTAGCTCAAATTGCCGCGCGACTTCTGACCAAGAAGCTCGCGCAGTGGCTTCTCTTGCTTGGTGGCCGAGAGTTGTCCAAGTCGAGCGAGCCTGGAGAAGGGTCCGGGCAGCCTGGGAAAATTGCCGTGGTTGATCATAAGCCACGAGAATTCCACTTCGTCCGTGTTCAATGTGCAGCCGACCGGCTGCGTAGTTGTAAGTCACCACGACTAACCCACTCGCCATGGCTTCGAGGACGACGTTGCCAAAAGTCTCGGTCGTGCTCGCGAAAAGGAAGAGGTCCGCTGACGCGTAATGCTCGGCGAGGTCCTCGTCAAATCTCATACCTGCATAATGCGCTTCTGGAAATCGGCGCTTCGTGCCGGCAAGCGATGGTCCGTCTCCGACCACCACGACTCGAAGCGAGGGAATGGCCCGACGCATCTCACGGCAAGTCTCGAGCACAAATGGCAGATTCTTTTCAGGAGCCACTCGACTCACAAACAAGACGACCGGCGCATCGTCGCTTGCGCCCCACACTCTCCGGAGTTTAACCTTTCGTTTGACTGGGCTAAAGAGCTGGCGGTCGACCCCGCGTCCCATATGTTCAAGTCGGACAAAACCAGCCGCTGCTAGTTCTTTTTGAAGTTCTGGCGTAGGAACCAGCGTTCGCTCGCATCGATTGTGAAACCATCGAAGATAGCGTAACGCGGGCTTTTGCAGAAGCGGCGCACGATAGTGTCGGCAATAGGCGTGGAAGTTTGTGTGAAAGGTGGATGTCACCGGGATGCTCAACCGACCTGCTGCCAAGAGAGCGGCCAGGCCAAGCGGACCTTCGGTCGCAATATGGACCACGTCAGGCCGGTCCGCGCGCCACCGACGGACCAGGCGGGCGCGGCAGAAATGTCCAAACCGCATGCTGCGATAAAAGGGGATCGGCCAACCGGGCACGCCGAGCTCCCTTGAGGGAACCCAAATACCGTTGCGAGAATGCCCGGCCGGCCGCGGGCGGATCAACTCTACGTCATGGCCAGCCTGCACCATGCTTCGCAACAATCGGTAGTTGGTTAACGCGACCCCGTTGATTTCGGGGGGAAACGTTTCCGTCACGAGGCTGAGCTTCATGAGCGGAAGGCCTTCTACACCAGGACGGGCTCCCGCAACTCTGGTACATCATCCTCCCAAACGTCGGCCCATTCCATCTCCGACTCCACTTCGTCGCTGGGATGTTCGTCCAAACGACTGCGGAAGTCATCGTAGGTCAAGAGCTCTAATTTTCCGTCCAAGTGCTCGACGACAGCGGACATCGTTTCCACCCAATCTCCGCAGTTCAGATAGTGAATGTGCTCCAGGTGCTTGTCTGCGGGGACGTGGATATGGCCACAAACCACTCCTTGGCAGCCCCGATTTAACGCGATCTCTGTCAGGTGCTGCTCGAATTTGGAAACGAAGTTCACGGCCGATTTGACTCGGGCTTTGATCCGCTTGCTGATGGAGTCGTACTCCAGTCCGCGCCAAAGACGCCATGTGTTGTAGGCTCGGTTGATGCGCAACAATAGCTGGTATCCAATGTCACCGAGTTTGGCCACGATGACCAGGTGTTGAGTCACCATGTCAAAGATATCGCCGTGCAAGATCAGGTACTGACCGCGGCTGGTGCTCAAGACATAATCTTCCTGAACGCGGATTTTGTCGAAGTGAAGCGGCAGAACGTGGCTGAGAATCCCGTCGTGATTGCCACGTAGATAGACGACCTCCGTTTCTTCCTTCTCCACCTTCTTTAGCACCAGGCGGACAAATTGGGTATGCTGGTTCGTCCAACGCGCCGAGCGGCTCAATTGCCACCCATCAATGATATCGCCATTGAGGATCAAGCGATCACATTGGGTCGCTTTGAGAAACCGATTCACCTCTCGGATCTTGCAGTCCTCTGTTCCCAGGTGGACATCCGAGATGATGATAGTCTTGAAATGAAGCTTTTTCGCCATAGAATGTGCGGATATCAAATGTCGGCTGAGCATCGATCGAGTTGAAATTAGTAGGCACCTTTCGCATCTAAATCGCTTCAGTCGGCGAGCCGACTTTCCAGAGTTCCATTCAAAGTGGCGAATTCCTTCCGAACTGAAACTCGGCGACAGGTGGAGAGTTGGGCAATCATCAGCAGATCCCGGCGATATTGATCAGTTATTTCCTCCCAGCCTAGCCGGAGCGCCGATTCTCGAGCGGCGTAGCCTAGCTCGTGGCGAAAGATTGCGTTCTGGCTGGCGCGCACGGCATAGGCCACGAACTGTGATGGACACTTGATGTCGGCCAGTAGCCCGCTCGTCTCGTGTCTAAGATGTTGGGCGGCCGCTCCGTTTTGAAACGACACTATCGGTAAGCCGCTGGCCATGGCCTCGGTGATGACATTCCCAAACGTTTCCGTCAGACTCGGAAACAGGAAAAGATCGCCGGAAGCATAGCTCGCAGCCAACGTCTCACCACCTTGCGCACCAACGAAGAGCAACTCAGGATGCTTTTCTTGGAGCTTGCTCCGGAGTGGCCCGTCCCCCACGAGGACGAAACGTGTCCTCGGCTGTCGATTGCGGATTTGCGTAAAAGCCGCGATTGCTAACGGTAGGTTCTTTTCGCTCGCGATTCGACCGACATACAGACAAACTAGAGAATCGTCGTCAACCTCCCAGCTGCGCCTCATGTCGGTCGACCGCCGAGCCGGGGTGAACCGCGCGGTGTCGACACCTCTCCCCAAAATCCGCAGATTTCTGAATCCGAACTCTGCCAGCCGCGTCCGGAGTGGGTCTGTTGGGACGAACGTGGCAAGGGTTAGATTGTGGAACGTTCGAAGGCTGCCGAGCACTGCCCGCTGCAACCACCCAACACCATAGTGGGCTCCATATTGATCAAAGTTGGTATGATAGCTGGACACCAGCGGAATTCTCAAACGTCGCGCTGCACTTACCGCGCTCCAGCCTAGCGGACCTTCTGTCGCGACGTGCACAATATCAGGCCTGTCTCTCCTCCAGGCTCGTAGCAGTCTGCCCCGGGAAAAGACCCCTAGCTGAAGTGCTGGATAGCACGGGATGGACAGGCCCCGGACAAGAATATCGTCTCTATCTGCCGAGCTGCCTTCTGATCCTGGCTGCCGAGGGCGCACTAATTGAACAGCATCGCCTTTTCCGAGCAGTCCGCTCACCAGCCGCTCCAGAGTCAGCGCCACTCCGTTGACTTCCGGAAAGTATGTTTCTGTGACCAAGGCGATTCTCATAGAGTGTGGCAGCGTCGGCCAGCGACGAGACAGGACTGGAAGGCTTGGCTGGAGCCAAGGTGGGCGGTACTTTTTCGGTCTGTACGGTTCACGCCTGCGTGCCGAGGAAATCCCTCGCCACGCTAGAATCCTAAACCGGCCAAGTGACAACCTGACGACGCTCGCGTGAATTTTTGTTCACACTTTATTCACAACTTACTCACCGCCTGGCCCCCTTTGGCCACGTCCGCTCGCCGACGATTGGTAAGCTCTCTTCCGGTTCAACGGACCATCCACCATCAATTCGTTGCCCATGTTGTGAGTAACCCCTCGGAACTCCAAGCTGCCCGATGCGTTTCACTGCGGACCATCGAAGCTCGGGCGACAAAGCGTTTGAAATGTAACACATTTGTCACAACGTCGTGACTAGGCTTCTGTAGAATGACCGGACTCTTAACGTTGCTAAGCTCTTTCGTACTGCCATGAAATCGTTTGCTCGAATCCTTTTCAATTGCCTAGCCGCCATTTTCGTTGTCTGGGGTGGTGGAGTTCAGGCTCAGCTCGCTATCACTGAAGTCATGTCTTCGGCTTCCACGAATCTTGGTCCAGCCGCCGTCACCCAGAATTCAGATTTTTGGGAGTTGACCAACTTCGGGACAAACGCGGTTAATCTCACCGGGTACAAGTTCGACGATGCGGACAACAATCTTGCGGCGGCCGATCCAACCCCTTTCGATGGACTTTCGATTGGCCCGGGCGAGTCCATCGTATTTGTCCAAAACACCGTAAACACCAATGAGTCTTCTTTTCGGGAATGGTGGGGAACCAACCTGGCGAGCGGGGTCAGGATCGTCTTCTATTCCGGCAACGGCCTTTCGTCGGGAGGCGATGGGATCAGGCTCTGGGCGCCCACCGCGCAAAGTGTGAGTGACGTGGTGGATAGTGTCGATTTCGGTGAAGCTCATCGGGGCTCGTCGTTTACCTATTCCCTAGTGACAGGCGAATTCGGAGTGCTGAGCACCAATGCGATCGACGGGGCATTCAAAGCTGCGACGACGGACGATGTGGGTTCGCCTGGGCGCACACCGGGTCCGACGCCTCTTACCATCCTGCAACAACCGGTAGACAAAGTGGTCAACCCAGGTGACGCGACCAGCTTCGCAGTGACTGTGCTGGGCCGCCCGCGTGGAACGTTTCAGTGGTATTTTGAGGATACTCCCATCCTTGGAGCCACCAACGCCACGCTGCAGATTACGAACGTGCAAGAGTTATCTGCTGGTCCTTATCGCGTTGGAATCAACAACGGAATCACGAGCACGCAGAGCGTTTCCGCGACCTTGGTTCTGGCCTCGGAAGCCACTCCTCCCACTTTCACACTCGTTCCGGCGGACCTCAGTATCTACCTTGGGCAGAGTTTCACCTTTGCCGCCGCGGCGACAGGTGTGCCTCAACCGACCTATCAGTGGCAGAAGGAAGGGACCGACCTCGACACCGGCACGAGCTCGCAATGGACTCTAACCGGAGTGACCGAGCAAGACACGGGTCTTTACGCAATCATCGCCAAGAACGCCGTGGGCGCCGTCACCAACAAGTTTCAGGTAACCGTGACGCCGAAACCTCAGCTTGTGATCACCGAGGTCATGTCCAGTTCGTCGACGAACGTCTCGGGACATCAAGATTGGTGGGAACTCACCAACCTCGGAACGTCTCCAGCCAATCTGAAAGGACTTCGCTTCGACGATAACAGCGAGACTCTTAGTTCCGCATTTGCTTTCACAAACAATGTCACCCTTGCCAGCGGTGAGTCCGTCGTTTTCGTCGAACAGATGACCCCAGAAGAGTTCCGTGATTGGTGGGGCTCGGAACATTTGCTGCCCGGACTTAAGATTCTCACGTACCGAGGCAACGGGCTAAGTTCGGTCGGAGATGCTGTCAACGTGTGGAACGCGGCCGCGAGTGAGGATTCGGATAAGCTCGCGAGTGCTGTTTTTTCCACCGCAACGGCCGGCGTCACGTTTGGCTATAATCCAGAGACGGGCACATTCGGCGAACTCAGCATCGATGGGACAAACGGCGCTTTCACTGCGGCGTCCGGCGGAGATGTCGGGTCCCCGGGATACATCCGCAACTCGCAGCGAGTCTTCCTGCCGCGGATTCGGGAGATTACGATCTCCGGGACTAACATCCGGCTGAGGTGGAGCTCGCAAGTGGGGACCCGCTACCAAATTCAATTCAAAGCGCAACTCGGCGATGCCACGTGGACCACTGAAAAGGAAGTTGCCGCCGCGGGCGACGTCACCAGTTCCGAGCAACCCCTCAACACCGCGGCGGGCCAGCGTTTCTATCGCGTCGTGGCCTCGCCGTAGGAAGGCCTGCATGAGACGGTGCGCGTTTACGTTGATCGAACTCCTGGTGGTCATCGCGATCATCGCGATCTTAGCCGCAATGCTCCTGCCCGCCTTGGGCCGTGCGAAAGAAGCCGCCAGAAGAACCGCGTGTCTCAATAACCAGAGACAATGGGGTCTGGCTCTGACTCTCTATACGCAGGAAAATGACGAAAAAGTGCCGCGCGAAAGTCATGGAACCAGCAGCACACTGAATAACTGGGCGCAAGTGCGTGATCCGAACAACCGGGACATCTGGTACAATGCGTTGCCCCGGACAATCGGCCTGCGCGCAGCCGACGATTTGGCCACCAACGTAGCGACGTTCTACGCCAAAGGATCCCTCTTTCACTGCCCGAGCGCCAAGTTTCCCAAGGGCTATTTGACGGGCAACAATGCCCTTTTCTCGATCGCCATGAACTCTAAACTCATTTCCGATGGAGTCTCGGTCCGAGCTACCGCTATCCTTTCGCCATCGTCAACAGTCGTCTTTCTCGAAAACCTCCTGAAGGATGAGACGCCGTTTGATCCGGCCCAAGCGACCACGGAACTGGGCCAACCCAGCAGCTTTGCTAGTCGCTTCTCGGCCCGGCATGCCCAATCCGGCAACTTAGTCTTCATCGACGGGCATGCCGAATCTCTCCGGGGCAACCAGGTGGTCGAAACCCGTCCGGGTCCCAATCGAGGCAAGGCCATCGTCCCTCAAGTGCGAATCATCTGGACTCCTAATCCGGAAACGGACCCAAACAAGTAGTGCTGGAGGGAAGTCGCACGCCTTGTCGTCGAAGAGCAGAAAATCCTCATCCGAGAATCTGCCCGCCCGGAATGGCGGCCGGCAGACCAGCGCACGAGAGAGATTGACAATTAGACGAGAGGTGTGCATATACACACGGTGATGGCTGATGAGATTGATTTGTCGTCCATGGAAAACTGCGTGTGCTTCAATCTGCGCTGGGTATCGCGCGCTATCACGCAGTTCTTCGTTGCCGAACTTCAACGGCACGGATTACTGCCGACGCAAACGCCAATCCTAGCCGCGCTTTTATCAAACTCGAACGCAAGCATGGCCGAACTGAGCGATTGGCTGGGAATGGATCGTACCACCCTGGTAAGGAATCTTCGTCCTTTGGAGCGAGACGGCCTGGTCAAGGCTAACAGCAAGGGCCGCGGCAACAAGGTCAGCCTGTCGCTAACACCCAAGGGGCGGGCTGCGCTGAAAAGGTTTTTGCCGGACTGGCAGGTGGCGCAGCAGAAAGTAGTGGACACCCTTGGCTCGGAGCGTTGGGCGGAAATTCTTCGCGACCTGGAACAAGCGGCATCGAAACTGAACTGAACACTTTCTGGTATGAGTCCCGCATCTACACTCAACGCTGTGCATATACACACCAAGTCTCCGGCACTTGTGTCTCCAAAATGGAATGGTTCGGCGCTGGACGCAGACCAACTGCGTCGCCTCTGCCTCGAAGCGGGCGCGGACGATGCCGGCTTCGTTAGACTCGACCACCCCGCGCTCGTGGATGAGCGCGGCCATATTGAGCGCGCCTTTCCACAGACCTGCAGCTTGATCAGCTTTGTCCTAAAGATGAACCGCGACAATATCCGCAGCCCGGCTCGCTCGGTGGCCAACGCGGAATTTCATCAAACCACGGATGAGACGAACAGCGTCGCTCGACGAATCACTGCCGCCCTGGAGAGGGTTGGGGTTCGTGCGTTGAATCCGCCTTCCGGCTTTCCGATGGAGACGGATCGCTGGATGTCGGACCGCCTTTGGGTTGTATCCCACAAGCCGGTTGCGGTGGCAGCAGGTCTGGGACGGATGGGCATCCACCGGAACGTGATTCATCCGCGTTTCGGTAACTTCATCCTATTGGGGACTGTTCTGGTCGCCGCAGAAATCAGCCAGTATTCCCAGGAACTGGACTTTAACCCTTGTCTTACCTGTAAGTTGTGTGTTGCGGCCTGTCCGGTGGGCGCGATCGGGGTGGATGGAGCGTTCAACTTCTCGGCCTGCTACACCCACAATTACCATGAGTTTATGGGGGGATTCGCCAATTGGGTCGAAGAAGTGGCGTCGAGTAAAGATGGCCGTGACTACCGCCGGCGGGTGAGGGAGGCGGAAACCATTTCGACTTGGCAAAGCCTAGCGTTCGGCCCGAACTACAAAGCCGCTTATTGTATGGCTGTTTGCCCGGCAGGCGACGATGTTCTCGGCCCCTATCTCGAATCGAAGAAGGAGTTTACAGACGAAGTCCTCCGCCCGTTTCAATCGAAACAGGAATCGCTTTACGTCGTGCGGGGAAGCGACGCCGAAGCCCACGCACGGAAGCGTTATCCTCACAAGACGATTCGGTATGTACGAAGCTCACTGCGCCCGCGTAATATCAGAACGTTTTTGCAAGGGCTGCACTCCTCGTTCCAGCGCCAAGCGGCCGGGGGTCTGAAGGCGGTGTATCATTTTACCTTTTTTGGAAGGGAGGTGGCGGAGACGACCATCTCTATTCGAGAGGGGAAGCTGCAGGTAGAACAAGGACTTCGAGGGACTGCCAATCTGCGGGTCGTTGCCGACTCTGACACTTGGCTTGGTTTTCTCGCGAGGGAGCGAAGCCTGCTGTGGGCGCTGCTCACCCGCCGTATCAGACTGGGCGGGAACCCGAAATGGCTCTTGGCGTTCGGACGTTGCTTTCCGAGTTGAATGAGCGAGTTGCGTCTTTCCGGTCCGGTTCAGCCCGCCTGGTGATATTCGCTCTCAGCGAAGAGTGTTAAACTGATTCTCTAAGTCTTGACTCAATGAGTAAATCGCTTTGACAACAGTCGATCGAAACGATGAGTGTGAGTGCGCACGAGGATATTCCAATGTGGCCTCGTGATTCGGGGACAGCGAATAGACCGTGGACGTATCGTGGCGCGATCCTGACGAGCGACGTAAAGGGCCAGGACATCGCTCCGAATCGTAGAAA
Source organism: Limisphaerales bacterium (assembly GCA_044225505.1). GTDB lineage: Bacteria > Verrucomicrobiota > Verrucomicrobiia > Limisphaerales > SIBE01 > JAXMHN01. Next base: position 169,675 of record JBGAIN010000001.1, read on the forward strand.
ACCCGGCAAGCGCGAGCGCCTGCCGGGTGGTATCCGTTAGGGAATTGACGGATTAGTTGGTTGGGCGGACACGGAGAAAACCGCGAGTCCCAGTTGGGAGTGTGCCTGTGTAGGTGGTGATGCCGTCAATGCCTTGCACACTCGGGGCGAGCAGCGTGGGCCAGGAACCCAGGGCTTGCGTATAGTCGACCGCGTAGGTTTTTCCAGCGGTCGAGTTCCACTTTAGTGTGATCGAATTGGCCTTGGCGTCATACTGTACCGAGGCAATCTTCAACTCAGCGGCCGGGTTTCCAGTCGCACCTGTGTCGATTAATCGGAAATTGTCGAAGTATAGTGTCCAACCGTCCGTGAAGTCGCCTTGCCCTTCGGTCATGATTACCGGCGCGCCTTCCGCGGTGTCGGACCAGACCAACTGGTCGAGAGTAACAGAGACGGTCTGAACCTCGCCGGTGGCGGCATCGTGGCGGGCCAGGCTGGCAGGGAACGCGCGGGCTAAAGTCTCGAATCCGGTTACAACCCAGCCGGGCTTGCCAGCGTCGTCTCGATCCGGATAGATGACGTCAAAGCGCACGGTGTAACGCTCAAGTTCGGCCGTTGTGGGCCGCTCCTCAGCGGGTCGGTCCAATTTCAGAATCTCGGCGAGCTTGGTTCCTGCGAAAGGCACAGTGAAGTCGGCGTGCCAGTCGCCATTGCCGGTGAAATCCACCTTGAGTGCATGGGTGCCTTCGGTGACCCGGATATCGTCCGCCCCAGCTTTGGTGTAGCGACTATAGGTCGTGCGAGGAGTGCCACCCCACGCCGTAAAATCAGCGGCGCCACCCGTGGGATTGCTGCCGTCCTCAAAGCTCTGCAGGACCGTGGTGACCGCCTTGGCTCCAGCGGTGTAAGTGTCCACCAACCGAATGTTATCGATGTAGACAGTCAACGGCGTCGTGGTCACATCCTCGACCGCCGCGAAGTTATCGGAAATCCGAATCACCACCGGTCCCTCTTCGTTCATCCCCTGGATTAAATCCAGAGCAAGCGACATCGTGGACTTGCCACCGTTCGCTGCATTGGGCGTGTTCAGCTGATCATTATGGGTTCCGAGGAACACTTGCTCGTTCATCCAAGACGTGCCCCCAGGGAAAATGACGTCGAAGCGCAGGATGTAGCGCGCCACATCGGTCGACTTCACGGCATCATGAATCAGCTGAGAGGCGTCGTCAGAAAGCGTGATTCGAGCATCCAGGCACCAGCCAGGCGCGGAAAGATCCATCTTTAGCGACTTGTTACCGTGAGTCACGTTGATGTCGTCCGCGCCAGCTTTGGTATACTGCGAGAACGCGACGTTATCAGGAATGCGCGGTCCGCCCCAGTCGCCTTGGGAGACGCTATCAATACTGTCTTCGAAATCTTCGAGCATAACCGCATTCTCCGCGGAGAGACTGGCAGCAGAGAGCAAACTCAACGCGCCGACAAGGAAGAGGGGGCTAATTCTTCTCATATCTTCTGTAGTACTCTGTAACCGGTCATTGATCGATGGGGTCGCCGATTGAATAGAGAAAGCGCAGAAACTAGTAAAGAAATTTGCGGTCAATCTCCGCTATTGCAACCGGTCCTTGGCTAGATAGAGTGCGCTCCATTATACCTGATCTGATATGGACGGAGATCAAATCGAAGCTTATCTGGAAAAGGCCCGCGAGATCATCGGGGAGCGTTCACCTAGTGAGATCGACTATGACGACGCAGTGGTTAGGAACCTCAGCGCCGGGATGAGTATACGGAAAGCGATTGCGGCTGCCAACAAAGAGCACCCGAACGAGGCGTTGCAGCCGGAAGTTGACCATTGGGAGGATCTAGCCTCGAGGTATGAGTATCTCCGCCAACATAAGATCATTCTGAGGAAGTTGGGAAGATCGGAATTGTAAACGAACTACCGTCTAGAATTCTTGATCTCCGAAAGATCGTGCCTTCGAGCCAAGATTGGGTTGAGCCGTATTTCGCAAGGATTCTATTTAGCGAGGCCGTGGAACGGAGGCCCGGATGTGCTTGAACCAACGAGAATGATAAAGCTGAACAGGTCTGAGGCACCGCCTCGCTAGATTGAACTGCGCGAGATGGCCAAAGAACAGGCGACCGCCGATGGCGCGGCGTCGATGAACTGAACTGTTCGCCAACAGGCGGTGGAGTCTTGTCTTCCCCAGTCGCAGGGCTAAAGCAGCTCTCTTTTCTTCTGTTACGTTTTCCAGTGGGCGCCGATTGTACAGGTAGATGAACGGAAATGACCTGCTTCTGGATTACCGGCAGACGCGATCCGAAACAGCCTTCGCGGAGCTGGTGAGGCTCTACACCAACCTCGTCTACTCGGTGGCTAAACGCCGTCTGGCCAATGCCGCCTTGTCTGAGGAAGTCGTGCAGGCCGTATTCATTCGGCTGGCTCATAAACCGCCCCGTCTCGAGACCGACCCCGAATTGGCCGCCTGGCTGCATCGAACCACAGTGCATGTCGCCGTGGATGTCTGGCGTTCCGAGACGCGTCGCCGCGCCCGCGAAGAATCTACTTCTATTATGCAACCCGCCCCCAACACAACCGATGCGCTCTGGACTGAACTCTCCCCGATCATCGACCAAGCGCTCGACGAGTTAGCCGATACAGACCGCCAAGCGCTCACTCTCAGGTTTTTCGGCGGCAAAGGCATGCGCGAGATCGGCCAGGCTCTTGAGGTCAGCGAAGACGCCGCCAAGATGCGTGTCAGCCGGGCTTTGGATCGACTGCGCTCAGTGTTGGCCTCGCGCGGGGTGGCCTGCGGCACGGCGGCCTTGGGCGCCGTGTTGTCCGAGAAAGCCGTCGAAGCCGCCCCGGCGAGAGTCGTCGAGGGCCTGCGCGCCCTGCGTGTCCCTGAAGCGACGGCGCTGAGCGGACTTTCTCTGTTGCTGGGAAGCCTTCATCTGATTTCCAAGGCGAAGCTGACCGGCGGCGTGTTGGTCCTTCTAGTCATCGGGGGTGGGATCGTTACCCTGCTTCAATCGTCTACGGTCAAGCTTGCCGGAACCGATGCGCCAGGTGCGGTTCTCGCGCGGGAGTCGCGCTCGGGAGCGAGCGCTGGCGCTGGCTCCACTCGGTCACAGACGCCGGCGGGAGCGGTGAGTGCACCAGCACCGGACCTGGTGCGTATGGTCTTCCACGTCTTAGATGGAGAGAGTGGCGAAGGAATTGCGAATGCCAAGATCCGGGCTGTCTACTTCTATGCCGGTGGCCGCGGTGAGCGCCATGAGCTCGTGACCGACGCCACGGGTGCGGCTGGCCTTCCCGAGCCGAGGGAAGCCAACGACTCGGGTATGAATGTGTTTGTGTCCGCCGACGGGCATGTGCCTAAGTCGATGAGCTTCAGGGCCGACGATGGGCGGATCGAATACACAACCCGGCTCGATCGCGCGCTATCGGTGGGCGGCCGGGTGCTCAATGCGCAAGGTCAGCCTGTGCCCCAGGTGACCATTTGGATCCAGGACCCCGGCAATCAGCCTGGACTGAGTGAGAATGTCGATTTTCAGACCTGCCCAGTTACCAGCGATGCCGAGGGCCGCTGGGTTTGTACCTATATCCCCAAGAACTTTGAGGAAATTCGGCTTGTCCTAAATCACCCCAACTACGCGGTTACGCTCCCAGTGGTGCCGGCGGCAAAGGCCAACTCGACCAATCTCGTTCTCGTCCTGGATGACTGCTTCACGGTTGCCGGACAAGTTGCCGACCACGATGGTCGCCCTATTCCTGGGGCCAACGTGAAGGAATTGCGAACCGGGTCCTACAAGCCGCGTTCCACCGCCACGGACGCGAATGGGAATTTTGACCTCAAAGCGACGGCCGAATATGACACCTTATTCGCCACTGCTCCCGAACTCGCTCCCGCCGGCGCCCTGGTCGCCCGTGGCATGGCAGGTTCGGGCTCGCATTTAACTGTGATTGTCCAGGCAGAGGGGTTTGCACCAGCCGTGCGGAACCTGATACTGGTGAAAGGGACCAACGCCGTTAGCTTCGTTCTCGATCGAGGCCATCTCTTCCAAGGCCGGATCGTGGATGAAGCAGGGAGCCCGATCGCCAACGCCGTTGTCCGGACCGAAGCCGACAATACCGGAATAGACAAGTTCGCTTGGAGCGCCAAAACCGATGCCGAGGGGCGGTTTGTATGGACCTCTGCCCCGGCTGAACCGACCATGTTCTGGTTTGAGGCGCCGGGATACCAGATCCAGCGCGATGTGCTTCTAACTGCGGACGGTTCCGAGCAGAAGATCACGTTGAAGAAGTAATCGCTGGGATTTCCGTCAGTCGTTAAGAATGCGGCGAGCTTGTTGTTGCGCCGAGAACGCTCGTTGTGAGTGGAAGTCAGGCCTTCTGAAACGCTGAGACGTTTCTCGTGCGTCAATCGAGCCCCCGTGGCATCGCCCGTGCTGTTCAAAAGCCACGTTATGGTTGAGCGCTCTTTTCCCGAGTCTCCTTGTCAGCGGGCCCGAACTGGGAATGCTCGGCTTGACGAACTATCCTATCATTCGAGGTTCTGTGATCGACCTGCGCGTGTTAAGTGACCAAACGAACTGGCAAGGCACGGGTCATTACCTTGTCGACCTCCAACTTCGCTCGCCCGCCCAGGAAGCGACTTGCTTTTCAAATAGCTGTCCTTCGGCGTAAGCTTAGCCAATAGAACGTGCCAAGTATGAAGCGAACTCCAGCGACTCATCACCATCAGCCCGGAACGCAGCTCAAGCGGGAGCGCAACCTTGGATGGTGCGGCATTTTTGGAGCATCCATGGTCGCATGGATGGCATGTTTAGTGGAAAACGCACCTGGTGCGGAGATCGATCAGCAGAATTGGCCTCCCGCGGCAGTGCTAAACGCTGGTTCGGAGGGCGAGGTGCAGGAGTTTACGCCGACTCAGGACTCCCTCGACAGCGTGCAGTTGTGGATCCCCGGAGGAATCATCAATCCGGTGGCATACGTCGGTGGCGCCACGGCGGTCAACATACGGCAGGGCGGCTTCAACGGACCCGTCATTGCGGCAAGCCGTCCAACATACACACCGCCGTTCTATGAAGGTCCAGTTGGCTATGGCTTCGCCCAGCCAGTGCCTCTGGTGCCCGGTCAGCTTTACGCGATTGAAGCTGTCCGGGGAACTGGAACGGGACTCTTTGCTTTTGGCACGCCTGGGAACTACGCAAGCGGCAGATTTTACACCTACGGTAGCGAGTATCCAGATGGCGATTTAGTCTTTCGTGAGGGAATTGGCTTAGACCTTGTTCCGGAGCCATCCCCAGCACTGCTTTTGACGGGCGGCTTGGTAATATCAATTGCGGTCGGGACAATGCGGCTTGGTCGCCGGGCGATTGTGAGGTCTTGGTCTGGAGGTCATGAAAAGCCAACGGTAACCACCTAGCCTTACCGCATCATGAGAACAACGTTTTGGATTGCGATTCTCACAGCTGTGTTCTTCTGTGGTTCAAGCTTTTGCTCTGCGGAGCAGGTCGTTTACGCTGTTTCCTCCAGGCAAATGGCGGAAGAATTGGGTGTAAGTGTTGGATGGAGGTGGAATCAAAACAATACGAACGAGATCGGAGTCGAGTTGGAGGTTGCGTCCGATGGCAAGCTCGCTCGATTCCATCGGTGTGCCTTAAAGGTTGCCTCTGATCGTCGAGAACTCGTGTCCACCACAGTGGTGCCAGTTCCTCAGACGAATGGCAACACGGTCCTTGCGTTCGTAGCTGGCCGAGATTTTGTGCCGAAGAGCTCATTGACACTCTTTCTGAATGATTTTGCTGAGGGCTATTGCTTTGCCATGAAGGATTTTGTCGAGGTGCCACCGATCTTCACGTTTATTGGAGTTCCACAAGCCCTGTCGACTAACGGGCTTCGGGAGATTAACGCGATGAAGAGAGGATTCATCGTGGACGTGTTGAGAGTTACCGAAGGAGATTTTCGGGGGAAACAGATCGAGTTTCCGTTCCGTACGGATTGGTTCTGGCCACCGAAGGCAGATCCGAGCACTGCTGGGCGTCTCGTGCAACTCGAAGACGGCAACAACATCGTTTTGCCAAAGGCAGGCATCAAGTATTCGATCACTGCTGGGTATGGGCAGCACGGACATGTGAGAATATTGGAGTACCATGCGATAGAATAAGGGGCACAAGGCAGAGGCTCAAAAAAGCGTCAAATCCGACACCATACGGAGTAGGAGCCATCGTCTCCAATTCGTCTCGGACGTGGCCGCGTCGCGAGCGCTTTGCTTTGTCGGTTGAGGACGAGGAGGGTTTCGCGAATGGCCCAAGACGTCGTCACGATGCAGCGATTGGTTTGAGAGGATCTAGGCGGAGGCGTTAGAGAAATGCCGCTCAAGATTCCGGGGTAGGCGTGTTGCCGGTGATCTCACGGATTGGAATTGCGATATACGAACGGGAGTTGGTAAAATCCTTTAAGGTCAACGTGCGGTTTAATGTCTTATGTTGGAACCTCGCGGCAGATCACTTGCTCCGCTAGGCAAAGGGTCGAGGGGGAAACAGTGTTGGGCATGCTCAAACCGTCGTCGAACCATTGGGTCGAAGGCATATGAAAAAAACACACCGTCGAAACGTATATCTTCTCGTCGTGTTAGCTACAGCGCTGGCCGCGACAGGGTTGGCATCACGTCAGTTTGGCGCACGACGAGGTGCTTTGCCGGAGCCTGCAACTCACGTATCGCTCCAACTTTCCCAGGTGACCTTACGAGCGCCCGTTCCGCAGAATTCGCAGTTTCGATTCCAGGGTATTGAGCCCGCGGAGCGTATCAACCAAGAATTGATGAGGCGCAGTCGCGAAGAGTGGGAGCGCACTTATAAGGCGAAGCATCCCCAATGAGATGTGCTGACATACGATCAAGGCTCAACCAACCAGGTGAAGTGAACGGCGTGACTAAGTTCCGGTTCTAATTCGAACTTCATCGGCCCGCCGTCGTTGACTCGGATTGTTGCACGGTTCCTCGCGCGAGCATTTACGGTCGGCGCCGTCAAAGTAACGAAGGAGCACAAGCCATCGCTTGACTCGCTATCGGATATTCGCCTCGGCAGTGTCTGTCGCGCTGCTCGCCTTCTCGGCTCTTTGGCTTGTCAACGCTTGCTCTTATTACATGACGAGCAATGGATCGGCAGCGCCACTCGGTTCGATGCTGATCGTATTGGTGACTCCCGCGATTTGGTTTGCCAGCGGCATGATTTTAGTGAATGCACGCGACCACTCGTCGTTCTCTCGGCTCGAACGCTGCGCATTGGCGACCGCATGTATCCCGGTCACTCTCGGAACATTGCTGGCCGCTTGGACTGTTAAAGAGGGCTTCTCCCTGAGCGGAGAGTGGAGCTTTGAATCGGCACAACTACCGCCTCGAAGCGAATCGCTGTTGCCCGATTCAGTGCCGGGCTTGCAGGAGAATTTTGAAAGGCTAAAATAGCGAAGTGACATTGCTTACAGCAGCAGTCGGTCTGGCGCGTAGTTAATCGTCGTTCGCGTATCATGAAATTGCGCCGCCCAACCGATCAGATTGCGGGTTGCTGCTGGCTCCCGCGCATAGCCGACAAAGCTCGCTGTTATCTGGCGGGAGAGATGCCGTTTGCTTACCGGGTCGCATTTTTGAGCCGTGTCGGCGTGGACGGATATTTTATCCGCCATTTTTCCTTCTCCCGAAGCTGCTTTTTGGCTGGTGTCCAAGCATCACCCGACGACGCGACACTCGAATCATGGTTTCTCTCGCAACCGACAGCTACCGTCTCGACTATCGCCGATTGGAACCGCCTTGCTCCGACCTTGGGCATGAGGGGGCATCCCGGATATTTGACGCGTCACACCGTCAAGTGGTTCCTTTATCCCAAGTCTGTCAGAAAGGCAGTCAGCAGTCTTTTCGAGGCCATAGAGCAGGATGAACTCGCTTAATTCTCCCCCGACCGCAACGCCGAACAATTCCGAGCGCCGAATCGCCGCCTCGCACGTTGTTTGCGGGGGGGCCGCAAGTTTAGGACGCCAGACTCCCCCCCAACGCCCGGTGACAGTGGCACTCGGTGATGAGGTTTGCTCGCCATGAACATCAAAATCCGCGCGGCAGCTCCTGACGATCGCGACGAGTGGACACGATTGCGGTTCGAGCTCTGGCCCGATTGTCCGCCCGAACGGCATGGGCTCGAAGTAACCCAGATATTGAGCGGCACGGGGATTGTGGCGTTGGCATTCGTGGAGGATGAGTTGGCCGGTTTCGCCGAGCTTTCCGTACGTTCAGATCATGTCGAAGGCACGGCTTTCTCGCCTGTGGCATATTTGGAGGGATGGTTTGTGCGGCCACCTCACCGAGGCCGCGGAGTCGGGCGCGCTTTGATCAGGTTTGCCGAGCAATGGGCGATCTCGAAGGGCTTCTCGGAGTTGGCTAGCGACGCGGAGTTACAGAATTCTCGAAGTATTGCGTTGCACACCGGGCTTGGTTTTCGAGAGGTGGGGCGGAGCGTCCATTTCGTGAAGAGCCTGAAGGTTGAGAATGCCGAGCCAGGGGAATGAGCGTCTGGCCACCACGCGCTCGGCAACTCGAAACTTGCTGGGTGGCTAGCCATCGCTTACCTTCGCGTTAGATCTTGGTGAGCACGCTTCGATGAAATTCAAAAGCGCAGTTCCTGTCCTTGCCACGGCCGACATTCGATCTCTCTCGATTATTATTCTCAGGTGCTCCGCTTCTCGGAGTTTTTCATTTTCGGTGAACCTCCTGTCTGTGCCGGAGTGGAGCGGGATGGCGTCCTGCTTTATTTCACCCACGACGTGGAGTTGGTTGATGCCTAGAAGAGTTCCGGCTTGCATCCAGATGTTTTCCTATGGGTCGAGGATGTGGACCGCATCTTGGACGAGCACAAACAGCGCGGAGCGAAATTCGTCGAGGCCATTGCCGATCGAGCGTGGGATGCGCGAGAGTATGTGGTCTAAGACCCGAATGAATATCGTCTCAAAATCGCGCAACCGATCGATGGGCTCTGATACTCCGTGGAGCGGTCGGCGAATTCGCGGTCGTTTCAATGCGAGCGTCTTGGGTCAACGCCGATCACTTTTCTGCTATATATTTCCAGCGCGTCATGAATAATTTCGAGATCTCATCGAAAGAAGAGGCCCAGAGCCTTCTAAATCGGTTGCGGGGATTGCCTCTGGGGGAAATCGTTGCTCAGTTTGGCGAACCGGACCGAGAGTTGGGGCCTCATCACGTTGAGCGAGTCACTTGGAAAGGCGAGAGCGAAGCCATCGATTATTCGCGCAGTTTAGGTTTCTTCGGCAAAGGGACAAATGCTCACGTTCTTTGGGTGCACAAGCGTCTGGATGGGGCACTCGAATTCCTCTACAGCCTGGACGTGAATTGCGATCCTTATTCCGTTTAGCGTCGCAATAAACCCGAACGAACGGCAGGCTCGCAGCTGGCCGAGTCGACGCCCGCTGGGCGCCCCTCATCGGTGGTTTCCGTCGTTCGGTAACCTAAGAACCGACCTGAGAACCGCATTCGATGGCGCCAAACTCACTTAAGCGGAAAGCCGAGCCGCAGGCGGTCCCGGTCCTCGAGTGGTTGCTGGATTCTCATCCCTCGATCCGATGGAATACGCTGCGTGCCCTGCGCGTCTTGAACTGGTTTTCAGCTCGAGTATAATGCCCATCCATAGACCGGACAGAAAGACTCTTCCGATGACCACCTCCAAACTCGCGGACGGCACCGTCCACAAACTGCCTGCAGATCTACGAGAAGCTATCGAATCCGATGCCGCGGCCCAAAGGCTCTGGGTGGACATCACTCCGCTAGCACGGAACGAATGGATCTGTTGGGTGACATCGGCCAAGCAAGAAGCCACGAGAAAGCGCCGGATCGCGGTTGGCATTGATAAAATGCGAAGAGGCATGCGGCGGCCCTGCTGCTGGCCGGGATGTCCGCACCGCTGACGGCAAATACCGCGGCCGGGTAGGGGATCTGCGATCGTATCTAAGGTTATATGACCACGACTGGCAAACGGCCTCAGAATCCGTCGCGAACGATCTTAATTTGACCTCCACTTTTCCTAACCTATCCACAGTGCCAGATCCACTTGGCGACTAAAGACCTCGGAGTCTCTTAACGAGGCAACAGTAGGAGTGAGTTTGTTGCTTCAGCTTGGCGAAGAGCACGAAGTGATGCAGTGAGTTGATGATCCTCCGTGACAAAAGTCGGGGCCGGCCAGATACGCAGCGACTCATCGCTCGCGGTGACAAGCTGAGACATGTCGGTAGACCACGCAAGTGCTCGGCACCATTCGCCAGGCGTCGACGCAGTGAGGATATGTCTGCCGGTGCGCAGGTCCCATAGATCTACTCCTTCAAACCCGGCGGCGAGTCTTGTGCCATCAGGGGACAAAGCGACGCAAGAATACGTTTCCGCCGTACCATGCAGCACAGCAAGAACCTCGGCCTTGCGAGCGTCCCAAAGCCGAATTCTTGCTCCCGCGGAATCGTAGGTAGCCAAGAGACGAGCGTCGGCCGTCACAGAAACGGAATCCACCGCTCCGTCATGTCCCAGAAAGACGCGAATCAGTCTGCCCGTGGCCAAATCAAACAACTCTGCTTTGGAGCTATAGGTTCCCGAAACCAGATAGCGATTGTCGGGCGTAAACTCGAGTGCTTTGATCGTTAAGCCCGAGTTGGGTAGGTGATACTTGCGGGTCAAAGTAGGTGCGTCCAAAACGTCGAGAGCCCACTCTTGGTTCTCCGACCAATGCGCTACTGCCAACAAGGAGCTGTCGGGTGAAAACCGAAGCTTGTATACCGAGTTGCTAGAAAATTGAGCGGTTGCCCGAACACCGGCGGAGGTTGTATCAAGGAGCACTAATTCACCATTAGCGCCTCCCACCGCACATTGTCTGCCATCTGGCGAGGGATCGGCAGACCTGATTTTCGTGACACCCCAAGGGAAAGCGCGTATCCGAGCAAGCGGGTTAGCGCTGTAAAGCGCGAACGTTCCGTTGGTGTGGATTGTCGTCCAATACTTTCCACCGCTGGAGAATTGCGGCGGCTGAACCAGATTGTCCTCGCCCTTGAGAAATTCAGAGCGTTCCGCTTTGAGCACGGTCTCTCGGGGCGATGGGGGATGCAGTGGCCAAAAGCGGATGGTATTGTCCCAACTTGTCGTGACGATCGCGGGCTCTGCAGGTGAAAACGCCGCGGAATGAATGCCTGCCTGGTGACCGCTCTGCGTCCCCACAGTTTGGCCAGTACTGAGTTGCCAAGTGTTCAGATCCTGGCCTGTGCTGGTAGCCAATCGATCGTGGCGGGAAGAGATCGCGAGAGGCGCTTGGTTGGTCAAGCGATAAACCTCCTTCCAGTCGGGAAGTGTCCAGACAATGGCCCCGGTCTTGCCCCAAGGATCAGAAGCCGTCGCAAACTTGCCGTCTTCGCTGAACAAAACGTTAAATATTTCTCCCTCGAACAATCGCAGCGGAGGCAGGGCCTGAGAAATTTCCGGGTTCCAACGTGCGAGTCTTCCATCTTTCAGATCGTAAAAGAGAGTTTTGGAATCGGGAGAAAACAAAAGAGAACTGTGGAGATCGAATCCGCCCCAGGGCAAACGAGTGAGTGGCACACGATTTACTAAATCCCACACCACAAGTCCCGACCCCGGGTAATTAGCTCCAAGGCCAGCGGCGAAAAACCTCCCATCGCCTGAAAACGCCAGCGCTCGCACACGCCAGTTGGGACCATTGGTCAAAACGAAACTCTTTTGCCAAGTTCGAACGTCCCAGAAGTGAATCGTCGCGGCCATGTCCGCCCCAGCCGCCAAATAATTGCCATCCGGCGAAAACAACACCGTGTAGATCTGATTGGGACTGACTACTTCGTTCACGGTCAGGCGTTGCGCGAGGGTTTTATTCTTCGCATCCCAGACTTTGACAGTGCCATTTAAGCCTGGAGTGGCGATCCAGTTTCCGTTCGGCGAGAGACTCATCGCGAAGGCCGTCGAATCATCCCAACGGAGGACGGCGGTGGAGTCATCGCGCGTGAGGTTGGCTAGGTAATGCCATTCCCAGCCACGAAAATCGGTAGTTCGGTTGTCGTCGGGCGCAAGACTCATCGCGAAGGGCGTTCGCTCATCCCAGGGAAAGACGGCGGTGGATTGATCGCGCGTGACATTGGCTAGGTAATGCCACTGCCAGTCGCGCGAATCAGAAATGGGTTTTACGTCAGTACTTCCGGAGCGGCTGTCTGGGACATATTTTGGGAGAAGCGACATGGCAGAACCTCGATTACGACTTTCTGCCAGTTTTCCGGCGGCAAACATATCGGCCGCGTATTCGTTCAAGCGTGCCCGAAGAGCTGTGGCGGCCTCGCGTTTGGCCGCGGTTAGAGCGGCTTTGCGAGCGCTATTGATGCGAAGGATAGCCAGAGGCGAGGCGGTTAAAATCAGAAGCGCGAGCAGGATTAACAGGGCGTAGGAGGTGGCCAGGGCCGGGTTACGTTGAGACCAGCGGATGACGCGAGCGCTACGTGTGATGGGACGAGCAATGATCGGTCGGTTCCCGAGGTAGAGCTGCAAGTCGTCCGCAAGAGCTTGAGCCGTGGGGTAGCGTTTGCCAGGGTCTTTTTCCAGGCATTTCAGGCAAATCGTTTCCAAGTCGATGGAAATGGAAGAATTAAGCAATCGGGGCGAGACCGCGTCGTTACTGGCCACCTGCTGCAATGTCGCGGTAAGCGATTCTCCAACAAACGGAGGACGTCCGGTTAAAAGGTGGTAGAGGACTGCCCCCAAAGAGTAGACATCGGTACGCGGATTCGCGGATCCCCGTTTCCCATGGATTTGCTCCGGCGGAATGTAATTAGGCGAGCCAAGCATCTCGCCGGTCGTCGTTAATTCGCTCTCGCCGGTCAAGTCCTTAGCCAAACCAAAGTCGGTGATATGCGGTTGATCGCGCAGATCGATCAGGATGTTGGACGGTTTGAGATCTCGATGCAAAATACCCATGCCATGGGCGTAATGAACGGCTTCTGCAATCGTGTGGACAAATCGTACCGCACGCGCGCTCGGCAGCGGCTGGTGCTGGGTCAACTCGGCAAGACTAGGGCCGTCGACGTAATCCATGGCGAACCAAGGCTGCCCCATGAATTCGCCAACTTCGTGAATCGCGATAATGTGGGGGTGTCGCAACCGCGCCGCGGCCACGGCCTCCGCGTGGAAGCGTTGTTTATAGGTATCGCGTGTGAACCGGCCGAACGGTAGCGTCTTAATGGCGGCGATTCTGCCGAGGTGTCTATGCCGGGCTTTATAGACTACCCCCATCCCCCCGGCAGCAATGCATTCCAGGATATCGTAATCGCCCAAGCGCCGAGGCAGTTGGTCGCTTTGCGGAGCGGTGGATGCTTGGCCCACCGAGGGCGTAAAATCGGACTCGGCAAGTGCGGCGCTGATCAGGCAACGCTGGCACAATCCCTCGGGAGCGCCAGGGCGAATTTCCGCGCTGCAATCCCGACAACGGTGCGGACCATTCATCTCAAGTCTTCCTCCGGCGCAATATACGTTTTTTCCGGGAACCCTAACTTAGAAGAGAAGCATTTAACCTGCGAAGTAACGGGCTTTGACGATAATCTTGGCCCATTTTCCATCGCGCCAGGACCAGGCGCTCCAAATTCAATCTGCTGACACCCGCAGCAAATGGCGCATTTCATCTTCGACTTCGGCGGGGTCAGCCAGCGTGCGCCTTATCTCCGCACGAATAAGTTCCCCATATCTGCGCCGCAGACGCTGCACACGCATTTTGAGCGATGCTTCTGTTACCCCTAGCCCAGTAGCGGCTTCCGCGTAGCTGCCGTTCGCCTTAGACCCAGTCAAGAAACGCTTCAAGATCTCAAACAACACCTCTTCTCCATTCGTGGTAAACTCGGCGCGAAGCCGCCCGAGGACCGACGCTAGAATCGTAGCCACCCACCGCCTTTCGTAAATCGTCTCGGGCGTTTCATCAGTGGATGGATGAAGATGGATGGCCAATTCCGATGTCAAGTCATCGAGCGACACAAAGGCGATGCGCCCGCCGCGCTTTACAGCGCGAACATGGTCCCGTGCATTCGAGAGGAAATGCTGAATCGCAGCGAAAAGAAACGAACGAAAACGGCCTTTACGTGGATCCACTTGTGTCAAATAACCCCCGTGGAGCAGCCGATAGAAGAACTCTTGCGTAAGATCTTCCGCCTCGCCAATGCCGTCGGCCCGCGCACGAATATAGGCATAAACCGGCGGCCAGTAAGTGCGACACAGGGCATCCAGCGCCGCCCGCGCAGGTTCACAAGTTCCGTTGGATTGGTCACTACCGGCGGCCAAGACCACACTCCAGTGCGTGGTGGCAAAAATCTGAGGTTCTTCCGAGCCTACGGTCACGCCGGTTACGTTACCGGGTTGGGCGCTTCCGAGCCAGTCAAAAGGACGACTCGAGGACGCAGCGAACCTGTCTCTCATCGCTATTGTCATGGAGGTGGAAGACTAGGTCTTTTTCCGTCGGCGTTGCTCCCGGGGAAGATGACGGCGCGACTTCTACGGCCGCGTTTCGTTGCGATCTGGCCAGTCGCATAGACTGACTCCACTGCGACGCGTTTGGTCTGTTCGCGTTTTGATCAATTCGTCGATCGCGGGAACGCCAGACTTTATCGCCAACGGAGATCTATTCCTTTTGGACAGTGTTTCCCGTTGTCCTGCCGTTGTGCTAAATCTCTCTGTTACTTTCGACAGGAACCGCTTCTTTTTATAGCAAGACTAAGTTCCGAGGCAGGCTCGAACGCGCGTCTGACGGCAAAACATTTTATTTACGAAAATAGTCTGTCAATTCGTGGATATGGGGTGTCTTAGGCTGATCGCTATGCTGGAATTATTGAGTTTGGTCACCATTCACGCGAGCTCGGATTCGACTGTTCGATTGTTGGTCAAGTGCGAGGGGGGGCCATCCAGCAGGCTCGCTCGCGCGGCTGACGCGGCGGTCGGCGCCATCGCCGTGCGCCAGTTTGAAGCAATCGGCTGGCACCTGGTGCAATTGCCCGATGGCGTGAGCGTTGCTCAAGGGGTTAAAAGCTATCGAGGGCAGCCAGGTGTTCTCAACGTTGAACCCAATTATACGCCAAAGCCCCAAACTAGACTGTTGTCCGAGCCGGGCGTCGCCTTCGATCCGAACGATCTTAGCCGATCCTCAAACCATCCCCGGCCCAGTCTGCCGTCCTTGGCGCTCAACTCATCTGCGCCCACGCGCGTGGTTCCAAATGATCCGCAGTACTCATCCCAGTGGAATCTCAAGAAGATCGCGATTGAACAGGCCTGGGCCATCACCACAGGCGACACAAACGTCGTCGTGGCAGTTCTGGATTCGGGCGTAAATTACCTTCATCCCGACCTCGTCGAGAATATGTGGAAGAATCCTGGTGAGACAGGTCTGGACGCCCAAGGCCGAGACAAAGCCACCAACGACATCGATGACGACGAGAACGGTTATGTCGATGATGTCTTTGGGATCAATACGGTAGAGAATACGAGCGATCCGATGGACCTGGGCTTTACGCGTCCTGACCTTGCTGGTCCTGCCGCACACGGGACCTTTTGCGCGGGCGTTATAGCGGGCATCGGAAACAATGGGACCGGAATGACTGGAATCAACTGGCGGGCTCGCATCATGGGTTTGAGGATCATCGGTGGCAATCTGGTGCGCACATTCACCAGCAATAAATCAAGATTCCTCGAGGCGATGGAGTATATCATTCAAATGAAGCGGCACGGAATCAATGTCCGGATTGTTAGCATGAGCGATTCAGACGACATTTACAGTCAGGCATTTGTCGATTCAGTGCGAACCGCGGGGGATGAAGGCATTCTTTGCGTGTTCTCAGCGGGGAATGAAGGCTGGAATTTGGATGCTATCCAATGGCGCTCGACCGCAGACGATTTGTTCAACCTGATCACGGTGGGTGGCAGTGATCGTTCAGACGGACTGATTTTCAACTATGGCAGCACGTCCGTGGATTTGGTTGCTCCCGCGAGGGATATCGTTACGACAGGCTTTGAAGAAACCTACGTAACCGGGTTCTATGGCACTTCGGCCGCGTGTCCTCATGTGGCAGGAGCAGCCGCTTTGCTCGCCGCCGCCATGCCTGATATTTCAGTTGCCCAATTGCGCACAGCACTGTTGGGTTCCGTAGACTTACTTCCGACCGCCAAAGGAAAGATCGTAACCGGTGGCCGATTAAATGTTCTGCGCGCGCTGCAATCTCTCACAAATTCCTCGCGCGCGCCGATTGTCATATGGAGTTCGCCGGCAGGCATGCGAGCAGACACAAACGCGCCGATTAAGGTCACCTTCAGCCAGCCCATGGACCGAGCGAGTGTAGAACAGGCTCTGATCATAAATCCCCCTGTGGAAGGGATTTTCGAATGGTCGGCGGACAACCGACAATTCACTTTTCGGCATCCAGCAGCACTGCCCCGCACGAATCACACCTGTCGCATCGCCGCGACGGCGAAAGATGCCGAAGGCCGGGCATTAGATGGGAATTTTGATCGATTGATCCAGGGATCTCCGTCGGATGATTACCTTTGGACCTTTCGGTTTCCGTTGCCAAACGATGCTTTCGCAGGCGCTGAGCGTATTGCCGGAGAAGAAGGAAGCGTGAGTGGTAACAACAGCACGGCCATTGTCGAAGCAGGCGAAGCTCCCCCGAATGGATATGTTTTCTGGAACTACGATGCGTCTGTTTGGTATCGATGGAGAGCTCCGAGAAGCGGATGGTTCACGCTCGATCTTACAAAGGGAACGTCCTTTAACTCACTCTTGACCGTCTTTACGGGCGAAGAGTTAGTCGGATTGACCGAAGTCGCCAGTAATATCGATTACGGCAGCCAGAACACGAGTCGACTGTCTTTTTCAGCAGCGGCTGAAACGGAATATGCAATTGCCGTCGCCGGAACTTGGCCACAAACCGGGAAGTTCAATCTGCGTTGGTATCCCACGCCAGCACCCACAATCAGTTCGATTAGTGCTCTGAGCGGTACGGATGGCCAAGTCGTCACTCTGCTTGGAACCAACTTGACTGGTGTGACGAATGTAGATTTCAACGGTTTGCCGTTGTCCTTTACGCATTCAACGAATCCAAACTTCGTCGATTTGAGTCTCCTTGTGACGCTACCTTCAAAATCATTTGAAAGCCCTGCGACTGGCTTATTCAAGCTGGAATCTCTTTACGGCAGCGCGGCCGCCTCGAACCAGTTCACCTTCGTGCCAGCACCAGCGCTCGCCGTGGAACCAGGACCGGATGGTGTCGTCATAATTTCGTGGCGGGATGATGCCAAAGATATGTTGCTGGAAGCCACAGAACTGCTTGGCTCTCCGTCTGTTTGGCAGCCCGTCGTTCTTCCAGATGCAAACCCTCCCATACGGGGCCGCGTTCGCAGGGCTGCGTCTCCATTGAACGGATCCCGTTTCTATCGGTTGCGCCGTCCATAAACGGTCTGCACTCTCTAATTCTCGGAACTTAATCGTTCATCGGATACTCCTCTTCCTTGGCACGCCCGCGGGCGGTCGCATGAGCTCTTAATGACGCTGAAGAAGCACGGCTTTGGTGAATCAGTTCACCGATACTTGTTCGATTCAATCACCCTCGGAAAGATGCTCGGTTTTTGTGGCGGCTCAAGTGCTTCCCGGCTTGCTCCACTTCCTTTGCCCCATTCGTGGTTTTTCTGTCCGGTTTCACGTTCGGCGGGTGTTATAGCTCGAAAGACATGCTGGCCGACTACGAACTTTTACGACGCTACTGCACGGATCGCTCCGAGAGTGCTTTTGCCGAATTGGTTGAGCGCCACGCGGATCTCGTCTATTCCGCAGCGCTCCACCAACTCAATGGCAATCCTGATCTGGCGCGGGATGTGGCCCAGGTGGTGTTTACCGATTTGGCCCTCAAGGCAGCCTTGCTGCAGCCATCCGTGTCAGTGGCCGGATGGCTCTACACCAGCGCCCGGTTCGCGGCGGCGAAGCTCGTTCGGTCAGAACTGCGCCGACAGGCTCGTGAGCAAAACGCCCTTGCAATGGATGACCTTGATTCTGCACCTGATTTGCCAGGCGACGATGCCGCCAGACTCCGCCCGGCTATCGAAGAGGCGATGCAGGGCCTGGATGAGGCGGATCGCGAGGCGTTACTGCTGCGCTATTTTGAGAATCGAGATTTCAAGTCGGTGGGAACCGCTCTGGCTATCTCGGACGATGCGGCCCGAAAGCGAGTCGTCCGAGCTGTTGAACGAGAGACGATCCCGGTGCCACAAGGTCAATTACTTTCCAGCCGCTGACGGCATCAGTTGCGCCCCTGCGCATCTGCGTCGAGCGTTAATTTCAGTTTCAAGCGTTGCACCTCGAGCGCTACCGTGAGGAAATCATGCGCGTGGCCCGCACGCTGGTGGATGAGGGCGAGATGGCGCGTGCCCGAGTTCAGGAGGTCGCTGGCAAATCTCACTCCTGCCCCTGGACTCATTTGGGACTCGTCGATTCTCATGCCTTGCAGCATTGTATAGGGCATTCTGCACTGGCCGGGATTGCAGGATTGCGATACGTTCCCGGAAGCTTGCAAAAAACCAGATCCCATACAGAGATACTCGCATGAACCAGAAGACTTTCGCCCGGCTTCGGCAGCGGCAACCTGTCCTGTTTATGAAAGTGATGAAAACCATCTTTGCCAATCCCGCGCTCTGCGCTCCGCGGCGGAGCAGCGTGGCTGGGCTGGCGCTGGGCCTCGCGTTCTGGAGCGGCCTCGCACAGGCGGCACCGTTGACCGTCTTCAGCGGCGAGGCGCGCCTGGTCGAACGGGTCGAACCCGCCGCCGAAAAGATCGTCATTCCCTACTCGAAATACGTTCTTCCCAATGGCCTCACCCTCATCGTGCACGAAGATCACTCTGATCCGATCGTGCATGTCGATATCACCTACCACGTTGGCTCGGCCCGCGAGGAAGTCGGCAAGTCCGGCTTTGCTCACTTCTTTGAACACATGCTCTTCCAGGGCAGCGATCACGTTGGAGACGACGAGCACTTCAAGATCGTGACCCAATCCGGCGGCAACCTCAATGGCTCCACCAGCCGTGATCGGACCAACTATTACGAAACCACTCCTGCCAATCAGCTCGAGAAGATCCTCTGGCTGGAAGCCGATCGCATGGGCTTTTTCCTCGATGCCGTCACACAGCGTAAGTTCGAGGTCCAGCGGGACACCGTGAAAAACGAACGGGGCCAAATGGTCGACAATCGCCCTTACGGACTCATCGCTGAAACGATTTGGCGAAATCTTTATCCCTATGGCCATCCCTACTCCTGGAGTACCATCGGTTACATCGAAGATTTAAACCGGGTGAACGTGGACGACCTCAAGAATTTCTTCCTCCGCTGGTACGGTCCGAACAACGCCACGCTGACCGTCGGTGGTGATCTCAACACCGCAGAAGTCGTCAAGCTCGTCGAGAAATACTTCGGCTCGATTCCCCGCGGACCCGAGGTCACCCGCACCGTGGTCCCGCCAGCGAAGCTCGACGCCGATCGCTACCTCACCCTGGTCGACAACTACGCCCGCCAACCCCGCGTCGTCATCACGTTTCCCTCCGTCCCGGCTTTCCATCCGGACGAATACGCGCTCGATTGCCTTGCGGAAATCCTCGGCCAAGGTAAGAACTCCATCCTCTACCAGGAACTCGTGAAAGACCAGCGTGCGCTGTCCGCCAACGCACGGAACTCCACCGCTGAACTTGCCGGCGAATTCGTGATTACCATCACACCGGTTCCCAACCGGTCCCTGGCGGAAACGAAAAAACTCTATGACGATGCCATCAAAGCGTTTGATGCACGGGGCGTCACGGACGAAGACATTGCCCGGTTCACCGGCTCGGTCGAATCGAGTCTTATCAACGGCCTCCAAAGCGTCGCTGCTAAAGTGAGCCAGCTCGCCCAATTCGAAACCTTCATTGACAATCCCAATTACATTGGAGTGCAGCTCGAACGCTCCACGAACGTTACCAAAGCCGACGTCCAGCGCGTCTATGAGAAGTATTTGAAAGGCAAGCCCGCCGTCATCTTGAGCGTCGCGACCAAGGCCGCGCCGACCAACATTGTCGCCCAGGAAAACTTCACCATCGACAAAACCGGCTACAAAGCGACTGACCACGGATACGCCGGGTTAAGATACCAAAAGGCCAAAGACACATTCGACCGCGCCAAAATGCCAGGCAGCGGGCCGAATCCAGTGGTCAAAGTTCCTCCCTTCTGGCGTCAAACCCTCTCCAACGGTGTGGAGGTCATCGGCGCTGAATCACGGGAGCTTCCCATTGTCGCCCTCACTTTCTCCATGCCCGGCGGTCACCTGACTCAGTCCGGAGATCTTACGAAAGCCGGGCTTGCCCAACTCTTCGGCCGGATGATGAACGAAGACACCCAAGACCACACCGCGGAAGAGTTCCAGAGCGCTCTCCAACGCCTCGGAAGCTCGATTGCGGTCGGGAGCGGCGTTGATGAAATCAACGTGAGTGTGCAATCGCTCAAAAAGAACCTGGAGAAAACGATCGCCCTTGTTGAAGAGCGGCTTCTCCGGCCGAAATTCACCAGCGCCGCTTTTGATCGGCTCAAGAAGCAAACGCTCGAGGGATTCAAACTTCGCAAGTCACAACCCTCCGCCGTGGCGAGTGAAGTCTTCGCTAAGGTCAATTACGGGTCCGACAGTATCCTCGGTATCAGCGAAGTCGGCACCGAGGAAACCGTGCGAAATCTCACCCTGAACGAGGTGCAGGACTTTTACACCCGTTTCCTTACTCGCCGCGGCTCCAGGCTCGCTGTGGTCGGTGACGTGTCCCAGAAGGAGATTGTCGAAAAACTCGGCTTCCTCTCGAAACTTCCCGACCGTGAAGTGAAAATCCCCAGCCTCGCCGCCGCCCCGAAAGTCGAGAAAACACGCATTTACTTCGTCGACGTCCCGAAAGCCGCCCAGACCGAGTTCCGCGTCGGCTACGTCACCGGTCTCAAATACGATGCCACCGGCGAGTATTACCGCGCTGGCCTCGCGAACTACGCTCTGGGCGGCATGTTCTCCAGTCGTCTCAATCTCAACCTGCGCGAAGACAAAGCCTGGACCTACGGCGCGGGAAGCGGATTCTCTGGAGACAAATACACGGGCACCTTCAGCTTCCGCTCTGGCATTCGCGCGGACGCCACGGCTCAGGCCCTCCGCGAAGTCCTGAAGGAACTCGGGAATTACGCCAGCGGCGGCCCGACCGCGGAAGAATTGGAATTCACCCGTAGCGCCATCGGCCAGTCCGACGCCTTGCGCTATGAGACACCCCTCCAGAAAGCCGGTTTCATCATGCGCATCCTGGAATACAACCTTTCTGCCGATTACGTCGATCAACAGAACAAGATCCTCGCGAAAATCGACAAACAGCAAATCCAGCCTTTGGCCCGTCGTTGGTTCCAAACGAACGCCGTTAACGTCGTGCTTGTGGGAGACAAAGCCAACGTCTACGCGGATCTCCAAAAATCTGGCTTTGAAATCGTCGATCTCGACACCAACGGCGAAAAAGTAACGCCGGTCCGACCCAACCCAGCAGGAGGCCTATAACGGGGAGGAAGATTCGATTCGGACGGGTGGAACTGCTGCGGGAGCCGCGGCTGTGATCATCGGCTGGCGGGGGAGCCAGGCAGGGAACGCTTGGCTCGAGGGCCATTGCCCGAAGCTGGACCAGGAAGTGAGTAAATCAATGTGATTTAAGGCGGAAGAACCCATTTCCCGCCCCCGCCGGAAGAATTGCGGAAGTGCCCGACGAAGGAATATCCTGCCAGTCAGAATTGGAAGCCTGCGTTGCGCGCTGCAACCTGGCCCGGTCCCATCCCTCCCAGCTTAAGTGAAGCTCGGTATCTTTCCGCGACAAGGAGTTGAAAAAAGGAAGCATCTCGAAAATAACAAACTTTCCATCCCAACCGGCGGCATAGCCTCGGCCGCCCACAACCGCAAGCTGTTTGGTTCCGGTTGAGAAAGCGGGCGCGGCATTTCGACCGACGCGTCTTGGATTGAAGGGGCTTGAGATGTCGAAAACATCAAGGCCGATCCCGCCTACAAATGCATAGTGACCTTCGACCACGAGACTGAATCCACCCCGTGGATAGGAAGCGATCTCGCGAGGGTTCGCGGGATCGGAAATATCGAGTACTTGTGTCTGGCCTGTCTCGAATCCGAATCCACGCGTGACGGCCTGGTAGGCATATTTTCCGGACACGGCAGTCCCCTGCAATGACGCGAGTGTTTTATATCCGCCTAGAAATGTTCCAGTTCCGTCCGAGGTCTTTTCAGTGACTAGCCAACCCTCAGCGAGGTCGGGAGTATAGACCAAGTTTCTTGAGGCCGGCAAGCCATGCGTCCAGTCGTTAGGTTGATAAACAAACAGGCTCTGAGGCACTTTGGGATCACTGACATTTATGACCTCAATTTCACCTGGCAGCGCGCCAGACGGAAACCAAACGTAAACACGATCGTTATGTATGGCCAACTGCTGCGCCCTTCGCCTGAGTTCGGACCTGCTAATTTGCTGAGGATTGGTGGGATCGCTAACGTCAATCGCGTCCAGGCTCATTGGAGACTGTTGGCCGAATTCGACAACGCCTTCTTCGAGCAGATAAGCACGGTCTCTCTCGACCCCCACAGCCACGCCTTCTCCTTTGGTTCTATAAGCGCCGATTTTTTGCGGATGCGACGGGTTGGAGACATCAACGACATGCATCCCAGGATCAACAAAGGCGCTTCCATTCCACACGCCATTGACCGCCAGGTAGACGTGATTGCGAGACCAGGCCAGAGATTGAGTGAACGCGTCATACTCGCCCAATCGAACGGGATTCGCTGGGTTCATCTTGATCATGGTCAGACCTCCGCGCCCGTCCGCTAGGAGGACATGTTCTCCCGTAACGGCGAGAGCATTTCGCGATTGCTCAAAGAACGGAAAGACCTCATCGCAAAACGCCGCTCGACTTGGGCTTGCCGGGTTCGAGATATCAACGATATGAAGCCCGATGGCTAAATCTCCAGTCAGATAGGCATAATCGCCCGAAACCTTAATCCCATTGAAAGAAACGTTTCCGGTATAACTTGCAATCTCCTTCGGATTTCTTGGATCGGAAATGTCATAGACGAGGAATGGGCCACCGGCAGCAAATAGAAAGTTACCGGATGTGACCAGATCCGCGACTGGTTTTCCTTCGAGCGTAGTCACGAGCCGCGGAGTTCGGGGATTTGCCACATTAATTACTTTCAGGCTCTCGGCTCGGTCAGCAATGAAGACGTGGTCGCGTGCGATCGCGATTGCTTTGGCGTAGCCACTGGTATCAAGCCCGCCGACCAAGGCCGGGACAAAGGGATTGGAAACGTCTAAGACTTGCAGACCAGCTTCCCCGTCGGCCACATACGCGTAGTGGCCGGCTAACACGACGGCTTCGGCAAACCCGGTTGTATCTGTTCGTCCGGCTGGTGTCGGGTTCGTTGGTTGGGCAACATCGACGATTTGCAATCCAGATTCACCATCCGCAACGTAAGCGTACCGACCTCCGAGAACGACGTCGTGGGCGTGTCCTACCGTTCGAAATCCGCCAACCTGGCGAAGTTGGGTCGAATCCGATAGGTCAATTACCTGCAAACCCGCGTTCGCATCCGCCAAGAATGCGTAACTGCCGGACACGGCGACCGCGCGGGTTTCGTGACCCGCGTTCGCTTCGCCTGCCAGACGCGGATGAGCGGGATCGGAAAGGTCGACGACCTGCAACACAGAACCCAATGGTAAACCAAGAAAATCATCATCAAGATTCGCGGCCACGTAGGCGAAATTACCGTTAATAGTCACAGTCGACATACTCCGGTGATCCTGGAAGCGGGCTAACGAAATGCGCGTCGGCGGAACGGTCGGGTTTGAGAAATCAAGCAGGTGCAGACCCGCGGTTCCGGAAGAGAGCACTCCGTAATGACCGAAAATGGCTACGCCAGCCGCGTTCATATCGGTCGTATAGGTGCTCACAAGTCGCGGTGAAGCCGGATCGGAGATATCCAGCGTGCTTAATCCAACCCCTATAGAAGCCACATGCAGATAGTTGCCTGAGATAGCGAGATCCTGTACGTCCCATCCGCTATCGTAAACACCCACTCTTTTTAATTGTGAAGGATCCGCAAGATCGATCACTTGCACATCTTCGACAGCCGCGATATCGGTGTCCACCCCAGCCAGATATGCATAGTTGTCGGAAACGGCTACTCGATTGATGCCTCCGTGAGACTGATATCTTCCCAGAGACCGC
Organism: Limisphaerales bacterium; assembly: GCA_044225505.1. Classification (GTDB taxonomy): domain Bacteria; phylum Verrucomicrobiota; class Verrucomicrobiia; order Limisphaerales; family SIBE01; genus JAXMHN01. Next base: position 194,031 of record JBGAIN010000001.1, read on the forward strand.
GGACTGGCCGGAGTTGAGACCTCGATCACCTCCAAGCCATCCGCAACGGCCACATAGGCCCGATTATCTCTCAACCGAACATCCATCGCATCGCTCGATGTTTTAATTCCGCCAATTTTCCTTGGCTGGGCCGGAGCGGAGATGTCAAGGATCTGCAGGCCGTAGCCCGCTACGGCGATGTAGGTCAAGCTTCCTGAAACCGTAACGCCCTGGACTATCCCGCCTGCGTCGTAACCGAGCATCCATCGCGGATCGGTGGGATCGGAAACGTCGATGATTTGAAGGTCCCCAGCGGCCACATAAGCGTAGCCGTCTGAGACAGCGACCGAGCGGGCCAAACCCCGATGTTCTGCCGGCCAATGTCCCTGAAACTGAGGATCAAACTCCTTCCCGTGAGTGGGGGGCCAAAGTGCCAGGGATAGAAAAACCACCCAAAAGGCACGGACAATCCGTTGATATGGAAATTGTTTCATCATTCTTCGGTGCAACTCCAACTGGTTCCATGCAGGAATTGCGGCAAGGTTACAGACGAATGGAAAAACAATTACCGAAGGGCATGCTGCTCCTGTTGCGATTCCATCGCGGCGATTTCCTCGAAGGAAGGCGCCCTGAAAAGCTTCACGCGTTCGCCCGGAAAGCTTAGATAGCCAGCGGCGAGGACCCGCCCATCCGGGGAAAAACAGAGGGAGCGAAAAATACTGCCGAGCGGAAGAGGCAGCGTAACGATTTCCTGGTCTGTGGCGAGGTTCCAGAGCCTCACTTTACCGTCGAGGCCGCCGGTCGCGAGAGTCCGCCCGTCAGGCGAGAAGGCCACACGGCGCACGCCCATAAGATGCCCTTTGAGAACTGTCCGCAATCGTCCGGAGGGAAACTCCCAAAGCCTGGCTTCGTTACCTTCCATTGTGCAAGTGGCGAGCAAACGGTCGTCTGGCGAGAACTCCGCCCAAGTCACGTAGCCGTCATGTCCGTTCAGGCGACGAAGTTCCCGTTGATTGACGATATCCCAGATGGCCGCATCGGTGCGGTTTCTGGAGGCGCAAACCATCCATTTTCCATCCGATGTAAAGTCGATAGCAGAGACAGGATTTGTCGTCGGGCGAAGCGCAATCATTTCCGCGCCTGTGGACGTATTCCAAAAGACCAGCCTGCCATCAGCGCTGCCTGTAGCGATAGCGCTCCCATCCGGCAGAAACTTCACGAAGCTGATCTCATTTGTTGCCGCTTTCCATGAGAAAAGCTGTGTTCCTGCGCTGAGATTCCACAGTTCGACGGAACCATCCTCGCGACCCAGGGCGCCAAGGGGTTTGTTACCCTGAACATCGAACAACGTGTTCATCAGGTTGTCCGGAATCAGCGGTTTGGGTGAAACGGGCACCGGTCGCGTAATTCCGTCACCAAAATGCCAGCGGAAAGCCGGTGGGCCAGGGCCAAGCACAAAGGTCCTACTGTCCGCGGTAAACCCGGCAATTAGACTGCCCTCGCCGGATCCAGCCGGGGCGACCGCGTCTCGTGTGTTCCATAACTTTGTTGTGCCATCGAAACTGCCAGAGACGACCGTCTGACCGTCCGGGGAAATATCCAATGCCCAGACTTCTCGGGTATGACCACGCAAGCGAACCAGGTGTTTGCGAGTCGTGAGATCCCAGAGATTGACGGTGCGATCGGCACTCGTCGTGGCGAATACATCCCCGTGCAAAGGAACAGCAATGTTGCTCACGTGAGTGGAATGCTCGTGAAAACTTTGAATTAGTTTCGGGGGAGACTGCGTGACATCCCATACCAGCAACCGGCCATCCCACGCTCCGGTTAGAAGATGTTTGCTGTCCGGCATGAATGCGGCTGAGGACAACGGAGTTTCCACGGGGAACAAGTCCGCGTAAAGTTCCAGAGTTGGGACTTTCCACAACCGCAAACCAGAAACACCAAGTTCCATCCAGGGGGTCACTAGTAGTTTGCCGTCCGGGGAAAACGATGCGACGTGCCGAACGTGCCAATTCATACCCGGGGTGTTCGGGCATTCACCCACTGGCGACCACTTGACTGTGCTCCATACAACGAGGTTTGTGGATCGCGCTTTCCCTGTCACCATCCAATTGCCATCAGGTGAGAACTTCACCGGCGCGACGGCCTCGGGCAGCGTCCGCGCTTCGCGCCACGTCCGAGTATCCAGGAGCTTGACTGAACTCCAATCTGCCAGCGCCAGGAGAGTGCTGTCGGGCGAGAACGATAGGTTAATCGCCCCCGGGAAATTGGTGATGATCCGATGGGAAGGCCTTTCGCGGATCACGACGTAATCCGCGGAGCAGGCGAGCAATCCGCCGTTTGGCGAAAAAGCGACCACACTGGCGGCTTCCGCTGGGAAAGTAGCCTGTTCATTTCCCTGGCAAAGTTGCCAGAGATGACGCCATTCAAAACCGCGCAAGTCCTGCTCACCTTCTTTGGGACGCTGCCGGTCGAGCATTTCCACCGCACGGGCCAGGTTGTTCTCCGCGAGGGCTTGATGGGCCACATTGACTTCGGCGGCGTAGGCGCGACGACGAGTCGCTTCTTTGCGCGCGCGCGCGGATTGCCAAGAAGAGATCAACAGACTGAGAACGACGGCAAGAACAGCGACGCTTGAGGTCGTCACGAGCACGTTGTTTCGGCGAATGAGTTTGCGAAACCGGTAGAGTGAACTGGGCGGGCGAGCGGCAATGGGTTGGTTTGCCAGATATCGCTTTAAGTCCGCTGCGAGTTCAGTCGCAGATTCGTAACGCCGCGCGCGATTCTTTTCGAGGGCTTTGATCGTGATCCAGTCGAGATCACCGCGAACACTCTTGTAGAGCCGACGCGGTTCTTCTGAGCGCAGAGCCGCCACCAGAGATTGGTCCTCCAGGTGCAACGTGGATAACCGAGCCGACGGCGTCGCCGCTTCTTCTTCTCGAATGAGCTTGAGCATCGCTTCGTACCCTGCATTGCGGAGTTTTTTCGGGTCGAGCGGCGTTTGCCCAATCAGCAATTCGTAAAGAAGTACTCCCAGCGAATAGATGTCCGTCCGTGTATCGACATCGAAACTGCCCAGGCTGGCTTGCTCAGGACTTACGTAGGCGGGTGTGCCAAGGAACTGCTGAAAGCGAGTAAAGAGCGTCTTCTCCGTTAGCGGTTCATCCAGAGCTTTGGCCACGCCGAAATCAATGACCTTCGGAGCAAACTGCCGATCCACTTCGCTTACCAAAATGTTGCTTGGCTTGAGGTCGCGGTGAATGACCCCTTTCTGATGCGCGTGCTGCACCGCCTCGCATACCAGGATAAAAAGCTTGAGACGTTCGCGCGTGGGCAGGTGATGCGAATCGCAAAACTCTGTAATTGGCGCCCCCCGGACCCATTCCATCACGAAGAAAGGTCGTCCCGTTTCCGTCGTCCCGCCGTCAAACACGCGAGCGATGTGGGGATGGTCCATCATGGCCAGCGCCTGCCGTTCCGCCTCAAAGCGCTTCATCACTTCGCGCGTATCCATGCCGAGCTTGATCAGCTTGAGGGCGACACGACGCTGCACCGGTTCCAGTTGCTCGGCCATCCAAACCGTTCCAAATGCGCCTTCGCCAATGTGTTCGATCAACCGGTAACGCCCAATAATCGTGCCTGCTACCGGTGTGCTCGTGGGTGTTTCGCTGTCGTCCGGCTCCAAATGGCGCAAGCCAAGAGAAAGAAGGCACGCCGGGCATCGCCCGTCACGCAACGAGGAAACCGATTTGCCGCATTCGGGGCAGAGTTGCTTCGACATCGTCTTTCTTTGCCAAGCAATTTTGGGCCAAAGGTTACAACCTTCAGAGGGAGACCACTCCGATCAAGTATTGTATTTCTTCGTCAATTTCCTCCGCGCTCTTGACTGTCTGCGAGACAGCCAGTCGCAGTAATTCCCCATATCGATGTCGCATCCGGTGCACCGCCACTTTCAACGCCCCTTCGGTCATCCCGCATTCGGCAGCGGTGGCTGAATAGGGCAATCCCGAGCGATCCGGTCGGAGATATTTGATCAAATGATCGTAAAGCTCGCTCTTATTCGCGGCTGCATATTCAGCACACAACTGTTCGGTCACGTTTTCCAGTAATGTGATCGCCCATTGCCGTTCAAATGCTCTTTCAGGAGTTTCTTCGTCCCGAATCTCGAGCAAGAATCGTCTCTCGCCCGCTTCGACATCGATTGAAAGCGGTTGTTGCCCGGCACCGCGCTTCTGTGCCTGCCCCTGCCGCCATTTGTGCCTCAGGAAGTTTTCGAGACATCTCAATAGGAAAGATCGGAATTTGCCACCCTCCCGCTGCAAACCCGTCAGACTTTGACTGCTCACCAAATGCGCGAAAAAGTCCTGGGTCAAATCCTCCGCGTCGACCGCAGTAATGCCGCGGCGACGGACAAACAGGTAGAGCGGATACCAGTAGCTTAAATACAATCCCGCGAACGCCGAGCGATCCGAATCCTGGGCGGGGTTTGTGGCTTGAAGAATCTGGGTCCAATGCGTTGTGCTAAAGACCGCGCAGGCATTGTTCTTGATATTCATCCAATCGCGAAGGACGTAGCAAATCAGTTTCATGGGGCTAGTCAAGGAGCACGAGTGACGCTCCGGTGCTCCGCGAAAAACATCGGCGAGTTGTCTCAACTCCACGCTTTGATCAACCTTCCCACCGCTCCTCGCTCACCTAGCGCAGCTAACCGGACCGCTTGGCCGTAGGCCAATGAGTCATCCTTTCATTGTCGCCTGGCGTCGAGATTAGCATTGTCGCGTTCAAGAAATACCTCGCCATCGCCAAACGTAACCGTTCGATAAGGTGACCTGGCTTCTTACTGGAGCTTGAGTGCTAAAACTGCGCGTTTGAGCACTCGCCCGACCCTGCTTTTTGCCATGTAGACAGACGCCTTCGTTGTCCCAATGGCCTTTGCCGTGTCGCCAACGGACAGCCCTTGTCGGACATGCAGCTCGAACATTTGAAACTGCTTTATGCTGACCTGAGCCTTGACGTGCTCCATTGCGGTTCGCAAGACATGCTGCTCCCATTCCTCGTTCCACAACGCTTCAAATTCGTCTGACGAGGGCTCGGCCGTGCGATGCGGCGGCGGATCGGTGTGGGGCCACTGCTCTTCGGGCAAGTCGAGAATCTCCCGTGTCTCCTGTACTGCCTTTCCAGTCTTCCGCAACGTACATTTTCGTGCTCGAAACTGATCCCCGATTCGCCAGCGTGCCTGGCCTAGCAGCCAGGACTTGAAAGACCCGCGGGTTGGATTGGTATTGAACTCTCCGATCTTACGCAGTACGCCAACGACGGTTTCCTGAACAACATCTTGAGCTTCGGCGTCGTTTAATCCGACTTTGCGAGCGACTTTGTAGATCAGTTCCCAGTATGTCGCAAAGAATTCACGCCAAGCACTAGTGTCGTCCCAACGCTTGAGCCGCTCGAGCAGGCTCTGTCGTGTCGGATTGGAGTCTTCAGTGCGCAGCGACATGGTCTCAGGGGTTTTAATAAAAGCCTGCACACGCTGACCACGTTCTGACGAGGCCGAATTTAACACGATCGGGCAGGGAGCTTTCGACGAGTTCGGTGCTGGATAGGCCAATCCAATGGAAGTCCACACGATTGCCGACCGTTCGAAATTCGGTGAACAATCCGTTAAAATGATCGAGTTCAGACCGTGGTAGGAGCGTGGATTCAACACGCTTAAAACTCACCAAAATGATAATTATCTCAGAAAGAACAGCAAATAACCTAGCCCTCGCTGCTTGCGGGTTTGCGCTTCTGCAAAGCGTCGCCTCATCCTCTGCGCAGCCCGTTATCGAAAGCATCGCCATGGTCCCCCGACTGGCCGTCACAAGCGCCTCGGCGACAGTGGATACAATCCAATACAAGACGGATCTGAATCAGACGAATTGGCTCGTCTTGACAAACCTAGCCGTGGCGCAAAGCCCCTATTGGTTTGTCGATACCGACGCAACGCGGTCCACGCAGCGATACTATCGCGTGCTGGAAGCATCTTTGCCAACGGGAATGGTTCTTATACCCACCGGGTCATTCACGATGGGTGACACGCTGGATGGTGAAACGGATGCACTCCCGACCCACACCGTTAACGTCAGTGCGTTTTACGTGGATAAAACGTTGGTGACCTATGCGCTCTGGCAGCAGGTCTACGATTGGGCGACAAGCCACGGCTATGGGTTCGACAATCCTGGAATGGGCAAAGCCCCCGACCAACCGGTGAACACCCTGAGCTGGTATGACGCCGTGAAGTGGTGCAATGCACGATCCGAGATGGAAGGGCTTTCACTCTGCTATTTTACGACAGCGAGCCATCTGACTGTTTACCGCAGCGGACGAACCAACTTGGAGAATTCCTTCGTAAATTGGATCGCCACGGGCTACCGCCTGCCAACCGAAGCTGAATGGGAAAAGGCAGCACGCGGCGGAGCTTCTGGCCGTCGCTTCCCCTGGGGGGACGTGGACACGATCAATTGGAGCAGAGCAAACTACTCTGCTAATCCTTCCGTTTACCATTATGACGCCAGTCCCAGTGACGGTCCAAATCCTCTCTTTAATGACGGAACCGAACCGTACACGAATCCGGTTGGATATTTTTCGCCCAACGGGTACGGGTTGTATGACGCGACTGGCAACGTGGCTAACTTGTGTTGGGACGTGTACGCGGGTTATAGCAGCGGAGCCCAGACGGATCCAAGAGGACCTTCGGCAGGAGTCGACCGAGTCGTCCGTGGTGGAACTTGGTGCTGTGGGCCGGACCGCTCGTCCGAGCAGTGCCGCTGCGCAAGACGCGACCACCTGGGTAGCGATCCCGCGAATGCTTTCGGTTACGGCCTCGGATTTCGCTGCGTTCGAGCGGCCATCCAGTAAGTAACGGCTGACGACCTTCGACCGATCTATTATGGCTCACAGGATTGTTCAAACGCTTACCGACGTTCGAGACAACTTGACTCAGCCCGGCGGCCAGTATCGTGCTGCCCGGTTCCACCGACAACAAATCCTCTGATACCCCAACGAATTGGGCTTGGCTTTTTTGAACGGCTTGGCTGGCCGGGACCTTTTCACTGGCAAAGTCGTCGATTTGGCACTACCCATCATAACTATCGATCGGCAATTTAATTCTCCGGGCGTGCCTCGGGGGATTTGCCGAGTCAGATTAATTAACTGCGGATGTCAACCGAGGCGGTAGGGCAGCATTGGTCTCCTCAAACAGACTAGTCAATAGGCTATAATAGGTCGGTCGCATATTTGCTACGGGAGTGTCTTCCTTGCCACGCTAGCGAGGGATCTCGTCCATCAACCCAAACCGTTGCATGATAGCAATGAATCGCGGATCTGTGTGTCTCCAGCATAAATCGCACATTGGTCCTCCGTCAAAGTTGCCCTGCTCACAGGCCTTTTCGAGGTATTCATAGGCCTTGTCCATTTCTCCAAGAGTCGCGTATACGGTGGAAATCTTGTAGAGATCTGGCGAAGGCTCCTTCAGCACATGTTCAAGGCGCTTTCGCCAATACGCCTCGCGTCCGGCGCGCGCGGCTTGGCGCAGCTCCCCGTAGCGCGTTTTGCGAATGCCTTCATCCACCCTGTCCAGCCGATCAAACTCTTCAAACGACTGAAGCGCTTTTTCAAATTCTCCCATTTCCTCGTAGGTCCGCCCTATCCAGTAGAGGCCATTGAGATGGCCCGGCGCTAGTTCGAGCGATTTTCGATAGTGAATCAGGGCTTCGCTAAAGTTTCGCCGCATCAGGAATGTGAAAGCGAGGTGATCGTGAAAGAAAGGGTCAGAAGGCAACAATCGTTCACCAGCACGATATTCCAGCTCAGCTCGCTCCGGATAACCCAGGTTTGTCAGGAAAAATCCGTAGGCAAGATGTGCGTAGGCGGCTCCTTCTCGTGAATCTGCTCTCAGCTCGGTAGAAAGTTTCGCTTCCGCCAGCGCTTCTCGGAATTTGAAATCGCGCCACTTGACCAGGGCCAAAGCGCCGCGTGATTCGGCCCGCGACGGGGACAGACTCATCATTTTTGCGGCAGTCGCGCGTAAACTCGGAGGTCCTTCCAATTGGACTTGGGTCCGGAATAGTCCAAAGTAGGCCGGGAGAAAGGTGTCATCGATATCAATGGCTAGCTTGAAGTAATCCGAAGCCTGGCGATAACGTTCTCGCGGACCATTCAGGATCACGTAATTACCCTGGTCCACCAACTCGTTGACTCTCGATATTTTGGACTCGGCGTAGCCAATGACACGGGACCGTCCGAAACCCAGGGCAACTAGCGCGGCCACCGTTATTAAAGGAGCGATTTTCTTACCTAAACTCCAGAACTGCTGGCGCGAGTGTTTCTTTCTAACAGATCTTCCAGCCTCCAAAACGCGCAGGTCGTCGACCAGCGCCACTGCTTCCAAATAGCGCTGGCTCGGATCGTGCGCGCATGCTTTAGCGATAATCTCATTGAGCTCC